>NZ_QWVT01000044.1 GCF_003570705.1 Mesobacillus zeae
CCGTTTTCTATCTGTTCAGGGGACCAGGTGAGCTGGAGCTTCTCCTGAATCCTATCAGCCATTTGTTGGGTCCACTTTCCCTTGGGACGGCAAAATAGACGCCGATCTGTGTACTCTAATTGTGCTGATTTGCTATCGTAAGATTTTATTGAGTCTGAATTGCTCCCCAACTCTCTTGCAATGGTGGAATGGTGGCGCCCAAGTTGTTTTGCAAAAGACCTTGTGGAATATCTAGTCTGATGAAGTACTTCTTAGTTTACCTCGCTCAAATGTAGTAAGACGGGGATAACTCATACTCATCCCCCATGTAAAAAGTTGTGTGGTAACTTCTATTTTACACGAAGCGAGTATGGGCTTTTTATGTTTTCATTTAACTGTCGCACTTGATATTACAATTCATCTTATTAAAAAAATGGATTCTAATTGAACTAAACTGTACCTTCGTATTACGAACAATTAAATAAATTTAGAACAAAGGCCATATTTAGTTATTCCATTAAAGGGTTCAGCTACTATCGGGATTACAACTCATTAAGTTGAGTAGCATCATTCAGATAAATTCCTCTAAAAATTATTTGAATTTTTTTGTGTAACCCCATTTTGATATATATCCGATATTTGTTCAGCCAGAAATATAGGGCTTTCCTTTCCATTTAATACGAATCGTAAAGTTAAGCTCTCCATCGTTGCTAAAGTAGACTCGGCTAAAATCCCAATACTTACTTCCCTCCTGAGGTATCCATTTTCCTGCTCCTGAGTCATAATTTGGATTAAAGAATTTATTATATCTTTTCTTATTTCTTCAATGTAAGGATTCATTAAATAAACGGCTCGTGTATAATCGGGATTATACGCCATAAATTTGAATATTCCTTCCCACCTTCTACAGATATTAGTTTGATCATTCAGGTTCTTTTTTTCAATTATAAATTGTTGAATTAACTTGTTCTTCCAGTTCTCAAGAATCTCCATATAAAGAATTTCCTTATTCTTAAAGTATATATAGAAAGTTCTTTGCGAAAAACCAGCATTGGCTACAATATCTGATATTTTTGTTTGATGAAAACCAACTCGCGCAAATTCATGAATCGCTGAATTCATAATGCTTTCTCTGCTTTTTTCAGCCTTGTTAGGGTCCCGAGCCACTTAATAATCACCTATCTCCTATATAGAGTATTAATGAATTTATATTTCAGTAACTTTCGAGTTACGTATAATGCATTACATAACTAAGTCTTTCAATACTCTTAAATTTTATTCTTGTGTTTACATCAATGTCAATAAAAAAAGAGAGTGGCAACCCACCCCCTTGTATGTAACACTTATTTAATTAAGCAATAATCGTTTAAGAACGCTTAGATGAATCCGTTTTTCTAAAAAGCAACATAAATCTTTCCCGGTAGTTTAATACCAAAACCAAATGAACTAGGAACATAACTACTCCTAAAACGGTTAATGACGGATTTAGCACTAAAATAAAGAAAAGAATATTTATGGTAATTGGTGCTAATACAGCTAACGCCAAAGGTGCTAGAAGATCAGAGAATAATAAAATACTTCCAACTAACTCTGTAATTTTCACAAAGGTCATGAGACCTGAAGCCACCTCTGCATCTATTAATTGCTGTGCCATTCCTGTCATCGGAGGCAAAGGCATAAAACCAAAAAAATAGCCGAGTGCGGAATAAACATAGAAAATAGCGAATAGATAACGAAGAACCAAAGACACCTTTTTCAAAATAAATTCTCCTTTTTTAATATAACTTTTAATACAATAAAGATTTCAGACAGCACTTTAAAGTGGTCATACTAACTAACTTCTTAGTTAGTAACTCTCGAGTTACTTATATTGTACTATATAAAAACAAGTTTTTCAATACGGATTATTTTAATCAGATAATAAAATATACAAACATATTAAAGATATTGAATTGAATTTAATTTATGATGAATGTTTATTTAAGCCCCTCTCATGGAGAAGGGCTTTATATTTTCATTGTTTGCTCTTTTCCATATGCCAACCCAGAAATGCTTCTTTGACCTTAGCAAAAGCAGTATTAATCTCATATTGATCGATGCCTCCAATGACAATGTCATGCCAATTTTTGCTGGTTTAGCATTTGGCTTTGGTTTAGATACTTGCTCTTGACTGGGAAATACCGAGCTCCTTCCCGCCTACAGGCTGCCCGGACAACACACTCATACATATCCTCTCGATAAGCCTTGCCTTTTAACTTGGCAGCATTCGGACCATCAACGAAATCAAAATCTACAATCGTCATGCCGCAAGCTCCAGTTTCTCTGTGCATGAAATAATAGTCTTTACCATTGGTCCCCTTACGGTCAAATGTTCTTCTTACTGGTTACCCAGCCTTTTCAAATTCCTCAGCTAGAATTTTTTCAAATTTACCGTTGGAAAATATAGAGTGTATAAATTCCGCCCCGGAACCGCCACCAGCATTGAAATGATGGCTTATTTCAAACGGTGATTTAGAATCTCTAACTTTTTTAGTTCTTGGGCCCGGGTCTAAAGTTACATCCATTGAGCGAGATAATCCTGACGTAATGCCATGCTCATTCAATCGCATGTTCACATACAGTGCAGCTTCTAGGCTATATTTCTTTTCCTTGATTCCGTTTGCTCCTGGATCTGTGCCACCATGCCCAGCGTCTTGTATATTTGTTTGTCATTGATAACCCTCTCCTTTTTAATAAAATTGCTCTGTAAAAAAAGATAATGTTGATATTTTTGCAAAAAAAAAGGAATCTTTGCATTCCTTTTCCGATTTCTTCAATATCAGCACTCGTCGAAAAAATGTACGTTGGTACCACTCACTTAGCACATTCGTTTTAATTTCACCTTTCATATGTTATTAACGTAAGACAACATAATTTGATAGGAGGTGTATTTGATAATGAGTAACCAAATTTCAAAATGCTGTCATGGAAGTTCTAGTCGTCGTAGAAATAGATGTAATAAATGTGTATGCGATATTTTAAGAAGGTTGCGCACTAGAACAGAAGTAGACGTTTTCTTATCTGGTGGTGTAGTCCTAGAAGATGTAATCTTCGTAGACTTTGACAACAGAAATTGCTGTGCTACATTTAGGGATGAAGAGGACGAACGAGGTACTATTATTTTTGTAGATTGTCGAGACATTCAAGCTCTTCGAGTCGAGTAAAAAATCAAGGGTTCCTTCGTTTATTGAAGGAACCTTATTGACTGTTTTCACAGAGCCATAAAGTAAAAAGCCGTCCCGGAGGACAGCTTAAAGTTTGTTATTGCGTTCTAAAAATTCCTTTTGTTCTTTCGCCTTCTTGGAAACGTAGGTGTTTTTCCAAATGGCATAAAAGTTAATCGCAAGGGCTGAGCCAGCAGAAACCATGAAAACAAAGGCTTCGATGCTTATTTGTGTAAACCATTCCACCGATACACCTGTTGAGCCCACAAACAAAAGGACAGCTGATAAAAAGCCGCCCAACAAGGTGAAAATATCTTTATTCATGTTTAAACTTCCTCCTCTATTTTGTGATAAAGTACATAACTAAGCTGAAAATGAAGCCAATGGCTGCAGTACCCACTGCTCGCCAAAGCCAAGTAATGTGCCCTTCCAGTTTTGTAATGCCCTCTTTTTGGATGGATATTTTTTCTTCATAGTCTTTTTTACACTCCACCATTTTTTCCGCAAAGTCTGACTTAAGATCATCCAGTCGATTGTGAGCACTCTTTGTACTCTGCTCAATCTGAAGGGCCAACTCAGACACTTTCGTAAAACCGTCCATTTTACTGTTCATGTTCTTGACGTTTTCTTCAAGCCTGGCCAACGCAGTTAATATTTGCTTGCTTTCATCCACGATTTGAGCCTCCAATTCCTTCTCCTCCCAACTTCTCTTTGTTAAATAAAAAAGAGGACTTCTCAGCCCTCATTACAACACGATTATTCAATTAAATCTTCTCTCCCTTGTCCTGTTAAGTATGTTTCAATGCCCACCTGTAGATCGGGCCTTTTTGTAGTGACAAATAGAAATGTGTACGCACCGTCTATGATTCTTTGGGCCATATACGCAGCCATCAAAATCCAATCCACTCCCATCTAGAATAAGATCGTCAAGCGCTGATTGGATCAGCTGAACTTTTTTTTCTAATGGAGACGGTTCTGGTACTGGCTGCGGTGGGTACTTTTCTTCTTCTGTCGCTGTCTCAACCCAGTTTCCAATTAAAAAAACTCCGTTATTCATCTACTGCTTGTATTGATAGGGAACCACAGCCCACGCTGTACAACGATTCAGAAATCGAATACATTTCAATTCTTACATCAAGGCCAACAGACCAACGCGCAAATCTGGAAAGCCCGCTTCCATCCAAGCTTGTAGGCATCGAGAAAACGTGACTTGTCGGTCCTTTTGGCCTATAACCTATCGGCAGTATTGCGATTGTAATTTCATTTGTCCCAATATTTTTCACTGCCCCTCGCAGATAGACAATACCGTCCCTTTTTGCTATTGTAGCCCTGGTGATCCTGCGGCATAAGGCACGACACCATTTTGCAAAGTAGCTGTTTTCCAGTCAAGAAGCTCGGCACTTCCAACCTTTGTCAAGGCGTTCCAGACTCCGCCTGTCATAGTCCTAAAATATTTTGCAAGAGGAACTCCCTCATTGGCGAATTTTCATGTCACTTGCCTTGGCTGCTGGATTAAGACGAGGTGAATTATTAGGACTTGAATGGTCTCATATTGACCTGGGCAAAGGTGAATCCAAGTTAAACAAATTATTACAAGGGATTCGGGCGGGAAATCTAAAAAGTTAAATCGGGTTATATCCCTTTCTCCTTTAATGACAGAGGAACTTAAAAGATTTTATATTCATTGGAAAAAAGAAAAAATGAGGATGCGTGATCTGTGGATTGAGGATGAACATGAGTTTGTCTTTTGCAATGAGACCGGAAAACATTATTACCCCTCTATACCTTCAACCTGATGGAGGCGCTTTACGAATCGGACCGAAGTGCGTTATATTCGCCTCCATGATCTGCGACATACTTCAGCAACACTTTTAATTAGCCAGGGCGTTCATGCAAAGATCATTTCTGAAAGATTGGGGTATGCTGATATTCGGATTACGATGGATACTCATGGACATGCTTTACAGACCGCAGATGAGGAAGCTGCAAAAAAAATTAGACTCTATTTTTTCTCATCAAAAAAACAGCGGATGAAAAATTTCGTCAACAATTCGTCAAAAACCGGGCATTACCCGGTTTATCCAAGAAAATATAAAAAGCCTAGACCCCTTGGGGCTCTAGGCTTTCAACGATGATTCCTACTGGGTTCGAACCAGCGACCTCTACCCTGTCAAGGTAGCGCTCTCCCAGCTGAGCTAAGGAATCGATTTTGTTTGTCCCGGTGAGGACATAAATAAATATATAATGTTTCAGAATGAAAGTCAACAGTTTATGCTAACTTTTTTACCGCCTGTCTTTAGCCACTAAAAATTATAAAGGAAAATTTTATTCATGGTCGTTTTGATGGCCCGTAAGCATATTGTTGGAAAATTCGGACCCAAGTAACTAGAATTGATGTAACTTTGATTGGAGGTTTGATGATGAGTCTAAAGGTGCGCATTTATTCTGATTTTGTTTGACCGTTTTGCTACATAGCGGAGGCTCCGCTTAAGAAAGCAATAGAAGGAAAAGATGTGGAGATTGAATGGATGCCGTTTGAACTGCGTCCCCTCCCGCATGAAACACATTCACCCAAAAGCGAGTATATCCAGTCTGGCTGGAACAGTTCGATTAAACCGATGGCAGAACGCTTTGGGGTAAAGATGGAACTTCCGATGCATCTTGATCCGATGCCTCATACCCATCTTGCACATGAAGGCTTCCAATTCGCCAAAACGGAAGGACTGGGCAATGAATATGCCGAAGCAGTGCTGCAGGAGTTTTGGGAAAATGGGAAAAACATCGGTGATATTGAAACACTTGGAAGTATTGCAGAAGCAGTCGGCCTTGACCGTAAAAAATTTGAGGCAGCATTGAAAAACCGCAGCTTTGAGCAGAGACACAAAGAAACGCTGAGGCACGCCTACGAGGAAGCACAGATTACTGCCGTCCCTACCATTTTTATTGGCAGCAGGCGCGTTCAGGGGCTGCATACGAAAGAAATGCTTGAAAAAATTATCGGACAAGAAGCAGAAGATGATAGCCCAAACACAGGTGACTCATGCGGAATTGACGGCTGCTGATTAAAAAGATAGAACAGACAAAAAGGACCCGCGAGGTCCTTTTTGTCGTTTACACAAGGTATAAATTCATCATGTCTTCATCGTAGTAGCATCCATCAATCTTCAAGGCCCGCCGGTCGTTTCCGTACACCTGAAAGCCACAAGAAGCATACAGTTTTTTCGCAGGTTCATTTTCTGACATCACAGACAGATAAATTTGTTCAATGCCTTCGTATTTCCGGGCTCTCTCGATTATTTCCTTCATAAGTGCTTTCCCCACTCCTTTTCCGCGGGCTTCAGGAGTGACATACATTGCGAAAATGTTTGCCCTGTGCGCAATTTTTTTCTTTTGTTCCCTTACCAAGGTCACCACTCCGAGAAGTCCGCTTTCATCCTTTGCTGCAAGTGTTATAGAAGCTTCGTTACCAAGCCTATTGGCAAAAGCATCGTCGGGCATTTCTTTTTCTTCCTCATAGCTTGAAGAAAATGCTTCCGGATTATTTCTTAATGCTTCCAGCCTTATTTCTCGATACTCATTCACATTTTCCTTACTTAATGCGATTATTTTCATTAACAAACTTCCTCCGTTTTAATTTTTTCTCGGGTCCTCGAGGCTCTGTGTTCCAATTCTCGGTTCCTCTGCGTGGGAAATACTCTATTCTCCCGGAAAATGAGTTCATTCTCCCCAAAATGTCTTAAATTCTCCCCGAAAAGGACGTTACTCTTCCCTAAAAATGTTTGACTCTCCCCACAAAGTGCCTGATTCTCCCCATTAGACAATAATTGTAAAAATAAAACACCTACAATAAGAACAAACATTCGTTTAAAATTGAATAAAGAACACAAGTTCGCATATAATAATTGTATATCAACAAAAAGGAGCTGTATCACGATGAACGGAATTTTACGTCGGGCAATCGAAAATAAACAGCCTGTGGAAATGATTTATGTGTCCTCGGACAATAAAATGACCCAAAGAAAAGCTTTCATACAAGAATTTAACGAGGATTATGTAAAGGCGTATTGCTTTCTTCGAAAGAGCACGAGGGTGTTCAAACTCAGCCGGATCCTTTCCATCTCTCCTTACAAGCGTCCTCTAAGAAAAACGAGTTGAAAAAGGAAGCCCTGTTTCCAGGACTCCCCCCATATCAGCCTGCTTGCTGGACATCAACCCTATCGTCACGCTTGATGACGTATTGCAGGGTCAGAAGCAGAACAAATGAACTTAAACCGATTATATCGGTAATCTTCCCAGGATAAATCAGCATCAATCCGCCAACCACTCCAATGATCCGTTCAAACCAGAAGAGTTTCCGCACCCAGAAACCGATTATTCCTGCTCCGACTGCCATCATACCGGCCAGGGCGGTAAATACGATCCAGACAATGTAGGTCCAGGTTGTATCAATCATTAATAACTCCGGTGAAAGGACAAACATATACGGGATAATAAAAGCGGCAATGGCCAGCTTTGACGAGGCAATACCCGTCCGTATTGGTTCTCCTCCGGAAACCCCGGCTGCCGCAAAGGCTGCAAGCGCAACCGGCGGAGTAATATCCGCAATGATTCCGAAATAGAAGACAAACAAATGTGCAGAAAGATCCGGGACTCCAAGTTTGATAAGTGCAGGAGCAGCGATAGTCGAGGTAATGACATAATTTGCTGTAGTCGGCGAACCCATTCCAAGGATCAACGCTGCAATCATCGTAAGTATGAGTGTTGGGATCAAGAGCCCCCCCGCCAAATCTACCAAGCCATTTGCCATTTTCAAGCCCAAACCTGTTTTGGTGACAACCCCGACAATAATACCGGCAGCTGCAGTCGCTGCAGCCACACCAAGTGCCGATCTCGCACCGTCTACAAGCGCATCAATGATATCCCGGAAGCTCATTCTCGTTTCTTTTTTGAAACCGCTTAATACAACTGCAGCAACGATGGACCACAGAGCAGCATACATGACAGTCATGCCGGTCATCATCAATACCATTACCGCAAGGATTGGCAGCAAAAGATAAACCTTTGACATTACCTCTTTTTTGTTTGGCATTTCATCATCCCGCAGGCCTCGTAGGCCGACCCTTTTGGCCTCGAAATGCGTCATGATCCAAATGCCTGTAAAATATAGCACCGCCGGGATGGCTGCCGCCTTGGCGATATCCCAGTAGGTGATTCCACCACCGATAAATTCCACCATCAGGAAGGCGGCGGCTCCCATGATTGGCGGCATTAGCTGGCCGCCTGTCGATGCTGCTGCTTCAACAGCCCCGGCGAAATCTTTCCGATAGCCGAGGTTTTTCATCATTGGTATCGTAAAAGCACCCGAGGTCACCACGTTTGCAACCGAACTACCGCTGATAGTACCCTGCAATGCACTTGAGAAAATGGCAACCTTTGCAGGTCCTCCAATTCTTTTTCCGGCAATTGATACTGCCAAATCATTAAAGTACTGTCCCACACCTGTTTTCACAAGGAATGCGCCGAACAGCAAGAACAGGAAGATGAAAGTGGATGAAACGGCCAGCGGCGTACCGAGTATCCCTTCGGTTGTAAAGAACATTGTTTGAATCAGTCGTTCAGGCTCTAGTCCCCTATGCGCGAAAAAGCCAGGCATATACGGTCCAAAAACAGCATATCCAATGAATAATAGTGCAATGATCATAATCGGCAGACCCACTGTTCGCCTTGTTGCCTCAAGGACAAGCACAATCGCAAGAAGGCCGATATATAAGTCCATATCCGTCAAGCGTCCGACGCGCAGCACAAGATCATCCATCATCAGCGGCCAGTATGCCCCAACGGCTACTGCACCAAGTGCGAGAACGATATCATACCAGGCAACCTTATGCCGTGGTGCATTCTTCTTTCTTGCAGGGAATAATAGAAAAATAAGTGAGAGGGCAAACCCCAAGTGGATGGAACGCTGCAGCTGGGCAGTTAAAACGCCGAAAATGGCCGTGTAAAGCTGGAATAGTGAGAAAGATAAGAGGCCAAGAAAAACAATCCAGCCTAGAACGCCCTTCAGTTTCCTTGTTCCGGCTTCCGGATCATACTTTTCAAGCAGCGCCTGTTGTTCCTCAAGTGACAGTGTTTTATTATTTTCCATTAAGGATATTCACTCCTTCCAATTGCTGTATAAAGCTGAGTTTTTTTATTTGCACCCGTACCCAAGTACCTGGTTCGATATAATTTGTAAGCGCATACTTTTCGTCAATGCCAATCAAAGTGTGATTGGCCCTTACCTTACCTACTCGAAGATCGTAATAAGGAAAATCCCTTTTCATGTTTTTTATCCTGTACTTTCCATCTTTCACTTCAAATTTCTCACCTTTAGCGGCATCAGCAGGCATGCCAACCGCAAAGTCTTCATATTCCAACTCATACTGCCTTATCATATTATCCCCGGTTATTTTATAGCTTTCTACCACACTCGTTAAGTGTATGGAATGTGTATATTGCATCTTGAACCCATTTTCGTTCCCCATTGGCATAAATGCCAATATATCATCCGTATCTTCATACGAGAATACGAGTGACTGCCTCCAGGGAATAAAAAGAATAATAAGGGCACACGAGATTAGGAGCAGGATGACAAGAATCCTCTTCTTTCTTTTCACTATCCGCATGTCACATTCCGCCTGTTAAATTACTTCCATACAAGGAAAAAATAGACCGACTTTCGGCCTATTCCATCTTTCTGGAAAACTCTTGAATTAGGCTACCGAACGCAGACTTCATCATCTTGGGCCTGCACCCGGAAACCTTTCATTTATTTTACTTGGATGCCTTGATTCCTTTTTCATCAAAGTACTTTTGCGCTCCCGGATGGACATCAATGCCCACACCATTCAGCGCGTTTTCTGGCTTGATCAGCTTCCCTTTAGCATGGGTAATTTGATCAAGGTTTTCAAACAGGGCCTTCGTAATGTCATAAACAGCCTGTTCAGACATATCTCCTCTTGCAACAAGCATCGCCTGGACTGCTACAGTAGGCACTTCTTTGTTCAATTTGTATACACCGGCAGGAACCTTATCAATTGTATAATATGGGTACTTTTTAATAAGCTTCTCCGCTTTGTCTGCTTCAATTGGTACGATAACTACTTTTTCAGTGGCCGTCATTTGCTCAACGGCTCCCGTCGGGGTACCTGCCGTAACGAACGCAGCATCAATTACACCATTCTGTAATCCGTCCACCGACTCATCAAAACTTAAATCCTGCTTTTTGATGTCATCAAATTTCATTCCATATACTTCAAGAATCTGTTGTGCATTGGCAACCGTCCCTGATCCAGGAGCGCCTACCGATACTTTCTTCCCTTTCAGGTCACTCATTTTCTTAATCCCTGATTTCTCAGTCGTAACTAACTGAATTGTTTCAGGGTAAAGAGTCCCGATGGCCTTTACATTATCCACCTTACTGCCTTTGAACATTTCCTCGCCTTCTTTTGCATAGGAAGCGATATCCGTTTGCGTGAAAGCGATTTCGCCATTGCCGTCTTTAAGGGACTGCATATTTTCTGCAGATGCACCTGTCGTTTCAGCATTTGATTTGATTCCTGTCTCGTCAGTAATAATCTTTGCAAAAGACCCTCCGAGCGGGAAGTATGTACCGCCAGTTCCGCCTGTCAGAATGCTGACAAACTTAGGCTTTCCTCCCTTGCCATCGCCACTTGCCTTTTCTGTTTTTCCGCCCTCTTTACCTCCGCATGCCGCAAGTACCATTGAGATGGAAAGAAGAAGAATCATTGACATCACAAAAGATTTTTTCTTCATATTTAGAATTAACCCCCTGTTCTAAATTTTTATAATATTCCAGCTTATATTAAACATGTTTAATAAAGTTGTCAAACTAAACATTATATAATTAGGGAAAAATAGGACTTGTTTCCCTAACTCAGCATCCTTCTTTTAGGAAAATACTAATTTACTATAGTTAGAAGTTCTTTATTAGTTTTATATGGAATTTTCTAATCGATAAATCATATCCCTACTTAATTAAATAAGCTTCGGATTTATAAACAAGGAAGGATCCCGATTTTTTAGTCTGTTTTCGCTATAAGCTTTTGGAGGCAGGTGGTGCCAATAGTATTCAGCTGCTTCATCAGTGAAATCTTTATTTCTTGTATACTGCATTTCAAGACTTTGATTTTGAACCACGCTTTTCAGTTTCTTTATTTCTCCAGTGGCAATTGACTCCACCGGTCCTTTTTAGGCACCCTCTACCGCCTTCATGCCTAATAAAAAGAGATCAACTTCCCTCGCTTGCGGGAGAACATGAAAAAGGATCTTCCCTGAATCAAGTCCTTTACCAAGCAAATGAATAGTTGCTCTACAAAATCAGGTTGGCCATCAAAAAGTGCCCAGAAGTTACAAGAATTTCCCCGGTAATAAGGCGATATACCCATGTGGATATTGATTGGATTATGTTGAACAATCCACTCACACAATTCTCCTTTAATATAACTTGATCCAAATACAATATAGCAGTCGGATTTTTAAAGCTTACTTCACCAGCTTTAAGTGCCAGGGTTTTTACTTTTTAAGGCGTAAACGAAAGTTTACCGAAGACGGTCTCCTCCACTTTTAAGAAGTGAGAAAAATACTCTTTCATAATGTCGCTTCTTTGATAAAATCCTTCTGACCTCCCAGGAAATGCGGAGTGGCATTCCTGAAAAGCATAAACCTCTTCAAATTTCTCAGAAAGCATACGGATCAAATGCAGGTGACGAGGCTGATTACTCGTGAAAACTGTAGGAGTAAGAGCCAAACATTTTCGCCCGGAAACCTAATTTAATCCCGAGATTCTCCAATATTTTTTAATGTATCTTAATTATAGGAATAACAAGGATGTGAAACTGTTAGTGGCTTTTTTGTCCAGAAGGCTGGTGAGGATTTCAAAATTTGACGGTATTCTTCTTTTTGTTCTTGTTTCGTTAAGCGTCCTAAATACGTTGGATGTGTATGTGAATGCAAACCAACAATATGGTCCGTCTGATACCATTAAAAAGCAATCCAGAATGGGGCGGTCACGGAAGATGTCTCCCTCGAAAATTCAAATGATTTCATCAAGATCTATTATGAGACAATGAATCGGAACCGTGCCAATGACTCTTATTTTTTTAAGGAATCCTATTTTTCATCATATGATGAATCAAAGCACTTTTTATCATCTTAAGTTATTGATTGCAAAATACGAAGATCTCGTTATTGGCGGGGCTACTTTGCTTACCGGAAAACAAGCAACTCATTATCATCTTTGAGCATCAAGTACTGAATTTCTTCCATTAAGGGCCATTAACCTTCTTTTCGATTATATGATTCAGCTTTGTATATAGACACAGGCTGATTTCCTTCATTTAGGAGACAGAACAAATGGTAACGATGAACTCTTATGATTTATATTGTCATTTTCAAATAAAAATTACTATGTTTTTTATATTGGCAAACATGTTATTAACCAAGAGGTCTATAACGAATTAAACGAAATGAAGAAATCAACTGAACAATTCCCCTCTTTTTTCCAACCTATCGATATTTCTGATTCTTTCCGTGCTCCCTTCTCTTTAGCCTCAACAAATAGCAAAGTGTAATTAACAGAATCAGAGCATGAGCTGATAAAGGATTTTTCTTACTTGTTATGCTACAATATCTTAACAAGTAAGAAAATTTTGTTATTACCTGTAGCACTGGAGGTCTCCGATGGAATATCCAAGAGGTACTATTCAAGAATTCACATTAAATAGCGAAGCATTAGGGGAAGAAATGACCCTGCTTGTTTACTTGCCGGCTTCCTATACACCTTTATACAAGTACTCTGTCTTAATTGCCCAAGACGGCAGGGATTATTTCCAGCTTGGCCGAATTGGTAGATTAGCAGATGAGCTTCTTGCAAATGAAGAAATCGAAAATATGATTATTGTCGGGGTTCCATATAAATCTGTAAATGATCGGCGCAGAAAATACCACCCAGAAGGCGAGCAGCATCAGGCGTATATCCGTTTCCTTGCTCATGAACTCGTGACGTTCCTCGATCAGGAGTTTCCGACGTACCAAATGGGTAAAGGCAGAGCATTAATAGGAGATTCACTTGCAGCTACTGTATCCCTTATGGCTGCGCTGGATTATCCACACACTTTCGGCAAAGTCATTCTGCAGTCTCCTTTTGTCAATGAAACGGTACTCACTGCCACTTCGGAGTTTTCCGATCCTTCACTGCTTGGCATTTACCATACAGTAGGGCTGGGAGAAACCGATGTGACCACGACTGCTGGCAAGAAAGAAGACTTCCTATCACCTAACCGGGAACTCTCAAAGATTCTAAAGAAACGTTTCAACGCGGAGTATGAAGAATTCAATGGAAACCACACCTGGACATATTGGCAGCCGGATTTGCGCAAAGCATTAAAAAGCATGTTTTCTTAAGTTACTTTTAATAAAACATGCAGTTTTTCATATTATAAATTTTGAAAATTTGTTATAATGCGGGTAAACTTCCCACTTGCAAGACCCTAAAAGTTTTCAAGCTAATAAATAGAGATATTGGAGGTAGTTATATGAAGTTTGGAATTGTTATTTTCCCATCAAAAAAAATGCAGGATTACGCAAATTCTTTCCGAAAACGCTATGACGCGCACTACGCCCTCATTCCGCCACACGTCACACTCAAGGCTGGCTTCGAAGCGACAGAAGAAGAAATCGGGCCGATTACTAAAAAGATTAGCGCTATCGCCGGAAACTTAAATCCTGTCCAGCTGAAAGTAACAAAGTTCAGTTCCTTCTCACCTGTTAACAATGTCATCTATCTAAAAGTTGAACCTTCTCAGGAGTTAGAAAACCTGCATAATAAGCTAAATGCCGCATTTGATAACATTCAAGAGTATAAATTTGTTCCGCATGTCACGCTTGGCCAAGACATGTCTGATGCCGAACATGCCGATGTGTATGGCACTATGCGCATGAATAACATCAATTTTGAAGAGACAGCTGACCGTATCCACCTTCTGTATCAGTTAGAAAATGGCTCGTGGACAGTCTACGAAACTTTTCGGCTTGGCAAGGACGCATGACAATGGAAGTTAAAATCGTCAAGGATGAACAAGGACTGGCTGATACATTCGAAGTTCGAAAAAAAGTCTTTATTGAGGAGCAGAATGTTCCTGAGGATGAAGAAATTGACGAATTCGAGTCCGGGTCTACCCATTTCATTCTTTACCTTGACGGAATCCCGTCTGGAGCAGGCCGATTCCGTATTCTCGATGGAGCAGGCAAGGTAGAACGAATATGTGTCCTCCAGTCCGCAAGAAATACAGGAGCCGGTACAGCCATCATGGATAAAATCGAGGAGTACGCTAAATCAAAAAGTACTGAAACCTTAAAACTCAATGCACAGACCCAGGCAATTCCTTTTTACGAGAAACTCGGATATCAAATTGTTTCCGAGGAATTTATGGATGCGGGCATCCCACACCGAACCATGAAAAAATCTTTATAGTAAAAGAAAAGGCCCTGCATGAAATCGCAGGGCCTTTCTTTTATATGGATACTGAGAAATAATGTCCTTTTCCCGTGACTTCGGCAAAAGTTTTTTTCAAAACTTCATGATTTACCTTGCGCTTGTAAGATTTCTGCTTATTTGCCATTGTTGCAAGCTGCCGGTGCGTATCCGGCTCTGCTAAATCCTGCCCTTTTTGGACAGGGGCAAGTTTGCGGATTGCATCTATATTACCAACTGGAAAAGGGTTGTAATTCGTTCCGATTTCTCTATCAGCGTACTGCATATATTGAAAACTAGTGTTAGTAATTGGAAGAAAATATCCCATCGTTCTCCCCCCCCAAACAATCTATTGGCTCTTTTGACCTATCTATTAAACTCTTCTTCTCTATTCCCTTGTTTATGAGGGTCGTAAACAAGATTTTTAAACTTCTTTTCAATGTACGCATCTGGTATGATTGGAAATGTGTAATTTTGGGCGGAAGAAGGAAGCTGACATGAAAACTGCAAACTATAAAAACCAATATATTAAGCTTGATACCTTCGCTCGCCAGGGGTGGCAGCGGCTCTATGATGATGGCAAACGAGGTTTACTATCATGCCACCAGTGCGGAAGCCCTGTCCGCTTATATCTTGGCATAACAGAAGAGCCATACTTTCGCCATCATGCAGCCAATGGAACTAATTGCAGTGATGCCGATATCATAGAGGCTGATACGATTAGCGATATTCAGGAAGAAGGCTTTATTGAACATAATGGGTTTCGAATTCCCAAATCACGTACTGTCGGAATAAAGGAATCTCCCCTTGCATATAAGGGTGCACAGTCACTTATCGCATCAAGACAATTCACGCCTCCTCTGTCTGTGACACCAGATACCGTAAACAAATATATTCAAAAGCTAAGCAATTCGGGGATTTCTTTTGACAGAAATCAGGAAGAAGCGGTCATTTCTGACTCAGGCCCCCTGCTAATCCTTGCAGGAGCCGGCAGTGGAAAGACAAGAGTCCTTACAGCAAGGACGGCATATATGCTTGAAGAAAAACAAGTTTCCCCAGACTCGCTGATGCTAGTTACTTTCACAGCAAAAGCTGCTGCTGAAATGAAAAACAGGCTTACGCGTTATCCTGAAATGGACCAAGGTCGGGTATCCCGAATTGTAGCTGGTACCTTCCACAGCATCTTTTATCGTATCCTTACCTTCCATAACCGCGGTATGTGGTCGGGTGAACGTCTGTTGAAAAAAGACTGGATGCGTGAACAAATATTGAAAGAGGGCGGAAGGGAGCTTGGTTTCGATGACAAGGAATTTGCCTATGACTTGGCTCTTCAGCAGATTGGTCTCTGGAAGAACTCTATGATTCTCCCTGGAAAAGTAAAATCGGAAACCCCATGGGAAGAGAAAGCGGCTTTATTGTACAAGCATTATGAGGATTCAAAGAGCCGTCAGTCCCTGTTTGATTTCGATGACATGCTGCTCGGCTGCCACCGGCTTTTCACCGAGAATCCCAAGCTGCTGGAACAGTACCAGAATCGATTCGGACACTTCCTAATCGATGAATTCCAGGATATTAACAAAGTGCAGTACGAGCTGATCAAAATGTTGTCAGCAAAGACAAACAATGTTTGCGCTGTTGGTGATGATGACCAGTCGATCTATGCATTCAGGGGCAGTGACCCGTCCTACCTGCTGCAGTTCCGTGAAGAGTTCAAAGGGACAAAGGTTGTCATCCTGGACCAAAACTACCGCTCTCCACATGAAATTGTTGAAACAGCCAATATAATTATTAAAGACAATACAGCTAGGCATAAGAAGGAAATGAAAGCCGGGTTTCAATTAGGTTACAGCCCTGTTGTATTTTATCCTTATGATGAGGAAGAAGAAGCAACCATGATTGTGACTGATATACAGGAACGGATTGAAAAAGGAGCAAGCCCCGGTGATTTTGCGATCCTGTTCCGGACCAATACAGGAGGAAGAGCCATATTTGAACGCCTTGCTTCATCCAGCATCCCATTTCGGCTTGACCAGGACAGCGAATCTTTTTACGAGAGGTTCATGGTGAAAGGAATGCTCGCCTACTTTAGGTTGAGCCTCGATGAAGACGATACTGAGGCGCTTAAAAACATTATGCCTTCGCTTTTTTTGAAGCCTAGTGTTTACCGTGACGTCCAGGCAGAAAGCATCCTTAAAGACTGTTCCATTCTCGCAGCCCTTTCACAAGTGAAGACAGGCTTTGCTTTCCAGGAACAAAAGCTAAAAAAACTGGCAGCTGTTGTCAAAAAGCTTGCGGACATGTCTCCATCCGCGGCAATTGAATGCGTGGAGAAGGATCTTGGCTTTCAGGATTTTATCAAAAAAAGGGGCAGCGAGGGAAACAAAATGGACAAAGGCTCAGATGATATCCGGGACCTCAAAGTCGCGGCCAGGAACTTTGCCACCCTTTCAGATTTTCTTGACCATGCCGACCATATGAAAAAAATGAACAGCGAAATAAAGAAGTTAAGTAAAGCTTTTCAGGAAGCCGTTACGCTTAGCACCATTCACCGTTCAAAAGGTCTGGAATATCAAACTGTATACGTGATCGGCGCAGTCGAGGGGAGCCTCCCTCATGATTTTGCACTGGATTCTCAGCGAAATGGGGACCCTGCCCCTCTTGAAGAGGAACGGCGACTATTATATGTTGCTGTCACAAGAGCCAAAGAGCGCTTGTTCCTTTCTGTCCCGCTTAACAGGAGAGGACGAAAAGCAAATGTCTCACGATTCCTCTCTAAGTTAAAGAAAGCTACAGTCTAAAACAGGACCCGCAATTACCGGGTCCTGTTTCTTTTAGAGCTATTTTTTTTGGTTAATCATCTTTGCAATTGAATTGAAGTCAAGATTCTTTCCATCCTTGACGATCGATTGCACGATTTTTTCTTCCATGTCTTTTGGCACTGGCTTGTTAGCAATTTGCGACACTTTGCGGATAACACCGCGCACGGTATTCTCATCCTTAAAGTTGGCATTTTGCAGCGAGCCGGCCAAATCGAGTATATCCTTCATGTTTACCCCAGTTTTCTTTTCAACATTTTTAAAGAAGTGATTATCCATTGATTCTTCACGCTCCTCCATAAACTACTGATATACTATGAAAGGAGCTTAAAATGGTGAAAAAAGAGCTGAAAAATGGAGCAAACATATCCATAAACTTACTGTATAAATGCTCTTCCTGTTGGATCTGATACAGTAACAACAGGGTTAAAGTGTTATCCTTTAGGCTTGAACAGCAATGCCCCGATAAAACCAAAAACAATTGCAGCTGATATCCCCGAACTTGTCACTTCAAACATACCGGTCAAAACCCCAACTAGCCCGTGCTGCTCTGCCTCCATAAGCGCTCCGTGGGCCAGTGAATTCCCGAAGCTGGTGATCGGAACAGTAGCACCCGCACCGGCAAAGTCCACAAGAGGTTCATACAATCCGAAGCCATCGAGTACAGCACCAGCCACGACCAAGATGCTCATTGTATGGCCTGGCGTCAGATTTGCCACATCAAACATCAACTGGCCTATTACGCAAATCAGTCCGCCAACAACAAAAGCCCAAAAAAACATGGGTAACAATTTCATTCCTCCTATCTTATTTCATTAACGAGATGAACCTTTAATCGCTTATTTCAATTGAAACAGCATGGGCAATGCAAGGTATCGTTTCCTTTTGCTGGAATGATAAAGGGGAAAGGAGCGCTCCAGTTGCAACAACCAGGATTTTTTTAAATACTCCTTTTTGCATCTGCTTCAGCAAATGTCCGTAAAGCACAGTTGCCGAACAACCAGCTCCACTTCCGCCTGACATGACAGGCTGATCATCGCTATAAATAAGAAGTCCGCAATCCTGAAAACGCTCCCGCTCAAGCGGAATTCCATACTTTCTTAGCAGCTCATATGTGGTCTCTTGGCCAACCCTACCAAGATCGCCCGTTACGATTAAATCGTAATAGCAAGGGTCCAGCTCCAAGTCTTTAAAATGGGCAATGATCGTGTCAGCGGCTGCTGGAGACATGGCTCCCCCCATATTAAAAGGGTCAGCCAAGCCTAAATCGATCACTTTTCCAATAGTAGCTGATGTTGTCACCAGCTTTCCGGTTTTATTCTTGCTGTTAGAAAGTACAGCTGCACCTGCGCCAGTCACAGTCCACTGAGAAGTAGGTGGTTTTTGTCCGCCGTACTCTGTCGGATAGCGGAATTGTTTTTCGACAGCGGCATTATGGCTTGAAGCACCCGTTACAAGCTTTTTAGCTCCATCATTATTGATGATGAAAGAACCGAGTGCCAACCCTTCCATCGAGGTCGAGCACGCGCCAAACAGTCCGAAGTAAGGAATCCCTAGCGTACGGGCAGCAAAACTTGATGGAGTGATCTGGTTAATCAAATCTCCTGCAAGCAAAAATTGCATTTCATCGGATGTGCTGCCTGATTTCTTAATCGCAGTAGTGACCGCTTCCTCCAACAGCAGTGTATGAGCTTTTTCATAAGAGTCCTTCCCCAACCAAAGATCTTCATGAAGAATATCAAAATCAGCCGCAAGCTGGCCGTTTGCTTCAAATGGCCCTACTGCAGTAGCCGAAGCCTCAATGACAGGACGATTCCCAAAAACCCAGGATTGTTTACCTTTTAGCATTTACAGAACCCCCCAAATCGATAGCAGTGTTCGTACCAAAGCAACCACGAAAGCCGAAAATACGCCAAACAGCAGGACCGTTCCTGCGAGTTTGAACATGTTTCCTCCAACCCCAAGTACAAAGCCTTCTGTACGATGTTCGATGGCAGCGGAAATGACCGAGTTTCCGAAACCAGTGACCGGCACGGCGCTGCCAGCACCCCCATATTGACCAATATGGTCATACACGCCAAAGCCAGTCAATAACATGGAGATAAAAATCAATGTTGCCACAGTAGGATTTCCTGCTGTTTGCTCTGTAAAATTAAAATAATAGATATAAAAATAAGTGATTGCCTGTCCAACTGTGCAAATTAGGCCTCCTACAAGGAATGCTCTCAGACAATTCTTCAAAATTGGCTTTTTTAATTCATGTTTTTTTTGCAGTTCCTGATATCGCTCCTGAACCGGCGACAATTCTTTTTTCTTCCCCATACGTACTGGCTCCTTTCTATGTCATCTCTTTTTTCAGTTCAATGATTTTTTGAAGCTGTTTCTCAGCCTTATCTTGCGGGTAACCGGGGTCCTTCATTTTGTCCTTAAGCTCAATCGCTTCAATGAAGATTTTAAAATCGCTTGATACGATGAAGCTTTCTTTTGGATAATTTTTTTCCAGCTTTTTGTTGATGTCCGCTTCTATTTGCTTCATCATCATTCTGTGTAAATGCTTCACTTTATAGACAACCAGTGTTTCTTTCTCCCCTTTTATAACTGCCACATCGTAAATTTGGGGCATTGATTGGATGTCTTTCTTAACTGTCGCGGCTAGGTCATGTTCCTTCCGACTCTTTTCATTGATATGAATGGGTTCTGGATTGACCGGCTTTACCATTGATATCCTACTTTCATCCGAGGTTCTATCCTGACAGCCAAGGAGACTGATGGAGACCATTGTACCGAGGAAAGCGCCAATTAGTACCTTTAATCTTCTCATCGTAAATTCCTTCCTATACGTATTCACTTAATCCAACACCTATATTCTCCTCTTCAGTTCATTCTTTTATGAGCCTTTTTTACCCACAAATTTTCCCAAGTTATGTTAAAAGAAAATTGACAGGATAAAATGAACCCCTGCCTTCCCATTGCTTCATGGATTCCAAGCTTCAGTTTTGGAACAATCAAGAATTCCCGAATTAGTGTTTCCGCTTCTAATGTCCATACATAGAGTATGTTAGAGTTTGCTGAAATCTCTGGAGAATTGAAAAAAGATTCATGAAAGGATGCGATCAATTGAAGTCTGAAAATGTAACTTGGCATGCTGCCAACATTCTTAAAGGCGACCGGCAAAAAGTATATGGACATAAAAGTGGCGTACTGTGGCTTACCGGTTTGTCCGGGTCCGGAAAATCAACGATTGCCGTTGAAGTGGAAAAAAGATTATTTGAACGGAACCTAAAAACGTATCATTTAGATGGAGATAATCTCCGTTTTGGCTTAAATAAGGATTTAGGCTTTTCTGCTGAAGATAGAAGAGAAAATATCCGGAGAGTGGGGGAGCTTGCAAAGCTATTTGCTGATGCAGGGATTCTGACCATTACTTCTTTCATTTCTCCGTATCAATCAGACCGCAATCTTGCCCGCGATCTGCTGGAAGATGATTTCATCGAAATTTACCTAAAATGCAGCCTTGATGTATGCGAACAAAGGGACCCAAAAGGACTTTATAAAAAAGTGAGAAACGGAGAAATTAAAGGGTTCACCGGAATCGACGCCCCTTACGAAGTACCAGGAGAGCCAGAGCTGATCATTGAAACAGATCGGCTGACTGTAGAGGAAAGCGTAGAAAAAATCATGGACTACATGGAAAAGCGATGCTTATTCTAAAGAAAAGCGAAAGCACCCGATTAGCGCCGTATGGACTGGAGCCACCCGACTGAGATAAAGGAAAATGAAATACGGAAGCGCCTTGCTAAGGGGCGACAAGCATAAGACGGGCCGGCGAGCAGGTCGTTTTTTGACCTTCTTGACGGATTGGCTTATGACTCGAGCCCCTAGGCGCTGCAGTTGGACAACACGAAGAGCGTTAGCGATTCGATGTTGACTTATAACGCTAAGGGCGCGCACGTCCTGTGCGCAACGCCTTACTTGCACATCCTGTGCTTCGTCGTAGGGAGGTGGGCGAAGTCCACTAGGCGCTGGGTGCTAGCTGGACAAAGAAAAGCGAAAGCACCCGATTAGCGCCGTATGGACTGGAGCACACCGGCTCGAGATAAGGCGAATTTTCAATCAGAGAATGGGGGGTTTTCACTGATTGTTAGATGAGCCGATCGCGCATTAACGGGCAGTTAGGAACCTACTGCCCGTTAATGCGCGATAAAGGAAAACGAAAAGTGGAAGTGCCTTGCTCTGGGGCGACTAGCATAAGGCGAGGAAACCGCTATGCTGAAAAAAAAAGAAAAATTCGGCAGCCTACAAAGAAGCGCTACCGGTTTTTCTTTCTTTGTGGTACACCGCCGCATCTGAGACATGAATTAAAATCTTTGTACAAACGCGGAACCCTTCTCTCTAAGTTTTTCCGGTGTTCCATTATGCTTTGTTAACTCTTTTCCTCTTTCCGCAGCCACATTCTTTTTTTACTTTTTTTGTTTCCTGGCTTGGCTGTGCCTTTTTAACAGAAGAATGACTCTGTTTTCTTCTCATATTACAGCCTCCTTTTCGATCCATAATATTCTATGAACCAAGTACTAAGACTGCTCACTTCACTCGCCTATAAGCTTGGTGACAATCACTTCAATTATTGAGCCTATAGCAGCAACTGACAGGATCATTATGGCTGGCCAGCCTACGTCAGGATACATAAAGAATATCACATACAGAAAAGCGCTTACCCATATTCCTGTACACCAGTGGCAACTCAACAGCTCACCTAGCCACTTTTGCAGGCCCTTTCCTTTTGGCACCAGGTAAATATTCTCATGGCCATCTTCATCCCTTTCCACACTTTCTCCAATGAAAGGGGACCTCAGAAACTCAGTGATTTTATCATAAACAAGTAACCTTGTTAGCCGGAAGGAAGCAAGCCCCAGTATTACGAATGACCAAACATCATTTCCCAAAGACATTTATAACACCTCATTCGAATTATTGTCAGCTATCCAAAAATAGGCTATTTTCTTATTCCACTTTTCGTATTTCATCATAGTCTGATAATGAAAATAACCTAAATCATCCAAGGAGGAAAATCCCATGAGTTGCAATTCCGAATGCTTCACAAACAATTGCGTTTGTGACACTTTGCTGGCAATTGTGGAGGCACAAGATAAAGTCGACGGACCGACCGGCTGCACATTCAGTTGTGACAATGCAATCAACGAATTAGTCGGTGGCGTTGCAAACGGTGGCTTTAATACAATTCCAATCATTCTTACATGCAAAAACACATGCTTGCCATTTGTCGGTGTGGGCGGATTGATTGACCCGAACCCAACCCCACCAGTTTCAGGACGTGTTTTTGAATTCCCTGTCTCACCTATCTTCAGAGTGAATGATGTTGACCCAGAGACATGCTGCGCAACGCTTGAACTCTTAAGTACAGAAGATCCGATCGTTGTCAGTCCCAGCTTTAATCCAGATCCATTTGAAATTCTGAATGACCTAACTGGTGAGGTGCTTGAAGATACAGGATCCTGTATAACTGTTGATTTGAATTGCTTCTGTGCTGTGACATGCCTGTCGCCTATCACAGTTTAACGGAAGGAGAAACGCCAAGCTCGTGCCCTAAAAAAGAGAAAAGCTTGTCAGCCGGCAAATTTAAACAGCTACATGCAGGTTCAAGCTTTTCCCTTTTTGGGTATGGCATGTTAATAAATCAATTCCAAACAACATTTGGAAGGGCTTAGCACAAGCTATCAGAAGCCCTTTTTTGGTCTACCCTTTCCTCCTGTTATGCATATTCTATAAAATAGCAAATTAACACAGTAAAAAGGGATTCCTCTCCATGGAATCCCCTTCTTAGTGTCTTTGCCGCCTACAGAACTCTTAAATCTTGAATATCATCTATTTCCACAATTTTATGCCTTCTCCCGATTTTTAGCTTCACTTTGTTTCCTCTTTTGCTGATCACCTGTGCCCTTAACATTTTCTTGTTATACACTATTTCGCACATTGGCTTGGCTAATACAGGCGGATAACGGACCAGCAGCAAAATTTGTTTCTTAACTGTCTCGGATGAATTGTTTTTATCCTCCACATATGTGTGGCTAAAAGATTCAACGCTTTCCACCTGAAAATCAATTCTCTCACCTTCGAGAACTGGAACTCTCCCTGTCCCATGCTCTGTGTCCGGCACTATGTTAGACTCATCTTCTGGTTCTAAGTCAAATTCAACTTCTTGTTCTCGCTCATTTTCTAATTCCACGCACTTTTCCATCTCTAATTCCAAATTCTGTTCTGTGTCCGATTTATTACACAGCTCTATCTCAGCTCCTTGCTCTGTGCATGGTCCCAACATTATGGTATATTCATCCTCTAACAATCCTTCTGAATCAAATTCAGGTCCCTGGAGGAGAATCGTACCTGCCGTCTCTGTCTTCACAGATAGGGTTGTCTCTTCGTCCCTAGACTCTTCAGCTTCTGTATAGTCAGCCTCTAACACTAAATCGGCAACACTTTTTACATCAATTACATCCCGAACGAGATCTCTAGTATCAAACTCAAACTCGATGGAAAATCTACCACTTTCATTCATTTCCTCAGGGATAATGTCAACGGTGTCCTCAACTGTTCTTTTAGGAACATGATGGTAATTGCCTTGCATCGAGAAATCGTCAATGTTAAAATCAGGATGAATTATATACAACAAGGGTTTTTCAGCCACCTTCTTCCGAGACTGTTCACTTTCCATTTGGCACCCTCCCATTCCTCAAGGTTTCACGCATTGACATTATATGCATTAGACAAGTTTGAGTTGAATCTTACTCTTTAAATAACTGGTTGTACTGAATTACACTTAGAACCAAAATATAGCGCCTAAAGTATACAAAAAAAAATTGTGCCCGCTTTATAGAAAGCGAGCACAATTTTTTTAGCCAAGTATATGGTATCCGGAATCAACATGAATGTTTTCTCCAGTAATTCCGCGGGACAAATCACTGAACAGGAATAGTGCCGTATCGCCAACCTCTTCAGGGGTCGTGTTTCGACCAAGCGGCGCCATTTCTTCAATCCGCTTAAGGATTAGGTTGAAATCACTGATACCTTTTGCTGACAAAGTCCGGACCGGCCCAGCCGAAATGGAATTAACACGGATGTTTTGACTGCCTAAATCCGCGGCCAGGTAACGAACGCTTGCATCTAGAGAAGCTTTTGCGACACCCATTACATTGTAGTTTTCCATGACACGCTCTCCTCCGAGGTATGTCAAAGTTACAATGCTTCCTCCTTTAGGCATTAGTTCTTTCGCTTCCTTTGCAACAGCTGTCAAAGAATACGAACTGATATTGTGGGCAAGCATGAATCCGTCACGAGTGACATTCAGATATCCCCCTTGCAATTCTTCTTTATTTGCAAAGGCAATGCAGTGGGCCACACCGTCGATATTGCCGACAGCCTGCTTAATTTCTGCGAAACACTTGGCCACTTCTTCATCATTTGTTACATCGCATGGAAGTACATGGTAGCTTTCATTCAAAGAAGCTGCCAGATCTCTCACACTGCCTCCAAGCCTTTCACCTGCATATGTAAAAATCAAATTTGCTCCAGAATCATGAAGTGATTTTGCAATTCCCCAAGCAATGCTCCTCTTATTTGCCACACCCATGACAACAAAGGTTTTCCCGTTCATTGAAAGATTCATAACCTCATCCCCTTAATTACCACATGTTATTAGTACCTAGTACTAATATTACACTAACAAGCACAAAAAAGAAAGCCTGCTGGAAGGAATTAAACGGTTCTACTTCAAATTCCTGCGCCATGATTCAAATGGGAACCTTTACAGTTGGACATACGTTCCATAAGTAAATTTTTTCCTTATCAATCCACCAACAGTTGGCAGGCTCCGCCTACATATAAAGCAGTATGGTGTAATACACCTCGGAAAATATTACCTCCAAGAATTATTACGGAAGGGTCCGCGATTATCCTGGCAGGTGCCATACCTTCAGCTCTCATGGCTGTGGCCGCTGATCTGGTAATGGGCTGGCTAGAACGCAGGCTCAGCCCTAATTCTCGCTGAACAGAGACCAAATATCCAGCTAGCCCCTACCATTACAAAGAAAATAGGAATCAAAAATCCATATCCAAAAGAATCAAGCTTTTGTACCATTTCTTGATTGGGAGCGAGCAAAGATACGAGCACGCCTGCCAGAAATGCCCCCAGGATGTTTTCTGCTCCGACCGTTTCCGAAATGGCGACAAGGACAATCAGCAAAGCAAAGACCGCCCGGGTGCTAATCTGGGTTGTCCCTATTGACAGTGCCTCGACAACCTGGCGATTTTTAAATCTTTTCCCTACAAAATAAAGCACTACTCCTGCTTCAAACAGAAGGAGTAACAGCCACATGCTGCTCCCTCCATCTCCGTAAATAGAGACAAAAACGGCAAGCAAAAGCATTGTCGCAAGATCGGCAATCACCGCTACAAGCAGGATGATCTGTCCGATATTGATTTTCATGATATGCGCTTCTTTTAAAGTCGGTACCACTACACCAAGTGATATGGTTGAAATGATAAGATTCATTAATAGCAGATTATCAATAAAGCCAGCTAGGACAAATAAATAGGACAATCCGGCCGAAATAGTAAAAATCCCGGCGAAAATGAGTGCGGAAATGACAAAATTAAGACCATTCGGGAGTCTTTTGCGCTTTTGCCCCCCATGAAAACGCGCTAAAATCAATTTCAAGCCCGCTCAGAAACATGAGAAAAAGAAAACCTAATGTCGAAAGGGTAGCAAGCCATGTATCTTCGTGAACAACATTAAATCCGCCCTTACCAATGACAAGACCTATCAATATTTCCGCAACAACGACAGGAATGAAACGAAGCCTGAAGCGGTGAAGCAAAATGGGTGTTTAAAGCCGTTAAAATGACAATGACCAGAGAAATAATCGATCTTTGCTGCTCCATGGCATCATCCCCTTTCTATTTAGTCAAATACCCCATAAAGGCAGTAGCAATCCCAAAATAAATCAGAATGCTAATAATATCATTTATGGTCGTGATAAATGGTCCGGAAGCGACGGCAGGGTCAATCTTCATCTTATGCATGAAAAGAGGAACAAGAGAACCTGCCAGAGTTGCTACAATGAGTGTGCAAAAGATTGAAATCCCGACAAGCGCACCCAGGAAGAGATCCCCCTGCCAGAAATAAACGACAAACGTGACAAGTATTCCGCACGTCAACCCTGTAATGAAACCCGTTCCTGCCTCTCGCAGAATAATGTTCCATTTGCTTTCCTTTTCCAGGTCGCCTGTAGCGATCCCGCGGACAGCGACCGCCAGCGCCTGCGTACCTGTATTTCCAGCCATGCCTGCGATAAGTGGGATAAACACGGCAAGAATTGCCACTTTGTTCAAGGTTTCCTCAAACCTGCCGATCAAGCTGGCCGTGAACATACCAAGAAACAAAAGGATAACAAGCCATGGCAGCCTTTTTTTAGCTGCAGAAAAAGGGTTTCTATCCATACCGTCAAGGTCCGCAATCCCGGCAAGCTTGGAATAGTCATCCGAAGCTTCTTCATCCATGACGTCAATAATATCATCAACAGTGATAATGCCAAGGAGATGTCCCTGAAAATCAATGACAGGAAGCGCGAGGAAGTTATAATCCCTCATTTTCCGGGCGACTTCTTCCTGATCTTCCCCGGCCATTGCTGCAACCACCCTGTCATACATAACCTTGGATACCATATTGTCATCATCGTTGACAATCAGATCGCGGAGCGAAATAACGCCTACGAGTTTTTTTTCTTCGTCAATTACATACACATAATAAATAGTTTCAGCCCTTGGGGCTTCTTTTTTGAGAATATGCATGGCTGAGCGGATCGTCTGATTAGCCGAGATGGCGATATACTCGGTTGTCATGATACTTCCCGCGGTGTACTCCTCGTAATGGAGGAGATCCTTAATTTCATTAGCAGCCTCTTTGTCCATGATGGTCAAGTAACTGGCAACCTGGTCCTTGTCAAGTTCATTCAGAACATCTACAGCATCGTCTGCGTACATATTGGATAGCATATCTGCTGCATAATCAGGTGACATTTCCGAAAGGACGTCCTGATACTCGTCCTCCTCACCGCCAAGATTTTCAAACAGCCCCGCCATTTCCTCTGGAGAAATGAAATGGTATACCTTCATCCTGGCTTCTTCGTCCAGGGCGGAAAAAAAGGATGCCTGGTCATATGGATGAAGCTCGAGAAACTCTTCCCTGAACCCATCTATATCTTCCCGCCTTAAAGCTTGCAGTAACAACTCAGTATTAAAATTTTTTTTTGACAGCGCATCATTATTGTCGGCCAAATCTCCCGCCCCCTTTCTATCTGCACCTAATACTAGCATTTCTTTTTTTACTTGTCCTATCAAAACTGTTTTCCATCTTTTTTGGATGATAAAAAAACAAGCCGGCAGATTACGACGGCTTGCTGCTGTTTAACAATTCTTGAAGATCCTTGGGCATCGGGGCAAAAAAGTGCAGATCCTTTCCTGTAAAGGGATGCCTGAACCTGATCTTACGGCAATGGAGAGCCTGCCTTTCTATTTTGGAAGAACTTCCGCCGTACAGGTCATCACCTGCCAGCGGGTGGCCGATATGAGCCATGTGGACGCGTATTTGGTGCGTCCGGCCTGTCTTAAGCTCCAATTCAATATGAGAGAAATCCTCATACTGTCCGACAACCTTATAAGCGGTGCAAGCGTATTGGCCTTTTGAATCCACATGACGCTCGATGATACTGTCAGGCTTACGGGCAATGGGCTCCTCAACAATTCCCTCATCTTTATGGAAATGCCCTTCAGCCAACGCTTCATACGTTCGCTTAAGTTCTCCAGCTTTCTGCTGAGTGCTCATCAGATGATGGACGTGCCTGTGTTTTGCTACAAGGACAATGCCGGATGTATCCCTGTCCAAGCGTGTCACAATATGGGTAGTTGCCGCAATTCCGGTTTGTTTGTAATAACCGATCAAGCCGTTCGCAAGGCTTCCGGATGGATGCTCCCTCGACGGAATCGTACTCATGCCGGCGGGCTTATTGATCACAAGAAAATACTCATCCTCATAGAGAATTGAAAGCGGAAAGAATTCTTCCGCAATTCCTGCCGAAGGCTTCTCGAGGGGAAAAACAGTTTCTGCCCTGTCCCCTTCTTTCAAGCGGTAACGGACTGTCACTTCTTCGCCATTGACAAGAATTCTTCCGCCTTTGAACTTAATATCAGTCAAAGCGGTTTTTGAAATTCCCTGCTCTTGCAAAAACTCCCGTAGTAGTTTTCCGCTGTCGGCAGCGGCGGCCTCCCAAATCAATTTGAACCGTTCTGTCATGAGATACTCCTGTTCTGTCTTCTTTAATCGGAAATAAAAGAATCATGGACTCTTTTCCAAAAAGGGAAAGGGCGGAAACGTGCAAAACGCATTTTCTCATCCGCAACTCTGAACTGGATGGATTTCACATCCTTGTGCAGGAGTGTCAAGTGATCGACAGTCATATGAAAATCCGTACGGTTCACGGGCTTTAAAATACAGGTATGGTGGGCAGGAAGGATGAGCGGCGACCCAACTGTCCGGAACACTCTGTTATTAATTGATGCCATTTCAGCGACCTGTATGGCCGAAAGAGAAGGATGGAGGATTGCTCCGCCAAGCGCCTTATTGTAGGCTGTACTGCCTGAAGGAGTAGATACGCATAAACCATCTCCCCTGAATCTTTCGAAATGCTGTCCGCGAATTTCCACATCCATGACAAGGGTGCCTTCAACTGCTTTTACTGTCGATTCGTTCAGGGCAAGATAACGTGTTTCCCTGCCACCGTGCTGATAACGGATGATGACTTCAAGCAGCGGATATTCCACGACCTGATAAGGTGTCTTGGCAATGGCGATGACCAGTTTTTCGATTTCCTCAGGGACCCAGTCAGCATAAAACCCCAAGTGGCCGGTATGGACTCCTACAAATGCAGTTTTGTCCAGTCTGCTGCTGTACCGGTGGAATGCATACAGAAGGGTTCCGTCCCCACCTACCGAAACGCAAATGTCCGGCTGGTCTTCATCATAAACAAGATCGAAGTCCTGAAGATATGTCCTCATTTTTTGCATGAGTGTATTTGACCTAGCATCCCCTTTGGATGTAACCGTAAACTTCATTTTCACAGCCCCCCTTGTCTTAGTAAATTAAGGAGCGTTTTACTATTGCTCCCCGTCCTTTTTTATTTCCTTCTTTCTTGTGAAAAATGCCTGTGCTTCCTGAATTTCATTCCGGATGATAGACATTTCCTCATCAAGGCGGAAGGCTGCTTCTGCAGCGCGCTGAAGCCTTAACTGTATATCTTCCGGAAACTGGCCTTCATATTTATAGTTCAGGGAATGTTCAATCGTTGCCCAAAAGTTCATGGCAAGTGTCCTGATTTGGATTTCAGCCAATATTTTCTTTTCTCCATTAATTGTCTGGACGGGGTATTCTATCACAACATGGTAAGAGCGGTAGCCGCTTTCTTTTTTATGTGATATATAATCCCGTTCTTCTATCAAAACAAAGTCGTTGCGCTTACGAAGCATTTCCACCAGAGGTTTAATGTCGTCTACAAACTGGCACATCATGCGCAAGCCGGCAATATCCTGCATTTCAGTTTCAAGCTTCTCAAGAGGGATGCCTTTCTGGTTTGCCTTGTCAAGAATGCTGGCAATAGGCTTTACCCTGCCAGTGACAAATTCAATCGGTGAGTGTTCGGAATTCAGCTCAAATTGGCTTCGCATTCCCTTTAACTTCACCTTTAGTTCTTCAACTGCTTGTTTATATGGTTCAAGAAACAAATCCCATTGTTTCACCTTTGTTCACCCCATCTGATTCTGATCAATTAGCATGGTTCATGGTGCTCACGTTTTTTAAAAAACGTTTTCTACGGCCGCGACCATGATCTCTCCATAATTGCTGTTTCCTTTTATGTTTTCAGTGAGGTATTCCATTTCTTCCTTCAGGCCCGACAGCAGCAAAAGGCTGCTCCCATCGCTTACGTATGTCTGGAAGCCCTCATTGAGTGCTGTTTTAAGGTCAGGCCATACCTGAGCTGGAATTGAGATGTATGTATAGGCTCCCCCTTGCTCACAAATATAAATAAAGGCTAAATTGTCGGAATCAACCAGCATGTTTCCGCCTGCAGTCAAATCGGATATAGCTACTGACTTTTCTGCAGTTAGAATAAGCTGGCCATTTTCAATGGCTCCATGTTCAATATTTATTTTCTGTGTCATGTTTTCAACCTCCAATAATTCTTTCCTATTTTACCATACTGATTTAAATTTCTCCTAAAGATTGAAGCTTTGCAAAATAAACAGCATAATGGAGATGTATGAGAAAGGAGTCACACTATGACTGAGAATATCGAGATTGAATTTAAAAATATTCTTTCATTTGCGGAGTTTGAACTTCTGAAGTCATTTTTTAATATTGGGCCAGAAGACTTTTCTACACAAGTCAACCATTATTTCGATACCCCATCCTTTTCTTTAAAAAACCACGGATGTGCCTTAAGAATCCGCCAAAAGGCGCAGTGTCTTGAGCTGACATTAAAGCAGCCGGCTGAAATAGGGCTCCTTGAAACCAATCAGAAAATCGACGAAGCTGCCATGATGATAATGAAGGAATCGTCCATCCTGCCGGAAGGACCCGTAAAGGAAGGTGTATCACGCCTCGTAACAAACCCGGTTGAATTGTCATGCTTCGGGTCGCTGGCAACAGAGCGCGCTGAAAAGGCTTATGAAGGCGGCCTTATAGTCCTTGACCATAGTACCTATTTAAATTCAGAAGACTATGAAATAGAATACGAAGTGACAGATGAGAAAAGAGGGTTTGAAATTTTCAGGGAGCTTCTTGAAACACTTAAAATTCCTATGAGGAAAACCGATAATAAAATTAAGCGTTTTTATAAGCAAAAGTATTCAGACCTGCGCCAGCAGGATAAAATCCTATAAAATTTCAAGATAGTCAGGTGAGCACTATGGATGTAAATCAGCTAAAGATTATGCTTGAGCTTCACGCATTGCAGAATTTCAGCAGGAACCCCGCTTCCGGACAGGCAGGAGACTTCAGCAGCCTGCTGGAGGATTTCCTAGGGGCGACAAAGGCCGTCGCATATGGCGCCAGCGGGCCTCTCAATCAAGGGGACATTCTGCCTTCTGTTTCGGGAATGCAAATCACCGGCCCTGCCCTTCCACCAATCCAATTGACCAAGCTTTCAGGCAAGAAAACCAATTTTGATGCCATTATTGAAGATGCTTCAGCGAAGTATAACATTCCCGCCAAGCTGATCAAAGCAGTGATTGAAAAGGAATCCAACTTCAATCCAAACGCAGTAAGCCAAGCTGGCGCTTCCGGGCTAATGCAGCTCATGCCCCAAACTGCAAGGGGACTCGGTGTCCAGAATCCGTTCGATCCTGCTGAGAACATCCACGCAGGTAGCAAGTATTTGCGCCAGATGCTTGACCGTTATAATGAGAACATTGAGTTGGCCCTTGCAGCCTATAATGCAGGCCCCGGCAACGTGGATAAATACGGCGGTATCCCGCCATTTAGCGAAACACAGAATTACGTCAGAAAAGTGACTAATTCTTACACTGGATAAAATTCCATTCTCCGCTCCTCTGCCTATAAGTGGTAAGGAGCGGCTTTTTTGTGTACATTATTAGCGAAGGCTTTACGACTGCTTGTGGGTCGCATAAGCTGTTTGTTTGAGATAAATATTTTGCATTGCTAAAATATATAACATAAAACATAAAAAGGAGTTATCTAAATGGTCGAGAATACGCCTGTACCGTTCGAAGCCATCGGCGAAGCCATGCTGCACCAGCTTATTGACCTTTTTTACAGCCGGGTAGCACAGCATCCTGATCTTGCTCCTATTTTTCCTGATGACCTTACGGAAACAGCTCGAAAGCAAAAGCAGTTTCTTACTCAATATTTAGGCGGACCGCCTCTATATACAAATGAGCATGGGCACCCTATGCTTAGAGCACGCCACCTGCCGTTTGAAATCACGCCAAAAAGAGCGGCCGCATGGCTAACATGCATGAGGGAAGCCATGGATGAATGCGGGCTTGAAGGAGAGCTAAGGGAATATTTTTTCCACAGGCTCGCTTTGACAGCCCAGCATATGATCAATACGCCAGATCAAGGGAAAAATGGTGAGGGTCCGTGATGTGGAAACGAAAAGAATTATTGAATCCAGATGTTCCCCACTGCTCAGGGCCGGAAAAAAAACCGCTTGAGATTTATATGTTTGTGGATCCGCTCTGTCCCGAGTGCTGGGCTTTGGAGCCCATCATGAAAAAGCTGCAGATAGAATACGGTAAATACTTTTCGCTTCGTCATATACTAAGCGGCAAGCTGGCCACCTTAAACATGGGAAGAAAGAAACGCTATGATACAATCGCGGAGTTATGGGAAAGGACAGCAAGCAGGACAGGGATGTCATGCGATGGGAATCTTTGGTTTGAAAACCCAGTGTCTTCTCCTTACCTCGCTTCTATCGCAATCAAGTCGGCGGAACTGCAAGGCAGAAAAAAAGGAATCCTCTTTTTGCGAAAGCTTCAAGAGGTCCTGTTTCTTGAAAAGCAAAATGTCTCCAGCTTCGATATATTGAAGTCATGCGCAAGAAGTGTAGGGCTTGATGTTGAGGAGTTCGTTACTGATATCCATTCCGACAGCGCAGCACGTGCTTTTCAATGCGACATGAAAATCACTTCAGAAATGGATGTTGAAGAGATCCCGACCCTTGTGTTCTTCAATTCAAATATTGAAGAAGAAGGAATTAAGGTTACTGGCTACTACCCATACGAGGTCTACGTTCAAATCCTCGAAGAAATGCTTTCCGAAAGGCCTGAACGCTCCACTCCTCCGCCCCTGGAATCTTTTTTGAAGCATTATCGTACTGTCGCGACGAAAGAAGTCTCCGTTGTGTATGATATCACTATGAACAAGGCAGAAAAAGAACTGAAAAAATTGCTTCTCAAACAAAAAGTAGAGCAAATTCCAGCTAAATATGGAATGTTTTGGCGATATAATGATATTTAACCGCACTTTGGAAGTGCGGTTATTTTTCAAATAAAAATGCAGAAAAAGGCCTTGCAGCACCGGTTGCTGGCAAGGCCTTTTTCTATATTAATACGAACAAAGGGGATGGGAGAAATTTTTCACGGTCAAACAAAGGGGTATATGTTTGCTTGTGATCAACTTCACGAGATAAATATACCATGCATATGGCTGTTAAACAATACGCATGTACACTATTTCACAATATTGTCATAAAGCGTACATGCATGTGTACGGAACAGCATAAAATTTACAGTATCATCTTTTAGGAGGAATGTGAAATGAAACGAAATCTCCACCTGGCAATCATCCTCATTTCAATCCTGTTTTCTCTTTGCCTGCAGCTATTGGGGCTGATGCACATCGTTCCGCTATACATCAGCTCCCCCATCCTGTTTTTGTCTTTGCTCGTATTTTTCATTTATATGACTGATCGAAAAAAATTCAAAGGTTTTTGAGAGACCTCCCATAGGAAACGCAGCCGGGACTTAGGAGAGAATATCCTCCATTTCTGCAAGCTTTTTCTCAAAAACCTTGCAGGCATCCTCAACTGGCTGCGGGCTTGTCATATCGACACCTGCTCTTTTCAGGACTTCAATCGGATAGTCCGAACTCCCTGATTTCAGAAACTCAATATAGCGATTTACTGCCGGACTGCCTTCTTCAAGAATTTGTTTGCTTAAGGCAGTAGCTGCACTGAAGCCAGTGGCATATTGGTATACGTAATAATTATAATAAAAATGTGGAATCCTGGACCATTCGAGGCCAATTTCTTCATCGATTTCCATGCATTCAGTCCCAAAATATTTCCTGTTCAGTTCATAATAATCTTTTGTAAATGATTCGGCAGTCAACGCTTCATCATTCTGCGCCTTTTGATGGATGAGGTGTTCAAACTCGGCAAACATCGTCTGACGGAAAACTGTCCCTCTGAATCCTTCAAGGTAGTGATTCAGCAGGTAGAGGCGCTTTTGCTCATCATTAATGGTCTTCAGCAGATACTCATTCAGCAATGCCTCATTGCAGGTTGAAGCTACCTCGGCTACAAAAATGGAGTAATCCCCATAAGCGTATGGCTGTGTCTTTCTTGTATAATAGCTGTGGACAGAATGCCCGAATTCATGCGCCAGTGTAAACAGGTTATTTACGTTGTTCTGCCAATTCATAAGAATATATGGATTCGTTCCATAGGCTCCTGATGAATAAGCGCCACTCCTCTTTCCTTTGTTCTCATGGACATCTACCCAGCGATTTTCAAAACCTTCCTTTAGGACTGCATTATATTCACTTCCGAGAGGTTCAAGCCCCTTGAGGATCATTTCCTTAGCATCGGAATAGGAGATATCTATCTTTACATCCTTTACTAACGGTGTGTACAAATCATACATATGAAGACGGTCGACACCAAGCACTTTTTTGCGCAGCTTTAAATAGCGGTGCAGAAGAGGCAAATGATCATTCACTGTTCCAACAAGATTATCATAGACTGCTTCCGGGATATTGTCCGCAGATAGTGCAGAGTGCCTGGCGGAATTATAATGATGTACCCTTGCATTGAAATTATCTTTTTTTACTGTCCCGCTGAGCGTACTTGCCAATGTATTTTTAAATTGGCAGTATGTTCTATAAACAGCATTAAAAGCATTTTCACGTACAGCACGGTCTCCGCTCTCAAGAAAAGTAATATAGCGCCCGTGAGTGATTTCTACCTCATCCCCATTTTCATCCTTAATGGACGGGAACTCCAAATCGGCATTGTTCAGCATTCCATATGTTGAAGACGAAGAATTCATCACCTCGGATGCCTGCGCCAGGAGTGCTTCCTCCCCGGCAGATAAAATATGGGGCCTTTGCAGATTAATTTCCTCGAGCGCATGGCTATATAGCTTCAAATCTGGTTTTTCTTCAAGAAAGGCTTTTATTCTCTGCTCATCAATTGAAAGGATTTCTGGTACAATGAAAGCCAGTGCCGCCCCGGCCTGGGTATATAACGTCTTGATTCGATCGTCAAGGCCCTGGTAGAAAGCATTCCCTGTATCCTGGTCATATCTCATATGGGCATAAGTATGCAATCTCCCCAGCCGCTCAAGGAGCCGGTCCTGGTATTGGAGAGACTGATGCAAACTGTCTGCAGATTCGCCAAGTTTCCCTTGAAAATCCTGGATGCCCGGCACTAACTCTTTTACATCTGAAAATTCTTTTTCCCATTCCTGGTCATCTGGAAAAATATCTTCCAGCCTCCATGTATCTTCCACTGGAACTTCATTTCTTGCCGGCAGTTTTTTCACATTAGCTTCGCTGGCCATCTTCATCCTCCGTTCTGCTTCATCTCACAGTAGATCTATATTTCACAATTAAGACAGGAACTCCTTCTATAGGGAATTCGTATGTTTATTTTACACTTCTTTTGAAGGTTTCATTAACGAAATGGCTTGAATTTAGAAACTTAAGTATCGTGCTTCCATGCAGAGCATAAAATTTTTTCGCCGAGCTCTCCCAATCCGGAGAAGTTTGTTCTAATAAAGAATCAGCAGGCTGAAAGAAATCAGAACTACATTTCAGGAGTGAATCAGTTTGGACGAGAAGCTCCAAGTAATCATCAACAGCAAACCGAAAGTGGCTTTCCTTTTCAAGCGGCAATTGTCTGATTGCAATCTCCCCCTTCCGGATCCTAAGTAAAAATGTGCTGTAAATAGCCGAGCGTGACACACGGCCTTTCTCATAAAATATACGCATTAAATCGATATACAAATAGGATTGCCATATAACTGGGGGAGTTTCGATATACAGAGAGGATTGCAATGGCAGGCCAACTTCAGTGGGGAGTAGGTGAAGGTTCAAACGGTTGATATACAGTTCATTTAAAAATTTACTCAGCTTTCCTCTATTATTGTAGGCTGTAAGGCTTCTTTTGAATCGATGTACCTCGCGGTTCCATTCAAAAATCGAGCATATGTGAAAGGGTTTAGGATCAATTAAATATGATGGGTCCATGCTATTCGGGGGTACGGCCGAAAATCCGGCAATCATTCTTCGTTCGGAGACAGGGAGAATTCCTGTCAATAAAATAAATACATCCGCTTCCGGGCAATAGGAAGGAATGTACCATCCCATTCTGTTCCTCCTTAAAAACAATGCTTCAAAGCTATTAAGTGAAACGGTTTTAGCAGATGTTCTTTTCAAGCTTTTACCCCCGGGTATCCAAATGGGTGTAATGCCGCTTTCCACATAACCATCCGTCCGCTTTTTGAACAATTCCTCCGAGACCGGGGAACATTGAAACTCCAAAGCCCATTTCTTTCCCTTCCAGTCTATCAGGATATCCGCCCTTTGACCGCTCGAGGGATCATACTTCTCCAGTTCTGCATCCAGGCCTGATTGTATCAGCCATTGGTAAAGCTTTAGCTTCCCGTTAAGGTGGTAGTCTGTTTCGTTCTCCCACTCAGCAGGGCAACCTTCACCCCTTTGGTGAGCAAAATGCCTCACTCTTTTTGTACCAAGCTTCATTAACATTTTTCCACCACATTCAGGGCAGAAGAACACTTCAGAATTTCTCCGGTTTTCCAATTCAGCTTTTTCCCAGCGTTCCCCAAGGGAAATGCGCTTGCCATTTTGCTGTTGTGCAACTAGCATCCAATTTCTCCTCCTTTCTCCAAATATCATTCTCTGGATTGGTTCAAAATCCTTCCTGCCATAAAAATTTCACAGATTGAGAGATTTTGAAGAAGCTCGATAAAAGTACGACAAAAAAAACGCCATCACTTTAGCACAAACTGGCTAAGTAATGACGATCCTTGAATATACCGCTCCATTCCCTTTTAAACAATGAGAAGATGGATGCTAATATGACGTTTACAAAAGTGGCGATAGCAGCCTTGCTGTAGACTCAATCAAGCGATATCCGAAATGGCGGCGGTTAAACTCTTCTCCATTAATTTGCACTGCATCCAATATATCTTTTTCAAACTCATCAGAGAGACGTTTGACACTGTCGGTCTGATACAGGAACGCATTCACTTCAAAGTTCAGGTGAAAGCTGCGCATATCCATATTTGAAGTACCAATCGAAGCTAGTTCTCCATCAACTATGACAATTTTGCTATGCATAAACCCCTTTTTATATTCATAAACTTTGGCTCCTGCATCAAGAAGAGCTGGGAAGTAAGATCTGGAAGCATGGAAAACAATCTGCTTGTCAGGGCGCTGCGGAACGAGCAGCCTGACATCTATTCCGCTCAATGACGCAACTTTAATGGCCGTTAATATGTCCTCATCCGGAATAAAGTATGGTGAAGCAATCCAGACTGTCTTTTTTGCTGAAGCAATCATCGAGAAAAAAATATGCTTTATGACACTCCATTCATTATCAGGCCCTCCGGCAATTAATTGCACCCCTCCATCATCCTGTCCGTGCAAAAGCGGTGAAAGGTACTCAGGGGTCAAAAAGCTTTCGTTCGTCATATAGTACCAGTCCTGAAGAAAAATCAACTGAAGGCTCCGAACAGCTTCCCCTTTAACCAGCATATGCGTATCCCGCCAAAAACCAAAATGAGTATCACGGCCTAGGTATTCATCTCCAATATTGAGACCGCCTACAAAGCCGACAGATCCATCGATAACGATAATTTTCCGGTGGTTTCTAAAATTAAACTTGCTGTTTAGGAAGGGAAGCGTCACTGGGCCAAATTCAACCATTTCAACTCCTGCTACGCGTAAACCCTCAATATACTCTTTTGATAACTTCCACGAGCCAACAGCATCGTACAGGAACCTGACTTTCACTCCCTGCTTCGCTTTCTCAATGAGAATATCCTTGATTTCCTCACCAATCCTGTCGTGGCGAACAATATAATATTCAAGATGAATATGATTGGTAGCTTTTTTCAATTCTTCAAGAATACAGCCAAATGTTTCTTCGCCATTTGCCAGTACTTCAGTTGAACTGGCAAATGAAATCGGGCTGTTTCCTATTTTTTGTGCAAGGCTGAAAAGTTTTTGGTGCTGTCCGCCCATTTTCATCAATTTTTCCATATTCGCTCTTTCCGAATCACCTTCAACCATTAAGAAAGCCTGCTTATCAAGAAAATATTTTCTCCGGAACATTCTTTCTTTCCGGTAGCTCCGTCCAAAAAGCAAGTAAAAAATAAAGCCCACAAGCGGAAAACTTCCGAGCACAACCAGCCACGTAAGCGTCTGAGTTGGATGACGGTTCTCAATGAAAATCACAAACCCGATAAAAATTACGGAAAGAGACATAAATAGACTGGCATAGCCAAGAAAATTGTTTTTCAAAGTATCATTAATAAAATAATAAACAGCCCCCAGCAGGACCAAAAATATAATAATTCTAACTGTGTTTTTCATGTGATCTCCTTTATTTCTCAATCAATTGCCGCTCATATCAGCAAGCATGTTAAATTTATATATTAAAAAACCGATTTCATTGCTGAAATCGGCCTACCATCAGGAAAAGTATTCCCTTAATACGGTAAAGACATCCTTTTCAATGATTTTTTTACCGTATTCCTCAAGGCGATGGATGGTTACACTTGATTCCTGTCCGTATTCCAGGAGAACACTAAGCAAATCATCAATTTCTTCCTCGTCCTCAAACTCTTCCTCCGGGAAATCAACATATAGATAATACCTTCCCTCAAAACTGAACAGCGATGTACTTATACTATCCAGGAACGAACGTTTCGACAGCGATATGAGATCCTCAAAATCCTTGAACACAAGCAGAAAGTCAAGCTCATCTTCAAAAACTGCTTCCTCCCCGTCAGGGCCTTTCGGATTAAAATGCTGGTCAAGAAGTTCTTCTATCCTTTCATCAACCGGATAATCCTTTAACTTTTCATCCGGGATGGGCAACTCAAATTTTTGGCCATCTTTAGTGAGCTGGGCGCGGGTTACGAGAACCTCAAGGCCTCTTTCCAGTGCCTGGACCTGAATCCATAATGGCCCTTCGACAGCAAACTCTTCTTCATGATGAATTTCATCCATCATTTCCCAAAAAAGTTCTTCACTCCGTTCGCGATTGTACCATATTTCCTCACGGTCAAATCCGCGTTCCTCTATATCCATATAAGAAATATAAAACTTTACCGTGTGGTCATTAATGCGTTCAATTTCCATTCTTTATCTCTCCCTTCCAGGTCAAGGATTGAAGGGACAAAATACCCCCGTAAAGCTTATTTATATATCTTTACCCATATTGCCGTTTTTCAAATCAAAAGAACTTTAATATAGGAAACGCAAATAGAGTACCAATCTTGTACTTCTATTTTATGATAAAAAACACCTTTTGGGAAATAAAATCTCCTCTGAATAAAAAAACCCGCTGGTACCCAGAAAAAGATCTTTTCAGTCTGAACATAAGGAAAGCCCCGGTTAATAAAAACCGGGGCAAGTCTTTTAATTAACTAAACGCTGAGCTTCACGAAGCTGGTACGTGCGGACTTTTCTCGGCAGGAATCTGCGGATTTCATCCTCATTGTATCCAACCTGCAGGCGCTTTTCATCAATAATGATTGGCCGCCTTAGCAATCCTGGATTATCTTTAATTAATTCAAACAAATCCTGGAGTGGCATTGTTTCAAGATTGACATCCAGCTTTTGGAATGTTTTAGAGCGGGTTGAAATGATTTCATCTGTTCCATCTTCTGTCATTCTGAGAATTTCCTTGATTTCATCGATGGACAAAGGTTCTGAAAAAATATTTCGTTCCTGGTATGGAATTTCATGTTCTTCAAGCCATGATTTTGCTTTTCTGCACGAGGTACAACTTGGTGAAGTGTATAAAGTGACCATTGGCTAATTCACACTCCCTTTAAGATAACATATATAATTTGCTTGTTTGCAATTGTGCGGCATTTCCACATTAAAATTAATTTAATATAGTAATTTCTACATTTAAATTATACACCAACAAAAGAATTATGGGTATCCTTTTCGATAAAATTATAAAAAAGTTTTTATGTAACTTTTTGCCGCCCTACTATAAGACGGATGGGTTCACAAAAAGTTTCATCTTTTTTTATTTTTTCTCCACGCTACCCTCTTGTGTCATTAAACTATTCGTGGAATGAAGCACATTTAGGGAGGTGATACCGGTGATTGTCACATATTATTCTAATCTTCCCTTTACATGTACCCGCCAGATCATACGATTAAACATTAGATCCCAGGTTTTCATTCTCAATTACAATAGTGAGAATGAAAACCTAATCAGCTGCTGATTGACTTATACTTCCTCAAGCAAATTTTCAGCTGGAGTCTTGATGGAAAGTACTTCCTCAACCGGATCATAGGATTCTCCATAAATTTCGTTATCTTTATAGGTGTGAATCAAATGATACGTTTTTTTCATTGCTTCGTATACAGCCACTTCAGAACTCTCAACAGGAGTCCAATAAAGAATTTCCATTGTGTTTATTTCCCCTGTGGCAAGCGACCTTCTCTTATACCCAACTGTACTAGCATGCTGGAATTCTTCTCTTTTATAGAACTTCAGCCTTTTTTCTGTATCAGTGTCCTCATAATTTATGGGCTCAACTTCCAAAATGACTGGTTTCCCTTTTCCCTTTAAGCTATTTAACAGCTTGTGTCCCAAGCGCTGGCCCCTGGCATTTTTTGATACAAACAAATAATCTATAAATACGAAGTCCTCGAGCTCAGCATACATCATCACATGGTTAGGTCCCTCGTCTTTGTGATACATTTCAGGATGTTCTTTCAACAAAGTTTCCATATGCTGTTGTGACTTCATTTCCTCTATAGGAAAATACTGATTTAGCTTTTCATACCAATGCATTGTATTGCTCCCTTCGTTTCTTTTTTTCTTGTTGTGCTTTTCCACCGACATAGTATTTGCCGCTTTCAAATACCAGCCCAATCCGCTAAAATAAAAGGGAAGAAACAAATTGAATATTGTCACGGGTCATTTATCATAAATCAGACAAATGTTGGAGGTATGTCGAATGGGTGGATACATTACAGATTTGACGATTGTCGCACTTCTTGTTATTGGCATCACCGCTGTAATGGGTGTAGTAACCAACGGTATTGGCGAAAAATTGTTTGGAGGCAAACGCAAATCGGAATTTGTGGACCAGTCTGCCAGAATGCAAACCGGATGGAAGACTGTTGGAGGTCAGAAAAAGTAAACGTCCCAGATTTTTTATATACCCTGCATTAAGAAAAATAAACCATTAAACTAAGAAAAAACGATCTCAAATTTGAGATCGTTTTTTTTAGCTCTTAGACTCTTCCTTGTATTTTTTCAGTTCCAGCTCTGAGCAATAAACAAAATGTCCTGGTCTCACTTCCTTCATGCTCACTTCTTCATTCTCGCTATACTTATGGGAGGATGGATCATAGGCAAACCTACGGCGTGTACGCTCAGTTTCAGGATCCGGGACTGGTATCGCTGACAACAGGGACTTTGTATAAGGATGAAGCGGATTGCTGTATAACTCTTCAGCTGGTGCAAGTTCTACGAGCCTTCCGAAATACATAACCCCTATGCGATCACTTATATATTTCACCATCGAAAGGTCATGGGCAATAAACAAGTACGTTAACCCTTTTTCTTTTTGGAGTTTCCTCATCAGGTTGACAACTTGTGCCTGAATGGATACATCTAAAGCCGAAATAGGCTCATCAGCTATGATAAATTCTGGTTGGACAGCAAGCGCCCTGGCAATGCCGATTCTCTGTCTTTGTCCACCGGAGAATTCATGCGGATACCTGTTTGCATGCTCTCTATTCAGCCCTACTGTTTCCAGCAGTTCATAAACTTGATCCATCCGTTCCTTATTGCTTTTCGCAAGGTTATGGATGTCGATTCCCTCTGCTATAATATCCGAGACTTTCATCCTAGGGTTTAGCGATGCATAAGGATCCTGGAAAATCATTTGTATGCTTCGGTTAAACTTTTTCAGATCTTTCCTGGACTTTTTCCCATGGACATTTTCTCCCTTGAAAAACACTTGGCCGTCTGTCGCTTCATACAGCCTGATGATTGTCCTGCCAGTTGTCGACTTTCCGCATCCTGACTCACCGACAAGTCCAAGCGTCTCTCCTTTATAGATGTCAAAAGATATTCCATCTATCGCTTTTACTTCATTCGGTTTCCCGATATTAAAATATTGTTTTAAATTTCTAATCTCGAGCAATTTCTCTTGATTCTGCATTTGGCTGCTCCTCCCTGCTCCTTTATTTCATCTCAGAAAACTTGCGCATTCTCTTTACCACTGCTGCAGGCGGCTCGACCTTTGGAGCATCGGGATGCAGAAGCCATGTAGCTGCGTAGTGTGTATCGGAAATTTTGAACATAGGAGGCTGTTCCTCCAGATCAATTTGCATCGCATATTCATTCCGCGGCGCAAAAGCATCACCTTTAGGCGGATGAAGCAGATTGGGAGGCGTTCCTGGGATTGCATAAAGTTCCTCTTCCTTTGCATCAAGGCTTGGCATCGAACTGATCAAGCCCCATGTATACGGATGCTGCGGATTATAGAATACTTCATCAACGGTACCAATTTCTACAATCTTTCCACCGTACATAACAGCAACACGATCGGCAACATTGGCCACGACACCGAGGTCATGGGTGATGAAAATAATGGAAGTATCAATCTTGTTTTGCAAATCCTTCATCAACTCAAGAATTTGGGCCTGAATCGTAACATCAAGGGCCGTTGTCGGTTCATCAGCAATTAATACCTTCGGATTACAGGCGAGTGCAATCGCAATGACAACCCTTTGTCTCATCCCCCCAGAAAATTGGTGGGGATACTGCTTAATCCTCTGCTCAGGCTTTGGTATTCCAACTAGGCGAAGCAACTGGAGCGCTCTTTCCGTTGCTGCCGCTTTGCTCATATCCTGGTGCCTGATCAATGGTTCCATGATTTGCTTCCCGATTGTCATTGTCGGATTCAGGGATGTCATCGGATCTTGAAAAATCATTGAAATATCCTTACCACGGATTTTTTGCATTTGGCGGTCTGTAAGCTTTGTTAGATCTTTGCCGTCAAATAGAATTTGACCAGCTTTGATTTCCGAGTTACCCGGAGGAAGAAGTCTCATAATAGCTTTAGTTGTGACCGATTTCCCTGAACCGGATTCCCCAACAATCGCCAAAGTCTCTCCCTTTTTCAGCTCAAAGTTAACGCCTCTGATAGCTTGCACCTCTCCTGCAAACGTATGGAACGAAATATTTAAATCTTTCACTTCTAGAATATTAGTCATTTTCTCCACCTGCCTTATTAATCACGCATTTTTGGATCCAGAGCATCTCTAAAACCGTCTGCCAGCATATTAAAGGTTACCATTAAAATACTAATGACCGTTGCCGGTACAATCATTTCATGCGGATGCAGACGCAGCACTTTAAATCCTTCATTAACAAGCGTTCCAAGTGACGCCTTCGGATCCTGGAGTCCTAGACCGATAAAACTCAGGAAAGCTTCGAAGAAAATAGCGTTTGGAATAGAGAACATTGTGTTGATGATAATGACGCCTGCAAGGTTAGGCAATATATGCTTATATATGATTGATTTATGTGAATTCCCCAACGTCCTTGATGCAAGAACGAATTCTTGTTCTTTTACCTTGAGCACTTGAGCACGGACAACCCGCGCCATACCGACCCAGCCAGTGACAGACAACGCGACTGCAATGGAGATTATTCCTGGTTCCAGCACGAGGATCATCAAAATGACAATGACCAGTGTTGGTATCCCAATCAGGACTTCAGTAATCCTCTGCATGATATTATCTAGCCTGCCGCCATAGTAACCTGATACCGCCCCATAGGAAACCCCGACAACCAAGTCAATGATAGCAGCCAGAAAAGCTATATAGAGGGAGATTTGCGTCCCTTTCCACACACGTGTGAAAATATCCCGGCCAAGTGTATCGGTTCCAAACCAGTAGTACTCGTCGATTCCTCTTTTCTCATACACGTTCACTTCTTTGCCAGCCCTGTTCACTTCTGTTCCGTCAAACGGTAGCCAGCTTATCTTCTCTAATCCCTGAATCCTTGGCGGAAGATGGTTATGCGATACGTTTTGTGTGTCAAACTGCTTGCCGCTAAAAAGAGGGCCAACAAAAGCAAGAAAGATTACGATAAACATAATGATGATACTTGCAATGGCTGCTCTATTCTTTCTTACACGGAGCCAGGCGTCCTGCCAAAAATTCAGGCTGGGCTTGTTGATTTCTTCACTCTTGGATGAATCAATAATGGCTGGCTGGAAGCGTTGCTTTTGGTTATTTGTTTCTGTTTGTGCCATTATTTGCTACCCCCTGACAACCTGATCCGCGGATCAATAATACCGTACAAAATATCAACTACCAGAATAACAATGACGAACAGGAATGCAAACAACATGGTGGTCCCCATTATTACTGGATAGTCATTGACGCTTACAGCTTTTACGAATTGTTCTCCGAGTCCAGGAATCGCAAAAATTTGTTCAATAACCAGCGAACCTGTCATCATTGATACCGCAAGCGGTCCAAGAACGGTCACCAAAGGAATAAGAGCATTCCTTAGTGCATGCTTGAATGCAATTTCAAAGAAACTCGCTCCTTTTGCTTTTGCGAGAGTTATATAGTCAGTGCCGAGAACATCGATCATTTCCGTCCTCATAAAACGGGCAGAAATGGCAATTGGGAACATGGAAAGCGCAATGGTCGGCATAATTGTATACTCAAAGCCTTTCCAGAACAATACAGGTAGCCATCCAAGTTTAACACCCACATAATATTGGAGGAGTCCTGCAAAAACAAAGTTTGGAATAGACTTTCCGAGTACTGCCAAAAATGTCGCACCATAATCGACCCAGGTATTTTGCCTTAATGCTGCAAATACACCGAGTACAAGACCCACCAAAGTCCCGAAGAACACTGCCTGAAATCCGAGCTGGGCTGAAGGTCCAAGGCGCTTGAACATTAACTCACTGACTGGCGTATTGTTGAACTGGAAAGAAATCCCTAGGTCTCCTTTTGCCATTTTTCCTATATATGTTACATATTGGACTGGCACTGGCTTATCAAGGTCATATTTAGCTTTCATGATTTGCATTTGAGCTGGAGAAAGTTTGTTGGCACTCGCGAATGGCGTCCCTGGGATGATTTTCATCAGGAAGAAAGTCAGGGAAGCGATTAGAAAAAGAGTGATAAACATATATAGAAACCTTTTTGCCAGGTATTTTCCCATATGTGCACCTCCTATATTATTTCAAAATTTCCTTTATTCCGACATTTAGCTTACAGGGAAAAAGAGAGTATATTTTCACAATATACTCTCTTCCGACTAATAGTAATTTATTTACTCTGCGAGAAGAATTTGCTTACTATTCGCCTTTTACTTCTACCCACTTGAATCCGTAGTCTGGGCCATAGTTGTAGATCGCAAGGCCTTTAACATTAGGGTTTAGAAGGATGTTAGCTGCACGCTGGTAAACTGGAGCAACGCCTGCATCTTCCAGCATGATTTTTTCAGCTTCTTGCTGTGCTTCCCAGTTTTCTTTTGGCTTAGTAGCATATTCAGTTTGAGCTTTCTTAACCAGTTCATCATACTTAGGGTTGGAGTAATCCATTCTGTTGCTTCCTCCGCCAGTCAACCACAGGTCAGTGAAGGAAATTGCGTCACCATAGTCTGGTCCCCATCCAGCAAACTGGAGATCATAGTCTTGTGAGTTGTCGCGCTCAAGGCGGACAGAGAACGGAACGCTTTCAAGCTTGACAGTCAATCCTGGAAGGTTCTTTTCCAATTGGTTTTTCATGTAAGAGTCAGTCTTCTTGGCAGCTTCAGTATCTCCGCCAAGGTAACGGATTTCAAGTTTGTCTACGCCAAGTTCTTTCAAGCCTTTTTCCCATGCTTCTTTAGCAGCTTTTACATCATATTTAATCAAATCGCCATTCTTTTCGCGGAAATCTTTGCCATCGAACTCAACAAAGTCTTTTGGTACAAAGTAGTTCGCTGGAATGGATCCGTTGTTCAAAATGCTTGAAGCAAGGTCTTTCTTATTGAATCCTTGAGCAATCGCTTTACGGATATTTACGTTCTTAAGCGCTTTGTTCTGCTGGTTCATTTTCAGCCAGAACACAGTTGGCTCAAGCCAGCTGACCATACGGTCGTCACCTTCGTACTCTGGAACGATGTCAGAGGATAGAAGGCCAGTCATATCAGTTTCGCCTGCTTCAAAAGCATTGACAGCAGAGTTGGAATCTTTAACAACGTTTACAGAAATCTTTTCTAGCTTAACGTTTTTGGCATCCCAATAGTCTTCATTCTTTTCAAGAACCCAGTCGGTAGCAGCTGTGCCTTCCCACTTAGTCAATTTGAACGGTCCGTTGTACAGAAGGTTTCCGGCATTGCTTGCATAAGCTTTGCCTTTTTCTTCAACAAACTTTTTGTTTTGCGGGTAGAAAGTAGGGAAAGCGAATAAATCTTCCCAATATACAAATGGCTGTTCGAGAGTTACTTCAAGAGTCTTCTCATCTAGAGCCTTAATTCCAAGTGTGTTAAGATCGTACTCTTTATTTGCTGCACCAGCTTCAGTGATTTCATTAGCACCTTTGATCTTTCCATTCATCATGTAAGGGCCATAAGGAGAAGCCGTATTAGGGTCAATTGCACGCTGCCATGCAAAAACGAAGTCTTCTGCAGTGACAGGGTCTCCATTGGACCATTTTGCTTCACGCAGTTTGAAAGTGAAGACTTTCTTGTCTTCAGAGATTTTTGGCTTTCCATCAGCCAATGCCGGAGCTGGCTTGTGATCCTTGTTCAGGCGGTACAGGCCTTCACCTACGTTAGCGATGTAAGTAAAGCTTGTTGAACCTTCTGCAAGGCTTGTATCCATTGTAGGAATTTCCGAGGTATCAAGCATTTTGATTTCCTGTTTGACATTGCTTGCTGATTCACCTTTTTCCTTATCTCCCGATGTATCCTTGCTGCCACTGCACGCTGACAGGAACAAAGAGAATACTAGGGTAAGGACTAAAAGCAGCGAAAATTTTGACTTCTTCAAGTGTAATCCCCCTTTTATTTATTTTTCTGAAAACTTTTTACATTCCCTATTATACATTTAGTCAAAAAAATGTTCAATATTTTTTCTACAAAAATTTACACACTTGAAATATTCGAAATAAATTAACGGCGAAAAATATGCTATAATAGTGACTTATAAGCATCAATAAGGTTTTCATTCGTCTAAAAAATATTGTAATATTTAAGTGCATTACCGAATTAAAGCTTTAAACAAAATAATAATTTAAAGGTGAAATTCTTCGCAATGAGAAAAATCATTTATTTAATTGGTGCCTCACAAATCCTGACATTCCTGTTTTCTATCGTTTTCCAGCGAGAAATCAGCCTGCTGCACTATATCAATTACTCTTTTTATATCGCAAGCAGCTTGCTGTTCGTTTCCCTGATCGTCTACACAGTAAATACCGGCTTTTTCGATAATGTTTCGAAATCATTCAGGCAGATTTTCGCTTCACGGGAAAAACTTGATACTGGACCTAAGGAAGAAATGATGCCATTATCCGAGATCATATCTTTTAATTATTTCCCTCTAGCCTGGGCTGGACTCGGAAATATGCTGCTTATGCTAGTGGCATTAGCTGCCTATTATATGTAAGTTCATGGGGCATCTCTTGATTTACTCTATACCAAACATTATAATTTCTCTAAACACGAAAAATTGTAAACCTATTTGAAGAAGCCATGACGAAGAGTAGTACTGCTGTTTCCGGTTTTCAGAGAGTTTGTGGGCGGTGGAAACAAACAGCCATACAGCAGGAATGGACTTTAGAGCTTCCGCAGGGAATATCAGTATCTGCGGCCGTATGCCTTGCGTTAAAAGGTCCATGTGCACTTTGCACATGGGAAAGTGGCCCGGCTTCGGGCAATTAGGGTGGCACCACGGACCATTCGTCCCTATCGTTATAGGGACGAATGGTCTTTTTTATATCCAAGACCATAATAGGAGTGAAGATTCAATGAAAACGATTTTTTCGGGAATCCAGCCAAGCGGAACCATTACCCTTGGCAACTATATCGGAGCACTCAAACAGTTTGTCGAGCTCCAGAACGAATACAATTGTTATTTCTGTATTGTTGATCAGCACGCGATTACGGTGCCCCAGGACAGGCTTGCGCTTAGAAAGAACATCCGCAGCCTGGCAGCACTGTACATTGCATCGGGAATTGATCCCGAGAAAGCAACCCTGTTCATCCAGTCGGAAGTCCCGGCACATGCCCAGGCCGGATGGATGATGCAGTGTGTCGCCTATATCGGGGAGCTTGAAAGAATGACCCAGTTCAAGGACAAATCCGCCGGTAAGGAAGCTATTCCTGCAGGATTGCTTACGTACCCTCCGCTGATGGCTGCCGACATTCTTCTCTATGGCACAGATCTTGTTCCTGTCGGCGAGGACCAAAAGCAGCATCTTGAATTGACCAGGAATCTTGCCGAGAGATTCAATAACAAATACAACTCAATATTCACAGTGCCTGAAGTCAGGATTCCAAAGATTGGGGCTAGGGTTATGTCCCTGCAGGAACCGACAAAGAAAATGAGCAAATCTGATCCTAACCAAAAAGCATTTATCTCAATGCTCGACGATCCGAAGCAAATTGTGAAAAAAATAAAAAGCGCAGTTACCGATTCTGACGGCATCGTAAAATTCGACAAAGAAAACAAACCTGGAATTTCCAATCTTTTATCCATTTATTCCATTTTTTCAGGAAAAACAGTGGAACAGCTAGAACAGGAATACTCTGACAAGGGATATGGCGAATTCAAAGCAGACGTTGCTGATATTATCGTTAATGTTGTTGAGCCGATCCAGGAAAAATACCGCAGCCTTGTAGACTCAAAAGAGTTGGATGATATTCTTGACCATGGTGCGGAAAAGGCCAACAAAGCTGCAGGAAAGATGCTTTCGAAAATGGAAAATGCAATGGGGCTTGGAAGGAAAAGAAGATAATGCACGGCTGTTCAGGGGACGCTTAGAACTCAAAATGGTCTTCCTGGAAAAACATAAAAAGATCCAGCCCTCTCCTGGTGAGTCCGGCTGGATCTTTTTATGTTTTTCCAGAGTTTTTTCTTATGATGAGCAAGCGTATAAGTTTCTTTCACTTAATTAACTTTCGGGCCATGCTCCATTTCCCAAAGCTTTTCGAAAAATGGCTGCCCTTTTATGATATTCTCACAGAATGCTTCATGTTTCTTTGACCAACTGTACCTCGTTTCGTTGAACAATTGCTCCCAAGCCTGCTCGAATGACTGCTGCTGGATATCTTCATATTTCTCAGGACACCATTCGGTAAGCCAATATCTTACCTCTGCCGTGTTACCCGATGACTGCAGCTGGTCTAGGGCCATAAAAAGAAGCTGCTTCAGCTGCCTTTCTTTCCGTGTAAGCCCTTGCATTAATTCTGGGGCTGGAGAAAGGATATGGAAATTTTTCAGTGCTGATTGGTCATTAAAATTATAAGTTTTTGTTTCCTGGCTTTCAATCATTTCATAGACAAGCTGCTCCTGCCTTGGAATCAGCCGGCTTTTCCTGATGGGAATATTGTATCCAATGGTATCTACAGCCAGGATTCCAACTCCATCCGAAACAACGAAACAATGATCAAGTTGTTTCCGTTCATGGTTTTTTCTTAGAAATGCCTTACGGTAAATATCATCGAGGAGTTGCTGCGGCAATTCAGATAAATCGTTTTCAATATAGCGGAACAGGACAGAATCGATTTTCAGCAACGGTACCTGATCCAGGAGCTCTACGCCGTCATCTTTTCGCCACTCATGGAAATGGCAAATATTGTAGCCATTTTCCTCTCCTTCAAACCAATTCACCCAAACATCATGAAGATACAACATATATAACCCCTCGCTTCAGCATACTGTTTGGTAACAGTATGGTCAGCTGCAAGTAAAATTATTCCTTATATGATATGTTTAGGAAAAGTGATTTTCATCCCGGTTCCCTGTAATATATATCCCTAGCCAAATGGACAAGATCCCCGCCGGAAGGAGATAACACTCAATTCTGCCGGAGATAAAAAGAAGATATTCTGCTACGCCATTTCCTGCCGGCAGCATATTTAAATAGGCAATGACACTGATTCCACCGATAACTGCAAAGCCAAATCCAGTGAGAAGGAAAAACAACCTAACCACTGCCGATCTGCCTTTCTTTCCAATTGCCTTGTAACTGCCGCATCGCTCTCCACCCCGGCCTGTCCTTTTTACCATATATATGAAGAAACTTGTGAGGTATGTATTAAATATAAGTTAATATCCTAGTCAGTGAGCCGTCATATCCGGGGAGAGAGAATCCCAATCAGGATTCTCTCTTTCCATTCGCGAATATGCGGGAGCATTTAAGGAACAAACTCTCTGAAGGTGACTGCTGGCAAGTCAATTGAATCTTTTATTGTCAGTTTTTTTTTCTGTTTATATTTTCTGATTAAATCATAGCCAGCTGCGTACCCTAGCAGCGTTGGATATCTCCCTATCCCAAACAGGATTTTGTCATGAAGCGGCTCATGTTTTTTTACTTCGAGATTTTTAGAAATAGATTGTTTCCAATAAGGCAAAAGCTGTTCCTCACTATAACGGTCACACCACTGAGCGCCATTCTCTCTTCCAATTTCCAATTCCACGATATGCTCAGCTAGCCCTTCGAGGACAATGGAATCCAGAAGGGTATTATCCCGAATACTTTTCTTTTGGGCCTGCAGCCTGCATACATGATGATATTCATGGATAAATAGGGCTTCCAGCTGCTTTTCATCCTCAATTGGAGTTAAAAATAGGAATAGACTGTCGCGAAAAGACACACCAGACTTCCCTCTTCCCTCATTCATCAATCTTTCATTGGAGAGATCCATAGGAAAGATATTTACCGGGATGTCCGGTCCCTTCCACCGGGACTTGTATTTTTTATAAATCCGATCGGTTTTACCCCAAATGTCTTTCTCTTTTAATTCCTCAAAAGTTGCCCAGCTTCCTCTTCCTGGTCTGTACATGCCAAAACCACGCATAAACTCATACTTATTGAATCCCTTGTCTGACCTGAAGTCAGGCATCAGCTTTTCACAAAGTTCTTCTGGATTCTTAAAATGCTTATTGAGCAATAAATCAGTCCGCGTTACCCCATTGATTTCTCCCCCTGTGTCGTAGTTCCTTATATATTTATGTATATCCCACCAAGGAAGTTAGGATTTTTTTAATGGATAACCAATAAATATAACCATTGTTAAAAAAAACTGCCCCCATAACCTAAAGGGGGCAGTAGCAATATCAAATAAATGACTCAATTTCACTTATTACTTCATAAGCACCACTGCCCTTGTTTGAAAGCACAACGAGCTTCAATCCCAAATCGGGATAAACTGCGGAATGGAAGCTGACTCCCGGGTCATACCCCATCACGTGATACTTGAAAATATTATTTTCCCTTTTATTGATCCACAATCCATATCCATAAAAAACGTGATCTTTGACTTGCACATGGGGGTTGAACAAAGCATTCGTATTCGCCTCACCCAATAATTCATAGTTCAGTAAACCTTCCCATAACCTGATCATCTCGGGTGCTGTAATGAAGGCTCCTCCGTCAGCACCGCCTGTTACGGGTATTGAGAATATATTTGTTCTCCAGGTTCCATCCTTTTTATTATCGATATATCCATAGGCGGTATTTTTCGGAAGGCTGTCCAATGAAAAATAACCTGAAGACTCCATCCTGCACGGCCTGAAAATTTCCGATTGAACATAGTCGGTAAATTCACGACCAGTCTGCTGTTCAATAATCAGCCCTAGTATGATAAAACCAGCATTATTGTAATGAAATTTTTCTCCGGGATTGAACATCATATCGTTGTCTTGAAACATAGGAAGAAAATCTTTTGGGCTTTTCATCAAATATGTTGGTCGCGCTTTCCAAAGGTCTTCATAATCAGCCATGATCTCTTCATTAAAGTAGTCCGGAATGCCAGAGGTGTGTGTTAAAAGATGATGGATCGTTATCCGTTCATCAAAATTCGGAAAATTGATATCCAAACAATCTCTTAGCCTGGTTTGAAAAGAAAGAATCCCCTTCTCAACCAGCTGGCAGATTGCAATGGATGTGAACAGTTTGCATCCAGAGGCAATCCCAAATCTTGTGTTGACAACGTTCGGCAATCCTTCCGCCCTGTTGGCATAACCATTGGCCTTGCTATAAATGACCTCATTTCCTTTAGTTAACCATATGGCACCTGAGAATTCTTCCATCCTATTGATTGCTTTTTCAATATTATCTATCGCAAAATCTTTTTTCAGGTTAATCCCCCCATATACACTATCTTATTAGAGTATACCATTCTTCATGCAGCTGATAGTCCCTTAAATGTAACTGATTTGAATGCAACCTCCCCGAAAGAAAAGCAGAGCGCCAAGTAGCTGGAACTAGTCTTGGTTAAGAATGTTTTACTTTCTTACCTTATAAAAAAAAAGAACGGGCAAAAAGCCCGCTCTCTATTACCCATTATATTTTCGGAATGCAAGCGTTGCGTTATGGCCTCCAAAGCCTAGTGAATTGCTTATTGCTGCCTCGACCTGCACTCTTCTTGCTTCATTTGGGACATAGTCAAGGTCGCAATCAGGATCTGGCGTTTCATAATTGATTGTTGGCGGTAAAATACCTTCTTTCAGTGTTAGAGCCGTAAAGATGGCCTCGATTCCGCCTGCAGCACCAAGAAGGTGGCCTGTCATTGATTTAGTGGAACTTACTGCAAGCTTATAAGCGTGTTGCACAAACACACTCTTGATTGCCATTGTTTCATATTTATCATTGTATCCCGTGCTTGTTCCATGCGCGTTGATATAACCGACATCTTCAGGGCTTAAACCGCCGTCATCCAGGGCCATTTTCATCGCCCGGGCACCGCCTTCGCCTTCCGGAGCAGGGGCGGTGATGTGGTAAGCATCTCCTGTAGCTCCATATCCAACGATTTCAGCATAAATGTTTGCGCCTCTTGCAATTGCATGCTCAAGCTCTTCAAGGACAACAATGCCAGATCCTTCTCCCATAACGAATCCGTCGCGATTTTTATCGAAAGGCCGGCTCGCTTTTTCTGGATCTTCATTTGTCGACAGTGCTGTGTTTGCACAGAACCCTGCAAAAGACATCTTTGTGATTGGCGCTTCAGCTCCGCCTGTTACCATCGCGTCTGCATCCCCGCGCTGGATGACTTTAAAAGCATCACCAATTGAATTGGTTCCTGTCGCACAAGCAGTTACAGTACAAGAGTTAAATCCCCGTGCACCTAGTGTAATGGAGACTTGCCCGGCTGCCATGTCAGGAATCATCATTGGAACAAAGAAAGGGCTGACGCGGCGATATCCTCTCTTCATGAAGGTCTCATGCTGCTGTTCGAACGTTTCCATCCCGCCAATGCCCGAACCAATCCAGACGCCGACTCTTCCCGCGTTATCTTCATTAATATCAAGCCCTGCATCCTTAACTGCCATTAGGGAAGCGGCTACCGCATAATGCGTAAACCGGTCCATTTTCCGGGCTTCCTTTTTTTCAATAAACTGTTCTATATTAAATTCTTTAACCTCAGCCGCAACTTTTGCCGGGAAATCATCTGCATTCAAACGGGTTACTCGTCCAACCCCGGAAATACCTGAAGTTGCCTTTTCCCAGCTCGTCCGTGCGTCATTGCCAAGTGGGGTTACTGCCCCTATTCCTGTCACTACTACTCTTCGTTTTTGCATTACCACTGCAGCCCCTTTTTCAAATGATAAGGTGAGATATTCTTGTTTTGTACTGAATAATAAATTGAGAAAAACTCAATAAACTTTTTTCATCAACGGAGGTTGGTCAATTCCTGGTTACGGTTAGCGACCCCAGCGCATGAGGATAGCTCCCCATGTCAGTCCTCCGCCAAATCCGACCATGACAACAACGTCACCATCCTTGATTTTACCAGCTTCTAGTTCCTCGACCATCGAAATCGGGATGGATGCTGCTGATGTGTTCCCATATTTTTGGACGGTACACGACATTTTTTCTACAGGCAGTTCAAGCCGCTGCCTTGCCGATTCCATGATTCGGATATTGGCCTGATGCGGGATAAGGAAATCAACATCTTCCTTGGAAAGACCTGCTTTCTCCAATACATTCAGGCTGCTTTCACCCATTTGTCTCACGGCAAATTTGAAAACCTCGCGGCCGTTCATGACGATGTAATCTTCCTGATAAAGATGCTTACCGCCAGATCCGTCTGCACCCAACTCAAAAGACAGTATCCCTTTTCCATCACTGACCGGTCCCATGACAGCCGCTCCTGCACCATCACCGAATAATACAGCAGTATTCCTGTCATTCCAGTCGGTTACTTTTGAAAGCTTCTCTGCCCCAATAATTAACACATATTTATAAGTTCCGCTTTCAATAAATTGCTTTGCCGTCACCATCCCATACATGAATCCGGCACAGGCTGCACTCACATCCATCGCAGCTGCTTTCACTGCACCTAAACGATGCTGAAGCATACACGCTATACTTGGAAAAGGCTTGTCAGGAGTAACAGTCGCAACAAGAATCAAGTCTAATTCTTCCGCCGCGACACCCGCATTTTCAAGTGCATTGACAGCTGCCCTGTAAGCCATGTCTGAAGTATCCATGCTCTCATCCGCAATCCGTCTTTCTTCAATTCCTGTCCGGGTGCGAATCCACTCATCAGACGTGTCCATTACTTTCTCAAGATCCAGGTTGGTGACCACTTTTTCAGGCACAAAGCGTCCGGCCCCGATGATTCCTGCGTTCATGGTATTCAACTCCTTTTACTAAGGCTTTATAAGACATCTATTTATTATCAATTATTATGACTTGGTACTAATTTTAACACTCAAGGTTCATTTTCTGCAACTGTAAATTCACTTCTCCGCTTTTGTCTATATCAACCGAGCAAATTCATCATAGATTGTTAGCAAAGAGATATTGGGAGGCATGGTTGAAATGAACGGAGATTTTCAAGATGAGTCAGCAGATAAAAGCAATATGCAGAAAGACCCTTTTTCCAGAATGATGTTTGGGCCTGTTGAAAGATCAAATAAGACAGCAGTAAAGGAACGCCAGGGGAAAAGCGAATTACTTGAAAATGTAAATATGGAAGAACTGATGCACCACGTGGATAACCTTTTGTCAGCAGCACATGGACTAAAACCTATATTCCAAAAAGCTCGCCCTCTGCTTGACCAGTTCCTGGGCAAAAAATAACGCTTAAGCTGTACGGATTGAAAGGAAAAATTAAAAGCTGCGGAATATATCTGCAGCCTTTAATGTATTTATCGATTGTTTCCTGAACCAGCTTCTGCTTTACCAAGCTCATACGCTTCGCTCATGACTTTTGTAAACAGTTCCATGAATGGCCCGATAAGCTCTGGCTTTAGTTCAATGCCTGAATCCTCAAGCTGCTGCTTGGCTTCCGGTAAATACTTCATCGCAATTTGCATGAATTGCAGGGTTTTATCGTTATTCATTTTGTTCCACGGCTCCTTTTAACGCAGGACCGAATCTATTGATTCGGGAGCCTGCCGGTTTTTTTATATTCTTTGATTTGTTTGTTCAAAGCCTTCCTAAACTCGGGATCTACTTTCGGGCTGAACTTGCCAAGAGTGATTACACCATCCTGGAAGTCAAAGCTCAAATTGCCGGAATCCAAATTTCCTGCATCAAATCTCTCTGCGGCAAGCTCGTACAATTCATCAACATGCTGAACAGTGCTCGTCAAAACCGTTGATTCACCCAAATCAGACTGATCTGATATGTACCCGATTACATATAGCCCTTTTTCCTTGGTTCTTTCTATAATCGGGACATTGTATCCGTCACCAGCGGGGTAAATAACGTCGGCTCCCTCATTGACAGCTTCATCGAATATTTCAATTGCTCTTTGGTCATGGTCCCAATGCCCGACGTAGCGGATGTCAACCTCCACATTTTTGTTTTGGAAAATTGCCCCTTCATAAAAGCCCTCAATCTCAGGCTGCCATTCATAGGCGGCTAAAATGGATACTTTTCCAGTCTTGGTCATATGGCCGGCCACCATTCCTCCAAAAAACCCCATAGAATAAGCCTCAAAGTTAAGGCTTGTGGTGTTTTTTTTCTTAGCATCTCCATTAAAGCTGACAAAATGGATTTCAGGATACTTTTCAGACAGTCTGTTAAAATATTCGGCGTATTCATTGCCATGCCCAAATATAAGATTGACCCCTTTTTGCTGGAATTCCTCAACTGCTTGTTCCACCTCAGTTACCGAATCCATGCTTTCCTTATAAAAAACATCTGCATTAAAGCGCGACTGTATCTTAAGCAGCCCGCGGTACCCCTTTGTGCCCCATACCTGGTCATTGATCGTTTCGGGCACAAGGAGGCCGACTTTTTGTATCTTTCCGCTATGGAAAGAATGTCCGCAGCCAGAAAGCAAAAGCAGGCAGAATAAAACGAGCCCGAAACGAGTCCACACTATTTGCCCCCTCCTTTACCTGCATTTATTAACAAAATACCATACCAGGAAAACAAAGGCTGCCCGGCTTAGTCCAATCTTTTTTCATTTTACCTTTATCATGATTTATTTGAAAAGGATTTTATCTATGCCTTCTCCCTCTTCTTCTTCAAAAACTCGTAATATTCCTGCTGCAATTGTAATCCCTTCCGGTAATCTTGCTTCTTTTGGACAATCACCGTTTCAGCATCCAGAACATCCGCAGCTTTTACCTTCTCAATACCAATAGGCCAATCCATGCCTACTCCGGCAGCTTTACACATACCATCAGGCTCTGTAAGTGACAGGGCACAGTCCCTCCATGCGTTAGGGTCACTGCTTTTGAGGAGGAACCTGCCGTTTTCCATTTTTAAGAGCGGAAGTATTTGTTCCATGGCGTCTTCTAAGAAAATGGCATCCATTGTCTCTTCTCTCTCATGCGGAGCCAATTCTTTCCGAGTGGTCTCGGGATTTTTAATCAATTGATGGAAAAAGTATTCTTCGGGCTGCCATTGACCATAAAAAGTGGGGACATATATTTCCTGAACAACAATTCTGTTGTTCTGCAAAAACTCAAGAAAGGGCATGATTGTTTCATCCCTGCTGGCCTTGTCAAATAGCAATCGACAAGGTAAGACTAAGGAAATCCTCAAATATTCCGCATTTCTTCTCAAACAGGATTTCAGGGAGGCATTCTCTGTCAGACTTTTTTCAGTTCCAAGCATATAAAAATCAAAAAAGGGGATGATAAGCTTTGATTTATTTATCATTTTGTCGGAATACCAATCTTCGCATTCCGTTTCTGAATAATTAGCATTCCGGCCAATTTCCATTTGTTTTTCTTCCGCCCCTGTACCCGGCCGGCAAGGCTCAGGCACTAAGCCTTTTACTTCGCAGCCTGAATTGAGAAGAGATTTGCAAAGGCTGTATCCGATAAATCCATAGACATTCATAATGATCGTTGAATCCACCAAAAGCCCTCCCAATGTTCTTTGTCAACTTATCTTATGAACAGAATGCCGGCTGGTTTCCTTTTGTTCACAGAACATCTTCATGCTCATGCCAAAATTTCACTGCATGGCTTCCAAGCTGCAGTTTTTTCTCAGGGACCATGTAGGTGACAGAGACGGGGAGACCGCTTTTTGTCCACATGCTTAAATACTCATTCAGCATTTCTGACTGGCGGTAAGCGCGGTTTCCGGACAGAACATGGATAATTTTCGAAGGAATCCTTTCATTTAATTGTGGTTCATCCTCACCATTAATGATTCCTTCAATGTCTCCTATATCTATTCCATGTGATACCGTTAACTCTTTGATCAGTTTCTTATGAAAAAACTTATGCTCTTTTTCCTGTTCAAGATGAGATTTAAGAGAAAGAATAGGGTTAATCAGCAGCAAAGAACGGATTTTTATATCATTGCTTTGTAGAAGTCTTAATGCAACAAGCGCACCCATCCCTTCTGCAAGCACATGGATTTTTTCATTTAAAATCTCGCTGCGCAGAATATGGCGATACAGCAGCTTTGTCATTGTCACAGCTTTGTTGCTCCCCCAGTTTTTCCCGTAAAGATTAGAGTAAAAAACAGTGTAGCCCGCGTCTTTTATTTTCTTGAGAAATAATCGTTTCCCTTCATTTTGTGTCCAGAAGCTGCTTCCGCTCTCCACAAAATGCCTTTCATCTCCAATAATAAGGATACCGAAACCATTTGGCCTGTCAGGGTAGTGGACGGCATTCCATTCGGTATCCAATCTGAAGTTCCGGATCTCCATTTTTAGTTGCTCCTTTGCACAGTTTGTTCATATTAATGTATGAGATTCCATCAAAAAGGAACGGGAGTTTGCCTATTAAAAAGGGTTGATTTTTACAAGGGACATGGAAACGCAACCAAACATTTTAAATTTATTTATTATTTTACAGCCTTATGGTAAGATGAGAAAGGATTCAATATACGTTGAGGTGAATTTTATGAAATATTTATGGACTTTTTTGTGGACATTTCTGCTGATTCAAATGGCTACTTATGTTTCCAGCTCCATGATCGGGATTGGTTTTGATTACAAAACAGGCAGCATCCTGGCAGTGGGAGCAACACTTCTTATTTACATATTCCCTATCATCATTCCTGAAGACCAAGCTGGTCAGCACGGCGCACATTAAAAGAAAAGCGGAAGCGCCCGTTCAGCGACGTATGGACTGGAGTCCACCGATACGAGATAAAGGAAACACGAAGAGCG
>NZ_QWVT01000045.1 GCF_003570705.1 Mesobacillus zeae
GGGATATCATTCGCTGCTGCGAACCGCTGGATTTCCGAGACCGCCTCGTTGTACGGTCCCATCGGCTTGGTAGTGATGGGCATATTATGGAGCTGGGGCATGATGTTATCTGTAAACTGCCTGCCTTTGTCTTCGAGCTGGCTCAATTCATATTCTACCGCAGAAAGATCTTCCACACCAATCGAAGAGCGAATGTTTTGCAGAATATTTATGTGGTTGCGAATAATCTCTTCCTGCTCGGTATATCGAGCATAGCTGGTCCTAATATGACTGGAGATATCGTCCGTATGTATTGTGAGCTTCCCCACTGGGCACCTCCTGGTTAAAATGTTAGTTCATACCAGCTAATTGTATGGAACCAGAGGCATATCCTTCAAGTTTAATAGGACAATTTTGGAAAAAATAAGAGAAAAGGCCTACAAAAGCCATAGGAAGCCATGCGCCGATTGGAGAAATCCACTCTTGTTTTACATAAATGGTCTAATGGGGAGAATCAAAGTCCTTTTGGGGAGAATGGAGCGTATTTGGGAAGAATGACAAGGATCTTGGGGAGAATGGAATATTTCCCGAACCTGTCAGTTCTCTTCCACTGATAATAATGTTAGTTCACACTGGCTTATTGTATTGAACCAAGCGCGAATCCTTCCTATATAGAAAAAATAAGAGAAAAGCTCTTAAAAAGCCTTCCCCATCAAACAGAGCCATTCAAAACGAATACCCCAATATCTAATCAGCTCTCGCCCTTAGTACTAGCACAACGTTGAAAGCATAGAAGCAAATTGCGTTCACAGTCGCTGCAGCCATAATGCTGAGCACCCAAAACAGTGCGCTTACCATACCTACCTGGGAAAATAATTTGACATTCAAAAGAATGGTTAATAAAGTGACCGCAGCGCCGCCCAAGAGGAAACAGGATATATTCAGGCGAAAAAGGCCTTTATCCTTCTTCCATAGTTTTGGAATGAAAAATTTCAAGTAAAAAAACATCGCTACGTCAAGTAAGGCTACCAGCGCAACAAGCCAAAGGAAGCCCACTGGCGGTGGCTTGTCTGCTCCTGCCAGGAAAATCAGAACCCAGATGGAGAAAAAAGTGGCTGTGTTTACCGTTACGATCCGATTTATCTTCTTTTTGTCCATTATTTCTGCCTCTCTGCTTCACTCGCATCATAAAAAGTTACAAACGCATCGAAACTGCGAAGATAACTGCCATGCAGATTGCGGAGCAACCCTTTAAGTGTCTTTCTTGATTCCGATTCGGAATTCATGATTTCCACAAGGATAACTTCAATCTCGATGCAGCTTTCAATGGCTGTGTTCAAAAACATTCTTGTTTCCATTGAGAACTTTTCATACGAAGAAAATTCCATGAGGATGTGCCTTGTCTCTTTTACTCCCACCAACATTCCCTCGAGCTCAAACATTTTTATTTTCGCACGCTTTGTACTCAACAGCCAATCCTGTTCGAAAGTTTGCAGGATATACTCCGTCTTTATTGCAACTCTCTCCTTTTTCGGCTGCTTATTATGATGTTGTTTGAATTTCTTCAAGTTTTTTTTATAATCCGCAATCAAATAACGGTCCCCTGAGTAGGACACAGATTTATTCATGCTAAAAATTGAATACGGGTAAAAAAAATTCACCCCGGCCAATAGGAGCAGCGCCCCAATCGCCACAATCTTAATCGTTTTCTTCAATCATACTCCCCCGCTTAAATACTCTCTTCCTTCTATTATAGCATTCTCTAATCACTCAGAATTTGCAAGAGCCGGGTTAGCATTTATCCAAATTTAATATTTTATGGTGTTACCATGAATGTATGAAATATCATATCAATTTCACCTATCATTCTCACCAGTATTTTATCCACCTGTGTTCAGCCGGCCCTGGACTGCCAGCGCAACACCGATGAAATACTTCCTGCTTGAAGACGTTTATCTCTTTCCGGAACAGCTTTCAGATTCACAGTATTCGCCGATCTCATTTATTGGTGGATGTGGATTTAGCGGCCCTAAGCCCCCTTGCCTTACTTTTTCGCACATGAAAATGCAAGGATGACGGGGATCCGCTTCCTTCGCGTAAACTCTTCCTCGCTGCTGAAGTGCTCCCTCTTCGGATTTCCTTCCCGCAAATCAGTGACGGAAAACCCTGCACTTACCAGAGCCCTGAAGTATTGTTCGATGGTTCGGTGATACTTCACCACCACTTCTTCCATCCATGGCTCTTTTCTTTCACCTTCATGAAAATAATCATCGACAATCCAGTTTCCGCGCTTTTCTCCAGTTTGCTTGCTCAGAAATGAAGATGTAGTAAGAGGATGTTGAACGCTAAAGACAAATCTGCCGTGTTCTTTTAAGGTTTTATGAACATTAAGAAATAAGGACTGTATGTCTGTAAGATAGTGAATGGCCAACCGGGATGCCACGATATCAAATTGTCCTGATGGATAAATGTATTTTTCCATAGTATTGTGGGAGATGGCACAATTTTCACCCGATAAATTCCCATTTGCAGCGGCAGCCATTTTTGCTGAACCTTCCACGCCTGTGTAAAACCCTGCACCTCTTTGCAGCAATTCTTTGCCAAACATACCATCACCGCAGCCCAGGTCTAAAATGCTTTTGCCTTGTACATCACCTAATAGTTCATCAATGATTGGCCCTTCTATTGCATTGTTAGGACTGTCCTGTCTGCCCCTCCGCTTCATAAAACGATCAAAAAAGTCTTCCTGATCGTATGCACTCGATCCTCTAAACTCCATTCTAACTACCCCTATCTAATGGCCCTTCAATATTCTAGCAGAAAAGAAAATAAATTCCTATGAAAATTTAGAATATTCTATCGTTAACAAGGACAGTAAAAAAACAGGAACGATTAGTCCCTGTTTTCATCATTCAAATGCTGATCGATTACATGCAATGTTTGTCCAATCGGTTCCTGGATAACGTATGTATTAAGCTCGTTGTCATATGGGGTATCTCCGATATTGACGATGACAAGCGGAACGCCTGGCTTTCGGGCTTGCGGGAACAGAGAAAATGGCGTGACTTTCAGGCTTGTACCAAGCACGAGGAGGCAGTCTGCCTGTGAGACGGTGTTCAAAATACTTTCGAAGCCTTCCTCGGTAAACCATTCTCCAGCACCGCCAAACAGCACGACATCCGGTTTAATGTAACGCCCTTCTTTATAGCTGGTGGAGCATTGGTCACAAACATAATACTCAGCACTCACTGCCATCCGTTTTTTCATTTCTTCTGCCGTATAGACTGCACCGCAGTGGACGCAAGAGGCCGTTTTCATTGTACCGTGAAATTCAATAACATTGTTGCTGCCGGCCTTTTCATGCAGCGCGTCGATATTTTGGGTGATGATCCGGCTGATGCGGCCTTCCTTCTCCCACTTCACAAGTATCTTGTGGCCGTCATTTGGAAGCGCGTCAGGATGATATAGATTTTTCATCGCAAATTCGTAAAACTTCTTTGGATGCTCGAAAAAATAGTCAAGCGAGAGGATATATTCCGGAGATTCAGTATAAATTCCACTCCGTGACCTGAAGTCCTTTATTCCCGATTCCGTGCTGATCCCTGCACCCGTCAGCACGACAATATTTTCAGCACTTTTCAAAATTTGTGCTGCCTTCTTGATGGCGTCATTCACGTTTCCTGCACTCCCCGCTATGATCAGTTGTTGAAATAACCCGTTTCCCTAGCTGCCGGATTTGTCCGAGCTCTCAAAATCTATATCATGGTTCTTTGCTGTCAGAACCTCTATGTTTTTCAGCACTTTCGTTGCATACGTGAAATCCCCATAGCAGTATGGGGAACGGAAATTATTCGTGTCTCCGCCACAATTGTATTTTTCCGGATTTTTCTTAACCTGGAGGGCAGAGAATTCTTTCGCCACATCTTCGCTATGTTTCCCGCCCTTCCCCGCGACATAATCAATATAACCTGTGCCCATATTGTATGCCTGGATGATCGTTGGGAAATCCACTTTTTTCTCGTTTCCATATTTGACGGTCCGTTCAAAATGCTTCACACCGATTTCGATGCTTCTCTCAGGATCCTGGATGGAATTCGGCGGTAGCCCGACAGATTCCGAAGCCTGCATAGGATCTCCACCCTTCCCCCTGGTTTCCTGCTGCATGATCGCTGCAACGACTGCCGTATACTGCCCAAGCTCGACAACATCAAGCTCTTTTTGAATAACTGGAGTATACTCCTCCACTTCGGGTGAAGGATAGGATTGGATGATTGTAATAGCCTGGTCGCGCAATCTATTTTCTGAAATCTGATCTATAACAAATGCTGCAATCACAGCAATAAATAATAATAAAACTAATTTAAAATTCCTTTTAATTCTTCTTTTCTTGTTTTTCTTCCTTTTCATAACAGCTCTCTCCCGAATTTCTTTCTGTCATACATTATAAAGAAATTTCAAAAGAAATGGGCAAGATTTTACTCTTGTAACATAAAAGAAATGAAAGGAAGTCATTTATCGCATTACTTTTTCCAGAGTATTGTAAAAGTACTGCCCTTTGGCGAGCTTTCTTTTAAAAGAAGGTCTGCTCCTAGTGATTTTGCCATCAGTTTGCTGAAAGGCAATCCAAGTCCCAGTCCCCTTACTTTCAGCTTCTTTTTTTCGCCCCGAAAAAAACGCTCGAACACATACGGCTGCTCGCTTTCAGGTATGCCTGTTCCCGTATCAGTTACATCGATTGCCTGGTCAGTGAGTGTGACTGTGATTCTTCCTTCTTCATCAAGAGAATGAAAGGCATTGTTCAAGAGATTGACCATAATCTGTTTCAGCCTGAAAGGATCAGTTTCCCGTAAAATTGCCTGCTCCGGAACGATGACCTCATAATTCAGAGTATCCTGTTGTGATACGACCCATTCGCGGACGATTTCCGGAACAAGCTCAGCCATATTGCCGCGTTCGGGATGAATGGAAACTGCCCCTGCCGCCAGCGAGTTAAAATCAAGCAGATCGCCAATCATGTTTTGGAGGCGCTTGATTTCTTTTAGCGTGATGTCGAGGAACTCTTTTTCTTCTGTTGGTGTAACAACTCCGTCGCGCACTGCCTGTACAAGGCCGCTGATACTAGTCATCGGAGTTTTCAAATCATGCGTTACTCCTGCCAAAAGCTCGGCGCGCAGCTGCTCAAGCTGCATCAGACGGCTTGCCATTTCGCGGAAAGACTCTGTCAGCTCAAAAATCTCCTGCTCCTTCGCCGTTGATTGCAGCTTAATATCGTAGTTTCCTTCTCTAATTTGCGCTGCTGCGTTTGCGACTTCCTGCACAGGCTTCACAATCCGTTTGGAGAGAAGGTAGATCACGAGCCAGCCTAGCAGCCCGAGACCTGCAAGCAAAGTGACAAGCAGCCTGTATTCCTGATTGACCTCCGTCAGTGTATCCTCATCCTGGAGTACAATGGACCATCCCGCCTGCTCACCACTAAAAAAGATAGGGGCCTTGACGGCATAAACTTTTGTTCCCGCATTGTCATTAAAAATCTGTATCTTGTCCTTACTGGTAAGAAACTCTACCGGAATACTGTCGACTATGATACGGGTTTCGGATTCTCTTTCACCACGCATCATGCCATGATGCTCAGGGACTGAAGCAAGATTCCCTTCCAAATCGGCAACAATGACCTGCGGAGGGCGATCCATTTGTAGCACCCGCGTCCGTTGGTCCATGATTTTGCCAAAAGAATTTCCAAACCCGATTTCGCCATTAGACTCGACCACCCTGTCTGCCATTTCCGCCGCAAGGTATTCCAGCAGATTCAGACGGTTCTCAAGCGTTGTCTGTTTGATCATCCATAAAGATCCGGCCCCAAGAATAATTAATCCGAGAAAAAGGGTTAAGACATACCTGGTTGTCCAGTACCTGAGCATTGGGGTCCTTTGTTTATCATTCATGTACATATAATTGATACCCCAATCCTCTCAATGTCCGGATCTCACCCTGCTCTGCCGGCCATTCTTTCAAAGCCTGCCGGATACGTTTGATGGCAAGGTCCACCGCGCGATCACTACCTTCATAGTCGATTCCCCATACGCTCTCAATCAAATCTTCCCTTGTAAAAGTACGATTCGGCCTTTCTACCAGAAAAACGAAGAGACTAAGGTCTTTAGGCGTTAGGGTGACAGCTTCACCATTGATGGTCACAGCATGAGAGTCGAGATTGATCCTGAGGCTGCCAAACTGTCTGATATTGTCTGTTTCAATATAATTGACTGAGCGGCGGAGCACTGCCTGGATTCGGGCTATCACTTCCTCGCCAATGAACGGCTTAGAAATATAATCATCTGCACCATGGTTCAATCCTTTTAACCGATATTCCACTTCTCCAAGTGCCGTCAGCATGATCACGGGACAGGAGCTTGTTTTCCTGATTTCTTTAAGGACACTCCAGCCGTCTCTTATTGGCATCATCACATCAAGGAGCACAAGGTTCGGTGATGTTTCAGCAAAGATCCGCAGCGCTTCTTCCCCGTCGTATGCCTGGACCACCCCGTAACCTTCATGCTTTATGTAAGCAGCCAGGACGCGGGAGATGGTCACTTCGTCCTCTGCAATCAAAATTGTTTTCATTTTCAATCACCCTCTTTCACTATACAAGAAAAATCCCCGTTCTGCCCCCGGGGATTTTGTACTTATTTAAAAAGTTGCCTTGGTTACCTATGCGCCCATTCCGCTTGTATCCTGAACATCAGAGCCGTTCCCCATCATATGTTGTTGCATCCCGCCTCCTATTCCTCCGCCGCGGTTATGATGTCCCTGCTGGACGCCGAATTCCGAGTCCATATACCCTTGTCCTTTCCCCATTCCCATTCCAGAACCCATCTGGCTGAATCCGCCATGGCCTCCCATTCCAGAATGCATACCTCTCATCTCGAAACCTGGCAAATCACCAAACACTTCTTCAAGCTTGTCGGCATCTTTCTTTTCGATTTCCTTAATTAGTTCCATTTGAGTTTTATCTTTTGTGGAGATTTTAAGTTCTTTTGCCAAGTTGTCGATTTTCTTCTCTTTTACTTCAGCCGCGATGGACATGATCGATCTCCCATCAACCTTGATTCCAAGCTTTTTCGCATCATTTTCAATAGCAGTGATGCTTGTCTCGCGGGCAATCTCGCGGATGTCCTTGCCGTCCGTGCTGATATGTAGCCTTTCCGCAGCCTTCTTGACTTCGGCAGCATACACTTCTTCCGCAAGTGTTGGTAAGTCCTTGCCATCAGTCTTGATTCCTAGTTCTTTAGCCTGCTTGCTGATTTCCGCCGTGCGCACGTCATCGATCAAAGACTCGAGGCTTTTACCTTCAGTTTTAACCCCTAGTTCTTTCGCTTCTTTTTGGAGCTTGGCAAGTCTAATTTCATCATGGAGGGTTGCAGCATCCTGGTCATCTATTTTGATGCCATATTCCTTTGCTTCTACCTTCATATGGGCGAATCTTAATTCATCGGCTAGCTCATCCGTACTCTTGTTGGCGGTGGAAATCCCTGCTTCCTTCGCTTCTCTCTTGATGACAGTATCTCTGATTTCCTGTTGAAGTGTGGCAGCATCTTTACCATCTGTTTTGATTCCAAGCTCTTTTGCATTGTCGATTAAGACCTGAGAGTCTTCACCATAAATCCCGCGGGAATTTGCGCACATGCCACCTGTAAAGCCGCTACGGCTGCTCATTACTGGTTCTACAATTTTAGAATTCTTGGCAAATGACGTCGTCGCATATCCCCCTAACAGTAAGCCCCCAGCAACCGTTAACCCTATCACAGCTTTTTTCATATTTCATTCCTCCAGTTTATTTTTCTTTAAGTGTGGAATTGGCCTTACACCCTTATATTAATCGGCCAATATGTCAGGAAAACGTCAGAAAAAAAGAAATGCAGAATTATTTCGGTGAATTTCTTGGAATGTATTCAAGCATCCAGGAGAAAACCGGATGGCAGTCGCTTCCTGCCATTGTGCTGCCGGAAGTTGTGGCCATGCCGGCGATAGACGGAGGATAAGGAGAACTGCGGATGTGCCGGAGAAACTTATGGTATACAGTTTGATAATCCATCTCTTCGCAAAAACCGAGCCACCCCGCTACCGCTTCATCTTTTATGACAAAATACGGATATACCAATTCAATGAGGACTAAAATATTCAAAGCTTCCTGTTTTGTCATGGCATATTCCTCCTCTTGCTATTGTTGACAAGAAGGGAGATTTGCAAAACAGTGGTCTGGGGGTTTCATTCGTAAAGGGTGGTGCGTATCCGATTTACATTAATTGTCTATTTGTCCGAATGACGCTGTTTTTTGTCCTAATAGAGTGTCTTTTTGTCCGAATCATAGGCAAACTTGTCCGAATCATCCTCATTGTTGTCCAAATCATCTCATTTCCCGAGAGAACAAGTTATTTCCCGAATAGCGAGCCAGTATATCTCTCAAAAACAACTCGGCTTTTTAATAAAAGAGCGCTAAATTCTCACTAATAAATGCAAAAAAATAATCCACCCCTCATTTTACAGGGATGGATTACTCTTATTGCTTCTCTTTCATTTGTTCGAACAGCTTTTCGACTGTTCCGACGCCGACATTGTCATACTTCGCGAGAATGACGAGTTCTTTTGGCAGCTGGCCGACGGTTTCTACCTTGTCCTCGTTAAGCTGGCGAAGCAGGCTTGGAATCCCGTTGAATTCCCCCACTGTAAGTGGAATTTTCGCCAATTCTTCTGTCACAACGATATGCTTTTCTTTGTAAAAAAGAAATAGCTCGCCGGGACGCTGAAGTGTCAGCTCTCTCCTGACTTTTTCTTCTTCAATATATATCTTCATTTCCTCAAAGAACGTCGCGTCATTTTTCTCGTTGAACCGCTTTACATGTTTATGAAGATTTTCAAAATCGGACGGCAGCTCGCTCATGATTCTCGCCTGCTGCTCAGCCCCCAGCCTGATCAGGAAGGTCTCGGACTTTGGAAAACGCTGTGGCAAGAGAAAAGCGTCCCGCAGAAAATAAGGGACTTCCAACTTCTCTTCCTTATACGTTATTGTGCGAATCGTAGTGTAGCCAGGCTGTTCCGCAACAAATATAGAAACAGGACTTTCAACCGCCACTGCAGCTTCAGCAGCTGCCGGTTCCTCGGAATTAGGATGAACCGATGCAATCAACAGCTGTTCTAGTGATTTCAGGCGAATTTCTAGCTCGGAAATATCGTAGCTTTGTTCGCTGCGCGGCGCAGGATCTTGATAGTCAGGTACATTCACAGTAACAGGCCCATACACTTCAACGTACCACTTCACGACTCCATACACCGCTTCCCAGGACAGCAACGCCTCCGAATAGCGGAACATGCGGGAATCGTGTGCAGCCTGGTTGCCAATCTGACGGACATGATGCAGCTTGTCCCGTGTCTCTGGCAGCAGTACACCATGGTTGTTAAGCAGATTGATGCGGTCAATCAAACTCGTCCGATCGTCATCAGGCAACTTCTCGGCTTTGATGACTTTTTGAAGTATATTTTCAACAAATATTCTTGCATGTGTCAGCATTGTCCGAGGACTGGAAAAAATGCTGTTCTCAAGCTCCCTGGCAACGGAAGCGAGCTCTTTGGACACAGGTTCAAGGAATTGGTAAAAATAAGGATGGCTTGTCATAGGTTTTTCATTAACTCCCTTAAAAAACGATAATACTTGAATGGTATCATAAAATTTCAACGCCTACACTATGCATTTGGGAAAATACACAGCTCTGTTAGGCGGCTAATGACAACATCAGGAAAAGTTAAATGGATTAAACGGGCAAGAATAGGTATACTTAATGTACCATACAACAATTAGGAGGAAAAATAGATGACAAACACGAATGATTCCCAGCCAGCAAAGAAAATGAGCCTTCAAGAAGCAATCCAAAAACAGCTCGAAAAGAAGAAAGCCCAAAATGCTGCAGGCAATGCTACCGGACACCAATCCAGCTCCACCAAGAAAATGAAAAGCCAACAAACGAAAAAAGTAAGCAACACACGGAGAAAGATGGGCGTATAAGCACAAACATCTCAACCGGGAAAATCCTTCATAAAAAACATTCAATGCGATCAGGCGTTGAGTGCTTTTTTGTGTTGAATAAAAACAACGTTTTGGAGAAGGATGCAGTCTGAAAAGGTATAGAAAAAAGACAGTCTCTGGGACTGTCTTTGTGGAAATCGTTATTTTTTATATCCCGTTGTTTCGATGGCCTTTTGAATCACTGCAGCTTGCTGTGACTTATCGCCAATTCCCTGGAAATGAAGATACATGATTTTTGGCTGCTCGTGAAGATGGTGATTGTGGATGGCTGAGATTTCTAATTTTCCGTTGCGCAGTTCATCGACGACACCACTGACCTCGTCATCAAGTAACGCCATTTCTCCAATTACAGCCGTCCCGCCATCCACATTTTCAAAGGCAAAATGGAAAACAAGCTCCATCGTTTCCGGGGACAGCTTTTTGCCCATATGAATGACATCAAGATCCTTCCGAGTAATCTCTACTTTACAAGTACCATTCTCTGCTTCAACTTTCGTATCAAATACCTTCTCAAGCTCTTTGCAATCAAGATTTTGTTCAGCAAGCATTGGTTTAGGCAATAACATCACGCAAAATAGCAATCCGCTGATTAGTATAATTTTTTTCATATGTCACCTCCGCAGCTTATGTTTCCCTTTCCGCTCCCCGTTATTCTGTGAACCACTCATAATGGGGTACTGCCAACATTTCCGAAATTTTATACGATAAGAAAATTCAAACATAAAAAAAGTCGATTCCTTCCATTTATAAGGAATCGACTTTCATATTTGTCTTACTAAACTCTCGCTTCTGTTACTTACTACGTTCTTTTATTTGTTGTACAATTTTCTTTTTGAAACTTTCAAATGGAACACTTTCCGATTGTTGATCCCCGTATTTTCTAACATTTACTGCATTTTCATTAACTTCATTGTCTCCTAAAACTAGCATATATGGGACTTTTTGCATCTGTGCTTCTCTTATTTTATACCCTAGCTTTTCATTGCTTTTGTCAATTTTCACCCTTACTCCTAATTGTTTCAGTTCCAATTGAATCTGTAAACAATAGTCCAAGTGAACTTGTGAGATAGGGATAATTTGTACTTGTATCGGTGCAAGCCATACAGGAAAAGCACCCGCGAAATGTTCGATTAAAATACCAAAGAAACGATCAATGGATCCAAAAATAGCGCGATGAATAACAACAGGCCTAACCTTTTCGTTATTTTCATTGATATAAATTAAATCAAATTTTTCTGGCATCTGAAAATCAAGTTGGATTGTTGCACATTGATGGCTTCGTTTTAATGCATCTTTAATATGAAAACAATTTTTGGCCCATAAAATGCCCCATCCCCTTCGTTTAAGTGGTATTTAATTTTTAAATTTTCAAGTACATTCTTTAATGCTCCTTCAGAAATTCTCCAAAGGTTGTCATCACCTAATGAATCTTCTGGACGAGTTGAAAGCTCCACCGAATAGTCAAAACCAAAAGTGCGATATACTTGGTCAATTAGATAAAATACCTGTTTAATTTCACTTTCAATTTGATCCTCTCGAACAAAGATGTGGGCATCATCCTGACAAAATGTACGAACCCGAAGCATTCCATTTAAAGCACCACTGTATTCATGACGGTGGACTTGACCAAATTCCGCCATTCGAATCGGTAAATCTCGATAAGAGTAAAGGCTATTTTTATAAATCAGCATATGACCCGGACAATTCATTGGTTTCAAAGCGAATTTTTTATGTTCGACTTCAGTGAAGTACATATTTTCGTGATAATGGTCCCAATGACCCGATTTCTCCCATAATTGTTGATTCATCATAAATGGAGTACGAACCTCATCGTAATAAGCTCTGTTTTGAAGTTCACGAGAGAAATTTTCTAATTCATTTCTAACAATTTGTCCTTTCGGTAAATAAAATGGCATTCCTGGAGCTTCCTCAGAAAACATAAATAACTCCAATTGTTTCCCCAATTTTCGGTGATCGCGTTTTGCTGCTTCTTCTAAGAAATTTAGATATTCATTTAAATCCTTTCTCTTTTTAAATGCTACTCCATACACTCTTTGTAGAACTTCATTTTGACTATCACCTCGCCAATAGGCACCTGATACACGAGTTAATTTGAATGCTTTTATGAAACCAGTGGATGAAAGATGAGGGCCACGACAAAGGTCAATAAATCTCCTTGTTGATAAAGAGTTATTTTTTCATCTTTTGGAATGTCCCTTAATATTTCTAACTTGAATGGCTCACCTTTTTCTTCAAAAAACTGTTCTGCTTCTTCATAAGAAACTTCTATTCGTTTGATTTCTAAATTCTCGTTTATGATATTTTCCATCTCTTTTTCAATGGCAAGTAAGTCCTCAGAAGTCAAACTGTGTTCTAGTTTCAAATCATAGTAGAATCCATCTTCAATGACTGGTCCTATCCCCAATTTTACATTGCCAAAGAGTCTTTTCACGGCTTGTGCCAATACATGCGCTGATGAGTGCCTTAAAACATTCAATCCTTCTTCCGAATCTAGAGTAAAAACAGAGAGTTCCACATCCAGTTCTATCTTGTAGCTTAAATCCACCAATTGTTCATCTACTTTTCCTACAACTGCATTTTTTCTTAGGCTTGAGCTAATGGATTCTGCTACGCTTTCCACTGTAATGCCTTTCGGAAATTCCTTTATTTTTCCGTCTAAAAATTGAACTTTAATTAACTTTTCATTCATAACAGTAAACACTCCTTTAAGTAATAAATTAAAAAACGCACTTCATCCCTATGGCAAGGGACGAGTGCGTTATACCCGTGGTTCCACCCAATTTCCCATAAGCTAAAAAGAATAACTTATGGCTCTGGTGCTGTAACGTAGCATAGACGATATCAGATACTTGTGTTCACTGATATAGCTCAAAGGTGGTAAATTATTTTCCTAAGTTAGGAAGTTCTCAGCTTTCCTTCCCTCTCTGGAAACCGTAAAAATAATTCATGTCCTTTTCATCGCAATAATTTTATATTTATGATTGTAAAATAAAAAAACGCACTCATCCCTTAACAAGGGACGAGTGCGTTTTACTCGTGGTTCCACCCAATTTCCCATAAGCTAAAAAATTAACTTACGGCTCTGGTGCTGTAACGTAGCATAGACGGTATTGGGTACTCAATTCCCCAATACAGCTCAAAGGTGGTAAGATACTTTCCTGCGTTAGGAAGATTTCAGCGTTCCTTCCCTCTCTGGAAACCGTAAAAAGTAACTCATGTCCTTATCATTGCTTTTTAAATTCAAACAATTAATTTGAATTATTTTACATACTACAATAAATTACATTAAATAGCAACAGTTCTGATCAATCAATACAGCCTTCTCTGCCCCTCATCATCTTTTAGCAAACGTTATTCCGGGTCACTGTAAGTCTGATAAGAAGTTACAGTTTTCTCTGCTCCACGTCTTTCAGAAAACCGCCAATAACCTCCAGATACTCCTCGCGCTCCTCAATATACGGCATGTGGGCACTTTTCTCAAATACATGAAAACCTGAGTCAGGAGTGAGGCTGCTGTAATATGCTGTTGTTTCGGGTGTAGCTTCATCAAAGCGTCCGCATGTGTAAAGAGTCGGGCAATTAATTTCCTTTAAACGGGACGTGCAATCAAACGTTTTAAGGTTCCCTTTCACCGAAAATTCGGAAGGGCCCCACATAATCTGGTATACTTCCGGGCTTCGATAGGAAGAGCCTTTATCCAACCAGTCAGTATCAAGTTCTAATCGACAAACAAATTGCTTATTGAACTCACTTATTGCCTCTTTAAACTCTTCGGAATCTGTCGTGCCATATTCTTCGCAGCGTCTAATTGTTTCTTGAACTTCTAATGGCAGTTTTTTAATATTATGCTCCTGGTCTTTAGCCCATAGCGGCGCACTTAGGCATGGGCTGGAAAAAATAACACTTTCAACTCCATCCGGCTTGGTGAGACAATAAGCGGCAGCAAGCGTCGTTCCCCATGAATGACCAAGAAGATGTACTTTATCTAGGCTTAATGCGCTTCTCACCTGAGCCAGTTCCTCAACAAACCGGTCAATTTTCCAAAGCGAAGAGTCATCTGGCCGGTCTGATCTTCCACAGCCCAATTGGTCATAAAGAATGACCGGCCGGTCCTCGGCAAGCTCCTTCAGCCCCTGGAGAGTATAGCAGGATGAACCAGGTCCGCCATGCAAAATGATTACAGGGGTCCCGTTAGCCTCTTTATTATAATATTCGTACCAGACACGCCCACCAGTTACATCAATATATCCTTCTTCGTGCATGTTGTTTCCTCCTTTCCCATAATCCATTGTTTAAAAAAGTCCCTGTCCTTTATCACTCCATCTTCATTTAAAATTCCTAAAACACTCCATCCCCTTTACCGACCTGCCAAATGGCCCTTGCTGAATTTTCCTTGTCCGAAATCCCGTTCTTCAGGATGAATTCATACAATGCCTGCTTGCCCGGTTTATAAGTTTCTGCTGCATACGCCACAAAATATGTATAGTTAAAGTATACCAGTCAAGGGATGGGCATTGTATGGAGTTACTATAGCGAAATTAAAATATTGGGCGTGTGATCTGTAACAAAGTAATCGAAACTTTAAAGGGGATCATAGCTTAGGGGTGAGAGACAGCCCTTTGCTGGGGAAACATGCTCCTTAACCTCTACAACTGCCCTTATAATGGTTCCGCACTCCCTCTGCAAAACTCCATTTCATACAGTTCCTCGAAGTACAATTCCTGGTACTTTTTGTTGAGGATTCCGGTATAGTAGGCAATTGGGTTTTTGACTGCTGCTCTTGATTTCATCTTTCGTACAAACTGCCTGAAGGCGTCGAGCGACACAGATAAAAGCGTTTCTGTCTCTTTCTCTCTGTTGTTACGGTAGGCGGAAATCTTGCTCATTCTCCAGAATTCTTCGATGGACTTTGCCTGCGGGTAAAAATACTTTACTAGTTGCACAAATGCTGTAGGCACACGGTCGCTGACAAACAGATGGTCTTCTGGTGCATTTTCATTATCAGCAACAAATGTATTTTCAGCAGCAGGTTCCTCTTCACGTTTATTATTCTTTTTAATGTTAGTTTTAGAAGGAATGATAGTTTTATTATGGCAGTTCATTTTTTCTTCTTTAGGTGGTTCATTGAGGGCAAAACGATTGAACACATAAAGGTTGCTGGATTGGGAACCGTTTTTCCGCTCTGTTTCGTAGACAGTGAAAATGCCAAAATTCTTTGCCTTGATAATCATGCGCTTGAAGGTAGAACGGGAAATGCCGAGGTCCTGGTATTCCTCGTGGATTGCCTTCAGCACAGTACCGATTTTTGCATTGCATACGCCTGGAATCTTAGCTGCAAACCGAACAAGACGCTTCAACCCAACCAATTCCCCTTTTGTAAACTGATGCTTGTACTCCGCCATCCACATTTCCATATGAGCATTAAATTCTCCAAGCGAGGCAAACTGTGAATACTTTTCAAATCCGTCAATGACACCTGATTTAATCGTCATTTTTTTGCACCACCCTTTCACCCTTTATATAAGGCTGGCGAGCCAAAACGGACAGGGTGGTCAGGGATATATTGTGGCAGAATTGTGAAGAATAATCCTTGTTACAGCAAACAAAAAACGCCAGACTCCCGACAAGCGTTTTTAAAGAAATACTTATGATTTATGACCTGTTTTCCCGATGGCTTTTTGAATAACTGCTGCATGGTCCCTCATGTCACCGATTCCCTGGAAGTGAAGATACATAAGTTTCGGCTGCACGTGAAAGTGGTGATTATGGATCGCGGATACTTCAATATTTCCCTTGCGAAATTAATTAGCAACACCATTAACCTCGTCTTCAATTAAAGCCATCTCTCCCATTACAGCTGTCTTCCCATCGACTTTTTCTAATGAAAAACGAAAGACAATCTCCATTGTCTCAGAAGACAGCTTCTTGTCCATATGCTTCAGCTAAATTGGGAAGGACCTTACCTTCACCTCTGTTTTCTTTGCATTTGTCACATTGTCATGTGCATATATTTCATTATTGGGAGCCACTTGTTTTGCCTTTTGTTAGTTTTTTTACACAAAAAAAGCGCACAGCTCTTGGCTGTTTGCGCTTTTAAATAGCAAACGAATGATTCCCGATTTTTTTGACCACTGTGCGAGAGGAAATCCAGTTGCTTGTTGCCGTATCAGGATTATAAAAATAAAGCAGCTCGTCATCGTTTCCTTGACCTTCTTCCGTCAACGCCTCCTCAACCGCCTTCACAGATTCTTGATCAGCAGGCTTGTTAATGGAGCCGTTTTGAACAGGTTCAAAGGCATTCTTCTGATAAATGACACCTTGTATCGTATCGGGAAACTGTTCATTTTCAACCCGGTTCAGCACTACATTTGCAACTTCCACTTTGCCATCATAAGGCTCCCCTTTTGCCTCAGCATGGACAAGACGGGCCAAAAGGACCCTTTCTTCTTCATCGATAAAACGGTTAGCGGTTGACTCGATTTCTTTCTGGCCGAGGCTGGTCTCCTTTAATTTCAAAGACTCATTCTTCTTTTCTGTTGCAGCCTTCAGGTGCGATGTTGTAAAAACTGTATATGAACCAATTATGAGGATAATGGAACTGATGAAAGAATATAACTTTTTCATTTGTAAAACCTCCTGTTAATTTTTTTAAGAATGAACAGGCCCTATACAACAAGGCTAACAGGTTTACAATGAAATCTCATTAGTGAATAACTGGGTTGGTTACCAGCGACGAAATATAAGAAAAAATCCCCTGACAAGGAAGAAGTGAACAGGTCACTTCTTCCTTGTCAGGGGAACGATGATTGTCCGGCTATTACAAATGATCATTTTCTTTTTATGAATGCGTTTTTGCTTTCCTCTCAAAATGGTAATGCAATCGGTACTCGCAGATTTCTCGAGTCCAACCGCAGAGAGTTTCCCTGTTCTCAGGATGAATTTCCAGGTTAAGTTTAAAGATACCGTTATTAAATGTAACCAATCCATTTGAACTGCCACTCCATTTTGTCATCGGCATCCTAGCAATTAGTTGCCCGACACCTTCCTCGGCATATTCCCACAGTTTCTTTGATGATTTATCAGAGAAATCAATTCGCTTTCGATACTCTGTTTCGGTAAGGTACTGGTGGAAAAACGGTGCCGCTTCCCTTGGGGTTATTGGTGCACTCCAATCGTTAATACCTCTGTTTAACATGGCAAGAAGCACAACCATTTTATAACTTTTTGCCATACTGGTTTTTTCTGCTTCTTCAAGCCAGTCATGATACCGCATGTATACTTCCTGTTCATAAGTAGACAGTTCATCCGCCCACTCCAGAAAACCAATATACGATTTGAATTCCTGCCGATAATGTACCGAATCCGAACCACCCTTCAAATGAAGTTCAAGGTATGTAGGTCTTTGGCCAATTTCTTGTTTCAGCTGCATATAGTCTTCATATAGCTTATCCCGACGAGGCTGTCTTTTCCTGGCCATCTCTTTCAAAAGATCGATGACCTTTATATCCAGGTTCAATTCACAGGTTTGCGGAACTGTCGGTTCAACGATTTGGCCATTTCTCGACCGATTATTCGCGCTATCAAACAGACTCAGTTTAATATCTGCATTGCGGTAATTTCCTATCAAATCGATGATTATGCAATACTCTTTTCCTGGGTACAAACGAAGGCCACGGCCTATCTGTTGTGTGAATACAGTCAGCGATTCTGTCGGACGGACGAATAGAAGAGTATCGACAGGAGGAATATCTACACCTTCATTGAACAGATCCACTGTAAAAATGACATCAAGTTTCCCTTTTTCAAGCATGGCAATTGCATTGCCTCTGACCACGCCTTTTTGCCTTGAATGAAGGCTGACAGTATTAAAACCTTTACTGTTAAAATAATTTGATAGAAAATCCGCCTGTCTTACTGAGGAACAGAAACCAATTGTTCTCGTTTGCTTTTTCTCTTTCCAGGCGTTCAGAATATTCTCCGCCATTCCTTCTCGCAGCTGCACTTGGAGTAGCTGCTCTTCATCATACCTCGTACCTAGCCAACTGATTTGGCTGTAATCCGTGTCATCATATACGCCATAATATTTGAATGGAGAGAGCCAGCGGTTTTCTATTGCCTTAAGGAAGTCAAGACGGAAGGCGACGTTTCCGTCGCAAATAGCGTAAACATCCTTATTGTCATTTCGATCAGGAGTAGCGGTAATCCCAAGCAGAAATTTAGGCGAAAAATATTCCAGCACGCGTTGATATGTATTGGCTGCTGCATGATGGAACTCGTCTATTACAATCAGGTCAAATTCATCAGGAGAAAATCTTTCAATATGGGTATTGATACTGAGAGTGTAAATCGAAGCGAAAATAACATCTGCTTCTCCCTCTTTGATACGGCCGTTATAGATACCAAAATTTCTATCAGGCATAATTCTTTGAAAAGACGCTTTTGCCTGATAAAGGATTTCTTCACGATGCGCGATAAAAAGTACATTATTAAAGTTTTGCGCAAAAAATCCTGCAAGATAAGTCTTGCCGAGACCCGTTGCCATGACAACGAGTGCTTTGCTGTACTCTTCTTCCAGTGTCTTGTTCAGTTCTTCCAATGCATCTATTTGAGCAAACCGTGGTATGATTTTTCCATACTCAGCCTGTTCATCATGAACAAGATCGACCTGTGCCGGAATTTCTTCCTCAGCCGGCAGCATCATCTCAATCTCCTCTGCTTCGGTCCATTCTTTTGCCAAATTAGGATTGGATTCATGAACTTGGTCGTAGACCGTACGATATGCTTTAAGTGTTTCACTGTTCAGCTCAATTGTTTGATCAGCAAGAAAAAGCTTAAGAAACTCCGACAATGCCTTATTGAACAATTCTTTCTCGTCACTCACTGCAATATTCCATTCAACACCAGTATTTAGCGCGGATCTAGATAGATTGGACGAGCCTATAAACAGGCACTCTTCGTTCTCTCCAGAAAAAAGATAGGCCTTTGGGTGAAAAGAAACCCCGTTGCTTCGCCAAAGCCTGATTTGAATGCGATTGTCAATCTTCAGAAGCTCTTGGAGTGCGTCAGGCTGGGTGACATACAAATAATCACCGGTACAAACCTTAATATCCGCACCCCTGTCAGCTGCCTTCTTCAGTCCCTCTTTTAGAAAATCCACCCCTGACTTCATAACAAATGAAGTCAAAATGCAAATCGTCGCCGCCGACTCCATGCGTTGCAAAAGCTGGCGACCCAATCCGCTTGTAACCAAATCAATCTTACTCATCTTCAACCTCAATCAAAAATATCTTTTCCTTAAAGCCCCCACGCTTTGCAGCCTTCATCTTCCGAACTTCTTCTACTTCATCAATCGATGACCCATGATACTCAGCAAGTGCATGCACAATCTCCAAAAGATCCGCAAGCTCCTCCACAGCGTCTTCCTTCGTCTCAGTCTCAACATATTCATTTAACTCTTCAAACGCTTTCTTCCTAAGCTCCACAATGTATTCCTCATTGTTTAATACACTCGTAGAAAAACGTTTCCCAGTTTTTTCAATCACTTCAGGGATTTTGTCACGAACTAGTTTGTTGTATGTTGGCATATTTATCTTCATCTCCGTTAAAATACATTGTAAGTTTGTTTTGTTATTTCAATGATATACTAGGTGTTTTTATAAAAATTTCTTTTTTTTCTATTGCAGTCTTTATGTGTAGCTTGGAGGTTTAAAAATGTATCGCGCCCTCCGACTGACAAAGGTTTGATGTGATCTATTTCAATATCGTCACCATTGAATAATAGACCATTACATAATGGGCAAAGATTTTCCTGTTTTTTTATTAATTTATTTCTTTCTTCATGTGTAAGTATAAGTTTTCGATTTTGAATTTCGTATTTACTCCATATTCCATCTAATTTAATATAAAAATTATCTGTTCCGTTTTGGGCTCCTTCTCTTCCTCCAGTGTTAATGTCATCTTGGATATCTCTAATATAATTAAAAATATCAGATATTCTTAGTTTGAGTTCAACTCTATTTTGTTTTACCATTTCATAATTTATTTTATGAAGTATAAACCATAGCACATAAAAATTCTGTAAAGTTCGCCTAGCTTTATTACCTTTTGGATGGTAAAGATTATCTAGTTCTATTTTTAAGAAACTTGTTATATCATCAGTATCCTTATCAATTAGGAGAGTTTTAACTTTTCTTATAAAAGTTTCAACTCCTTTAATACTTTTGATGAAATCCTCTTTTAAATGGTTATCTAAGGAAACGGAATTTAGTAATTTTGTTATATCTCCTTTATCCTTTATTCTAGAATTAATTTTATTTCCAATCCTATAAATATCCAAATAGTCAGTGATAATAGTGTCTTTTTTTCTATTTTTGTACTCTAAGTAAGCTAAGGTTGTGTATAGCTCCTCATTATTCATTCTATTATTATTGAATCTAACATGGAACCATTGACTATGCTTCATAGTATTCTCTTTAATAATACTTATCACATCTTTATCTACATATGAATTCCACATCTCAAATGTATTTTCTCTAATTGGATACGGTTTATTATTTAACCTAATAAATAAGTCAATAGGATCGAAATTCGGGTTTATTCTCTCGTCAATATTAACAACAGAAAGGTTAAAATCATAAATTTTTTCTCTTAGTTCTTCCGGTAAATCATCAAATTTCTTCCCGTTTAAATTACCGAGTATTGTAAGTTTATTTAACAGAAACTTATCTTTTTCTGATTTAATTTTTTCACCTTCCTCATTATTAAATGGTTCGCCTATAAAACCGAGTATTGAGAGTAATCTTTGTTGTCCATCAACAACCTCTGAAATTCCATCATTTCTTTTATATACAAATATAGGGGGGAGCTTAACACCAAGTAGTATACTTTCTATAATAGCAGAGGACTTCATCTTATTAATAGCCTCCCCCCTTTGATAGGAAGGTCTTAATAAAAACCTTCCTCGCATCATTTGTCTACATATATCTTCGATAGTAGTTGTCGATGCATCTGGTTTATTTAACCTTAGTGATTCAAATTGATGGATCTTGTTAGTGTTGTTTATATCCACGTTTAACTCTTCTAATTTTGCTTTGAATCTTCCCTTATTATTTAGATATAAATCAAAGTTGATACCAAACTCATCTTCAAATAATCCCGCTGTAAAATTATATCTCCCAATAAATTCCTTATAAAAATGACTCTGCTCAATTCTATATTTATCAATATTAGAAGAGATTTTACTTATCAATTTGGCCCTAATTTTTGAGTCATCAAAAAAATCAAGATTTTTATTCTCCACTTCAAGGATAGAAATCATCCAATAAAGGCACTCATAAACCAGACGATTAGTAGGCTTTTTTTCTTCATCAAATTGAAACCTAAACTCATTAAGAACCTCAATTTTTGATACAAAATCAGCATAAAATATATCCAGATCATTGATATTATTTGATATATTTTCAAATATTTTACTGATTATTTCTTTTCTTCCTTTTAATCTAGCATAATAGTTTATAGGAATATGATGTATAACTAATAGAAACCTTATTTTTTCCATTACTTTTTCTATTGTAATAGCTTTATCCATTAGTTCAATTTCTCTCTCTTGAAAAAACAACTCCAATAAACTTTTATAGAAACTCCTATTTTTTTTTAAACTTTTCTTAAAATATGCATTTGTTTCATTATGGGTATATCTAGCATTTTCAATTTCCGCACTCTTTAAAGGCGTTATCCCTGAATTGTATCTTCTAAATATTTCTTTTTTTATTAAATCTTCTTTCCGCTCATCCAACCTAGGTTCATTCACAATACCAAATTCAATAATTCTTAGCTTTGTGTCCCAGAAAATATCCTGAATTTCTATTGGAAAATCGTTAAAACTCTTCTTTTTAAAATCTTTAAGAACTGTTAGACCACTATTTGTTAATGCAAAAAAACCTTCTATAAACCGTTTTATAGTTTCAAATCTCTATCTCCCATCAATTACTTCGATTTGTTTACCCGTGTTAAAAAAAACAAGTGGAGGTATTTCTGTGCCTAACAATATACTTTCTATAAAGTAAGAAGCTTTATCAGCATCCCAAACATAATTTCTTTGATAGTAAGGATCATACACTGTATTTTTTTTCTTCTTGCATTTGCAAATAAAGTTTCAATGGACATGACTTTAGATTCAATTGTTAGGTGGGATTTGAATATTTCTTGAATTTCAACATCCTTCAGAAAAATATCATTCATTTTTTCTTCTCCTATCATTCGGGTATATTTTACTGATTTCTACAAAACACCCATTTCTCCTGCCTAATTTTGTTATATATTGAAATTAATTATTTTGAAAAACAAATCTTTTTTTATGCTTTACAATATATTCTTATTCGCCCCAGCTACCAACCCTGCCGGCATTTCCTCTTTTAGTTTCCAAATAAAGCTCATTGGCTTCGCACCGTTATTGCTGATGTATTCTGCTGTTCCTAGAAATATAAAGGGGGCTGTGTGGCCGTTTTGTTGCCTGTATTCTCGTACGAACAGGGCGATTTTATGATGATTCTTTTTATGGTGTATATACCTTTGGGCAGTTGGGCTGATTTCTGATACTCTGCTTTGTGTTTGCCAGTGAAAAAGTTTTTCGTTGATTGCATAGTCTTCATAGAGCGTTGAAGGTGAAAAGTCTTTTTCTGATTTATTTAATGTGATAAAGAAGATATCTAGATCCTTCTCCGGGAAGTATTTCACTCCTTCTCGAAAGGCTGGTGTTTGATCCTCGTTATAATACCCCATTGCTGCTAAGACTTGTGTCGTTGAGTAGCTGCAGTGAACTTTTAACGGACAAGGGAAGGAGAAGTCATTTCTTATTTCCATTGTTTCGATAGATTGATATTGAAAGCGAAGGATATCTAGCATTTCATTTTTAAACTGTGGGTTGTTAAAGATTTTTTGTATTCCACTTTCAATGGACTCAAGTCCTTCTTTTTCTGGGTACTGCTGATAAAAAGAGTAATAAAGTATATGAAGCATCAATTTTTCTTCTTCGTTCTTTATGATTCCTTCCTCGATATAGCGAATCAAAAACATCAGCAAAGTGCTTGAATTAAGAAAAAATAAGTTTTGAAGCCGTTTGGTAACGAAATCTTCAAGTTCCCAGTGCAAGGCTTCCCTTAAACCTGCTTCAACCTCCATTCGAGTAAAGCTTCGATTGCGGTTTTTTCCGTAAAAGTCGTACAGGGAGAGGTCATAATGGTGCAGAAAGTTTCTCAATGTCAGATCCAGGCCAGTATCTTGGCTAAAGTACTTCATCTTGGCAACAAGATTGCTTCGTGTATAGCTGCTTGTTTTAATATTCCGTAAAATATATTCTTTAGCCTGTTTTTCTAATTGAATAAAGCTTCCCTTCGGAAGGTTGAAGAAGCCATTTTCCATATAGTATTGGACCGAATGTTTTGTTTTTCCAATCAGTGCCCGGAATTTATCTTCAAAATTATAATTCTTATGTGCTTGTCCAACAAAGTCTAAAACAGTGAGGCAGTCTTTATCTTCTGCAAGGCGCAAACCTCTCCCTAATTGTTGAAGGAAGACAGTTAAGCTTTCTGTTGGTCTTAAAAAAAGAATCGTATTTACTTCTGGAATATCAATACCTTCATTATATAAATCCACAACGAAAATGAACTTTAATTCACCATTGACAAGCTTTCCCTGCGCCTCTCTTCTTACCTTGGTATCAACATTTCCATAAAGAGCAACGGATGGAATGCTGGCTTCGTTGAAGTAATCAGCCATATATTTTGCATGATCGATAGACACACAGAAACCGAGTCCTTTTACCTCCTCTATATCCGTTACATACTTATACAGACTGTTAATGATTTGAGTACTCCGTCTCGTATTGGCAGTATAGACGTTTGCTAACTCACGAACTTCATAACCTTTCCTTCCCCACTTTAATTTTGATAAATCAACAGTGTCACTCACACAAAAGTATTGGAAAGGACTGAGCAACTTGCGATTAATTGCTTCAGTTAAACGCATTTCAGCAGAAATTGTATCTTCAAAAAAGGTCAAAACATCTTTACCATCCATTCGTTCAGGTGTCGCTGTTAAACCAAGAAGAATTTTGGGATCATAATGGCTTAACAGCTTTTGATAAGAGTCTGCTGCCGCATGATGGAATTCGTCTACAATGATGAAATCGTAATAATCCGCTGTTGTAAATTTATATAATTCCCTGCTGTTATAGCTCTGTATGCTGACGAATAAATGATCGAGTGATTCTGGCTGATTTGTCCCTACAAGGAGGTCACCAAAGTTCGGGTCCTTTAAAATAACTCGAAATGTATCTAAGCTTTGCTTTAAAATTTCCTCTCTATGTGCCACAAATAGCAGCTTGGCTGAATTTTTATTATCTTTTTTAAATCGCTTGTAATCAAAGGCGGAAATGACAGTCTTCCCAACACCTGTTGCCGCAACAAGCAGGTTTTTCTTTCTACCAAAAACTTCTCTTTCTACCTGAAGTTTTTCAAGAATTTCTTTTTGATAATGAAAGGGCTGAATATCAAAATGAACAGATAAAGCATTTTGATTCTGCTCTTTTTTGTTAGACAAAGCGATCTTTAACTGTTCCCGATCGGAACGTTCGTTGTGATCAAAGCCTTTAAATTCACTATCGTTCCAATAGCTTTCAAATGTGGCCTCAAATTTACGAATTATATCAAACGAATCCTTTTCAGTCACTTTCATATTCCACTCAAGCCCTGCGGTTAAGGCGGGATTAGAAAGATTCGATGAACCAATATAAGCCGTACTAAAGCCTGTGTCTCTTTTAAATAAATAGGCTTTTGCATGAAGACGTGTCCGCTCTACGTCATAGGAAACTTTGATTTCCGTATTCGGCAGCTTGCTCAATTCTTCAATTGCCTTATAATCGGTTGCCTCCATATAAGAGGTAGTAATCACTCTAAGTTTGTTTCCAGGCGCTGCTGTAAAGCTCTTTAACTCCTCAATAAGGCAGCGCAAGCCACTCCATTTAATAAACGAGACAAGCATATCCACAGAATTCGCTGTTAAGATTTCCTTCTTTAACTCACCAAGCATATTGGGCTCATAATTTGAACCAGTAAACAAAGAGCTTTGTGAAAGAGGAGTGATTGGTCGGATCACTTCCCCTTTACGAAAACTTTTTACCGAATTCATTTTTGAATAAATAGAGGTTAGAATTTCTCCTTCCTCTTCAATCTTTAATTTCTCAAATTCTTCCTCATCCAACCGCTCTCCTAGAACAGTAATAATTTCGTTACATGTCTGAATCTGGTCAAGCAATGCCTGCTTACCGTCGCTCTGATTATCGCGAACGAACTTTAAAGCTCTTCTTGTTACAGTGTTTATGTATGATGAAAGTAGTTTCCTAGCCTCTTCAATATCTAGTTGTTCCTTGCCAATCTCATAATGCTCTATATCCAGCGTTTCTAACTCTGATTTTATATGCTGGTTAATAATCTCCTCGTAGATGCCTTCTTTCATATCCGGCTTCTCCCACTCATTTATTATTTTTAAGACTGGTGCCTTTTTTATTCACTTTATACAGAACGCGCCTGTAATTGTTCGGACATATATTCTAGCCATTCTTGTTTCATAGATTGCAAATGTGGATTGGCATGATAATAGTATGGGTAATTAGCGTATGGCTTTCCCATATACTCTATATCGTTCATTTGTAACGTGAATAACGCTTTCTTTGCCAAATCAGAAATGCACGAATTCGTTCCCCATGCTACAATCACAGGGCCTCGATTTTGAAGGAATAAGTTTTGAAGTTCCTTGGCCCGTTCGTCAGAAAATATACTGTGATGGGGAAAAGAATGGCGACAGCTTTTCATCAACTCGCTAAACTTACTTAGATTTCCTTCGCACAGATCTGAAAGGTTAAAAATCGCTGTTTTATTCCATTTTTGTTCTGCCATCACTCTCATCAGTTGCCGTTGAGTAGGGTCAGACTTTGCTTTCACTAAAGGCACACTATCACTTAAAGTTTGAATAACCGGAACATTATATGAGGAATCAAGTGGCTGACAGCTTCCGGGATTCACCATGATAAAAAGAGCATCATAATGTTCTTGATAAGTGGATTCCTTAGCCTGTATTACAGCTAGTCGCCTACACAAATAGCTTTTCCCCTTATTTGTATACTGATAAAAAGCTCCTTCCACTTCATATAGATCCCTTATATGCCCTTCCATACGATCTCTCCCTTTCAGAATTAAAGTATATCTTTATTTTAAGAGAGAATTTAGTATGTTACCATATATTTCATCTAAAAGGATTCAAAAACCAGCTAAATAAAAACTTATATAAATTAAAATTTTGAATCGCTCGTATCCGAATTAACCCTTCGATACCCCGCAAACCAACTGATTGCGATATCATCAAGCGGGCCTGACAATTACTTAAACTTCTGGATTAACACCCAATCAAAAAACCTTAAACGACTAATATCGTTTAAGGTCTGTTAAGAAGTTGGTTACACATTATGAAGGCTATTGGGTGATCCCCACTCCATTCAATCCATCCTCAGTTGCCTTCACTTCTGTACTATTCTCTCCGAATAGGTCGACGGCAGACTGAATCAGTGCGGCTCGCGCCTGGCTGAAGTTTGAGTCTGGTGTTAGGTAAACGGTTAGGGCACGGTAGTAGATTTTTCCTAGCTTTTCTTTTCCGATTTGCGTGCCTGTGAGATAGGCTGCATGGTTGATGATGGATGAGTTGATATGAACGCCGCCATTGTCCAGGTATAACGGAAGCTTGTAGAATTCATTCATATGCTTTGGATATAATCCCCTGCCGTCTCCATAGCGTACATAGGAAGCTCCGACTGGATATTTATTTGGATTGCTGAGGCTTCGTAGTGATTCTCTGCCGGAAGCCAGTGCATCAGGTGCCATGATGTCTTCTCCCATTTCCCAGTCATCACCATCGACCAGTGCTCCGAAAATATCGGAAAAGGCTTCATTTAATGCTCCTGATTCAAAACGGTATTTCAATCCTGCAGAATGAGTGGTAACGCCGTGCGTCATTTCATGTGCTGCAACGTCCAAGCCTGCGGATAGAGGGATGAAGAACTCCCCGTCACCGTCTCCATATGTCATTTGATAGCCATTCCAAAATGCGTTATTGTAATCTTCCCCATAATGGACGGTTGAGACAATTGGCATTCCATTGCCATCAATTGAGTTTCGTCCGTGCTGATCTTTATAGTAGTGGTAAACCTTTTCAGAATTATAATGGGCATCCACACCCGCCCGCTCATAGTCACTCTTCCAGGAAGCATTTTTGGCAGCAAATAATTCTCCAGGAAGCTGTACAGTGGATGACCGCCACTGGTTTTTAAAATCGTATGTTGAAATGCCTTCAAGGTTCTCATGGGAATTATCCTGGAGATAGAACGTAGATCCTTCATTTGATCCAGCAACGTTTTTGTGAGAGATATGAAGTGTTCTATGATCTCCCTTCACCCCAATTCCCGATCCGGTAGCTGGTTTGAATTGATCGGTATGCATAAGGCCGTTGTATTGATCAATCACTTCCCCAGTCTTTGCATCAACGAATACAAACCAGTTTCCAGGGTTTTCACCAAGGAAGTTCAAATTGACTTTATACGTTAAATAATGCTGGTTTTCAAATGGAAGTATGACGAGCTCTGTTTTGGGAGCGTAATCCATCTGTTCTGGTGCAGAAACGGCTTTCTTGGCCGTTTCGAGTGCACTTTCAGCTGATAGTTGCGGTGAAGTGCTCATATTACTTTCGGCAATTTCATTATTATAACTGCCGTTAACAGTTTCAACAGCACCGTCTTTGTTATAGTGAACAACCATTTCAGCATCTTCAACAGGCACACCATTTTTTGTTTGCTGCAGTCTGACATGGGTCATACCGAGATCGTCTTTATCCTGCCCTTTCACTTTGAGACTCTTGCCGGCATTCTTTATGTTTAGCTGGCTTTCATTTTGTTCGATGAACTTGACCGCATCAGCTGTGTCTTTCGTAGTAATGTGTTTGATTTTTTCAAAAACGGGACGGTTTTGCTGCTTCCAGCCTTGCGCATGATTTTCAGACACGTGATTCACCCTATCTTCCTGACTGACAGCGCCAACAGTTCCAGCGGCAAATGTACTGGTAAACAAAGCAGTGGATAATACCATGGGAATAACAAATTTCTTATTCATCCTAACCCTCCTATTTTGTTTTCGGGAGCCCCAGTGTCAGTATGGAACAGTATGTACGAAAAAACTTTCGGGACCCTTATGTAATATATTAACAGGAATAAATGGAAAGGGTAAGGATATTTTATAATATTTAGAAAAATGAGACTTTAGGATGAATAGAACAATTTTTTAGTTCTTTTTATACTCTATTTAAATTTTACAACCAGACAGATACCCTTTCTTGCTACCTATTCCTAATGAAATTTCTTCTGTGTGATCCAATAATATGAAATAACCATTGTCACCAAAATCCAAATCATGATGATCACTAAATTTCCATAAAAACTATTCTCGGCTGAACCGGTGATCAAAAATTCCATTGCATACTTGCTCATTCCTGCTGGGTTCAGCATATCGAGCACTGGATGCAACCCGACGATCATCCGGTTAAAGAGCAGAAACACTATGGAAATTAAAGCAATGATGCCCTGACTGTTGAAAATTGTACTAATCATGGTAGTGAATGTGACCATGAATAACACCCAGACAGAATAAATGAATAAGGATGCCAGTACACAGGAAAATTGCACGCTAGAGAATAGATAGCTTGTATACAAATAAGAAACAAAAAAACCACAAGATACACTTAGGAGGATGATGAAATAGTTTGATATTACTTTGCCCCAAATGTAAGCTCCTACCGAAACTGGCCTTGTTAATATAAAGGCAAGCATCCCGCTCGCTTTGTCGCTTTGAATGACCCCCATCACTGAAACAGCTATAATCATCAGACCCAGCTGGTCAAATTGGGACCCGAGGGTAGCCGCCATTATATGGCCTCCCTCCTGTTGAGTCATTGAAGGATCGATTGTGATGCCCTGGCCTCCCCCTAAAGCTTTTAAAATAGCTGGGAGGTAATACATGACTACAGGCTGGGTCGCACCTAAGAACATGAATACAAGAGGAAGCCAAATTATTTTATAGTCTCGTTTCATTTGAACAAATTCTTTGTTTATTAGAACCATTAAGGAATTCATACGCCCACCACCAAATTCAAAAAGATTTCCTCAAGAGTTTCTCTTCCGCCCGCTTCAAATCGTACAATATCAACATCATGATTCAATGCGGTTTTTAATAACATATTTTTTTGCTGCTGGGGATTTTCCAGTGTAAATTCCACTTTGCTCCCCTTCACTTCGATTTTTTTCACATAGGGTAATTCTCCGGCTAATTGAATCCATTGCAGATCTTTTGGAGCAATCTCCATTGAGACTGAAACCCTGGTATTTCTTCTCAACAACTCTGTTATCGTTGTGTCTTCGATTTTTTTGCCATTTTTCATAATGACAAACCTTTCACATATTTCTTCTGCATCACTTAAAATATGGGTGGACAGCAGTATGGTTGTTTCTTTTTTTATTTCTTGAATCAAATTTAGTACTTCCCTGCGGCCAATTGGGTCTAATGCGGAAACAGGTTCATCCATGACAATGAAAGCTGGTGCATGAAGAATCGCCTGTGCGATCCCTAACCGTTGCCTCATACCTCCCGAAAACGTTTGGACTTTTGCATTTTCCTCTCCGGTAAGACCGACTTTTCCTAAGACAACTGGAACCTTTGCCAGTAGCTTTTGCTTCGACATTCCTGAAAGCTGCCCCATGAATAGAAGCGTTTCATTCGCCGTCATCCACGGGAAAAAGTTTGGATACTGTGGCAAATAACCAATCTCTCGCTTCATATTTGAGATTCTCTGCCCATCAAGAAGTACCTCGCCTTCATCCGCGTGAAGTACATCAGCGATGGTCTTTATTAACGTAGACTTGCCCGCACCATTCGGCCCAATCAACCCTACACATTGGCCTGTTTCAAGCTCCATTGAAAACTCGCTGACCGCAGTCTTTTGTTTAAACCGCTTCGTTACATTCCTTATCTCCAATTTCATGACGGAAGATCATCCTTTCGTCCAGCTGCAAAATATAAAATCGGCCCAATTGTATTACAAAACAAAATAATCAATGTCCACATTAAAATGTTCTTTCTCGTTTCGCGATGTTGGTACAAATCGATCAACGCAATTAAAATAAGCACCAATCCAACCACTGCAAACGGCAAAATAATTGGCAGCACTTCCATAAAATCAATATTTTTCAGTTCGTCCCATCCGTAATGAAGTTTCATCCTCATGTCCCCTTTAGTTCTTTTGTTATCATTATCAATAATGATAACAAAAGAACGAGGTGTTTGCACCTTTTTTTAAAAATAATTATCGTACTGCCACTTTTGTTCTCTATATTGATAATGTTATCATTATCAATATGAAGAGCCTTTTTAATCAAAAGGATGTTAAAGGAGATAAAATGACGAACAAAGCGGAAATTTTAATGCACCCTGTAAGAATGAAGATAGCACAGGCTTTGATGAGAAATAATGAGGAGGGTCTAACACCTTTAGGAATGCTTGATATCATTCAGGATGTTCCACAGGCGACTTTATACAGACACATCCAGGTGATGTTTGACGCTGGTGTTCTTAGGATTGTAAAAGAAAAGAAAATTCGGTCCGTTTCCGAAAAGTATTATGCGCTTAATGAGGATGCTGCTCGCCTGGATTCAGAAGAATGGAAAAAAACCTCCAAGGAAAAAAAGCTTAATTATATTTCTTTTTATCAGCTTTCCTTGTTGACCCAATATCAAAATTACCTTTCCACATTAGAAAAAAAGAATAGTACCGAGGATCAGGCAACCTTTTCCTTACTAGAATTAAAAATCGCAGATCAAGATTTCGACTCCTTCCATCGGGAATTGAATGATCTAATGCATAAATACTACAAACTAAAAAAAGAGGATGAAAATCTTCCAACCCGTACGATTGCGGTAACAATCATTCCAGAATCCTGAGTGTATACGCCCATCCTGAAAGGGAAAGTGAACCCGGCATTCATTAAAACCGGGTTCACTTTTGTAAAGCCCCACAAATCTTATACAGATACTGTATACAGTGAATATATCCTGTGCTAACATAGTCACAAATATATTTTGGCCTGACAAAATGTATCCGCTGCCAAATTACTGAACTTTCTCAAGTAATGAAGGTAATGATCGACTCCGTAGTTATATCTTTTATTGTACATTTTCGCTACTACAAGATTATATTCCGGAATCACTAATAAGGTTGGCCCCGTAACACCAAGGATTTGATATGAACCTTTTGGCACTCTCTCCCCAATTTCGCTTCTTGCTCTTGGTGTGTCCTGGACATACCAAAACAAACCATTTCCCGGCAAGTCCTTATCCCTATACTGGGGGCTCTGCATGGAAGTGGCGATTTGAATCACATCTTTCGGAACAATCTGCTTCCCATTCATCACTCCGTTATTCAAATGGAGCAGACCCCATTTTGCAAACTCTCTTGCGGAAGTATGTAGATTCGAAGCTTTGCCGTCTGAACTTCCCAAACAAAACGCAGCAGGTTCATCAGGATGGTCGACTACATGCACTAGTTTTTCATTAGGACTGGCCTGCCACCCTGTCTCACATAATCCTAACTGCCCGAATACCCGCTCTTGAAGAAATTCGGGAAAGCTTTTACCGTAGAGTCTATTTAATAACCCAGCCATCATGATCACATTGATCCCTCTGTACGCCCAGTTTTCCCCTGGATTAAACTCTCTATAAGCCGTTCCGTCAGGTCTCTCATTTAATCCATGGCAATGTGTTACCAAGTGCCTGATTGTCGTGCCTGCGAGAAGCTCTTTATCGTACTCATCAAAATAGTCAGTGGCTGAGTCATCAAGACTTCTGATTTTCCCTTCATAAAGTGCAAACGCTATGGCCAGTCCCAAGTAGCTCTTCCGTGCAGAAGCAATATTAAATTGGGAGGATTCCGTAACAGGACGGGAAATAGCTGAATTGGAATGATGCCCGCTATAATGCTCCACTACAACCTCCCCGTCCTTTATGATTACCAAGGCAGACGCGCTGCTGTGATTACGTTCCCTAATATACTCCACATATGAAATCAGATTTTGATAACGATTCTCCACTCTCTCCACATCCCTTTGTAATATAAAACACTTCATTAAGATAAATTCTATATACTGGGATCATTATCCTTGTTTGAAATAGGCCTGTTCGCTAAATGTGTTGAGTCATTGGGCATTTAATATATGAAGTGTGGTTGTTTAAATTCTTAGTCAATGCTACCAGTCTCGTAGGTTTGCTAACCATCATGAGTTTTTATATATCGATTTATTTTTAACCCATAAAACTGTTATTTCAAAAAAACCTTGAAAGGCATTAAGCCACTCAAGGTTTTAGAATTTTCCCCAGACCTTTCAATCACTTCAATAGCTCTTTATAGAGTCCTCTATTACCAAATATCAATTATAAATGGCTGTCTTTTTCTTCTATGAATTCTAGAAAGTGATCTTGAAGTTCCCCTTCTGTATCAATAGAATCAAGCAGTAATTTAGGCTCTAACGAACAGTCTTTTAAAGTTGAACTTCCATCAATTACACCTAACATGTTGGAAATGGTATCAATCATGGTTTGTTCAATTATCCTCATTAAAATATCCTTATTTTCTTCTGTTAGGCTATTGTAGAGACCAATAGCTGCTTTGCAGTACTCATCGGTTTTTGGGCCAACTTTTGTTGTTTCGTATAGATGTCTGTCTAATTCATGATTCTCTTTGATTATTGACTCATATAGTGATTTAACGAAGTTCTCAATCATTTTATTTCCTCATTTTCTGAAACATTTTTTTATTTAGTTCAATGAGTTCTTTTAATGCAGAATTCATACATACACATTGGTTATCTGTATTAATTAATGTCGAAATTCATTTTTTTTCCTTCTTGAAGTTCAATTGTTGCGACCATCACTACTTTTCTTTCTTACTATTTTTTCTAATTTCTATCATTATCGGATTCTTGCTTTTCGGAATCCATCGAATACACTTATTACAGCGAATATAAAATAGATGATCAATGATCCCAATACCGCATTGTCCACAAATTCGTCTCCTGTAACAGTGAATAGATTGGACATGTAGGCAATAAACTCTGGTTGGAATAAATTCTGATTATTGATGATTAAAACAAATACCACTAATGCAAGGAGTTCATTCACAGTGTTGAAAATTGCTGTTTTTTTCGTCCATTGGCCCTTAATGAATTTATATAAAGCTAAAGCGACATCCATCCCAATCACCAATAGAACTACTGGCCAATAGGAGTCGAGGACTTCCTGGTTAAAAGAAGGAGTTACAAATACAAGTCCTTCTTCACCGCTCTCATATACTCCTGCAAGACGATTCGCGTAAAAATAAACCGTTGACCAAATCGCCGTCCATAGCAAACTACCAAACACTTCTGCCCTTGAAATAGATCTCTTCTTCGGAATATTAGGGATGTTTTTCAAATCTTCGGGTGACCACTTTTTAAAATATGGTGTTAGTGGCTGCATGTCTTTCCCCTTGTCTGTTCTTTCTAAAATTGCGAAGAATAAAGTGACCCAGAAAAACGTTTGAAACGATATTTCTAAAATACTTCCAACACCTTCAATCATGATTGCGATAAACGTAGTGAGCACTGTTCCCCCTTCGTTGTAACGAAAGATATGCTCTGCAGCTAAAGAAATCACCGCAATCGCAGCCCCAATGGGCAGAATCATTTTTAATAAGGAAAGATATGCCTCGAAGTACCGTGGCCCTATCAGGTGCATCGGCTTATCCTGATAACCGCTTGCGAGCATTGCTGGATTCCCCATTTTCTCCAGGACAGATTTAACATCCTCTTCTCTATATTCAGCAGGCAGCATATCCTCAATGGTCGACCTCAATTCAAGTCCAATGTCTTCGCGAGTCTTTTCTGGAAGCCTGCGCGTCACTTCGTGAATATAGACCTCAATCAAGTCCATCTTTTTCCTCCCCTTCCAACAACTTATATAATTCCTTAGAATTTTTCAGCCATTCTTCTTTTAACTGCTCAAAAACTTCTTTGCCGTATTCACTAAGAACATAATATTTCCGTGGCCTGGTCTCGGACGTATCCCAGCTGCTCGTTACCAATTCCTGCTTTTCAAGTCGGCGAAGCAGTGGATATAATGTGCTTTGCTCAATGAAAATCCCCGACTTTTCCAATGACTGGACAAGTGAATATCCATATTGCGGAGTCCGCAACTGGCTTAACACAGCTAACGTCAATGTCCCCCTTCTTAGCTCGGTACTTAATGAATTCAATAAGTTGCTCACCCATCCACCTCTTTTCCTCTGTCTCATACTATATGTCATACACTATTATACTATACGTCATACAGCATTGTGCATTAAATATTATTATTAAATGACTCAATTTTATATTTTTCAATTTTTTACATTTACGTTAATTCCCAAAAAAATTCTTTTGACAATATCAAAGAATAGATGTAAATTTTAGTTATTATATATTCAAATAATCAAATATAAAAATATTCAAAAAAGAAGGTTGAGTCATGCAACAAAGATTTTCTATGTCCAGTAAGTTTAAAGGTTACAATCTCCAGGCTTTTCAAAAGGATTTATTAGCAGGAATTGTTGTCGGAGTTATAGCCATTCCTCTTGGGATGGCTTTTGCGATTGCTTCTGGGGTGAAACCGGAATTTGGGATTTACACGACTATCATCGCCGGAATCATCATTTCCCTTTTTGGTGGATCGAGATACCAAATTGGGGGACCTACCGGAGCTTTTATCCCCATTTTGTTTGGTATCATTGCGACTTATGGTTTTCAAAATTTGCTGATTGCAGGATTTTTAGCTGGAATTATGCTTTTCTTAATGGGCCTATTTAAATTAGGCTCACTCATTAAATTCATTCCAAAGCCTGTAACGATTGGATTTACATCAGGTATTGCCGTGATTATTTTCGCGGGACAAATTGCGGATTTTTTAGGGTTGGAAGGTGTCGAGAAGAAAGAAGCATTCATTGATAATATTATCGAAATTGCTCAGCATCTGAACAGTATGAATATGTATAGCATTTTAACTGCTGCCATCTGTTTTATCACTGTGATCCTTACACCGAAATTGTTTCCGAAAGTACCTGGCCCATTAATCGGGTTAGTCCTGTCGACAGTGGTTGCTTCCATATTTTATTCAGATCATGTTGCCACAATTGGAACAGCATATGGATCGATTCCAAATACATTGCCGCACTTTTCACTTCCTAATCTAACTGTTGAAAACATCGTACTCATGATCAAACCAGCAATGGTGATTGCCTTTCTTGGTGCAATTGAATCCTTATTGTCTGCTGTTGTAGCTGATGGCATGACAAACAGTAAACACGATAGCAATAAAGAGCTGATTGGCCAAGGTCTTGCTAATATGATTACACCGATGTTTGGAGGAATACCGGCTACTGGTGCGATTGCAAGGACTGCAACCAATATCAAGAATGGTGCGGTCTCGCCAATATCGGGAGTCATTCATGGGATTGTCGTTTTATTGATCCTTCTTCTATTTGCTCCTTATGCATCCAGTATCCCATTAGCCAGTATGGCACCGATTTTGATGGTAGTCGCCTGGAATATGAGTGAAAGACATGTGTTCATGCATGTGTTAAAAACAAAAACGGGTGATTCGCTCGTTTTATTGCTTACCTTCTTCTTGACTGTCTTTGTTAATTTAACAACAGCTGTTGAATTTGGACTTGTTTTAGCTATTATATTATTTACAAAGAGAATGAGTGAAATTATGGTGACAGCTAAAGCTCTTCCTAATTTGGAAAAAAATCAAAAAGTTGAAGTCGGCATGGTAACCGCCGGCCACGATTGTCCGCAAATATCTATTTATAACATTGAAGGGCCATTGTTTTTCGGCGCTGCGATGACCTTTGAACAGTCGATTTTGAGTACAATCAATTACAAACCAAATGTACTGCTTTTAAGAATGGGCAAAGTCCCTTTTATGGATACCACTGGCGAGGCGAGATTAGCCGGAATTATTGCTGATTTCAGCAAACATGGTATTGTATTGATAACAGGATTAAACAGCCAGCCAAAAGAGGTTTTGAAAAGAACTGGTTTATACCGCTCGATTGGCGATGATCACCTTTTTGAACATACGGGCGATGCTATTACTTATGCATTGCAGCATCTGGACAAACAAAAGTGTTTGGGCTGCAAACATTTTGCGTTTAGCGAATGTGCTCAGTTATGCGGAGAACCCAAAATAGAGGCTGACAGCCGAACGTTTCTTTCTACTACTTGATTAAAGGAGCTACACGATGATGGATTTGGATATGCAGCAGTTTAAAGCTGAATTTTTTAAAGCATTGGCCCACCCGCTGAGGATTAAAATCCTTGAAATATTAGCAGAGGGACAGAAAAGTGTGAATGAAATTCAAAGCCTGGCTGGAAGTGAAGGTTCAGCTGTTTCTCAGCAGCTTATGATCTTAAGAAATAAGAATATTGTTGCGGGGATCAAAGAAGGAAACCGTGTCATTTATTCATTAAAAGATCCAATGATTATTCAACTGCTCCAGGTTGCCCGGCAAATCTTCAATAACCATCTTGTAAGCACTATATCCATGCTTGATAAATTGAACGTGGATGAAGGAATGGAAGAGAAAAAAAGCGAAATAGATAACGAGAAAATCAATTGATTATCTTCAGGGAATGGTCGTGTCGTTTTCTTGCCGCTAACTCTTCTTTAGAAAAGTTCTGCTTTTAATCGGGGTTTCACTTTACAACTTAGTCCATTCTCATGTATATATGATTCATTTTACAGAAAACAAGATTAAATCCTACTAAATCAAAGTGAATAGGATGTCAAATGGCTGTTGAGGAATTTCCGCAACAGCAGTTATCAGAAAGAGAGTTGGAATCATGCCTCTTCACATTCGTGAAGTAACAAAAGATAATTGGCGTTCTGTCGTGGCTTTATCCGTTTCTGACCTTCAGCATCGATTTATTGAAAGCAATGCTTTTTCGTTGGCAGAATCACAGTTTGAGAAAAATGGTACGTCCGTCGGTTTATATGATGACGAATCCCTTGTTGGGTATGCGATGCATGGCTGGCATAGCCAAATTAACCAAAGCGCCTGGTTAGACCGTTTTATGATTGATTACCGGTTTCAGGGAAGCGGGTATGCAAAAAGATTTCTACCTATGCTAATACAAGAAATACAACAGCAATATTCTTGTAGGAAAATATATTTAAGTCTTCACCCTGAAAATGTACAGGCTCAAAAATTATATGAATCCTTTGGTTTTCGCCTGAATGGGGAGATAGATGATTCTGGTCCTGTCGTCGGGGTTGTAATGGAATTAGATTTGTAGAATGATCCACTCCTTTCGAGATCAAATTAAAGGGAATATTGAAGAAATCCTTGAATGAGCTTGCTTATCCAAGGATTTTTGATTTTTAATCTCCGCCACCATTAACGGCCTCTTTCAGTTTTTCCATTATCCTTGCAATCACTGCGATTGATTCTTCCGTATCGAACCCTTCAATATCCAAAGAGTGATTTGCATTAGGAACAACCTCTATCGTTAATTGAGTTTGTTTTAATCTTTCCAGTTGGTTTGAATGATAATAATGATCTTTATCCCCGATCACCAACAGCCCTTGATGGTTACTTTTTAATAATGATTCTAAAAACTGTTCCAACTTTAACAAAGGAGTGAACAAGATTACTTTCGCCTCTCGAAAAACTTCCCTCTTCATTAATTCATTTACAATAGGTATGGTTCCAAGTGACTTTCCAATAAAAATAGTTTCATTGTACTGGCCGTTTTCCTGCACTTCATTTAATACAGGATGAATCGCGTTCATTATATTCCTCGTAATATCATCCAGTGACTTTTTAAGTAAATCCTGTTCAAAACTGTAGTGAACTTGTACAATATCCACATTCAGCTGAAGCATGGCCATTGTTGAATAATAAAACAGCGGTCTATCGTATGTATAACTAGCTCCGGAAAACATAAAGCAAATAGTATCAGCACCTGTCTCGATATGAGTATACTTAACCTCTGTTATGTTATCTCTCATCCTTACAATACAGTTACGAATCTTCACCATTCCACCCCTGTTTATCAAGTTCCGATTTAATCTACATACTTACAATTCCGATAATGAATTTGAATTCGTTCCGGCTTTTCTTCATCCTTTTAAAACCCTGCTTACTGTCAAAAATCAGTACAGTTCTTCTTATCCATATCCGTATGTATATTGAATGGAAATGAATAGGCCGAACAATTCCTTTTTCCTCTACTTCCTGCCCATTAGACAATTCTATCTCAGTCCTGATGATCCATTTGTTGCCTATGCCGAATTCGATAAACTTCAAATAGGACACTCCTTAGCTAGGCCGCTTGTTTTTGAGCAGTGAGTAAACAAATGTGTCATGCGCTTTCCCATCCTGATACATATAGTCCCTCAAGATACCTTCCTTTTGAAAGCCGATTTTCGTCAGCAACTTATTTGATGCCTCGTTTTCCAGAAAGACAACAGCGCCTATTCGCGTCAATTCCATTTCCTCAAAGCCATACGACAACACCTCGGATGCAGCTTCGGAAATATATCCCTTTCTCCAATGATTCGGATGGATTTCATAACCTATTTCAGCCCGTTTATTTTTAGGTACCCAAGTATTAAACCCGATTGTTCCGATTAACCCTTTCGATCCTTTCCTTTCAATCCCCCAGCGTATACCCCTTTTCTCATTGTAGTTTTTAGAAAAGAAATCAATGATATCCTCCGCTTGTTCTATTCTCACTAAAGTTTCTTGCCCAAAGTAACGGGTAAGATCACGGTTTGAAAAATTAGCGAAAATCGCTTGTGAATCCTCTTTGTGTATCTCTCTTAATATCAGCCTCTCTGTCTCTAATACCGGAAACATTTCTTCTCCCCCTTTGTCTAAGTTTAATATTCTTCAAAAATTGGAAAACCCCTTTCTTTCACATCAGTTTTAGCTGGGAACTGATAATATTTTTTGTGACATTTTTTCCAAAAGATGTATAGTGAGAATAAAGACGTTCAATTTAATGTAAAAAAATAAGAGTCTTACTACATCTTATATGTAGCAAGACTCACTAAAAAGTTTAATCGTAAATCATTCTGATTATTCCTGCCTTCAAAAAAGATAATAAATTTGTTTAATGATACAACTTTTATATAAGGCTTCTTACTCTATATGCATGACTATTCCGTCTTTATATTCAAATAAATAATCACCCTCTTTTTCTAATAGAACAGGTAAATACTGATTTACCATTTCAGCAATCCCTAAATTATTGGGATCCATTATCCAATCAATATGTTTCCAATCAAGAATACCCTCCCTAGTTTTTTTTATGGATTCATTACCTATCGTGGCATCTACCTCAAATAAGTACACATATAATCCATCTTTTTTTCTATCACTTGTCGCCCATGTAATGACACCTTTTGAGTAATACTGATTTACTTTGAAACCTGTTTCCTCAAATACTTCACGGATTGCACCCGCATCAGCAGTTTCACCAATTTCATTTTTACCCCCAACACCATTCCACACTCCCATGATCGGTGGCTTTTCACGATTCAACATTAAGATTCTATCATTACTTTTTATAAAACAAACGTTATATTTAAACACTTAATCATCCCCATACTTATATTAATTCTATATCCATTTAAGTATATAATACTGTCTAAGATTTTAATATCACGAGTACCAGATGTTCTTATAATAGCCCTGTCTGATAGTGATAGTAGAAATTATCATGGAAATGATTTCTAGATTTTAAACAATTTTATTTGTTTTTAAATTCCTTTATTATTTTTCAAACAACTTTATTATCTCGTTACAGAAAAGGCTATGTTAAACAATATTGTTGATTTAATGAAAAAAATAGCACCGCTAATATATTGCAGCGCTTATTTATTAATATTTGTATTTCGTTCTTGTTTTACTTGTTTCCTATAATAAAAACTTAAAATAGTTGCAATCAAAGGCCCACATAGAACACGATGGATTTTATAAGGCTATCGAAGGAAAATACAATAAATAAAATTGAGAACACAAAGAATAATCCACTAAGAATTAAAAATGCTGTAGTTCTCTTTTTCACTAAAATTCAATTTTACTAAACCGCAAAAAAGCAGGGTGGATCATCCACCCTGCCTCCTTTTTCACATTAAACCTCTATTTTGACCGAAACATCGGCTTTTACAGGAAATTTGGTTTTCTTTGACCATTGTAAAAGCACAACGACTGCCAGAATTACGAGTCCAATTATGTCGGTGACTATTCCTGGGATAATTAGGGTTAGTGCACCTATAAAGCACAGCACTGTGATTGGTACGTTCATATCCGTGATGAAGTATCGTTCGAGTGCCGCGCTCAGCGCCAAAATGCCGAGTACGGCCGTAGTTGCAACGTGAATGACTTCAAGCGGGCCGGACACATCTTGCATTAAGAGTGCTGGAGAGAAAACAAAGATATACGGGATAATGAATCCGGACAGCGCTAGCCTGACCGCTTCGAAGCCCGTTTTGTTCGGATTGGCTCCTGCAATACCGGCTCCTGCAAAAGCAGCGAGTGCGACAGGCGGCGTGACATTCGCCAGAATACCAAAATAGAATACGAACATATGCGTTAAAAATGGATCGATGCCAAGCTTCAGAAGCGCAGGCCCAGCCATTGTCGCTGTGATAATGTAAGTGGGAATGGACGGTAATCCCATACCCATAATGATACAAGCTACCATCGTCAAGAACAATGTAAGAACGACTTCTCCCTGGCCAAGCACAAGAATCGACTGTGTCAGCTTTGGCCCCAGTCCTGTTAATGTACTGACACCCACGATGATCCCAACAATCGCACAAGACATTGCAACACCAAGGGCCGAACGGATACCTTCTTCCATCGCCATGATGATTTCTTTTGGTCCCATTCGTGTCTCTTTTTTGAACCAGCTGACGACTACTGCAAGCACAATCGCATAAAAAGCTGCGTATAGAGGTGTTTTCCCGGCAACCAATAGGCCAATCAAGACAACGATTGGAATCAATAGATGTCCGCCTTTTTTCAGCGTCTCCCTGACATTCGGTAATTCCTCTTTTTTCATCCCTTCCAATCCAAGCTTTTTCGCGCGGAAATGAACGATGAAAATGATGCCGAGATAATACAGCAATGCTGGTAAAATCGCAGCGAGGGCGATTTGGTTATATGGCATTCCTAAAGTTTCGGCCATGATGAAAGCTGTCGCCCCCATTACTGGCGGCAAAATTTGGCCCCCGACCGACGCTGTTGCTTCGACTGCCCCGCCGAACTCAGGCTTATAGCCAACCCGCTTCATCAGCGGAATCGTGAAGGCACCAGTTGTCACGACATTGGCAAGCGCGCTGCCATTAATCGAACCAAGCAATCCGCTTGAAATGACGGACACTTTTGCTGGCCCGCCGGAAGTATGCCCAGCTAGCCCCATTGAAATATCAGTAAAAAACTTGCCCATTCCTGATGCATTCAAAAATGCCCCAAACAAGATAAATAGTATGATATATGATGCTGAAACCGAAATCGCGATACCGAATATCCCTTCTGTCGACAAGAACATATAGGTGACAATATCTTCAACATCCTTCCCCGAGTGGCGAAGGATTTCAGGTGCGTACTGGCCAAAAAAAGCATAACCAAGAAAAACCAGCGCAAGAATTGTCAATGCATTCCCGGCGACACGCCGCCCGCCTTCAATGACAACGACAATCATGACAATCCCGAAGAAAAGGTCCATCTTGTTTGGCATATATACACTCATACGCTCGGCAATTCCCTGGAAATCAAGGAACATATAAGCGCCAGTCGATAGAGCAGCAGTAAACCAGAACATATCGGCAACCGTTACTTTATCTTTCTTCCTTCTAAAGAAAGCGGGATACAGAATAAAAACGAGCGCTGCAATGACCGATGTGTGAAGCGAACGATGACGCAGTGCATCAAGCGGTCCGAAATAAGCTGTATAGAGATGATAGCCGGCAAGGCCTACACTCAAGATTAAGATTGCGTACCGCCAAAAACCATGATCTATTTTTTTTGTCCTGGATTCAGCGTCGTACTTCTCCAGGATTTTTGTTTCGTCTATGTCCTTTATTACGTTTTCCCCCATCCTTTTTCCACCCCTTTTACCTATTGTAGTATTCCTTTTTCTTCATAATATTTTTTCGCTCCAGGATGCAGCGGCAGCGGCAGATTCTCGGCCGACTTTTTCACGTCAATCTGACCAGCAGCACTGTGTGCATTCTGCAGATCATCCAGATTATCAAACAATGTTTTCGTCAGTTCATATACCGCTTCATCCGGCAAGTCTTCATTTGTCACAAGAACATTGCTCACTTTGACAGTCGGAACCTCCTTGCCAGCTCCTTTGTATGTATTCGCTGGAATGCTCCCTTTCTCAATAGCCGGAAATTTCTTTTTCATTTTCAATGTCAATTCTTCCGGAACCGGAATAATGACTACATCATCAACGGCTGCAAGCTCCATAATTCCAGAATTCGGATAGCCTGATGAAAGAAAGGCCACGTCGGTCGTCCCATTTTTGATTCCTTCAATCCCCTCTGAAAATGACAAAAAGTCTGCGTTGACATCGTCATACGTCAGCCCTGCCCCTTTCAGGATTCGCTTCGCCATGATTTCTGTCCCGCTCCCAAGTGCTCCCACAGCCAGGTCTTTGCCCTTAAGGTCCTCAAGAGTTTTAATGCCTGAAGATTTTGTCGTTACGATTTGCATATAGTTTGGATAAAGAGAGGCAATTGCCCTGATATTTTTTAATGCACCGTATTTGGCAAAGTTCCCTTGTCCGTTATAAGCGTCAGCCACCGTATCGGCCATCGCAAAACCAATTTCCGCTTTACCGCGTGATACTTTCGCTGTATTTTCAGCCGATGCACCAGTTGTTTGTGCACTTGCAAGAGCACCAACTTCTTCACCATAAATCTTAGCCATCGCATTTCCGAGCTGAAAATACACCCCCGATGTACCACCAGTTAAAATTGTCAGCGGCTTGCCGGCATAATACGTCTCTTTCTTCTGATCCGGCCTTTTGTGATCGCTTTCATTTACTTTCGCATTATTACTGCATCCGGCGAGGAAAACCATCATGATTAAAGTTATTACACCCCACTTCAAACGAAACAATAACACCACACCCCTTTTTCTATATTTACACTATACTAATGCAAATATTGTGCCAATAGTAATATTTTTTTATTTTCAGTCAAATTACCAAGGTCCATAAGAAAAAGCGGCAAAAAATGCCGCTTTAAGAGGGAAAAATATTCCCCTCCGGCATTTTTTTCCGCTATCATTTTTCTTCTTCACGGTATTGGTTCAGCTTGTTGCGTAAGTTACGTTCGCTTATTTCAAGCAGCAGTGCCGTTTGCCTCCGGTTACCGTCGCAAAATTCAGTTACTGCCTGAATCAGCTTTTTCTCGGCCTGCCGAAGTGACGATGGAATCGGAATCACGAGGGAATCTTCCAAAATCTCTTCGTCCAGGCTAGCAGTTACTGAACCGGTCTCCGAAGCAATAAAAGGAAGCTCAGCAACAGTGATGACTCCATTTTTCGCCATCGCAACAGCATACTCAAGAATGTTGCCAAGTTGCCGGATGTTACCGGGATAAGTAAATTGCCGAAGTGCTCTCATAGCGTCAGGCGCGATTTGAGGGACAGGACGGCTCATTTCAGCAGCATACCTATTGAGGAAATGCGGAACGAGCAGAAGCAAATCTTCTTTCTTTTCCCTAAGCGGCGGCAGTTCCAGCGGGATTACATTGAGGCGGAAATACAAATCCTCACGGAACTCTGCTTTTTCGATCATGCCTTGCAAATTTTTATTTGTGGCAGAGATGATCCTCACATCCACTTTGACAGGGGAATTCGCTCCTATTGGTGTCACTTCTTTCTCCTGAAGAAATCGGAGAAGCTTCGCTTGCAAATGTACTGGCATCTCACCAATCTCATCAAGAAAGAGCGTACCTCCATGTGCCGCTTCCACTTTTCCCGTCCTGCTTGACACTGCACCGGTAAATGCACCTTTCACATAGCCAAAAAGCTCACTTTCAAGTAGCGGCTCCGGGATGGCTGCACAGTTTACTGCAATAAACGGACCCTTGCTTCGCTTCCCGTTCCGGTGGATAGCCCTTGCCACCAGCTCTTTCCCTGTGCCGCTTTCTCCAGTGATCAAGACGCTAGAATCGATGTCTTTCACTGTGTTGATGACGGAGAATACTTTTTGCATCAACGAACTCTCGCCAATAAGCTGGTCATATCCCTTGATTTTTTCAATTTGCTGGCTGAGTTCACGGACCTGGTTATACAAATTTTGATGCTCAACTGCCTTATGTATGAGGAGCACTAGCTCGCTAATCTCGGGTGGCTTAGTAATATAGTGGAAGGCTCCCCGCTTAATCGCTTCGACAGAGGACTGAATTGTACCGTATGCAGTCATCATGATAACCGAAATATATGGGCACATCTCGATAATTTTCGGAATCACATCCAGCCCGTCATCCTTTCCGAGCTGCCAATCTAGAAGCACGACATGTACTTCCTGCTGCTGTAGTATTCTATATGCTTCATCGACGAGGGTGCACGCCTCTACCCTGAATTCATCTTCGAGCGCAAACTTTAACGATGAGCCGATAGCCGGCTCGTCATCCAAAACCAAAACGAACGGCTTCATGTGTTCTCCCCTTTCCCTGCCGCCGGGAACTTCACGGTAAACTCGGCTCCCGTTTCAAGCGGCCTAGCTTCAACTGTGCCATTATTTTCTTCGGCCCATTGGTAACAAAGCGACAGACCAATGCCGACTCCCTTCGACTTTGTCGTGTAGAATGGCTCAAACAGATGGTCAAGCGCACCATTTTCAATTCCACAGCCTGAATCGCTTACTGTAATATAGCAAAGTTGTCCTTCACTTCCGGCCGTTACTGTCATTGCCTTTTCCTCACTGTTCTCCATGGCATCAAGCCCATTGATCATGAAATTTAAAAGAATTTGGCCAATCTGGCTTTTGTCAGCAAATCCCAAAGTATCCTCATCAACCACTACCTTTAGCTCGACACCGTTTTTCCTCAGTGTGGGCTCCATGATGGATACAATTGATTGGACGCACTCCTTAAGCTGAAAATATTCTTTTTTCGCTTCATTATGGCGAGAATACCCAAGCAGGCTTTCAACAATTCGATTCATTCTCCTTACGGCTTCCGGAACATGGCGAAGAAGCTCTTCCTGGTAGGCCGGATCCTCATACTTCCGAGGAAGGATATCAATGAACATTTTCACAGTTGTCAGCGGATTACGTATTTCATGGGCAACACCTGCGACAAGCTGGCCAAGTGCTCCCATTTTTTCACGAAGGGCCAGCTTCCTCTCAAGCATTCGTTCTTCGGATCGGTCCGCAAGTGTGATTAAATAGCCTTCGGGCTCAGCATTTTCCCCTTCGAATGGAATAACACGAAACAAAATTGAGCGCCGTTTCCCTTCTTCTTCAAACTCGATTTCTTTTGAAAAATATTCTTCTTTCCCATTGTTTTCCGGTAGGGATTGCCATTCCTTGAACACAAGCCTCATAATTGGCAATGACCATATATCATCTGATTTAGGTTTTTCGATATACTGGAGTTTCAGGATCGCCCGAGCACGCCTGTTCATGCTTGTTAGGCAGTGTTGATTGTCAAAAGTAATGATGCCTGAATAAATGTGGTGGAAAATATTCTCCTTGAACTGGTCTGCCTGGGTAAGCTCCTGCTGTTTCTGCTGCAACATGCTATTCGCCTTTTTCAGTTGCTGTGTCTGTTTTTTCACTTCTTTCTGCAGCTTCTGGTTCCATAATGAAATAGCTGACAATGCTGTAAGAATCAGGACACTGAATACAATGAGAGCCAGCAGCCATTTTCGCAGCTCTTCAAGACGCTCATCTTTGACATCATAGAACCATTCTTCGTGAAGTGCAGAATAATCCCCATTCTTTTTCAATTCTGCAATGGATTTGTTTACAGCACTGGCTAGTTTGTGATGATTAGGATGCAGGACAAACACTAGCTCTGATGATGTCCCAGTCAAACCATCAATCATTTCAAATTGAGACTTCATCCCCATTTCATTGAGATAGTGGGAAGCAGTCCATTTATTTGTGAGAAGGACATCAGCCCTATTGTCTTTCAAAAGGGTAAAAGCATCACGTGTATTAAGCGCAAGAGAAATTTCGGCACCGCGCACATTGTTCATCATGGATAATGCCGCTTCATCTTCCTGCATGATAACTGTCCTGTCACGCAAATCGGTCAACGTCCTCATTTGTCCTGCATCTACTTTCGGAACTACCACCGTGTCGGTCATCATGAAATACGGATCACTATATAAATATTGCGAACGTATGGATTGTGAATATTTCATACCAAGGATGCCGTCGAGTTCACCATTCTTCAACAAACTGACTGCCTTGTATGTATTCATCGGAATAAATTTGAATTCAATATTTTCTCTCTTGGCAATTTCTTTGAATAGTTCAACGCTAAATCCCGTAAGATTCCCGTTATTATCTACATAAGAAAATGGAGGCATGTACTGTTCTCCGGCAATTTTGTACACTTTTCTCTCTAGTTTCTCAGGGCCAGTATGAATTTCCGCACGATATCCAACCGGCTGTAAAAACAATATTACAAGGAAGAAACACGATAATGACCAAAGCTTTTTATTCATAAATCCGGCCTTTCTCTCCAGGATACTCCGTATTATTTTATCATAATTCTTTTAACATTCGGTAAAGGAGAGCCTTTGGATTTCGCAAAGGGTATGCTTCGTCTTGTGTTTATACTGGTGTTTCGGTTAGGTGCGAAAATAGAAGGGGTTTGGTTGATATATCGCTGTGGTTGGTTGATATCCACCCCAGGCTGATCGATTTTTACTCGCAGTTGGTTGATATCTACCCCAGGATGATCGATTTCCACTTGTAGTTGATCGATTTCAACTCGCATTGGTCGATATCCGACCGAAGTTGGTCGATTTCCTCTTATAGTTCAATTCGTAGTTGATCGATTTCTTCCCCAGGATGATCGATTTCCACTTGTAGTTGGTCGATTTCAATCCCAGGCTGATCGATTTCAATTCGCAGTTGATTGATATCTATCCCAGGATGATTGATTTCCACTTGTAGTTGATCGATTTCAATCCCA
>NZ_QWVT01000046.1 GCF_003570705.1 Mesobacillus zeae
GCAATTTAGTTAGCTTGCCGCCGAAGCGACTTTACTAATATACCATGTTAGCAAAACTGAGTCAACACTTTTTTAAGAAAAGTAGTTTCCAACAGCTCGACTTACATTTCGCAGCAGCGTGAGAATGTTGTTATCTCAATGCGACTGCTTATATATAATAACACCCTGCCAAATAGGCGTCAATATGTTTTTTAAATAAATTATCAGTTTCGCTCTCTTTGCTCCTTCAGTCATGTTCGTCTCTTTACTATAGAAGAAAGCAGGCTCCCAATTGAGGAACCTGCTTTAAAGATCTTTATTAACCTTTTGTTATTTTAATGATGTTTTCTTCAGCCACATCGACAGATCCCTGTTTTGTAATCGAGATCGTTTCACCTTCAGCAAGGTTCGTAAAGACAATTGGCGTAATTGTAGATGATGCGTTTTTCTCTATATAATCCAGATCCGCTTTAAGGAGCGGCTGACCTTTTTTCACTCGCGCGTTTTCTTCCACAAGTGTTTCGAAACCCTGGCCTTTTAAATTCACCGTATCGATTCCCACATGTATGAGGATTTCACGGCCAGCATCAGAAAGGATTCCAATTGCATGCTTTGTCGGGAAAAGGTTGACGATTTTCCCATCGACTGGGGACACAATCGTACCTTCAGATGGAACTACAGCAAATCCGTCGCCCATCATTTTTCCGGAGAATACAGCGTCCGGCACTTCCGTGATGGATTTGATTTCCCCTTTAAGCGGAGAAACAAATGTTTCTTCACTTAGGTTTGTACACTGAGCATCCGGGCTTGCCTCATCTATTTCAGCAACTGGTTTAGCTGTAGCAGGACGAGGTTTCTTTCCGCTCATAATATCTTTCATCTGGCCTTTGATTGTTTCTGAACGCGGCCCGAAGATAGCCTGAATGTTATTGCCGACTTCTAACACCCCGGCAGCACCCAACTGCTTGAGTTGGTTCTTGTCAACTTCTTTAATATCTTTTACAGATACACGTAGACGGGTTATACAAGCGTCGAGATGTTCAATATTATTTTGGCCGCCCATCGCTTCAAGGATATTGTAGGCAAGGTCTCCCCCTTTTCCTGAACCAACTTGATCCTGGTTCTCCTCTTCTGCTTCACGTCCCGGTGTCATCAGGTTGAACTTGCGGATAGCAAAGCGGAATCCGAAATAGTAGATGAAAGCGAACACGAGTCCGACCGGAATTACGAGCCACGCATTTGTCTGCGGGTTAATTAACCCGAACAAAATATAGTCAATTAATCCCCCAGAGAAGGTCATGCCGATTTTGACATTCAGTAGATGCATCGTCATAAATGAAAGACCTGCAAAGATAGCGTGGATACCAAATAGGACTGGTGCCACGAACAAGAATGAAAACTCGATTGGTTCAGTGATCCCTGTTAGGAACGATGTCAATGCAGCAGATGCCATCAGGCCACCAACAACAGCTTTTCTTTCAGGGCGGGCTTCATGGTAAATAGCTAGAGCGGCTGCAGGAAGACCAAACATCATGAATGGAAACTTCCCAGTCATGAATGTACCTGCAGTAAGGTTTTGGACATTATCGGTGATTTGCGCCATGAAAATACGCTGGTCTCCGCGAACCACTTCTCCTGCTTTAGTTAAGTATTCCCCAAACTCATACCAGAATGGAGAGTAGAAAATATGATGCAGGCCGAATGGAATAAGTGCGCGTTCAATGACCCCGAAAACAAAGGCTGACAGAGTCAGGTTAGCATGTACCATATTTTGCGAGAAGGCATTGAGCCCACTCTGGATTGGCGGCCAGATGATCATCATGACTAATCCAAGTAAAACTGCAGTAGCGGCTGTAACAATCGGGACAAACCGCTTTCCAGCAAAGAACCCAAGATAGGAAGGAAGTTCAATTTCATAAAATTTGTTGTAAAGTGCGGCGGCAATTATACCGACAATGATTCCTCCGAATACTCCGGTTTGGAGTGTTGGAACTCCAAGGATGCTTGCATAGTTCAGTCCGTTGACATCCTTCGGTTCAATGCCAAGCACTGTACCCATGGTGACGTTCATAATTAAATATCCAATAATTGCTGCCAGAGCTGCGGTACCTTCCCCGCCAGCGAGACCAACCGCAACGCCGACCGCGAAGAGAAGCGGAAGATTGCCGAATACAATATCTCCGGCCCTCTGCATTACGGATGCAACCAAGTCAACTCCACCGTTATCAAGGAATGGTGCGAGATCCAGCAAAGCAGGGTTCCTTAGTGCTGCACCGAGAGCGAGCAGGATACCTGCTGCCGGCAAAAGAGCAACCGGAAGCATCAAGGCTTTACCGACTTTCTGCAGCACGCCAAAAGCTTTTTTGAACATAATAGACATACCTCCTGAAATATTTTCAACCCATTAAGCGTTTGCAAAAACCATCAGCCAAAGAATGAATCAGGTTATGATATGTTCTTTGGAGCGCGGACAGCCCAATAAAAAAGGCATGAGCAAGAAAATAACCGAATGAGGCTACGGAAGTAATATACCCACAAAAGGGTATTTTATCCTCCAATAGCACCATCAAGATTATCTTCATTACTCATGCCTGATCGTATCAGTAACACGTAATAAAAGATTATGCCGTTATTTTATTTTTTTCTGAAGCCTCTGTAAGTGCATCGTCAAGTAGACGGCCTCGGCTTCAAAGACAGGCTGCTTCAGCTGCTGCTGCATTACCTTAATGAGTTTCCAAGAAAGATTATAGCACAGCGGATATTCTTCTTTCAATAGTGCTGCAATTTTTTCTGGTTCTTCCACTTTTTCGCCATTTTTAACCCTTTCAATCGCGAACCGCAGATGCCTGACAAGCCGCATGTAGTCAATGCTATCCTTATCAATATTGATGTTCAGCTGTTCTTCAGTCATATCTATCAGGTCTGTAATAAGTTGTGAATGCTGGTTGATTTCGGAAAGTTCCGTGTTCGTGAGGGCGCTGTGTATATGAAGCGCAATAAAGCCTGTCTCACCTTCAGGCAGAAAGACATCTGCCCGCTCACCAAAAAGCTCGATTACTTCTTTGGCAATACTGTACTCTCTTGGATAGAGAACTTTCGTTTCGATTAGGAAAGGGTTACGGATTTCCATTCCTTTGGCGATGCGGTTTACCGCAAACATTAAATGGTCTGTCAGAGCAACGTGGATATGCTCGTTCAGAGGAACACCAGCCCTGGTTTTGATCAGTTCAATGGCGAGAATGATGACTTGCTGCAATTCTTCCTCAAGATACGGAAGGAGTTTGATATAATTTTGCTGCTCTTTTTCATTTTTCAGTACAAAAACCTTTTCCGCTGCGGATGCATCTAAATAGTCTTGGCGGTTTCGGTTAAAACCGATGCCTTTTCCAATTAGGACGACTTCCCCATAATCGGAGTGGTCAGCAATAACGACATTATTATTAAGCACTTTATTGATGATCATATTCGCCATGTTCATTCCCCGCTTTTATCCATTTAAGAGAATATCCCTATCATCTTATAAGAGCAATAAGAGGAAGTCAAACTGCGGCCCTCAGAAAGATATAAGCGCCTACCCTCTACTGAAGGTCCAGGAACTGGCTAGTTAGTGACCGAATTATATAAATTCACACGCCATATCCATAAAAAAAGGACAGGGCTTGAATGCCCTGTCCCACCCCCTGCTATTCTGTCAGAAAGATAAAGTATAAAAGGAAAATGATGAAAAAGACGTACATGATCGGATGGACTTCTTTTCTGCGTCCCTTCACAAGCATGGTTACCGGGTAAAAAATGAATCCGGCGGCAATCCCTGTGGCGATGCTGTAGGAAAGAGGCATTGTGATCATGGTTAGGAAAGCTGGAACCGCAATCTCAAATCGGCTCCAATCTATTTTGCCAAGGGATGAAACCATTAGGACACCGACGATAATGAGTGCTGGTGCAGTTACTGGCGCCGTGACAACCGAAAGCACCGGGAAGAAAAACAGCGACAGAAGGAAAAATCCCGCAGTGACCAATGATGCAAATCCTGTTCTTGCCCCGGAAGCGACACCCGCGGAAGACTCAATATATGAAGTTGTGGTGGATGTACCTAGAACCGAACCGACAATCGAAGCAATCGAATCTGCGAACAACGCTTTCCCGGCATTCGGGAGCTTATTGTCTTTCATCAATCCCGCCTGGTTTGCCACAGCAACAAGTGTCCCGGCATTATCAAAGAAGTCAACGAACAGGAATGTGAGGATGATGCCAAGCATGGTTGATGTATAGAAAGAACTGTCGCCAAATGAAGAGAATACCGCACCGAAAGTTGGTTCAAGGCTTGGAACAGCCCCAACAACCTTCTCCGGCACGTCGATTAGATTGAACACCATACCCACGACAACTGTCAGTACCATTCCCAGGAAAACAGCACCGTTCCAGCCTCTGGTCATCATGATCACCGTTATGACAATCCCGAAGATCGCCAAAAGAGTGTTGCCGCTGCCCAGATGTCCAAGTCCAACGAAGGTTGCGTCATTGCTGACGATAATACCCGCATTTTTCAAACCAATAAACGTTATGAATAATCCTATCCCGGCACCAACAGCATGTTTGAGTTCAACCGGAATGGCATTGATAATTTTTTCGCGCAAACCTGAAATGGTCAAAAGAAGGAAGAATACACTTGAAATAAAGACCGCACCAAGTGCATGCTGCCATGGCGCTCCGTTGCCCAGCACAACTGTATAAGCGAAGAATGCGTTCAGCCCCATACCAGGCGCAAGCGCAATTGGATATCTTCCGAGCAGACCCATAATAATGGACCCAAGAGCAGCAGCAAGCGCAGTCGCCGCAAACACAGCACCATAATCCATCCGTAAGGCGTCCGGCAGATCCTTAACATCCGCAAGCGTCAGTGTGATTGGATTGACAATGAGAATATACGCCATTGCCAAAAATGTTGTCATGCCGCCAATGAACTCGCGGCGGTAAGTCGTCCCAAGCTCTTCGAACCTGAAAAATTTCTTCATTTTTATTTTCCCCCATATCAATTTGATCGTCCTTGCGGTAATATCCGGCCGAATCTCAACCAAAAACGCCTTTTCAAAAAAGAAAAGCGCCCTGCTTGCCTGGGCGAGTACGATTCATGCAAAAGGAGACGGGGGTAAAAGAAAAAATAAATGCAATACGAACCCGTTCTTTCACAATCAGCGTAGTCAAGCTCTTTACGGCAGCTTGGTAGAAACTTTTGGGCCATATCCCCAACATTATACGACAATATGTGATAATATCTTAATTTCACCTTCAGTTTAGCAGGACTTTTTACACAAGTCAATCAAAAAAGCGAACATTATAGAGGTCTTACCTCTTAACGTTCGCTTTTCGTATGATTTAGCTAAGGTCTAGATGACCGTACTGCCTGTTTTTCTATTCCCATTCAATTGTTGCAGGCGGCTTGCTCGTAATGTCGTAAACGATGCGGTTTACATGACTGACTTCATTGACGATCCTTGTAGAAATAATCTCAAGGACATCCCAAGGAATTCTTGCCCAGTCAGAAGTCATACCGTCAATCGAAGTAACGGCACGGATGCCGATTGTATAATCATATGTGCGGGCATCTCCCATTACGCCAACACTGCGGATGTCCGGCAGAACGGTAAAATACTGCCAAATATCGCGGTCTAGTCCAGCTTTCTTGATTTCCTCCCTAAGGATGGCATCAGATTCACGGACAATCTCAAGCTTCTCTTCCGAGATAGCGCCAAGAACACGGATTCCAAGTCCTGGCCCTGGGAAAGGCTGACGCCAGACGATGTCATCAGGAATCCCAAGCTCTGAACCAAGCGCACGGACTTCATCTTTAAACAAAGTGTTGAGTGGTTCAATCAATTTAAACTGCATGTCTTCAGGCAATCCGCCGACATTGTGGTGTGATTTGATTGTCTGTGCAGTGGCTGTTCCGCTCTCGATAATATCAGTATAGAGCGTTCCCTGTGCAAGGAAGTCGATACCTTTTAGCTTTACAGCCTCGTCATCAAATACATAAATGAACTCATTGCCGATGATTTTTCTTTTCTGTTCCGGATCTGACACTCCCTCAAGCTTGCTGAGGAATCGTTCCTGGGCGTCCACCTTAATCACATTCATATTAAAGCCATCTGCGAATGTTTTCATCACGCCTTCTGCTTCGTCTTTCCGTAAAAGGCCGTGGTCAACGAAGATACACGTTAGCTGATCACCGATTGCTTTATGGATGAGAACGGCCACAACAGATGAATCCACACCACCGCTCAATGCGCAGAGAACTTTTTTGTCGCCGACTTCGTTCCTGATTTTTTCAAGCTCAATTTCGATAAAGTTTTCCATCGACCAGTCGCCTTTGCACTGGCACACGCCAAGAACAAAGTTTTTCAGCAAGTCATTGCCGTATACGGAATGGCGAACTTCCGGGTGGAACTGGACCGCATATAGCCCGCGGCTTTCGTCACTCATAGCTGCAATTGGGCACGAAGGATTGGTTCCATCAACCGTAAATCCTTCCGGAGCTCCAGTCACAAGGTCTCCATGGCTCATCCAGACAGTTTGCTCAGCTGGCGTATCCGCAAAAAGCTTGCTCTCATTTTGAAGGGTTAACAATGCTTTGCCGTATTCCCTGTTTTTCGCACGCTCAACTTTTCCGCCAAAATGCATAGTCATCAGCTGCATTCCGTAGCAGATCCCCAGAATCGGCAGCCCGAGGTCAAATATTTTCTCATCGCAGCGGAAGGAGTCTTCCCCGTAGACACTGTTAGGGCCACCAGAGAAAATGATTCCCTTAGGATTCATTTTCTTTATTTCTTCTGCAGTAATAGTATGCGGATGGAGTTCGCTGTACACACCAAGTTCCCTGATCCTTCTCGTAATCAGCTGGTTGTACTGACTGCCAAAGTCCAAAACGACAATTATTTCCTGATCCAGTAATTCACTCTTCAAAAAAAGTCACCTCATCCTCAAAATTCCTAAAGCATATAAAAAAACCAGAATTCTCCTTTATCATTTCGAAAAAGCAGAATTCTAGTCTGAAAACCCTGAAAAAGTCTGCCTTCATAGTCAAATCATTTAGGGTGATTTGGTAGAAACTTTCGATCCATATTATCGAGTTTATACGAAGGAAATTCGGTCATTCAATTTAAAATCATTGTACCAGTATAACAAATTTCTGGTCAAGCACCAGCTTTTTTCATCAACTTTTCCCAGCTGTTCCGCATTTGCTCCCATGTTCCTTCATCCATGGACCCCCGGTACACGTAATGCTCGTAATTTCCGGTCAGCCTCCCCATATCGCCTGTCTCGAAAAAGGCGTCAACATAGCTGGCATAATCCCTTAGCGTCTGGTCTTTACTCCGCTTCAGTCCATAGCGCTCCAGCTGCTTCAGCAAACTGATGTAAGCCCGCGGGAAATGGGTGTCATTTTTTCTTGGCTTGTAAAGCAGGACAAGAAGCCTCGGCAGCCACTTCCTCCTTTTCCAGTAAACCACGCTCCCAAAACCGGTTATGCCAATCAGAACACCTGTTATGGCTTTCCCATTCTCTTTCAGGAAGACTTTTGTTCCTTCAGCCCTAGTTTTTTCATTAGAGGATGAGGTTCTTCCTTCTTCCTGCTTGTCGAGAAGCTCCTGCTTTTTCGGCGCAGACACTGGTACAGGCTTCTGCTGTGATGATGCGCTCACTTCCCGATCATTCTCAACGGTCTCGCTGAGCGGTATATTATTTGAGAAACCAGGTGTCGGTTCAAACGGAATCCACCCAATACCTGGAAAGTACACCTCCACCCAGGAATGTGCGTTATTGTTCGTTACTTCATAAAGCTTCTTACCATCCTGGACCTCTTCCATGTACTCCCCGTCCGAATAGCCCTTCACCCAGCGAGCTGGAATATTGATGGACCTAAGGAGCACTGCCATCGACGAAGAAAAATTGTCGCAGTATCCCCGCTTCGTTTCGAACAGAAACTGGGCCGCATAATCATCCTCCATGTCAGGGACAGCGACATTTTCCTTATCATATTGAAAGCCGTTTGAACGGAAATACTCTTCAATGGCCTTTGCCTGTTCATACCACGTCAACTTCCCCCTGACAATTCGGTATGCCAATTCTCCTACCTTCTCGGGCAAATCTTGCGGGAGCTGTGTGTACCTCTTCATCATTTTTGGAGTCAGGTAGTCATCCTCCTGAAAAACATCCGGGGGGCCATTCCGATAATCAACGCTGGATTTTAAATCACTGACAGACAGTTCAGGTACCTGAAAATGTACATTGTACACCCGGGAGGATACTGGTTTAAAACGATTCACTGTCCCAATTTTTTCTGTAATAGGGTCGGCACTGAAAGAGTATCCTTCCTTCGTAATGACCTGCCTTGTTCCGAGAGGATAGACGACATGAGTGTAACTGGATTTCGAATAGACGGTGCTCGTTTTCCATTCAAAAGTGCGATCATTGTTAAAAGGACGGAAAGGAGTCTCTTCGCCGTCATCAAATTTCAGCGCATCCCTTGCCCCTTTCGATACCCCCCATCCTTTGCCTGTATACACATCTTTTGTTTCTACCTTCCAGTAATGGCTGTCATCTGCTTCATAACTGAATACGGTTCGGTCATCACCGGCAAACGGCCCGCCCAGCTTTGAATCATCCTCTCCGTAGCCAGCTTTTTTCAATACGCTTTCATCCCTCCCGCTTCCCTCCTGATAGGATTTCAGGAACGGGACGGGGTCCGGCCATATTGGATCTGCTTTTGGAGCCGCATAGCCAAAAGCCGTGCTGCCGGCAATCATGACCGCCAGCGGGACTAGCCACTTCCCGGCAGAAATCGGCTTCTTTTCCATACCTTCATATCCTGCCAGGCGATAATACGTGAGGACTCCCATAACAGCGAAGCCGCCGGCGACCGTCCTGACGATTGCAGCATCTCCATTATAGGAAGAAAAAGTATCAAGCACAGTAATATAGACAATCGTCATGAGGAAAAAAGCAAAAATTCTCCTTGTTCCTGACAGCCAGTATTGTATCAAGAAAGTGATGAGCCATAGCAACAAAAAGAAGAGCAGTGTCCGAAAGCCGTCAGTCAGCTGAGACCACTGAGAATTCCAGAGTAAGGACAGGTTCTGCTGTAAGTCTTTCGCCAGCCCCCCATGACCATCAAGGGAAATAAATACAAGAGCTAAATAAATGTACACAGCCTTGACCAAAACCGCCAGGAGAAGCGGCACGGAGAAATAGTAGAATATTAAGGACAGGAGGATAAAGGCCAAAAACACTCCGATATGCCCGGTTTTTGTCAATTCCTCCAAAGGCCTGATCCACTCCCATACCAGCATGAAGCTTAAAAGATAAAGGAAAAGGATAGGAAGCTCCATCTTTCGGGATGCCTTCATGATCTCTTCACCTCCGTGAAAGCCTCCTTGAAGCGGCCCTTATAAACCGGAACTACTTTGATTCCCCGCGCAATCGCAGCGGAGCTTGCATCCTGTTCAGCCTTAGTGAGCGTTTCTCTTTCATTTTTAATGAAGAAAATGGTAACACCTCCATTGCGGAGAGCTAAAAGCCCCGCTTTCTCAAGGAGTTCCTCATCGATTTTCGCGGTCACAAGCACAAAAACTTGGTGCTTGCGAAGCAAAAAGGCCTCTCTCTCCAGAATTTGCCCAAATGACACCGTGCTCCTATCCCGGATTTTTGCTAGGTGGTACATGATTTCCGGAAGACGGGGTTCCCCCGCATTCAGTGAAAAGAAGGCCCGGTCCGGTGCCAGTGTAAGCAGGCTGGCTCCAGCTCCTTTTTTATGAATCCCCTGAAGAAGCGATGACGTAAATGATACAACGGTCTCAAAATAAGAATTCTGTGTACAGTCCATGACGACCATTACCTCATGAGACTGCCCTTGTTCAAATTCTTTCGTCATGAACTCGTTCCGTTTTGCGGTAGCTTTCCAATTGATCCAGGAGAAACGGTCACCAGGCTGGTATTCCCTGACACCAACAGACATGGAAGAATCCCGGTGAATTCTTTCACTGGAGGCTACCATTCCATGGTCTAGCCGAATTTTCCCCGGGCGGTACTCGATTTCTTCATGTGCTGGATAGACGATGATTTTTTCTTCAATCGGGACAAACCACTCTGTTTCGATCAAGCCGAGCGGATCGCCCGTCTTCACATGCATCCCACCGAAAGTGTGCTCGCCACGCGGAAGGTCCTCAACCATATAGTTAAACCGGATTTTTTTGCGAAAAGCAGGCAATACCATCTTTTTGGGTGTATGAATTGTCGGAGCTTCCGATGCATGGTTAAACTGTTCTCCCGCAATTAGGTAATAAAGCGGGAAAGCATATCGCCTATCTAATGTAATGACTGCTTCCATGGATTCACCCGCGTAGAATTGATGTCGCTGTAACTCCCTGTTTCCTGAAAAATCTTTTAGCGGGTAGGCGAAGAGGGCGAGTGCATACAGGGCGAAAGGCAGGAAGCTGTAAAATAGAAACCAGCTGACAAAGCCGCCCTGGAACATGGCGTATGAAAAAGCCAACATCATAAGAACAAGCAGGACCGCAAGCTTCCAGACTGTTTTCATGCGGCGAAAAGGTAATGGCCTCATTACTTCGCAAGCCTCTGCACTGGCACCGGAACCTTTGCCATGACTTGAGAGACGACTTGTCCTGCGTCCGTCCCGCTGAATTTGGCTTCGGATGTCAGGATGATGCGGTGTTCGAATACAAACGGTGCGAGGTACTGGATGTCATCAGGGAGAACATAATCTCTGCCATGCATATAGGCGAATGCCTGTCCCGCTTTCATCAGGCTGATAGAGCCGCGGGGGCTGGCCCCGAGATATACGGAAGGATGGGCCCGTGTCCTTGTTGCAAGTTCAACAATATATCTTTTAAGCGAATCATCGACATATACTTCTTTCATCCTCTCTTGCATTCCGCGCAGCTCTTCAAGGCTGACAACGGGCTGGAGGTCCTCTATCGGAGGATGATGCTGCGCGCGAGTCAGCACCTCCATTTCATCCGCTCGTTCAGGATAGCCCATTTTCATTTTCAGGAGAAACCGGTCCAGCTGAGCTTCCGGCAGCGGATACGTTCCTTCGTACTCAATCGGGTTTTGAGTCGCCATGACAAAGAATGGTTTTTCCAGCGTGCGTGTGACACCATCAACCGTGACGCTGTTCTCCTCCATGCCTTCCAGCAGGGCGGACTGTGTCTTCGGAGAAGTACGGTTAATCTCATCAGCAAGGATGATATGCCCCATAATTGGCCCCGGCCTGAACTGAAATTCGGCAAGCTTCGGGTTAAAAATCGAAACGCCTGTCACATCGGAAGGCAGGAGATCCGGTGTAAACTGTATCCTCCTGAACTCAGCGCCAACCGACTTCGCCAGTGCTTTGACCATCATCGTCTTCCCTACGCCAGGAACATCTTCAAGCAGCACATGCCCGCCAGACAGCAGCGCCACAAGGCTCAGCATAGCCACATCCCTTTTCCCCGTCATCACCTTCTCGATATTCAAAACGATTTTCTCCACAGCCGGATTCAATTCCTGCACCGCCCCGCTCCCCCTTCATCTATAAAAAAATAAGAATAATTGAATTAATTGCCAATCTATCTAATTATACGATATTTAGAGAGCTTTCTGTTGAATTATTAAAATAATTCCAATGATTTTGACTACAAAAAGGGGCCTGACCCCCGGTAAAGTAGAGCGCTAACGCAACAAAGGGTGCCTGACCCCCGGTGCGGTAAAGTATTAACGCAACAAAGGGTGCCTGACCCCCGGTGCGGTAAAGTATTAACGCACTGGGGGTCAGACACCCTGCTTTTTTCTTGATTGTTCTAGTCGATTTAAATGATCCATTCCTCCCAAACATCATTTAAGGCGTGACCTCACGAAATGTATGTAATAGAAAACTCGATGCATGAACAACGCCCCACTTAAACCCATACCACACTTCCGAGACAGTTAAACTGAACGTAACAGACCCGAATTGTGTCAATATTTATTCAAGCAGGAAGGAAAAAGAAGACCATTTATGGAAGTGCAGCTTATTAAGAAATAACAAACCACTTTGTCCAAGTGCGAACCACTAAATGTGAATTAAACTGACGATGAGTTCGATACAACTTGTAGAAAAAATTGATCGATATATGGCTTTTTACCACCGCGATCAATTTTTGACGGTATACAGGCTTTCGCAGGGAATATCACCTTAACCGCATAATAAACGAACGTTTAATCTTTTATAAAGTACAACTACATGAAAATGAGCTGATTTTCTCCAATATCAGCGGCTCACGCATTATTAAGGGTCCAGACGTCCTAAAGTAGCTTAAAAGTAGTCCTTGGCTCGGACCTGCGCCCGAGATATCGACCAACTCCGGCAAGGTATCAACCAAACGAAGCAAGATATCGATCAAACTCAACCCGATATCGACCACTCCCCCCAATATATCAACCAATCGGTGCTGTGATCAGCATTTCTCAACTTTTTTTAACACCAATAGAAACTTTTCTACATAAAAAGACCCTGTGAAGTAGACTTTTTTTCAAGTCCTACTTCACAGGGTACAGTTTATTAATGCCTGGAGCTTGTTTTCCTATTTTTTCGGTTCCTCGATGCCTCCGGGAACCATTTTGGGGATCAGCAGTGCGAAAAGCACGATAACGAAAAGCAGGAGCAGCACGGCTAGCGTGATGATAACCCCTTTATTCGCTAAACCCGAATCGGCATTCTCCTCTTCATCATTTTGAAAGCCAGAAGCGTCTCCAGAGAATAGCTTAAGTTCTTTTGCTTTGGCAGTAATCGTGTTGTTTTCCATATTATTGCTTGTGAAGATACTCGTAAGTACTTCGTTATATGAATCCTTTTTCGGCTTAATGGAAAAAACAGTCTTCAATTGCTCTTCCAGTATCTTATTCTTTTTATCTGAAAGAGCCGCCTTGTTTTCGCTGGAGAAAAGCTTAAGTTGTTCAGCTTTCGCGGTAATCGTATTACTCTCTTTCTTGCTGCCTTCAAAAAGAGTGCTGATGACATCATTATAAGAATCATCTTTCGGCACGGACAATTTCAATCCGCGCTGCAGTTCAGACATCTGCACTTTTTTCTCAGTAAGTGATTTCTCGTGAAGTAGCTCTGTGTTTTTCTTAAACTCTCTTTGTTTATACTCATTCGGCGTGAGATCTTCAATTCCCGTCTCGGCCCTTGCTGAGAAAGCAGGGCCGAGCGAAAGGAAAATCAGTAAGAGAATCAGTTTTATTGCGAGATTACGCTTCATTCACCTGGTCACTTCCAGATTCAGCACGGGCATTCCGGATAGCAGCTGCTGCGAATGGAATCGCTGCAAGCACGGCAAGCATGATGACAAGGACTGTGACAGCCCCGCCAAACATGGATTGTGCCCCATACTGAATGGACATGTATACTTCGGACATTGGGTCGCTATAATCAATATTCGGAACCGTGAGCGCAAGAAGCGGGCTGACAAAGAACAGCACGAGCGCCACGCTTGCAATCCATCCCACAAAGTTCCCTAGTGCAAATCCAACACGGACAATGGCTGAACCTGCAGTAAGCAGGAGAATGGTGAAAATGGACCACTCTATTGATCTTTCTTCTCCAAGGTCATAGATGTTCAATCCAAACAGACTGATAATCAAGCCGACGATCAAGTTCAGCAGGATAAACATCGCTCCCTGAACAAGCAGCGGCGCATTCGAGAAGTAATGGCTGAAATAGCCGATCAGCAGGCTGCTGATCAGTACAATGACAAGAATAACAACAGGAGGAATCTTTTTCACTTCATCCTTCACCCCAGCCACTCCGTCAACATTCAACGGATTGGAAAGATGGTCGTATACATAGCCATTGTTTTGACCGTCAACAAAGGTATTGCCCATAACACTGAAAACATCATCCCTGATTTGCTTTGTTGTGGCCACATTGGTTGCCCACTTGCTATTCAGGGCATCTGCATCATTTTGAACGCTTTGAACCTTTCCTTGCAAAGTTCCTGTATAAGTAACAACTGTCTCCTGATTTCCTGCAAGAGAACTCATCCAGTCATTGATCCTTTGCATTTCCTGGCCAATCGATTTCTGGTGGGAAACAATTGTCGAATCATCCGCACCCTGATTAGGCTCAGGAGCTGGAGCAGAAAGCATGTCTGCAGGATTCTGGATTTGCTGCATCACCTTGCTGGCACTCTCCTGGATCGAAGACAAATCATTCATTATGCCGTCCTGCTGTTCGTCGATGGTTTTAGTGTAGTCAGCCAGGAACAACGTAAATTGATCCTGCAGCATGCTAAGTCCATCCTGTGTAGAAGGAAGATCTTTTCCGAACTTATCCCAAATACTCTTCTCACCTTCGTTTATGGCAAGCACCTTATTGATGCTATTCAGCAAATCCTCATTTTTCAGTACAGCGTCCTTATTAGGATTGTTTCCATCAAGCATACCCTCTAGAGTCGCTTCGTACTGCGTCAGATAGGAATAATACTTGATAATATGGTCAAGGTCCCTGCTGTTAATCTTTTGTTCGGTAAGCTTCTGAAGCCTTTCTTTCCGATCTCCTGACAGAGCAGGTGAAGCGAGGATATTTGCTTCCTTCTCCAATATTCCCGCAATCAGGTCATCAACATTTGCTGAAAATAGATTAATCTGCCCAATCAGCTTGCCGTTCTTTTCTTCCAGATCCGCTTTGGCTCCTTTTAGATTCCCATTTTCATTTAAAAGATCTGTATATAATTCTTCTAATGATTTGTTATAGATATACAGTTCCCCGTAATCCTCAAACAAGGCTTTTGCAAACCCGCCCAGTGCATTCGCTTCATTTTGCCTATCAGTCAGCTGGGTTTCCAGCTCGGTTGAGTTGGTCTCCAAATTTCCGAATAACTCCTCCGCCCTTTTCTTTTCGGGAGGTGTTAATGTTTCTAATAATGCAGTCAAAGAATTCTTTAGTTCCGTAGAGTCACCTTTGATTGCTGCCGTTCTGTTCTTTGCATCCTCTAGGCTAGGAGTATTAGGCAAAGCTAGTTTGGCAGGATCCTCGACTTCCGGCCTAGTGAGCGGAGAGTCATCCTCCCCAGGCTGGCCAGGGTCTTCTCCAGGTTCCCCTGGATTGTCTGGGTCCGGTTCAGTTGAACCTCCTTGTTCAAGCTCAGGCCTCAGTTTGCCCATGTTGTCCTCCAAGAGGTTGAGCGTAGTTGTATCCTCAAGCCTTTTATATTCATCCAGATAAGTTGATTGTACAGGCGCCATATCTTTAGCCTGTCGATCAACTTGGCTTTGTCTCATCGTTTCAAGCGCACTGAATGTATTCTTGTTGTCTTCCAGATTATCATTAACCTTTTGCATCCCCAATGCAACCGTATCCGTCTTTTCCGCAAACATGCTCTTGGTGCCTTCATGCCTTGGAACCTGGTTTTCAGTTGTCTTTTGGACAGCAGCAATGCTTTCATCCTGGATTTTTCCGAGGATTTCCTGCTGCTTGTCCTGGTAAATGCGATAGGCATCTACGTACTCGATAAACGAGGATAGATTTTGCTCGAATTGCTGGACGTTGCTTTGCCTGTCGGGAGCATCCGCTCCTGTCTGGCTGATGTCTGTGCGAATGCCTTCCAGCATTTTTTTCTGTTGTTCCAGCTCGGCCGCCAGATTTTTTGAACTAGGCTTGTAGAAAGCGACCATCGTATTTTGAAAAGAAACTTCTTTTTCCAGTATTTCATCAAATTCTCCACGGACATTTTCCATATCCATGGCTACATAGCTCCAGTACAAGGAAGCCATCTTTTTGTTTACCCTGTTTGTAGCCCGCTCAACTTCCCTTATCGCTCTTTCCTTGTTAATGGATGTGAGCTGGTTCTGCACCTTATAGCCGAAATCAGGCTTTTTTGGCTGCTGTTCATCATATGACATGATCTTTCGGGAAAAGTCAGATGGAATATAAACGACTGCGTCATATTTCAGGTTTTTCAAACCGTTTTCAGCAGCACTCCTGCCCAAAACGGTCCATTTGTAATCCGAATCATTTTGAAGCAAAGGGACAACCTCCCGTCCAAACTGGAGGGCCTCCTTTTCTTCATTCGTCCCGATGTCTTCATTGACCACTGCAATCGTTCTAGTGGAATTTTCTTTCACTTGCATCGGATTGTGTCCCACCGTTCGGAAAAAGGCAGCAGGTGTAACAATGATAAGAATAACGGCTGTTATCAATTTTAATAGATAGGCAGTTTTTGCCGTCATGAATGAACCTTCCTTTCCGTCGCCGACAGCGGTATTTGTATTTTCGTTTCTTTACCGTTCAGGACATAATAGCCGAAGCCTGGATGGATATCGTCTTCTTTTCGGCTGTAAGCAAGCGTGAACATTGTCTGCTCCGACTTCTTCATCAAAATTGCCGCCTGGCGGATTTGCTTGAGTTCGGAAGTCAGTGAGTCATACCCTTTCGACAGCTCGTTATGGTTACCTGACACGACTATATTAAAGCCAAGATGACTCGAGTTCCTCATCAGGTTCGCTACACGCTCCTGCATCATGCTGTCAAGCTGCTGGAGGAATCTTGTATAGCCGTCAATGACAAGCAGGATTGGCATCATGCCCGCAAGGCTGCCCCCGTGCTGCAAGCTTTCAAGATAAAGCTTTTCCCTCTCAGCAAGCTGCTGCTCTACTGTATCGAGCCATGAAGAAATTTGCTCCTTCGTCTCCACATATGAAATCCGCGGTTCGGAAGCGTAGGAAGACAACCCTCTGTCAATCGCATCAAATACTGCGATCGTGTCAGTTCCCTGATCCATTGCTGTATCAAGCACAACCTTCAACAAATTCGTTTTGCCTTTTTGCGCTTGTCCAAGCACCATCAAATGCTTTGTTTTGACAAAATCGACGCAGACCGGCTGAACCATTTCCTCGTCCAGGCCAATCGGGATGACTCCCGTTTCGGCAATCCCGTCTGTATATCGAGCAAAGCTTACTGTATTGAGCTCTGCCGGAAGCATTGGCACAGGAGCAGGTTCCTGGAAGCCATCGTATTTCTTCTTCAACAGTTCGACTTCATACTTGATCCCTTCCATTAGCTCGTAGTCGTCCTTCCCTTCAGCAGGGAGGAATACCTGACTGAAGTAAGCCTGTTCCTTCTTCACAATCGCCCTTCCCGGCATTGCTTCAAGAACAAAAGGAGCTTTTGTCCCTAGGATGGAGTAGGACTCCGTCTGGTCGAGCAAATAATGAACGATTTTTGTTTTCAGATTGTTCATCAGCGACTGACGGATTGCATTCGCTCTCGTTGCCGTAAAAATCATGTAGATGCCAAGCGATTGCCCGTCCCTTGCCAGCTGGTTGATCTGACTCTCAAGGTCCATCATTTCCTCTTTTACAAGGTCAAAATTATCTATCGTAATGAAGATAAGCGGAAGTTTTTCATCGCTGAGCGTATTGAACATCTTGATGCCGCTCACTTCTTCCCGTTGGAACATCTGCTTTCTCCTGGCGATTTCGTCCTTCAGCACCCTCATGAACTTCTCAATTTTTCGCTCTTCGTCCATCAGGAAGTAATCAGCTGTATGCGGAAGCTGCCTTAATGGGAGCAGCGAGCCATTTCCAAAGTCCATGATATAGTATTGTGCTTCTTCCGGGCTGTATTTTTCGGCAATGCCCAGAAGCAGCGTCAATGCTGTGAACGATTTTCCATAGCCGGAAGACCCAAATATACCAAGGTTGCCATCTTCCATCACAGAATAGGAGAATGGAGACTGACTTTGCTTTTCAGGCTCATCGATCATGCCCAATAAAATTTCGTCTTTGTTCTCATTGGCAAAAGCCGACCGGAAGATCCTCTCCGAGAGCGGCGGCAGCCAAGGACTGCGGAGCTTGACTATCCCCATTTTCGCCTGGACTGCTTCGATTTCATCAACAACCGCCTCGATATGTGTCACTTTCTCTTTCTTCTTGTGCTCTCTTGAAGCAACACCCGACAAAGGTATAAGACCGAGATCGGTGACAATCGCCACTTCATCTTCCGCTTCAAACGTTTCCTCGAGGTATGGCGCACCACTCCATGCCGACTGGAACAGCTCGTATACTTCGTTGTTCCCAACCTGCAGGTAACCCCTTCCGGTTACCGTAATGTTAGACGCATCAGAATTCTTCAGGATTTCCCGGCTGTCCTCCGCGTCCTGCACCTTCAGAGCTACCTTGAAGCGGGCATTACTCCAGATCTGGTTGTCGATCACGCCGCCCGGTTTCTGCGTCGCCAGGATGAGGTGGACCCCAAGGCTCCTCCCGATGCGGGCCGCACTGACGAGTTCCCTGATGAATTCAGGTTCTTCGCTCTTCAGTTCGGCAAATTCGTCCGATATTAAAAACAAATGCGGCAGCGGCTCTTCCGCCTTGCCTTGCTTGTATAAATCCGTATAGTCATTGATATGGTTGACCACATATCGGTCAAACAGCCGTTGTCGCCTTTTCAGCTCACTCTTGATGGAAGCAAGCGCCCTCTCTGAGAAGTTCTTACTGCCCTCAATGTTCGTGATCGTTCCAAGCAAATGCGGCATTTCCTTGAATGGCTGTGCCATCCCCCCGCCTTTGTAGTCAATCAGGAGGAACGCGACTTCATGTGGGTGGAAGTGAACCGCAAGTGACAAAATATATGTCTGCAAGAATTCACTCTTTCCTGAACCGGTTGTCCCAGCGAGAAGACCGTGCGGGCCATGCGCTTTCTCGTGAAGGTTGAGCTCAACGAGGTCATTCTTCCCTTTCAGGCCGATCGGCACGGCAAGCGATTTGGAAGATTCCCTTGTCTGCCAATTCTCCATAATCGGCAGTTCCGAAACTTCCATCGTATTGAACATCTCCAAGAATGAAACGCTTGTCGGAATCGAGTTCGTCATCCCTACTTGATGGTCAAGCGTGCGCAGCATCCGGGCAAAATTTTCGTTTCCTTCCCTTAAATGTTCATCAAGCTTGAAAGGTTTTTGGACAGCTTTTTTACCCTGGATGAGGATATCGCCATCATTGTCATTGATATAGCGGACAAGTGTATTGATATTATCCGACAAACTTTCCTTCGCTTCCGCCGCAAAGATGACCGAGATACCAAGCCCTGAATGATTTCCTTCAAGATACTCGAGAATGACATGGTCGGCGATCAGCTGCTGGTTCGATACAATAAAAACAAGGTGTGGCATAAAGCGCTTCTTCTCTTTATCTTCTTCCATGTCACGGTCCCTGATAATCTCGTATATCGACGATAACAGCTGGTCTCGCGTCTGGTCATTGTAGATAAAGCCTTTTGCATGTGCGTGGGGAAGCTGGAAATGCGGAAGCCATTTCATCCACTCCCATTCCGGATACTCTTTCTCATCAAAAATGAATACGAACCTTACGTCATGGTAGCTATGGAAAAAGCTTAGCTGCCCAATAATCTGGTGAATTTCTTTTTTGACGACAGACGGCTTGCCGACAAGTCCTACCGCGCCTTTTGAAAGATTAGCAATAACTGGGACATTATCAATTTCCCGGTATACTCTTTCCATCTGCTGCGACTGCTCAAGCAAATCGTCTATTTCCCGGTTGGACATATCCGATGAACTTAGCGATATATGGTAGCTTGACGGCACTTTCCCTTTCCCAAGACGGAATTCGAGAAAATCGACGCTTTCCGGTGTCCGTTCCCAGAGCCGGTCAGAAATTTCAGCCGTTAAATACTTCATCCGCTCAAAAGAAGGAAAATGGAAGGTCAGGAAATGGCGCTGCTTTTCAGCCAGGTCCTGAAGCTCCTGCCGTTTTGTTTCAAGGTAGCGGGTGTAAACAACGCGACGGCGTTCCTTCCGCTTTTTCTGCAAGCTTTTGTCTTTGAAGTATTGAACGGTCGATGTAACTAGCGTTGTTATGAACATTACCATGGAGACAATGATGAAAATCCCACGCGGACTGATAAGGGCTACGATCCCCATGACAATCAGCATCATAAGAGGAGGGAGGATAATCATCCATAATCCTCTGTTATGGTCGTCTCCTTCCTGAGAAGGGAATGAAAGGGAAACCTTGTCTTCTGGAAGTTCATAAACCATCCGCGGAGTCCGACGGTATAACGGATAAATTTTGCTCATTTCGGATTTCGGCTGTTTTGCATGTGGGAGGCTTGTTTCGAAATCTTCAATTCCGGTGATTTCAATCAAGTCATCATCAATCAGACGCAATTCCATAAACGGCCAGAGCAAAATGTCGCCCACTTTCAGTTCAGCCTGACCAGAAAGCTTTATCCCATTACGGTAAACCCGGCAATCTTCCGGGCTTACCGTCCAGCCGCCTGCGGTTTTTAAAAGAGCAAACGATCCTTCTCCCGACTGTGAAGTTTTTATAATATGGCCATGCCGTTCTTTTTCGCTAAGCGTGATTTCTTTTTGGGAGCCAATATAATAGGCCTCCCGAGTCAACGCATCGGCTGTGTAAAAAAGTGACAGGGATTGGCTTCCCTCATTCAGCCTAAAGGGTTCATTCCCGTTAAGTCTTCCAAGCTCACGGCTGCCTTGCCGGATGGAAAGCCCGCTGTCTTGTCTGATGATCTCAAGCGCGCCGTCTGTAAAGGGAAACGACTGCACCGTAAGTGTGTCGGAGAAGTCGGGCCCAATCGTGATCGGGCGAGCTATCTTTTCCTCCAAGGGAAGCTTTTGATAATAGTAGTCATGAAATAGCCACAGAATGCCCATTGTCTCACTCCCTCGTTAGTTTTGGGCAGGTGGAGCTTCTGTTTTTGCTCCATCTTCCTTCTTAGGTGCCGCGTCAGCAGCAGCTGGATCAGGATTGTCCGCTTTTGTAGGTTCAGCTTCGTCGGTGGCGCCCGCTTTGTCTTCTGCAGCTGGTTTTTCTTCCGACTGCTTAGGGGTCTGTTCTTTCTCTAGCTCAGCTTCTTCTTCCTCTTTTTGTTTCAATTCTTCTTTATACTCATCAATTTCACTCTCGATTTTCTCGAGTTCCTGCTGTTTTTCTTCCCCGCTCATTTTTTCATTAGCTTTGATTTCTTCACTGTATTGCACAAGCCCATAGGCAATCAGGAACCTGTCTTCAAGGGACCTTGCAATATCCATGGCTTCCTTCGCATTGCCGCGCCCTACGAGAATCCAATATTGATAGTACATTGGATCAGACTGAAGGCTGATGGTGTTACGAATATATTCCTTTTGTTCTTCAGTCAATGATTCATTGATGATATAGGAAAGCGCAAGCTCGTATTGTACGACTTTGGGCATATCTTCAATATCGTACCTCTCAAGGATACTGACAACATCACTGTACTCGCTCTCAAGGAAGTGTTCCTGGCTGTTGATAAAAGCAGCATGTTTGGGCTCCGCAAAGATAAGGGTATATAAAGCATAAATAAAGGCAGGTACGAACAATGTAAACAGTCCGATGGTCATATAGCGAGTCAGCTTCCACTTCTTGCGTGGAATGTGAACAAGCGTTTTTTCTTTCTCCTCAATAAGCTTTGTGTTTTCCCTGATTAATTCAAGCAGACTGCTTTCGCTTTCCGCTCCCATGATGCTTTTCGCGAGCGGAGACAGTTCAAGCGTACTGTGGAAACTCAGATACTGGCCGAATTCGAACTTTCCATCAACAGCTGAGGCAACCACTGCTTTTGTCTCGTTCCAAACTCTTTCCCTGTCATTCTCATATGGAGGCAGGCTTTCTTTAACGCCATAATGGAGAAAATATGGCGTCATACTCTGATCAATGAAGATGTTTTCGGGGCTGACAAAAAGGTGCAGCCGTGTAAGCGAATGGTCCCTCACTTTTTTGACAAGCTGGGAAGCGAATATCCACTTGCTAAGGTCATCCTTTTTTTTCAGTTGGTTATATGTAATGTAGTTGGGCGGCGGTTGAATATTGAGGTTCACTTCATCCTCTGACAAAGTGATGTTTTTTTGAATCGAAGGATCGATTTCCTTCAGCATTTCCATTTCTGCAGCATCATCCAGCTTAATTTTTCCCTTTTGGAAGGTGAGCGTATAGTTGTTGCCTTCTTTCTTCATAATGGCTTCAAGCTGCTGCTCGAGGTAGGTTTGCTTCTGTTCAGACATGCTTTTTGTCTCCTTCACAATATTTCTAGGCGGTCTCCGGTGGTAATGCCACAGTCCACCAGTCTGTCGTTGCCGGACAATACAATTTGCTTATTGGGTATCCTGACCCAATGCCCTTCCCTGGGACGCTGCGAAATGGACTTGGCCTGCCAAATGATATCGATAACTTTTTTTACGGAGTGATAATTGGATAGTCGAAGGTCGAATTGCTCGCCATTGTATTGCTTTAAGTCCACTGTAACTTCTATATACAAGGTTTTTCCCCCCACGATTTACATGACGAAGGAGCGCCTTCGTCTTGGAGAAAGGCGCTCCTCTTTTTCATACTTAAAATCCGGCTTAACCTCGGATTTGGCTTGCGATTTGTGCATCGGCATCTTGAAGAGCCTTTGCTGTGCTATCAAGCTGTTGGCGAACATCTTCCAGCAGCTCCTGCATTTTAATGAATGAAGGTCTTAGGTTGGTGTATTGTTCATCAAACGCTTGGCTAGATGCACCTTCCCACATTCCTTTAAGTTGGTCGATCATCTTATCTAAACGGACAACTTGATCCCCTACTTGTGAAGCTTCTGCTCCATAGCGTTGGGACATATCTACTAATTCTTGTGGTGTTACGCGAATTACTCCTGACATTCTACATCTCTCCCCTTCCCTGAAATTACCTTTATTGTAAAAACAAAGACTCGAAATTACAAATGAAAACTCTATAAAAATGGAAAAACAGGAAAAAATACCTACATATTCATTGCTTCCAATTTTCCCCATGTTACAAAACCCTTATTTTATCCCAACTGTTACACAACGTGCTATAGGATAATAAGCCCCCGCATTTCTATGACTAATTTCCTTAAATTAAACTGGTTTTTTTATAGAAGATTCAATTTCTTCATAGGTGACTGTAATATCCTGGGTTCTCATTTCATTGACTCTGGTGCTGTAATGGCTTGCAAGTGTATCCATTAGTGAGTGATGGTCGTTCACAATCCTCCTGAAGTCCTCCTGATTGCTCTCAAGTTCTGTTTTAATTGATTCTATTAATTCTCCGTGACTTGTATTCAATTCATTATCCACTAGTTTCAGCATCTCGGAATTCAATAAAGACAGTTCCTTAAGCTGGCCCTTAAATGACTTTGCCTTTCCCCTGAGGTCCTCGTACGGCAAAAAGTCGTAGGTTCTGCTGGTTTGGCCCATCTCTGCCTCCTGTCATCATGGTCTATAATCAAAGACCGCCGCTATTTTCTTTTCTTCACTGAACATTTCCTCAATTGACGACCTAATCTTACTGAGAAGCTTGGTTCCCTCTTCAAATTCCTGCTGGAAATAGTGGAACATTTCTTCGAATGTCTCGCTAAAGGAAGAGTCCAACGGCCTTATATCCTCATGTACATTGATTCCCGTGATCTTTACATTGTCATTCGGTACTAGGTGACGGTATGCCTGGGGATTGCCCTCCATATAGCTGATGCTATTGAGAAGATTCTGCGTCCGCCTTCTGAAATCATCCAAATAATCAGTGCCGTACATAGCCTGCAGCCTTCTCACCACATCTTTTTGCTCTTCATATTTTTCAATGCCGATCTGGTAGATCCTAACGGCGGAGGATAAATTCACTTCGATTTTTTCCGTTTTGCCACCGCTGCGAGTTTCTTTGATGAGGATCATGTCATTACCGAGGTAACGCCTGTTCAGTTTCTCCTTCATGGCAATGCCGCTCGCGAGCGTTGTAGCGCCGTGAGCGTGAATCGATTTTCCCAGGCTGTCTATAAAATCTCCGGCAATATCTTTTATATTTTGCACCTTATCCTTGATTCCCTGCCATTCTACTTCAATGGTTTTCCCTACATTCATCAGGCTTGCCGCGACAGCAGCCACTTTTGCAGGATTGATGCCCCAGCTGCCGGATAAAGCAGTGCCTGCGATGTCACCAATTGCTTTAGCAATATTTATTAGGTGCTGGTGAATGGCCAATACTTCTTTTAATATTTCTGCACCAACACCGGATAATGCTGCTTTCACTATCCGTAAAGCAGCAGGAAGCTCCTCAAGAAGTGTTTTAATTTTCACAGCCATTTCACCCAAACGTCCGGCCAACTCACCGAGGAGGCCAAACAATTCATGCGGGACGTTCGGTACATAAAGCGGCAATCCTGGTCCGCCAACTACCAATGGAAACGGGGTGTAAGCTCCTTCAATTTTGATCCACTTTGGATTCTCAAGGAACTTCTTCCACTCACCCGCAATATCATCCAACAGCACGTCGAAATCCTTGTCATACCCCGTCATCGCCCGAATTAGCCCATCAAGACCGCCTTCCTCATACGCAGAAGCAAACTGGGCCATGAAAATCTGCACAGCCCTCAAATCCTCATCTGAAATACGTCCAATAATATCTCCAATCCCCTTAAACTCCGGATCCGTATCATAAATCTCCCGGGTGCCAAGGTCGATGAAGCCCCTGAGTTTAGATATTGCAAAAAGCATATCTTCCTCTGACGTTAAATGGTGAATATTCTGGCCTCTTTCACGGTAATATTTCTCCGCAAAGGCTTTCAATTCTGCTGGCGGGATGGAGTAAAGTTGGTTGTTATCAGAAAAATCTTTTCCAAAGTGCTCTGTTGCAATATCAGCAAAATCTTGGTCAATTAATAATAGTTGGTAAACTGTAGGTGGTGCATCGTTTATGGCATAAACTTTTGTGAAAGAACCAGTCATTATTTGTAGTAATTGTATATGGTTTCCTCCCAAGGAATGCCCTATTCCCCTCTTTTCCAGGGATATTTTTTCCGTTATGTTATTAGCTTTGTTAAATTTCTCAACTTCATTCTCTATCTTTTTAGTAACCAAACGGTCAAATTCATAGGCATCTTTATATTGATTTGTTAATTTACCTTCAAATATGCCAAAACCATTATAAATCCAGTCCAGCGGCACCCCGCTATCCTCCTGCTTTCCACTTTCACTACCTCTTGTAATAGTATAAGACTGGTTTATTCCCTTTTCCGGCTCGTAAAAGTGGATAACTGACCCATCAAAACCAGAGTCTCTCTCTTTTTTTAATTCTGGGAGATCTTTAGAGTGAAAAACATTTACTTCGCCTTCAAAAATCTTTCCTGTTTCTTCAAAATATATCCTTTTTATTTTTTCTTCATTTATAGAACCGTCTTTTCCATACTCTAGTTCAGCAATTCTTGCCCTTAAGATGTTTGAATTTAATAGTTCTTCGTTAGCCATCCTTTTTCCACCCTCTTAAGAGCTAATCTAAAAATTTAATAGATTTTATTAACCTTTCGGCTTCGGCTTCCATTGTCTGTTGATCAACCTTACAAGGCTTTTTCGAATCAGTACAAATATATTTCATTGAGTAGCTAATCGCTTTATCATCACTATCATTTTTAATTAAATATAAAAAGGTATTTACTTCTTTACCTTCTATATTCTTTACTTTCTTAGCATAATAATAAGTTTTTCCCTCTTGTTTAAACTGGGTATAATCCCCTTTATAACCATAACTATCTGATAAGAATGCTAAGTTAGATTCAACATCTCTTGTTCTGGGCATATTCTCATACAGAACTTTCCACTTCAAGGAAATGTTTTCCTCATTTCTAACTTCTCCAAAACTGAATGTCTCCAATTCATCTCCGCTTTGTTCAAATCCAAACGTTGCTATTTTAGCATGTTTTGGAAACAACATTGTATACCCACCAGTTTTGGATTTGAATAAATAATACCCATCTTCAACCTCTTTAGTGGAGTCCATAAAACCCCGGGTAAATTCATCTTGAAATGCAACCGTTTTAGGCAGATTGCTTGCTTCAGCCCCACTTTTTTCAGCTTTATCTTCTGTATTGTTCATCCCACATCCTCCTATGATGAGCATGGTTAACAGCAGTCCAAGTTGTAGACATTTTTTCAAATCGGGATCCCCTTTCGAGATGTTCACGACATACTTGATTCCATTATTACCACAATTTGTAATGGTTTTTCAACACTTAGTTTGGAAAAACCCCACAACAGTTCTTTATTCCTATATATATGTATTCATAAATTCAATGTATACTTTCATATTACTGTTTGAAATTTTAGCTTTTCAACCTCTATCCTAAAATCAAAAATGTCTTTTGTTACTTCCCCTTTGTAGCTTAGTGCCTCATAAAAGTCTTTATTAACCTCAAAAGAAGTGTTTGATATTTTTCCGTTTGGAGGAAATAACATCGTATACCCACCAGTTTTGGATTCTAATAAATAATATCCATCCTCAACCTCTTTAGTGGAGTCCATAAACTCACGGGTGAATGCGTTTGGAAATGCAGCCGTTTTAGGCAGATCGCTCTCTTCAGCACCACTTTAGGGTTATCTTCTGTCTTGCTTATTCCACATCCTCCTGTAAGGAAAATGATTAACAGCAGTCCAAGTTGTAGACATTTTTTCAAATTGGGATCCCCTTTCGTATGGTTACATCGTACTTCATCAATCCCATTAATTTCTTTTTAATGTCCAATCTTGATTGAGAAAGAGTTAATGAATCAATTAAACACGATAGACTTCATTAACCTATTCGCCTGTTCCTCAGCTAAACCAGGGTTTAAGTTGCATGCTTTTTAGGGATTCGCACAGGAATAATCAAAGTAAAACCTTATTGTTTTATTACTACTATTACTTATTAGGGTGGCTAACAGCAGTAATAGTTGTAGAGGTATTTTCAAATCGGAAACTCCTTTCAAAATATTATGAACGAATCCCAACTTCTGACTCAACACAACCATTCCTAATTATTACCACAATAAGCATCTTGGTTTCAATGATTATTACAGTGGTAATCTCTTAATCCAGTTCGCTTTCCACCTGGGGTTGTATGCTTCCTACATTACTCCTCCTAGTTCCTACATAGAAAAAGCCAGAGCTTCTTTAGCTCTGGCTACTAATTTATTATCTTGGCAAACTATAAGTTGCCGTTTTCCCTTTAAACAGCTTTTCAGAACTGTTATATAAAGGCCCGAATTGTAGGTCGAAACTCTTATATAGTCCAAACTCATTTTTCCTGAACAAGAAAACATGATATTTTTCTCCTTGTTCCCCAGCCTTGATTTCTCTAGGTTCAGATGGCTCAACCTTCCCCTCTGAAAGTGCATTGCCTCGGTTTTTATCTACAGCCAATTTCGACACAATCATTCGGGGAGTAATAGTTTCCCCAACTTCTTCATTTCTCATATTTGTGCACCTACTTAAAAGCTAGTTTATAAAACGAATGGATTGCATCATCTTCTTTGCCTCTTCTTCTAGAGAGGCTGGATCCAATGTACATTTCCCAGATGAATCTTTACAGAACGTCTCCATATAATATCTAATTGCTTTATTACTACCTTTGTTTTTTATGTAGCTAAAATAAGTATAGACGTCTCTACCCTCGACTTTAAATACCTCTTTAGCGTAATAATAAATATTATTGTCGTCTTCAAACTTACGATAATCTTTCTTTTGGTAACCTACGCTATCAGACAGTAAATTCAAATTTAATTCCGTATCTGAAGTACTAGAAACATCCTCATACGTTAGGTCCCATAAATAAGAAAGACTCCCATTCCCTCTTATTTCTCCAAAGTAAAGGGCTTCATATTCTGTGCCATTTTTCTCATAACCCTTTGTGGATAATTCGGCATTTTCAGGAAATAACATCGTATACCCATCAGTTTTGGATTTGAATAAATAATATCCATCCTCAACCTCTTTAGTGGAGTCCATAAAACCCCGGGTAAATTCATCTTGAAATGCAACTGTTCTAGGCAGATTGCTTGCTTCAGCCCCACTTTTTTCAGCTTTATCTTCTGTATTGTTCATACCACAGCCTCCTATGATGAGCATGGTTAACAGTAGTCCAAGTTGTAGACATTTTTTCAAATCGAGATCCCCCTTCGAGATATTCACAACATACCTCGTTCCATTATTCCCACAATTTGTAATGACTTTTCAACAATAAGTTAGGAAAAACCCCACAACAGTTCTTTAATCCTATGTCTATGTATTCATAAGTGCAATGTATACTTGCACATAATTTTCGAATTTTAGGCTTCCTACATTACTACCCCATTTCCTCCATAGAAAAAACCAGAGCTTCTTTAGCTCTGGCTACTAATTATTATCTTGGCAAACTATAAGTTACCGTTTTCCCTTTAAACAGTTTTTCGCCACCGTTATATAAAGGCCCGAATTGCAGGTTGAAACTCTTATATAGTCCAAACTCATCTTTCCTGAACAAGAAAACATGATATTTTTCTCCTTGTTCCCCAGCCTTGATTTCTCTAGGTTCAGATGGCTCAACCATCCCCTCTGAAAGTGCATTGCCTCGGTTTTTATCTACAGCTACCTTCGACACAATCATTCGGGGAGTAATAGTTTCCTCAGTTTGATTGTCAAGCTTCAACTTTACAGTTAAGGCGACGATGCCACTGTCACCAAAGTTCCTAAAACGCTCCTTATGTTCTTCGCCCGGAGTAATTTCGGTGTATTGAACACCTTCTAATGTTACTTTTACACCATCTATTTGTTTTGATTGGTTAATACCTGACTTTTCGAAAATCATTTTCTTATCTGCCATGTTCCTCATTGTCAGTTCGTCAGGGTAAAATTGCGGCGCACTTGCTGCTTCTTTCGCTTGTTCCTCGCTAAAAGTAAAATCATAAACGCCAGCTTCCATGAATCCCCCTTTAAATTGATCATTGTCGGCTGCACCGCCCTCAATAACAAATTTAGGCTTGACGCTTTTTAATGATTCATACTCCTCATTTGTTAATGTGAAAGACACTAGCCCTTCTACTTTTTCTCCTGCTCCCCACTTAGAGGATTCTTTTTCTACCGATGATTTTGGATGTTCCTCTTTTACGAAGCTTCTATCATCCGGTATATAATTCGATTCACTGCTAAGTCGTATTTGAAAGTTCGGAGGGTAGTACATTGCCTTTTTCGTTGTATTATCAATGGTGACTTTCGCCGTGATTACGTAGCCTCCTGTCTGGTCGTCAAACTCGATGAAGAAATCATTGTTCATATCTGTAACTTTAACAATTTGATATTCATCCACTCTCACTTTGAAACCGTTCATATCATGTGAGTAATTTGGTTCCTTGTTTGTATACAGGACTTCAACATTACCTTCTGACTCTTTCTCAATGTTTGGATTCATCACTTCGTTGCTTCCAGAAGCTAACTTTTCGCTTTTTGCTTCCGTTTTTTCTGCTTTTACTTTAGCCGGTTCTTCCGTTTTAGGTTTTGAATTGGCTTTTTCCTTTGTTCCCGATGCTTCTTCATCATTCCCGCATGCTGTTAGCAGCAGCGTTGCAGAAAGAAACAATGAAGATATGATTTTTCCTTTTCTCATGTTAATTACCCCTTTGTTCTTTTTGTCATACCTGTACATTATAAACTAAATGATTACCTTTAAAAATACAAAATTAGTCAATTTTATATATTTTAGAAGAACTATCCATATACTCATTCCTTCCGTACCCCAATCAGAATAACCCTTCTCCCGCACTCCAATAAATGGTAGAGTATAAAAAAAGCTTAACGGGGTGACAAACTTGATATTCATCATTATCATTCTGATCATTTATTTATACGATTTTACCAAGTTTCGAAAACAAAACGATACGCTAATTGCACAAAACGAAAGAATCATAGCCCTTCTTGAAGAATTGAAGTCAAAGTAAAGCGGGGGAAACAAGGAAAAAGCCGCCTATCATGAGAATAACGGGTTCGGTTTCGAAGTAAAAAATTCAAATTAGCGGCTAAAATCACAGTAAAATTAGCAGTTGAATTAATAAGTCGAATTAACACAATAATCGGCATAAAAAATGCTCAGGGCATAAAACTCTGAGCATTTTTCTATATATTGGCTTCTTGAACTAAACCTGTTACTTGAATAAGGATTACTCTAATATCAACGTTACATTTTCGTTATCAAGGATAATTTCTTCTATCCAGTCAAATATTGTAGGACCTTTGTTCATTTTTGCATCCTTTATTTCTTGGATTACTTTCTCTTCATTACTTTGATGGCAATTATTCAAATTCTCATTTAGTTTAACTATCGTTTCACTGTACCCCAAATCTTCTTTAGATTTAGCAGAATTCCTCCAAATAATAGTATATTGTTCTTCGTCTTCTATATCTCCGAAACCTCCAAACAAAATATCATCAAATGCATCAAGATTTCCCTGCCAGTTATATTTTCCAGAGAGGACTATATCTGAAAACTCCTTACAAAACCCCTTAAAGTTAGAAAATCTATCTCCATCGAAAATAAAAACTTTGTTCATAATAGCGCCTCCCCTACATTGTTTTTTTCTTATTTTATCATTTCACTTTATTCGACTAACCTGCCCTGATAGTTCCATAAGAAAAAGAGCTGCCAAAGTAAAGCACACGTTCGTAATATAAGATCAGCCAGATATTTCTGG
>NZ_QWVT01000047.1 GCF_003570705.1 Mesobacillus zeae
AACCAGTAAAAACTGGTTAACCTTATAATACGAAAGCACCGTTCAGTCTAAGTCCATTATTTCACAGACTTCTATATTAAGGTAAATCTGTTGTTAATCTGTGCTTTCCACAATGAAGACATTTAAATAAATGTCCAACTATATTAGAATCCAAGGCATTTTTAAAATCACCATAATCAAGATTATATTTTGATGCTTCTATTGTTAAATCACTGTGAAGCTCTGACTCTAGATGGCTAACTCCTTCGCAATCTACTATTCCTATATAAGCACAAAAATCATTACAGTGTTCTAACCAGGATATTTCTTGCCACGATAGAATTGATGGAGTTCTCAAATTAAGTTCCTCAACTTTTTTATCATCATTAAAGGAGATTGGATATTGATAATTAAAGAACACATTATGTTCCTTCCCTGCCTTCCCAGACGCAATGCAATGAACACATATAACTTCTAAGTCACTTTCTCCATAACATCCCTCATTAAAGAAGGAACTCTCTTGGTTACATACCTCACATATATCCTTAAAGTAAGATATTGTTCCACTTTCATAAACGTTAGGATGATATGTAAAATAGGGGAGCTGGTGGATAACCTTAAACTCATCTATTATGTTTTCAAGGTCAAGGAGACTAATTATTATTTTTTTCTCTTCAGTTTCCTGATATATAGATAAATTCATCATATTATCATCCAATAGTTTAATTATCTTCCTTATGTTGATAATCTTGTCGTATTCAGTATCAAATGCAGTATAAACTTCTGTTTTTTTGCTTACAGCCCTCCTGAACGATTGGAAATCTTGAGCAGGTATGAGTTTAATTACCTCAGACAAGAATTTCCCTTTCTGATTATTATTCAATTCTGTAAGATCAATCTCTAATTTTAAGGTATAGGACATATATTAATCTCCCTTAGTCTGAATTATAGAATTACTTTAGAAAGTCTTTTATTATTAAATTAAGACTACCTTTTAAATTAACTTGCCAGTTAGCTGAATAAGAAAAAGAGCTTCCGTAGCAACTCATTTTGATCTTGAACTCTTGCACCCGTTCGTACAATCACTTTCTAAACAAATCTCTTCAACACTTTCGCAACACCATCATTATCATTAGTATCAGTTATCTCATCTGCCATCCCTTTTAGTTCCTGTACGGCATTCAACATTGCAACAGAGTAACCAGACATTCTAAACATCTCTAAATCATTATAATCATCACCAAAAACTATAGTCTCTGATTTGTCTGCTTCATAATGACTACATAACTTTAATATTCCAGTTTCCTTTGAAACCTCTTTATTGGTGATTTGAATTAGTTTTTGATTATCAGTCACTACAACCTTCACTTTATCTGTAAAATAGGGTTTGAAGTGTTTAAAGTCATTAAAATCCGATAGCATAATCTTAGTTGCTTCAAGGTCGATAAGTTTGTCGTTTGTCAAAATATGTGGAATGTATCTAAGATTATAAATAGATGAATCTGTAATTTCTTTATTAGAGTACCATTTATCCTTTACCTCAAAACTAATTGTACAATGTGGGAAATTCTCCTTACAAAATTCTATTATTTCCTTTGAAAAATCTCTTGGTATCGAAGAATGTTCTTCATATCCTATTTTATAATCGCAAACCAATGCTCCATTATAAAAAGCAAACGAACAATTATCTAATAATTCCTTAGGCAAAAAGTTTTTAACAGACCGTGGGGGTCGTGCTGTTGCTATGATAATTTTCTTACCACTCTTGTGGCAATTTAAAACTGCATTTAGATTTCTACTTGATATTTGTTTTTTAGAATTTAATAATGTCCCATCAAGATCTAATACAACAACTTTAACAGTCAATTTAATAATTCCCTCCTTACCATTCTTCTCGTAGTCCAAACATTTCATAAAATATACCATAAAAGGAAGGAATCATGACATTTATTGGACTTAACTGCCCTGTTAGTAATACCAGCACATCAACCAATATAGATTTTGACAGTAGTTTTAGCCTTATTTTTTAATTGAATATACTTATTATCCGTCATAAAAAATGATGTCAATTGTTATGTCAAAACTCATTAAAAAGACGTAAAAGCCTTGATAAATAAAAAAAATGACGCATGCTATTCATACGTCATTTCTTATGTCATTTACTAAGAAAACACCCAAAAACGGAACTCTTCACATCCAATAGGCAGCGGTTTTATCATAAAGATTAATCGGGATGACAAGAATTGAACCTTCGCCCCCTAGCACCCCATGCTAGTGCTCTGCCAAGCTGAGCTACATCCCGGGCGAAAAGGTTTCCTTAATTGATTATTTTATAGAGATGAAAGACTATTTCCATTCACTCTTCCTTTCTGATTCTTGCTTTTTTCCCAAGTGCCACAGCAAACTTTAATCCTCTGTCGAAATCTCTTAAAAGCTCCTTCTTTCCCGGGAAATAGACGGCATGTATATACAAAAGCCGACGGAAATTCCGCCGGCTTTCTCGTTCTATCTTTTTTGTAGCTCAGCCGCAAGCAGTTTGTTGACTAACGGCGGATTCGCCTGGCCTTTTGTCGCTTTCATAATCTGGCCAACAAGGAAACCTTTAGCTTTTTCTTTTCCACTCTTAAAGTCTTCGATAGACTGCGGATTTTGGTCAAGGATTTCATTGATGATTTTCAGCAGGGCGCCTTCATCGGAAATTTGGACAAGTCCTTTTTCCTTGACGATTTGTGCCGCATCTCCGCCACTTTCAATCAGTTCCTTGAAGACAGTTTTCGCAATCTTAGAGGAAATCGTGCCATCCCCAACCAGCTTGATCAGTCCCGCCAGCCCTTCAGGCGTCAACGGAATGTCATGAAGTTCTTTACCTTCGGCGTTCAGGAATGCAGACACTTCCCCCATCAGCCAGTTCGATGCTTGCTTTGCATCCGCGCCTGCTGCCACGCACTGTTCAAAGAAATCAGCCATTTCCTTTGTCACTGTCAGGACATTAGCATCATACGATGGCAAGCCCATCTCTTCGATGTAGCGCTTTTTACGAGCATCTGGCAACTCGGGAATTTCCGCGCGAACTCTCTCTTTCCACTCCTCGTCAATGAAGATGTCCATCAGGTCGGGCTCAGGAAAATAGCGGTAATCCTCTGACCCTTCCTTTACGCGCATCAGCAAAGTTGTGCCTGTGGCTTCATCGAAACGGCGTGTTTCCTGCCTGATTTCCCCGCCGGTATCAAGAATCTCTGCCTGGCGTTTCACTTCATGCTCAAGACCTTTGCGGACAAAGTTGAAGGAGTTCAGGTTCTTAAGCTCTGTCTTTGTTCCGAATTCCTTTTGTCCAACAGGGCGAAGTGAAATGTTCGCGTCGCAGCGGAGCGAGCCTTCCTCCATTTTGCAGTCGGATACGCCTGTATACTGGATGATAGATTTCAGCTTTTCAAGATACGCGTAAGCTTCCTCAGGAGAACTGATATCAGGCTCGGAAACGATTTCGACAAGCGGCGTTCCCTGGCGATTATAGTCGACAAGCGAGTAGCCCTTCCCGTGTGTCAGCTTGCCGGCATCCTCTTCCATATGGATACGGGTAATGCCGATTTTCTTTTTCTTGCCGTCCACTTCAATTTCAATCCAGCCATGCTCGCCTATCGGCTTATCGAACTGGGAAATCTGGTACGCCTTAGGATTATCCGGGTAAAAATAGTTCTTGCGGTCAAACTTCGTATGCGAAGCTACCTCACAGTTCAGCGCCAGGCATGCTTTCATCGCGTAGTCGACTGCCTTTTCGTTCACTACCGGCAGTACGCCAGGGTATCCAAGGTCGATGACGGAAGTATTGCTGTTCGGCTCGGCACCGAAATGGTTCGGACTTGCTGAAAAGATTTTTGAGTTTGTCTTCAGCTCAACATGGACTTCAAGTCCAATCACTGTTTCATAGTTCATTTTTTTCACCCCTTACAGTTGTGGTTTTTGTTTATGGAAATCCGTCGCCTGCTCGAATGCGTGAGCGGCACGGTATACAGATGATTCGTCAAAATGCTTACCGATAATTTGCAAGCCTAGCGGCAATCCTGCTGCAAAGCCGCATGGTACTGAAATCGCAGGGACACCAGCAAGGTTCATCGGGATGGTTAAAATATCGTTTGCATACATGGTCATTGGATCGCTTGTGTTCTCGCCGATTTTGAACGCTGGAGTCGGGGTTGTCGGCCCGACAATGACATCGTATTTCGCCAGAACGTCGTCAAAATCTTTCTTGATAAGCGTCCGGACTTTCTGCGCTTTTTTATAATAGGCATCGTAATAGCCTGAGCTGAGCGCAAATGTACCAAGCATGATTCGGCGCTTCACTTCGTCTCCGAAGCCTTCCGCCCTTGTCTTTTTATACATATCAATCAAATTCTCTGCGTCCGGGGTCCGGTAGCCGTAACGCACACCGTCAAAGCGGGAAAGGTTCGCTGAAGCTTCTGATGAAGATAGCAGATAGTAAGTTGCAAGCGCATATTTGGAATGCGGCAAGGACACCTCTTCCCACTCTGCTCCAAGATTCTCAAGCACCTTCAAAGCATCAAGCACTGACTGCTTTGCTTCAGGACTGACTCCTTCGCCAAGGTATTCTTTTGGTACAGCAATTTTCATTCCTTTAACGTCGCCTGTCAAAGCGCTCGCATAATCCGGGATGGAAACATTGGCAGACGTGGAATCCATCCGGTCATGTCCTGCAATTGCGCCGAGAAGTGCCGCATTGTCTTCAACCGTATTGGTGATCGGTCCGATCTGGTCAAGCGATGAGGCAAATGCGACAAGGCCGTAGCGTGACACAAGGCCATACGTCGGTTTCATCCCGACAACTCCGCAGAAAGAAGCCGGCTGGCGGATGCTGCCGCCTGTATCCGAACCAAGCGAGAACGGAACTTCGCCTGCCGCCACACTCGTGGCGGAAGCCCCTGACGATCCGCCCGGGACTGTTTCGAGATTCCATGGGTTAAACGTTTTTTGGAAGCCTGAGTTTTCATTCGAGGATCCCATTGCAAATTCATCCATATTCAGTTTGCCAATCGTGATGGTATCGGCTTTGTGCAGTTTGTCCATGACCGTTGCATTATAAATAGGATCAAAGTTTTCGAGAATTTTACTCGCGCAGGTTGTCCGCAAGTTTTTTGTGACGATGTTGTCTTTTATCCCGATTGGCATCCCGAAAAGACTGCCTTCTTCTTTCCCCAGTTTTTCATCAAGTGCCACTGCTTTAAGGCGGGCTTGTTCCTCATCAAGTGTCAGGAATGCCTGAACCTTGCCGTCGACCTCGCTGATCCGCTTGAATGAAGCATCCACAAGGTCGGAAACATTGATTTCTTTTTTATGTAATAAGGCTTGAAGCTCTGATACCTTATGGTCAAATAAGCTCATATCTCCTTCTCCTTTCTATTCGATAATGGCCGGTACTTTAATCTGGCCGTCCTGGTTTTCAGGTGTGTTTTTCAGCACTTCATCACGTGGAAGCCCCATTACCGCTTCGTCCGCGCGAAGAACGTTCCTAATATCGAGCACATGGGAAGTCGGTTCCACATTTTCTGTGTCGAGTTCGTTCAGCTGCTCGGCAAATGTGATAATCTTATCAAGCTGTTCCGTGAACATGTGGGCCTCTTCCTCTGTGATGGCGAGCCTGGCCAGGTGCGCAGCATGCTTCACTTGTTCTTCCGATATTCTTGACATAAAAATCCACCTCCATTAAGTATTCGCAAAAAGACAATAATATTGATAATAGCAAACTTTTTTACTTTAAAGCAATACGATTTAGGATGCTATAGCTATTTTAACATGACACTTGCAGCTGTTGGGCTCCCAGAAGAAAAACCTCCGGAAATACCGGAGGCTTATCTGTCATTTCCGAAAAGCTTCTTTTTTATCTGCGAGAACACTCCATCGTCCTCTTTCTCGGGAACAGGTTGAGGCCCTTTCTTTTCGATAAAAATATCCTCTTTATCGATGGCATGGTCATGCGCCAGGACTAGCCCAAGATCGGAATCATGTTCCTTGTTCGTAACCATCGTATAGGCAATATCCTTTTTTTTCGCTGCTTCGATGTACTTTGCAAAAACGGAATACGTCATGTTGCCGTTCAAATAGAGATGGGCTGTTCGGTTTTCTTCCATCAGCCTTTCGACCTCTGGCTCGACATTCTTCGCCGCGACCTGTGCCTGGGTGAGCGCCACCACAACTCTTTCCCGAATGGTACCAAGAAAGCGCCGCCTTTCATCAGGCTTTGTTTCTTTTGCTCCGTGGATGCCTTGCTGCAAATAATCGTCCACACTGTTGTTTCCCATGGTATCACCCCACTTTTACTATATGACATCTGCACTTTTCACGTGCCAGTTTAAGCATAACCTATCTGGAGATAAAAAAACCTCCTCTTTAAAAGAGAAGGCCAAAGTAGGAGTAGGTGAAAGAATCAAACAGTCATTGCTGGTGACAATGAACGTCCGGTGCTGCTGCGTTAATATGGCAAAGTTCCCGGTTACTTTGCTGCAGTGAATTGCTCTTCTTCGGTTGACCCTTTAAGAGCAGTCGTCGAAGATGTTCCGCCGGTGATCACCATGGATACCTGGTCAAAATAACCCGTACCGACTTCACGCTGGTGCCTTGTAGCCGTGTAGCCATGCTGTTCGCTGTCAAACTCCGCCTGCTGCAGTTCGGAGTAGGCAGCCATTCCGCGGTCGCGGTAGCCTCTAGCAAGCTCGAACATGCTATGGTTCAGAGCGTGGAAGCCTGCAAGTGTGACAAACTGGAACTTGTAGCCCATCTTTCCAAGCTCAACCTGGAACTTGGCAATCGTTTCGTCATCAAGCTTCTTCTTCCAGTTGAAGGAAGGTGAGCAGTTATAGGCAAGAAGTTTCCCAGGGAACTTTTCATGGATGGCCTCGGCGAAACGGCGCGCTTCGTCGATATTTGGCTCTGATGTCTCACACCAGATCAAGTCGGCATAAGGTGCGTAGGAAAGGCCGCGCGCAATCGCCTGGTCAAGGCCTGCGGTTGTGCGGAAGAAGCCTTCCGGTGTGCGTTCCCCTGTTATAAATGGAGCGTCAGTCGGGTCGACATCGCTTGTAATCAGGTCAGCAGCATTGGCATCGGTACGGGCAATGACAAGGGTTGGAACGCCCATGACGTCTGCAGCAAGGCGGGCCGAGATTAAGTTCCGTACGGCTGTTTGAGTCGGCAGCAGCACTTTTCCACCAAGGTGGCCGCATTTCTTTTCAGAGGAAAGCTGATCCTCAAAGTGGACACCTGCTGCTCCAGATTCAATCATGCCTTTCATCAGTTCGAACACATTAAGCTGGCCGCCAAATCCTGCTTCGGCATCGGCAACAATCGGAGCAAACCAGTCAACGGAATTATCGCCTTCTGAATGAGTGATCTGGTCGGCACGTTGGAGCGCTTGATTGATGCGCTTAACCACTGCCGGCACGCTGTTTGCCGGATACAGGCTCTGGTCAGGATACATATGGCCGGAAAGGTTAGCGTCAGCAGCAACTTGCCAGCCGCTTAAGTAGATGGCTTTCAAGCCTGCTTTCACCTGCTGGACCGCCTGGTTGCCAGTAAGTGCTCCAAGCGCATTAACGAAATCCTCTTCATTGATTAACTGCCAAAGCTTCTCAGCGCCGCGGCGGGCGAGTGTGTGCTCAATGTCAACGGATCCGCGAAGCTTGATAACCTCTTCTGCCGAATACGGCCTTTCAATGCCTTTCCAACGTTGATCCATTTCCCAGTTTTCCTGCAATTGCTTCACTCTTGCATCTGTCATGTTTGCTAATTCCTCCTGTCAATTTAGTAATCTAGCGATTTTTTAGTTTCCTCTTTTGGCGGAAACCATAAAACCACTAATCCTCTGTATGTTATAATACAGTTGCTTTTGTTCACATTTGTATTATATAACAGCATTTACAAAATGCAAATACTTTTAATGGATTTTTCTGAATATTTTTTCGACATTTTTTGGGGTCAGGCGTGCTTTATCTTAATAAAGCGTGCCTGACCCCCTTTTTTGCGTTATTGTGGTGAAGCTTCTTAACGCCTTTCATGAAAAAAGCCCCTTTCCGCAGTGGGAAAGGAGCTTCTAATCTTTTGATTAGTACATTTCTGATGTTGTTTTTGCTTGCATATGCAGCAGGATGTAATCCGGTCCGCCTGCTTTGGAGTCTGTTCCGGACATGTTGAATCCGCCAAATGGCTGGTAGCCGACAATCGCACCAGTACAGCCGCGGTTGAAGTAAAGGTTTCCAACATGGAAATCTTCGCGTGCCTTCTGGATATGTTCGCGGTTTCTCGTGATGACTGCGCCAGTCAGGCCGTACTCTGTGTTATTGGCAATCTCAAGTGCGTGGTCGAAATCTTTTGCTTTGGAGAAACCGATAACCGGTCCAAAGATTTCTTCCTGCATGATCCGGGATTTAGGGTCAAGGTCAGCGAAAATGGTTGGTTTGATGAAGAAGCCTTTGCTGTTGTCTCCTTCTCCGCCTGCCATCAGCTTGCCTTCCTGTTTGCCGATTTCAATGTATTCCATGATTTTGTTGTATGCGCTTTGGTCAATGACAGGGCCCATGTATGTGCCTTGCTCTTCTGGATTGCCAAGGGTAAGCTGGTTGGTCAGTTCAACAGCACGGTTCAGTACTTGGTCGTACACGTCTTCTACGATGACGGCACGGGAACCTGCGGAGCATTTTTGCCCTGAGAATCCAAACGCAGAGGCGACAATTGATTGAGCTGCAAGTTCAAGGTCAGCATCGCTGTCAACAACAAGTGTGTCTTTTCCGCCCATTTCAGCAATAACACGCTTCAGCCAGACTTGGCCCTCATTCAGTTCAGCAGCGCGCTTGTAGATACGCAGGCCTACATCACGGGAACCTGTGAATGAAATAAAACGTGTGTCTTTATGGTCAACAAGGTAGTCGCCCACTTCAGCGCCGCTTCCAGGTACGAAGTTAAGCACACCTTTCGGAAGGCCTGATTCTTCAAGCACTTCGACAAACTTGGCTGCAACGATTGGCGTTGTGGAAGCCGGCTTTAACAACACAGTATTTCCAGCGACAAGGGCCGCAACAGCTGTTCCTGCCATGATAGCCAGAGGGAAATTCCAAGGGGAGATGATGACCCCAACTCCCAGCGGGATATAGTCATAACGGTTATATTCATTCGGGCGGCTTTGTACCGGCACGCCGTCTTTAATATCAAGGATCCTGCGGGCATAATACTCAAGGAAATCGATTGCTTCAGCTGTATCAGCATCTGCTTCATTCCATGGCTTGCCTGCTTCTTTAGTCAAAAGTGCAGAGAATTCATGCTTCCGGCGGCGCAAAATTGCAGCTGCCTTAAAAAGAACGTCCGCACGAGTTTCTGGTTTTGTTTTTTTCCAAGTCTTAAATGCTTCTACAGCCGCTTGCATCGCCTTCTCTGCAAGCTCCTTGTTTGCCTTGGAAACACGCCCGATAACTTCTTCTTTGTTGGCTGGGTTGTAGGAAACGATCTTATCTTCTGTTGTAACACGCTCTCCGCCAATCAATAAATCATAATCCTGGCCAAGATACCCTTTTACTGTTTCCAAACCTTGCAGATATGCTTTCTTATTCTCTTCAATCTTAAAATCTGTAAAAGGTTCGTGTTTATATGGCTGAACCATCCAATCCCCTCCTATGTATTAAAGCGTTTTAACTCACTCCTCTATTTTATCATGTAACAGGGATAGTATTCAAAGATAATTGTTTGATAGTTCCTTATATTATGAGACATTGTAAAATTCACTTAATATAATTGTGATAGTTTTTGTATAACCTAAGTTCATTTTTTCCTATGCGCTGGACTCAAGGGCCCGCCAGTCACCAATACAGTTCATCCCGGATGCGCAATAGACATACTTGTCGTATAATGAGCAAATGAGTTTTCCTGTCACTTTGAAAAAACAACGGAAAGCATTTGGTAATTATTAACTTGTCGGAGGCATCATAATGAATAAAGCAATATTAAAAGAGAAAAAGGATTTGGAAGTTTCAGGCTATAAAAAGTTCCAACTGATACACTTGCCGGTTGAGGATATGGAAGGAGACCTGAAGCAGTTAGCCGCGGCATTTGACCAGTTGCCTGTTGATACATACTCTTTAGAAAGTCACCGTTACCGCAGATACTCCCGCGCTATTATCAATCCCTGGGATGGGGCACTTCAGTGGCTTCCCAACTACCATGATGAAAATGGCGAGCAGAAGTCGCTATACTTTCAAGGCACCTTTAATGCTGAATATCTGGAACAGAATCGTGCTTTCCCCTCCCTTAGTGAAGAAATCAAAGCAAACTCGCTGCTTCAGGAAATTATAAAGTACGATTTTAATGAGACTTTTTGGAGTAAATACGACGAATTGCTGCCCATTCATGTAGGCGTCCACTTTGTTAAATACATGGTCACAGAAGACAACCAGGAATCCGTCGCTTCTCCCAATACGATGCATCAGGATGGGGAACCATTTACCTTTGTACACTTAGTTACGTACAAAAATGTTCAGGGAGGCACCAGTACAGTAGCATCTACCAGCTGTGCCGGTTTAAAAAGAGAAGAAGCCGATGAAAACTTGATTCTAGATGAATTCGACTTAACTCAGCCCCTTGATTCTTATGGAGTATGTGATCAAAAAGTAAGTCACTATGTCAGCGGGATTAAAAAAGGGCCTGAACCAAGACCCGCAGAAAGAGGCGTCATACTCATCGACTACACGCCTTTAGTCATTTCTATCACGTAATTTTTTCAAAAAACTTTTTAAAAAATTCATGCATAAAAAAGCACTCGTAATCATTCGTACGAGTGCTTTTTACTGCTCCCGTCAAATTGACTCGCACTCTAAGGTCCCTGCGGGAAATTTATTGGCTGTTTACCAGAGTTCTTTTCCTGAAAGCTTGATCCGGGTCGTACGGGGCATCGATTTCGGTGCCCTACTGCCATCCGGACACAAAAAAGAACCCTGTCTCCAGGGTCCTTCTCTATTGGTAAATATGGACGGTTGGCTCTTTTTGGTCGGGCTTGCGGATAATCAATGATTCCTGCCCGTTGACTGAGGAGATGCTGACCTGGACAGATACATACTCAGGGAACCTCTCCATTACAAGGCCGGTTACATATTGGGTGAAACCGACGGCCTCTGCCTTGCCGTAAAACTGAATCGGGATGTTGATGTTCAATTCCTGAAGCTGGTCGTCTGCGTAGAAGCCCTTGCCGACTACTCCGTTATAGTTCGGGAAGTATTTCTCGACATCCTGCTTGAAATTCTCAAACCACACCATATCGTCACGGTGATTCTTTTTCGCAGTTTCTGATGGGAAAAGAACGTATTTCTCGTTTACGTTTTCCCAGCTGCCAATATTGCTGCTGCCCTGGTCCACTTCCGTGTAAGCGAAGAAGTTGCCAGGTACAACGGATGATCTGCTTTTTTGCTCAAATAATGCCACTGTAATTGGAACATTCTTCAGCTCATCCATCCTGCGAAGCCGGTTCACCACTTCCTGGGCAATTTTCTTTCCTTCCTGCTCCACTTCTTCATGAGTGATATCTACCTCGAAGGTATCTCCGAATTCTTCCTTTTGATAATAATGGATGGAATTCAGAGCCAGGCCGATTGTGACGCCGCCAAGCTGGTACGTCCCTTTATCGTCCGTCTTGACAAGGTAATTATGCTCAAGAATATGGGAAAGATAGATTGGATTTTTCTCGTTCCGGTCCTCGATGCTGCCGCCCCCTGGATCAGCCGGGTTCAGCCCGACATTATCCTTCTCGTTCATCGGCTCTTCATTGCGCTGTTGATTTTCTTTGAGCTGTTCCGGCGTAAGTTTGCGGTTTAGCCATGACTGGACTGTTTCAGACTTCAGGTATTGGCCTTCTTTGAAGACATACTTTTCTGTATCAAAAGTATTTTGGGCAATTCGCATCAGCCCTGTTTCAAATTCACTAATGTCATAGCGTGTATTCAGGTTGTTCACAACCTGTCCGCGCGCAGCCCCTGGCTCGAACGGTATGATCGTCCGGTAATACTTTTCCGAAATTTTATATTTAGGGATAATCGCTTTTTCCTTTGTATCGTTATCCTTTTTTTGGACAACATGCTCCTCTTTTTGAAAGTTTGGGGCACAGCCTGCCAGCAGGAGCACGATGGAAAAAGCGGCTATGAAGAACTTCCTCATGCCGGTTCCTCCTCTTATTGATTTAATTCTTCGAGCATCCTTTGTTCATTCCAGATTTCAACGCCAAGGCTTTCGGCTTTCTCAAGCTTTGAGCCAGCATCTTCCCCTGCAATGACAAGGTGCGTTTTCTTACTGACGCTCCCGGCCACATTGCCACCCAGTTCTTCAATCTTTTCCTTTGCCTCATTTCGGCTTAGCTGATGAAGCTTTCCGGTCAGCACAACCGTCTTTCCGGCAAAAAATGAATCTGAGTTGGAAATAGCAACAGGACGAGGCCCATTGTATTCCATGTTGACTCCGGCCGCGCTCAGCTCTGAAATCAGTTCTTCCACTTCTTCGCTGTCAAAATACGTAACGATGGAGTCGGCCATTTTATCCCCAATCTCATTGATTGAAACTAGCTCCTCAACCGAAGCTTTTCTTAAACGGTCCATCGTTCCGAACTCTTTTGCAAGAGTCTTTGCTGCTTTTGCTCCGACAAGCCGGATTCCGAGTCCAAATAGCAATTTTTCCAGTGAATTCACCTTTGACGCTTCTATCGCTGCCAACAGGTTGGTAACTGATTTTTCACCCATTCGTTCAAGGCCAAGCAACTGTTCCTTCGTCAGCTTGTAAAGGTCAGCCACATCGGTGATGAGCTTTTCCGCAAAAAGCTGGCTCACAACTTTCTCTCCAAGGCCATCGATATTCATTGCATTCCTTGAAACGAAATGAATCAACCCCTCCCTGATTTGCGCAGGGCATTTAGGGTTAATGCAGCGTAAAGCTACTTCCCCTTCAAGGCGGACTAGGTCGCTTTCGCATTCAGGGCAATGTGTCGGCATATGAAAGTCCTGTTCATTGCCTGTACGCTGTTCCGCCAGGACATTGACAACCTCTGGAATGATGTCGCCCGCTTTCTTAACTACAACCTGATCGCCGATTTTTATGTCTTTCTCGCGGATCAAATCCTCGTTATGCAGCGAGGCCCGCTGTACAGTGGTTCCCGCCACCTGAACAGGTTCAAGGACAGCGGTCGGCGTAACGACGCCCGTGCGGCCGACGTTAAGCTCAATCGCTTTGAGTATTGTGACAACTTCCTCTGCAGGAAACTTGAAAGCGATGGCCCAGCGGGGGCTTTTCGCTGTCGTTCCAAGCTCCTCCTGCTGCTCGAGTGAATCAACCTTGATGACGATTCCATCAATGTCATAAGGAAGGTCTGGGCGGCGTTCAACCCAGCTCTCCACAAACTTTATGACTTCATCGATATTGGCTGCCCTGCGTCGCTCCTTGTTCGTTTTAAAGCCTAGCTTTTCAAGGTAATCAAGGCCCTCACTGTGCGACTCGATCCCCGTCTCACCCGGATCTCCAATTCCATATAAAAAGATATCCAGATTCCTTGATGCAGCAATCTTCGGATCTAGCTGGCGCAGAGACCCTGCGGCCGCGTTTCTAGGATTCGCAAACGGCTCCTCATCCCTTTTCTGCTTAGCTTCATTCAGCGCCATGAAGGATTTTTTCGGCATGAAGGCCTCTCCCCGCACCTCAAGCGTAGCCGGTTCAGAAAGACGAAGCGGAATGGAACGGATTGTTTTCAGATTGGACGTAATGTCCTCGCCGATCGTTCCGTCTCCCCTCGTGGCCCCGCGCACAAACATTCCCTTTTCATAGCGGAGGGAAACGGCAAGGCCGTCTATCTTCAGTTCGCACACATACGATACTTTTTCGCCGACAGCCTGGCGCACCCGGCGGTCAAAGTCACGCAAGTCCTGTTCGCCAAAAGCATTCCCCAGGCTGAGCATCGGGATATTGTGCTCCACTTTTTTAAACATGTCGAGAATCTCTCCGCCCACGCGCTGTGTCGGAGAGTCCTGTGTTTTCAGCTCTGGAAATTGCTCTTCAATCTCGGTCAGTTCCCTCATCAGCCTGTCATATTCTGCATCCGGCACCGACGGTTTGTCGAGAACGTAATATTCATAACCATATTGGTTCAATAGATTTTGCAGCTCTGCGGCTTTTTTTTCAGCAGCCTGAAAGTCCATATGTCCAGTCCTTTCCAAAATAAAAGTTTACAGGAATATTATTATCTTTAAGCTTTTTCAATTGGCGCAAACTTGGCAAGGAGACGCTTGACGCCAGTCGGGCTTGGAAAAGCAATGTCGAGCTCGGTGCCTTCGCCTGAACCCTTCACACTGACGACGGTACCTGTGCCCCATTTTCCATGATTAGCCTTATCCCCAACCTTCCAGTCTGCCGTCTCAGCTGCTGCGGGCCGCGTTACAGCCGGCCTCGGGCTTCTCGAATTACCTAATGGCACTGCCCCCCTGCGGCTTCCGCTGCTGAACGAAGATGCTGAGGATTCAAATGGTGAACGCTTTTTCTTTGGCGCAAAGTTTTCAATCAGATCTTCAGGTATTTCTCTGATGAACCTGGATTCCGGGTTCATGTTCGTGCGTCCGTACAGCGTCCGCATCTGGGCATTTGTGATATAAAGCTCTTGCTCCGCCCTCGTGATTCCGACATAGGCAAGCCGGCGCTCCTCTTCCATCTCCGCTTCTTCCATAAGTGAACGGCTATGCGGAAACACGCCTTCCTCCATGCCAATCAAAAAGACGACAGGGAATTCAAGCCCTTTTGCAGAGTGGAGCGTCATCAAAGTGACAGTGTCTGTATTCTTTTTGCCGTCATCGTCCAGGCGATCAATATCAGCGACTAAGGCCAGATCCGTCAGAAATCCGACAAGGCTCTTGTCTTCGCTGCTTTCTTCAAAGCTTTTCGTAACGGTTAAAAATTCATCAAGGTTTTCCATCCTGCTCTGCGCTTCAATTGATTTTTCCGCTTTCAGCATTTCCCGGTACCCTGATTTTTCAAGGATTTCTTCAACCAGTTCGGTTACAGACAAAAATTCCTGCATGTTGGTGTAATTTCGGATAAGATTCCTGAACTCGGCCGCAGCTTTTTCTGCTTTCGGGCTTAGGCCGATCAGTTCAAGGCTTTCAAGCGCCTGAAACATCGACATATCGTGCATGGCCGCAAAATTGCCAATCTTGTCCACCGATGTTGAACCAATCGCACGCTTTGGAACATTGATGACACGCTGAAGGCTGATATCATCATCAGGGTTGGAGATTAGGCGCAAATAGGCCAGGATATCCTTGATTTCCTTACGGTCATAGAACTTGATGCCCCCAACAATCGTATACTCGATGTTGGACTTCAGGAATGCTTCCTCAATAGCACGGGACTGAGCATTGGTTCGATATAAAATGGCAACTTCCGAATGCTTCCGACCTTTTTCCCTGATGAGCTCCTGGATTTTCCCGATGACAAACTGGGCTTCACCCTGCTCACTGTCAGCCCGGTAGTAGACAATTTTGTTTCCGTCCGCATTTTCAGTCCATAGATTTTTCGGCTTTCGGTTCTGGTTGTTTTCAATCACTTTATTAGCCGCAAGAAGAATCTTTTTCGTTGAACGATAGTTTTGTTCAAGCAAAATTACTTTAGCATTCGGGTAGTCTTTTTCAAAAGAGAGGATGTTCGCGATGTCCGCTCCACGCCAGCGATAAATTGATTGGTCAGAGTCCCCGACGACGCACAGGTTCCGGAAACGTGCGGCAAGAAGCTTAACAAGCATGTACTGAGCCCTGTTCGTATCCTGATATTCGTCAACATGGATGTACTGGAACTTACGCTGATAATATTCAAGAACTTCGGGAACCCGCTGGAACAGCAGGATCGTTGACATGATTAGGTCGTCAAAGTCGAGCGCATTGTTTTTGCGCAGCCGTTTCTGGTAATCACCATATACATCGCTGACCACATTGGAATAATAATCCCCGGCCGTTTTCGCGTATTCTTCCGGTGAAATCAGTTCGTTTTTGGCAGAGGAAACCATGCCCAAAATAGCCCTTGGGTCATACTTTTTGGGATCCAGATTTCTTTCTTTTAAAATACCTTTGATGACCGATTGTTGGTCTGTTGAATCGAGAATTGTGAAATTACGGTTATAGCCGATCCGGTCTATGTCACGGCGAAGAATCCTGACACACATGGAATGAAAAGTCGAAATCCAAATATCATCGGCAGCTCCGCCCATGATGCCCTGAATCCGCTCCCTCATTTCCCGCGCCGCTTTGTTTGTGAAAGTTATGGCAAGGATATTATAAGGATTGACGCCTTTTTCCACGATTAAATAGCCAATCCGATGTGTCAGCACCCTCGTTTTTCCGCTTCCCGCGCCAGCCATCAGCAAAAGCGGCCCGTCCGTTGTCTTGACGGCGTTCTGCTGCTCCGGGTTCAGTCCGTTTAATAATCTATCAGTTAAAAATTGCATTAACGATCACCACCATACTACATTCATTTATGATTGAATTGCTTTTACTGTTGCCAAGGCCTCTTCCAAGTCTTTATACAAAGAGTTTCCAACTACTATAACGTCGGCGATTTCGCCCATTTCGCGGGCCTGTTCCCTCGTAGAGATACCGCCGCCGTAAAACAAGATTGTTTGTTCAAGGCCCGTCTTCACGGTTCGGACAAGTTCCGGATCACCGTATTTGCCGCTGTATTCCAGGTAAAAAATCGGCAGATGGAACATCTTTTCAGCCATTTGGGCACATGCCCTAACGTCTTCTGCGTCTAATTCTGTATTTGCTTCGGTCAGCAGGGCCGCCTTGCAATCACTGTTTAAGATACAATAGCCCTCGACATAGATCTCTTCCCATTCCATCAGGTCGCCATATTTTTTCACGGCCTGCTGATGGAGACCAGTCACCCACCTCGGATTCCCACTGTTAAGGACAGTCGGGATAAAGTACATATCAAAGCCCGGCGTAATAGACTCGACATTGGAAACCTCGAGAATGCATGGAACTGTATAGCGCCGGACCCGTGACATCAGGTCGAGGACACCATCAAGTGTTACCCCGTCCGTCCCGCCAACAATAATCGCATCGGTTCCCGACTCGCAAATCCGCTCCAGGTTTTCCTCGGAAATTTCCTTGTTGGGATCAAGTTTAAACACATGCCGCCACTCTTTAATATCATACATCCGCGGACTGCCTCCATTCTATATTTCCATTACATCATTATAGCATTTGTTACTTTCAATCAAAAAGGAAAGGTGAGGAAAAGTTCAGGATACTGGTCTTTATGCAGAAAGTCAGCCCGCCACGGGGAATTGGATGCGGGTTGGCCAGTTTTCACGTATAGGGATTACTGAAGGGAAAATAAACTTTCCGCACCTCCTACCTTCCACCTCCCCTAACCTCTTCCCTCAGGCAAATGAATCTCTCGTCTTATGAACATATCACCTTCAAAAAATAAAACCGAAGCCCCTGCATGGCTTCGGTTCCCCACTCAATCTATTCTTTCTCGGCTTGCGATTCTTCTTTTACGCGCTCCAGTGCCATTTCATATGCATCGTTGCCGTAATTCAGGCAGCGCTTTACGCGGGAAATAGTGGCTGTGCTTGCCCCTGTGTCTGCCTCGATCTTGTGATAGGTCTTGCCTTCTTTGAGCATTCTAGCCACTTCAAGACGCTGTGCTAGCGACTGGATTTCATTCACGGTGCACAAATCATCAAAAAATCGATAGCATTCTTCCATATCCTGAAGAGAAAGGACTGCCTTGAACAACTGGTCTAATTCCTTGCCTCTTAACTTTTCGATTTGCATTTAATCAAGCTCCTTATGGTTTGATTATGGTTGTATCATCATATTTAACGCTAAGCTTAAAGCCTCTCCATCATTCAGATGCCCTGTTCAGTTTTCCAGGCTTGCTGCCCCGAGGGATGGAACGATGCTGATCCATGTTCTTCCGGGAACAAACGCCGCTTCGCTTCCGTCAACAAATGGAAGGATCCTGCCACCGGCATTTCTCCATTCCACTTCGTTCATTTTTCCTTTTTGGACCAGGTAGGCTCGCCCGCCAGACTCAAGGTCAATATCCTTATGGCCTTCATTGTCGGAGACACTGTGCGTTGCTTCGACAATAAAGAGATTCTCGATCATCACAGGCTTTCCGGAATCGAGATCTTCTATTTCTTCGCCGTCCGTCATGCGGCTGTATTTCGCTTTATTTTCATCATATTGATAAACGGAGGTAAAGGACGGATCTCCATAAGAAACCTTCACTTTCATGGCATCCTGCCCGCTGATACTACCGGCGCCTTTCTTATCGTAAAAGGATAAGGGGGCAGGGGCTGGTTTCATTGAATAGCCCTTCGCCTTGGCGCCCTTCATAATATTGTCAAAAGTAATGTATGAGTTGTGTGGAGCCTTCCGGAATGAGGCACGCTTGAACAGAGTACCATCATACTGCATGCCGTTCAGGGAGTCAATATCGCCCCTGGTAAGCATCTTTTTGGCTTCTTCGCTGTAGCCGTGGGCAATATACAGACTGTCATAACCCTTAGCTAAATCAATAAAGTAATCTCTTGCACTGCGAATCGGCCCGACTTTTTCGGGCTTTTGACTTTCAAAAATAGCCAAGAAGCGAGTGACATTTCCTTCCGCAAGCACTTCATAGACGATGTCTGCCTTATGGAGGCCAGATTGCGGTCTTGCGAGCGGATGATTATTGACCGTGACAGCAACTGCCCGGTTGGCTGCTTCTTTTTTAGTTCCTTTGCCGGTCAGCGGAAATTGGTAAGGATCTCTTACCACCTTCTCTTCTACGCTTTTCTCGGTTTTTTTCTCTTTTTGTCTTTCAGCGGTGTCTTTTTCATTGCCGCAGCCTGTTAAAATTAAAACTGCTGCTGCAGCGACAGTGATCCATTTCCTCATCATGGTCTACACCCCATAATCCCAAAATGCATATCCAATATTGCTTTTATATTTTAACGCATTATCGTTGGAAAGAGTATTGTTTTTTTCATGACATCGTAAATCCCCTGCTGGGTAATCCGGATATATGGCAGATGTGTTGAGGAGAAGAACAACAGCGAATAAATCGGATCTGCAAATCGGTAGCCCTTATCCCGCAAGTAGCCGAACAATTCATGCTCTGCCTGTATCAGTTCCTTTACGGAAAGATCGGACATCAACCCTTTTAGCGGAAGGCTTATCTCTACTTGCGAAACTCCTTCTTCAAAAATCGCTATACCGCCACCCATCGCTTTCATCCTGTTGAAAGCCATGAACATATCCTGTTTGTTTTTCCCTATTAATATGATATCACCAGTGTTGGAATAAGAACTTGCAAGCCCTCCAAGACCTGTGGCGAAACCCTTCAGCAGCGTATTGAGGCGCCATTTCCCTTCGCGGTCGACAAGCATGAAAAAGCACTCATCATGGTCTTTGGAAAGCTCCTCAGGCGCAACGTCAATCGAAATGGAGTAAGGCTTCGTAATAACTGAGTTTTCCATCCTGATTCCAAACGGCATGGAGAACTGAAGATCGTCTTTTTCAAGGCTCCAGTCAAGCTGCAAGGGAGCCAGGCCAAATTGCTTCCAATCGATTTCTGGAAAGCTGCCTGTTTCCTCACCGTCCCGCTTCACCCATTTCCCTTTCGAAAGGACGGAAACAGGGTTCGGGTCTTTTATATCTTGGAGGAAGTTGAGGTTTGCCACCCGGCCCGTTGCGATATTTCCGTGAAGGTGCTCCATATTGTAATACCGGGCTGCATTGATTGTCGCCATATTGTACGCATCAATAACTGGTACGCCGTTTTCCATTGCGATGGAAATAAGCTCATCCATCATTCCTTTTTCATAAAAGCTTGATGAAGAACCATCCGTTGTCATAATGAATTTGTCATACACAGCAATGTCCAGTTCGTGGATTTCCTGAAGCAGCTTCGGCAAGTCAGGCCTGATGGAGGAGTGCCTGAGCGACACCATGTAGCCTTGCATCAGCCTGTCTCTCACTTCTTCTCCTGTCATTGCTTCATGGTCACAGTCAGCACCGAAAAGCATCATTTTCGCAAGCGTCTTTTCCGAAGCTCCTGGGAAGTGTCCTTCGATCTTTTTTCCCATCCGTTTTGTTTCCTGCATCCAGTGTAACATCATGTCGTCGCCATCTAACAGCTTCGGCCAGCCAGTCAGCTCTCCACCCTGGATGACAGCTTCATGCTCAAGCCATGCCTTTACATTGCCATTGGAAAACACGAGTTCTTCGTCCTTGATTTCCGTCTGTGCGTCGAAACGGCACCACCAGTACATGGAAACCGGAAGGCGGTTCATCTCCGCCAAGAAAGTAAACGCTTTCTTTTTATCCAATTGCAAAGCAAGAAGCATATTGTCATTGATGAGTGTTGTTGTTCCATGCTGCGATGCATACAGTGCAAGGGCATGGGGATTATATAATTGAAAAGGATGAGCGTGCGGTTCAATATATCCTGGCACAATGAACCCATCGCTGCAGTCCATGATTTCGCAGTTGTCTGTTCGGGCCGGCAGCTTATCACCGACATACACGATCCGGTCCCTGTAAATCCAGATATTTGCTGTCATCCACTTTCGAAAAATCTGATTCAGATAGGTCGCATTTTGCAAAAGGATCGTCGGTGAAAGGGTGCCGTCCAATACCGCTGCATGGTTACGCAACTGCCTGTTCTTCCATCTGTAACGCTGTTCCATACGGTTAGGGCCCCTCTCGATTAATAGTCTTTCATGAATCCGGGCTAAAAAAAGAAAGCCCTTACATCATTGATTATTTATCATAACATATCTCACATTTTAACGCATTAAAGAATTGCAAATTAATCAAAAAATTTCCAGAAATGAGGCGATAATATGAAGGTACAACAAAATATTGGAATGCTGAATGCTCTTGTGAGGATAACGGCAGGATTGACCGTCCTTAGCTGGTCAACTGCTAAACTGGCAGAAGCCCCAGAGAAAGGCTGCTATCTGCTGACAGCTCTTCTTGGTGCAATGAAGGTAGGAGAAGGCGCCGTCCGTTATTGCCCTTTAACGGACCTGATTTGTGAAGTGACAGACGCGGGTGAACAATCTGCCGATACATCATTGACAGATGAGTTCCTACCATATAATCCATCATGAAACGGCAAAAGCCCTGGAATCATCTATTCCGGGGCTTTTCCTCAATTTTAGTATGCAGTTTGTCCGGCTCCGCTGCGAATCGCACGCTGCCCAATGTCCTTGCGGTAAAAGGCTCCATCGCATTGAAGCTTGTCCAACTCCTTGTAAACTTTCTCCCAGGCTTCCTGAAGGGTATCAGCTTTGGCGCCGGCCAAAAGAACGCGGCCGCCATTTGTAACAAATTGGCCTTCAGTATTTTTTCCTGTTCCAGCATGGTAGATAAGCACATCTTCCATTTGATCCATTCCTGCAAGCACACTGCCTTTTTCATAGGCCTCGGGATAGCCTTTTGATGCCACAACGACACCAAGCACGGCCCTGCTGTCCCACTCTATTTCAGGCTTCCCTCCGTCAAGAAGCTGCAGAAGGACTTCAACAAGATCAGACTTCATCCGCGGCAGGATAACCTGAGTTTCCGGATCTCCAAAGCGCGCGTTAAACTCAATCACTTTTGGACCGGATGCCGTTTGGATCAAACCTGCATAAAGGATTCCTGTAAAGTGACGCCCTTCTTTCATGAGAGCCTTCGCTGCCGGAATTAGAACCGTTTCTACTGCTTCCGCCACTGTTTCCCTGCTAATCACAGGAACCGGGGAATAAGCACCCATGCCCCCGGTATTAGGGCCTTTATCTCCGTCAAAAGCACGTTTATGGTCCTGGGCAATCTCTAATGGAATGACCGTATCGCCATTCACAAAGGCCATTAGCGAGAACTCCTCGCCTTCAAGGAACTCTTCGATAACAACACTCAAAGAAGCATCCCCGAACTTCGAGCCAAGAAGCATTTCTTCAAGAGCAGCTACAGCCTCAGCCTCGGTCATGGCTACAACTACACCTTTTCCAGCCGCAAGTCCGTCTGCCTTGATGACGATTGGCGCGCCTTTTTGTTCAATATATTGCTTGGCCAGTTTGAAATCGGAAAACACTTCATAATCCCCTGTAGGAATATCGTATTTTTTCATCAATTCCTTGGCAAAAGATTTGCTGCCCTCTATTTCGGCTGCTGCTTGCTTCGGTCCAAAAACCCTGAGGCCTTCAGCAGCAAACCGGTCTGCCAGGCCCTCAAGCAAAGGAACTTCAGGTCCAATAATCGTCAATTCCACTTTTTTTTCTTTTGCAAAAGCGATTAGTTCCTCCTGCTGGTCTTCAGTTATTTCCAGGCAAACCGCACTATCAGCCATGCCAGGATTCCCGGGAGCTGCATAAACAGTGTCAACGAAAGTGCTTTCCTTGATTTTATGGCAAATAGCATGCTCGCGTCCGCCTCTGCCTACCACCAGTACGTTCATATTTTCACCTCTGCGATTGATGTGTTTTAATGTCTAAAGTGCCTGATTCCCGTGAATACCATTGCAATTCCGTGCTCATCCGCTTTCTTGATCGAGTCCTGGTCACGGACCGATCCGCCTGGCTGAATGATCGCCGTGATGCCTGCTTTAGCGGCAGCTTCCACCGTATCATCCATTGGGAAAAATGCATCTGAAGCCATAGCCGCGCCTTCTGCCCTTGCACCTGCCTGCTTGATAGCAATTTTAGCCGCACCGACACGGTTCATCTGTCCGGCCCCGATTCCAAACGTTTCATTTCTGCCCGATACGACGATTGCGTTCGACTTCACATGCTTGACGACTTTCCAGCCTAGCTTGAGCGCTTCCCACTCCTCATCGGTCGGTTTGCGGTTCGTCGGGACAGTAACAGAACTGTCGTCAAGGCTCAGGTGATCCTCTTCCTGGACGAGCAGCCCGCCTTCAATTGAAGTGAGCTTCATTTCCGGCTTCGCTTCTTTTTCAAAAGGAATGGTCAGCAAACGGAGGTTTTTCTTGCCTGATAGTTTGGCAAAAGCTTCTTCACTGAATGAGGGGGCAATGATGATTTCAAGGAAAATTTCATACAGCTTGCCGGCAGTGGCCGCATCCACTTCACGGTTTAAAGCGATGATTCCGCCGAAGATTGACACTGGGTCTGCCTCGAATGCTTTAGTGAAAGCATCAAAGACGTTTTCCCCTGTTCCGATGCCGCATGGATTCATATGCTTAACCGCAACCGCGGCTGGAGCTTCAAATTCCTTGACGATTTGCAGTGCTGCATTTGCATCATTGATATTATTGTACGACAGCTCTTTTCCATGCAGCTGCTCCGCATTTGCAACGGAAAAAGAAGAGCCAAGCGGTTTCCGGTAAAATGCCGCTTTCTGATGCGGATTTTCGCCATAGCGCAAGCTTTGCTTCAGCTCGTACGTGACAGTTAGCTTCTCAGGATTTTCTTCGCCGGAAAGCTCCGTCATATATTCGGCAATCATGGAATCATAGGAAGCAGTATGGCGGAATACCTTCGCTGCCAGCTTGCGGCGTGTTTCAAGGCTTGTAGCCCCATTCTCCCTGTATTCATTCAGGACAGTTTGATAGTCGGAGGGATCGACCATTACCGTAATATACTCATGGTTTTTTGCAGAGGCGCGCAGCATCGCTGGGCCGCCGATATCGATATTTTCAATGGCATCTTCAACGGTTACATCCTTCTTCGCAATCGTTTGCTGGAAAGGATACAGATTGACACAAACAAGCTCGATCGGAGTAATGCCATGCTCATCAAGCTGGTTTCGATGGCTTTCCTCTCCTCTTTTTGCAAGAAGGCCCCCATGGATGTTTGGATGGAGTGTTTTCACACGGCCTTCCAATATCTCAGGAAATCCCGTTACATCGCTAATGCCGATAACAGGAACCCCACCCTCGGAAAGTGCTTTTTTGGTGCCGCCAGTTGACACAATTTCAAAGCCCAGTCCGGCAAGCTCCTTTGCAAATTCCACTATTCCATTTTTATCAGAAACCGAGATGAGTGCGCGTTTTTTCATGATTCAATCCTCTCCTTCGATCCGTTCAGCAATTTTTCAAGCACCGCAGGGTAAAGAGCATGCTCCGTCTCCTGTATTTTCTTCTGAAGCGATTCCCTTGTATCATTGTTATCAACCGCAACTTCACGGCTCGCAATGATTGGGCCTGTATCCATTCCTTCATCCACAAAGTGGACTGTAACTCCTGTTACCGAAGCACCAGCTGCCAATGCCTGGCCGATCGCATCTTTTCCCGGGAAAGCAGGAAGGAGCGAAGGATGGATATTCACAATTCGCCCGTCGTATTCTCTCAGCAGCGTAGGTCCAATCAGCCTCATATAGCCGGCAAGCACGATAAAGTCGATTTTTTCATTGCGAAGCTCCTGAAGCACCGCCGATTCATACGCCTGTTTATCGGCAAAGTCTTTTGGGCTTGCAACGAAGGATGGAGTTCCGGCAGCCAATGCACGTTCAATGGCAAACGCTCCCGGACGGTCGCAGACAAGTAGCGAAATACTCGCCTGAAGCTTCTCTTCCCTGGAGAAGTCTATGAGTGATTGAAAATTGCTGCCATTCCCCGATGCGAACACAGCAATTTTTTTCATGTCCTGCCTCCGTTTTTCACGAATGAAACACCGGTACTGCTGCTGACATACCCAATTTTAAAAGCCTGCTCTCCGCACTCGTTGAAGGTGTTTATTGCTTCGTCAGCCATTTCTTCCGGAACAGCTGCCACCATCCCGATTCCCATGTTGAAGATATTGAACATTTCATTTCGGTCAAGCTCTCCTGCCGATTCAAGCAGCCCAAAAACAGGATGAATTTTCCAGCTGTCCTCTTCAATTACTGCTCCGAGCCCTTCGGGAAGCATTCTTGGTATATTTTCGTGGAAACCGCCGCCAGTAATATGGGCCAGCCCGTTGATGAAGCCTTGTTTCACCGCAGTCAGCAGAGACTTCACATAGATTCTTGTCGGCTTCAAAAGTTCCTCGCCCAATGTGCAGCCAAGCTCAGGCACAAACTGGTCTAGACTGTAGCCCGCCTTGTCAAAAAACACTTTTCGTACAAGTGAAAAGCCATTGCTGTGCAATCCGCTTGATGCAAGGCCAATCAGCACATTTCCAGCTTCGATGCGGGAACCGGTCACAAGCTCGGATTTCTCGCAGGCACCTACCGCAAACCCCGCAAGATCGTACTCTTCACTATCATACATACCAGGCATTTCAGCCGTTTCACCGCCCACAAGGGCACATCCTGCCTGTTCGCAGCCATCGGCGATTCCTTTGACGATCTGCTCGATTTTTTCTGGTTCAGCCTTCCCGCAGGCAATATAATCGAGGAAATACAAAGGTTCAGCTCCCTGGACAGCGATGTCATTTACGCACATGGCAACAGCATCAATCCCGATCGTATCGTGCCGGTCCATCATGAAGGCAAGCATCAGCTTCGTTCCGACTCCGTCAGTTCCGGAAACAAGAACTGGCTCCTTCAGACCTAGCCCGGAAAGATCGAACATTCCCCCAAAACCGCCAAGGCCTCCTAGAACTCCCGGTCTTGCCGTCCGTTTCACATGTTTTTTGATACGCTCAACTGCTTCGTAGCCTGCCTCAATATCCACCCCAGCCTGCTTATAGGCATTTGCCATTTTCATTCCTCCATTTTTTCCCCTGCTTTTTAAAAAAATAACCAGCCAGGAGGTTTTTGGCCAAAGCCAATCCTCCTATCACCGTGGCCGATTAACATTTCGCTGAAGTTTCAAGCTCCTGAGGGTATATTTCTGTCGGGTACTTGCCAGTGAAGCACGCAAGGCATTGTCCCCGTGTCTCGCCGTCAATATCTCTGCCGATTGCTTCAAGCACTCCTTCGACTGATAAAAATGTCAGGGAGTCCGCACCGATCAATTCCCTGATCTCCTCAACAGACTTGTCCGAAGCAATCAGTTCTTCTTTTGTGGATGTATCGATTCCGTAAAAACAAGGATTCTTAATCGGCGGTGAGCTGATGACAACGTGCACCTCGGTTGCCCCTGCTTCCTTCAGCATTGTGACAATCCTTCTGCTTGTGGTGCCGCGGACGATGGAGTCGTCCACCATGATTACCCGCTTGCCCTCGACGACACCGCGGACAGGCGAAAGCTTCATTTTGACACCTTGTTCCCTAAGCGACTGTGACGGCTGGATAAATGTCCGGCCGACATAACGGTTCTTGATCAAGCCCAGCTCGTATGGAATCCCTGAGGCTTCCGCATAGCCGATAGCTGCGGAAATGCTCGAGTCCGGAACACCAGTCACAACGTCCGCTTCGATTGGCACCTCTGCAGCGAGCCGCTTGCCAAGGATTTTCCTGGCAGTGTGGACATTAATGCCGTTAATGTTGCTGTCAGGCCTTGAAAAATAAATGTATTCCATCGTACACATCGCGGTTGTCGAGTTAAAAGAGTAGATTTCAGATTTGATACCCTCATCGTTGATGATAAGAAGCTCACCCGGCAGGATGTCCCTGACAAACTCTGCACCTACTACATCAAAAGCACATGTTTCGGAAGCAACCATATAGGCATCTCCCATTTTCCCGAGCGACAATGGCCTCATTCCGTTCGGATCAAGTGCCACCATCAGTTCCGTTTCCGTCATGATCAGGAAAGCATAGGCCCCCTTCAGCATCGACAGGGCATTTTTGACCCGGTCTTTCAGCAATGGGTAGCCGCCGCGTCTAATCAAGTGGGCAAGAACCTCTGTATCCGAGCTTGTCTGGAAGATACTTCCCTGCGCTTCAAGCTGATGCTTTAAGCCTTCAGCATTGACGAGGTTTCCGTTATGAGCCAAGGCTAGGCTGCCCGATTGCGAACGGAACAGAAGCGGCTGAACATTTTCGTAGCCGCCTCCTCCTGCTGTCGCATAGCGGACATGGCCGATGGCTCCCGTACCCGTCAGTTCCTTGATGGCATCTGTGGTGAAGATTTCCGATACCAGGCCTTCCCCTTTTTTTGTCTTTATTTCCAGGCCGTCTGTCACCACAATCCCTGTGCCTTCCTGCCCCCTGTGCTGAAGGCTGTGTAAGCCGTAATACGTAATTTGGGCCGCTTTCGGATGGCCCCATACCCCAAAGATTCCGCACTCCTCGTTCATTCCCTTTAGTTCAGCAAGCATGGAATAGCTCCTTTCCAGGCTTTTTTCAGCTCCGCAACCTTCAGGCCGACCGCTTTCGATCCGCCAACCATAATGTTCAGTTCAGGCTCGGCGGTTACCCTGCCGATCAGAGAGGCTTCTGCCATTCTCTCAAACTCTTTCTGGTGCTCTGCTTTTACAGATAGGATAAATCTCGATTGCGATTCACTGAATAGTGCCGCCACAACATCACCGTGGAGTTCAACTTCAGCTCCAAGCCCCTCTGCGTCCATCAGGCACTCCGCGAGGGCAACCGCGACGCCGCCCTCGGATACATCATGAGCCGAGGCCACAAGACCGTTTTGGATGACTTTAAGAATTTGTTTCTGGCATTTCGTTTCATTTTCAAGGTCGATAGACGGCGCTTTTCCGAAAATGCTGCCATGGACGATCTTTTGCAGTTCACTTCCTCCGAATTCAGCCTTTGTTTCTCCAATCATGTAAATCAGATCTCCGGCTGCCTTGAATTGCTGTGTTGTTGCATGGTCAAGGTCATGGACCAGACCGACCATTCCAATGACAGGAGTAGGATATACTGCTGTACCATTCGTTTCGTTATAAAGGGAAACATTCCCTCCAATTACCGGTGTGCTGAGTGTGCGGCACGCCCCGCTCATGCCGTCTGCAGCTTTTTCAAGCTGCCAGAAGATCTCCGGCTTTTCCGGATTCCCGAAGTTCAGGCAGTCAGTGACCGCCAACGGTTCTCCACCCGAGCAGACAATATTCCTTGCCGCTTCCGCCACCGCAATCTTGCCGCCTGTTTCCGGATCAAGGTAAAGATAGCGGGAATTGCAGTCAGTCGTCATGGCCAAACCTTTTTTCGTTCCGCGAATCCGGATGACGGCCGCATCAGATCCTGGCGCAACAACTGTATTCGTCCTTACCATATGGTCATATTGGCTATAAACCCACTCTTTGCTCGCGATTGTCGGCTGCTTCAGCAGGCTGACGAGCGCAGCTTCTGGATCTTCTACTTTTGGTATTTCATTCTCCATGTTTTGGAACTCACGGAAGTATTCCGGTTCTCTTGAAGGCTTGTAATATACCGGAGCATCCTCTGCCAATGCATCAGCCGGCACTTCAGCAACAAGCTCATCCTTGTGCGTAAGCCTAAGCATATTGTCATCAGTGACTTTGCCGATTGCCACTGCTTCGAGGCCATATTTTTCAAACAAGTCGGAGATTTCCTGTTCTCTCCCCTTTTTCACAACGATCAGCATGCGCTCCTGAGATTCGGACAGCATCATTTCATATGGCGTCATGCCAGTTTCGCGCTGCGGCACAAGGTCAAGATTCATTTCGATTCCGGAACCAGCCTTGCTCGCCATTTCTGCGGATGAGCTTGTCAGTCCAGCTGCGCCCATGTCCTGGATTCCAACAAGAGCATCGGATTTTACCAGTTCGAGGCAGGCCTCGAGAAGCAATTTTTCCATGAACGGATCGCCAACCTGGACAGCTGGACGTTTCTCCTCAGACTGCTCGTTGAGCTCCTCCGAGGCAAATGTCGCGCCATGTATGCCATCACGCCCGGTCTTTGCTCCCGCATACATAACTGTATTGCCGACACCGTGCGCCTGGCCTTTTTTAATGTCTTTATGGTCGATTAGCCCAACGCACATGGCATTGACGAGCGGATTGCCGTCATAAGCGCCATCAAATTGGATCTCTCCGCCTACTGTCGGGATGCCAATGCAGTTTCCGTAGCCGGCGATTCCCGCCACGACTTCTTCGAACAAATATTTCACGCGCGGGGATTCAAGCTCACCGAACCTTAATGAATTTAATAGAGCCACAGGGCGGGCACCCATCGAAAATACGTCGCGGATGATTCCGCCAACGCCTGTCGCGGCGCCTTGGTATGGTTCAATGGCGGATGGATGGTTATGGCTCTCAATCTTGAAAACTACTGCCTGACCATCGCCAATATCGACAATCCCTGCTCCTTCACCAGGACCCTGGAGAACTCTTTCTCCGGTAATCGGGAACTTTTTCAGGACAGGCTTTGAATTTTTATAGCTACAATGTTCTGACCACATGACGGAAAACAGCCCTGTTTCAGTGTAGTTCGGGAGGCGGCCGAGAATTTTTTCCACTTGGGCAAACTCCTCATCGGACAAGCCCATTTCCCGGTAAATTTTTTCTTCTTTTATATGATCGGGAGATGGCTCAAGCTTTAACCGCATGTGATTCCCTCCATTGTTTGAGAATTGATTTGAAAAGCTTCAAGCCGTCTGCTCCGCCAAGGAGTGGATCGACAGCCCGTTCGGGATGGGGCATCATGCCAAGTACATTCCCTTTTTCGTTCATGATTCCGGCAATATCCTTAACGCTGCCATTTGGGTTTTCACCATGGTAAGTGAAAACAATCTGGCCATTTTCTTCTAGGCGTGCGAGGGTTTCCTCATCGCAATAGTAGTTTCCTTCGCCATGTGCAACCGGAATGGAGATAATTTCATTTTTATCATAGGCGGAAGTGAACATCGTTTCATTGTTCTCCACCTTCAGGCTTACGTTCTTGCATATGAACTTCAGACTTTCGTTCCGATGCATAGCGCCAGGAAGCAGTCCAGCCTCAAGCAGTACCTGGAAACCATTACAGACGCCAAAGACAGGCTTTCCAGCTTTCGCGGCTTTTTCGACTTCTTTCATGACAGGGCTGAAACGGGCGATGGAACCTGTACGAAGGTAGTCCCCAAAGGAGAACCCACCAGGAAGCAGTATCCCATCAAACCCTTCAAGGCTTTCTGAGTCATGCCAGACATACTCCGCTTCTTCCTTCAGTTCGTCCTTGATTGCATGGTACATATCGACATCACAATTGGATCCCGGGAATACAATTACCGCAAATTTCACGAAACAACACACTCCTCGATTTCATAACGGTAATCTTCAATGACCGGGTTGGACAGAAGGCGGCCGCACATGTCTTTCACTGCTGATTCCAAATCCTGTCCCTTGTCTTCTATCATCAGTTCCATATACTTACCGATCCTGACGTCTTCGACTCCCTCGTATCCCATCTTGGACAACGAGTTTTTCACAGCAGTTCCCTGAGGGTCTAGAACACTTTCTCTTAGCGTGACATATACCTTTACTTTGAACATGTAGTCTGTCCTCCCAATCTTTCCAGAATGATTTGATATGCGTCTGTCAAAACGCCGAGGTCCCGGCGGAATACGTCCTTGTCCAGCTTCTCATTTGTTTCGAGATCCCACAGCCGGCATGTATCCGGTGAAATTTCGTCTGCGAGAATAATATTTCCTTCACTGTCCGTGCCGAACTCTAGCTTAAAATCAACCAGCCTGACACCTATCTCCTTGAAAAAAGTGATCAAAACCTTATTGATTTCCAAGGCTTTTGTTTTTAAAATTTCAACTTCCCTTTCGTCTGCGATTTCAAGGACATCAATTTGCCCTTCCGTAAGCAGAGGGTCGCCTAATGCATCGTCCTTCAAGTAAAACTCGACAAGCGGCTTCCTCAGAGGTGTACCTTCTTCGATACCAAAGCGTTTGGAAAAACTGCCGGCAGCAAGATTCCTGACCACAACTTCAAGCGGAATGATTTTCACTCTTTTAACTAGCTGCTCGGTCTCAGACAGGCGGCTGATAAAATGAGACTCTATTCCATGTTCCTTAAGCTTTGAAAACAGCAAGCTGGTAATCTCGTTATTCAGGCGGCCTTTACCGCTGATTTCCGCCTTTTTCTCGCCATTAAAAGCGGTTGCAGAATCCTTGTACTCTACCCAAACTGTCTGTTCGTCTTCCGTGCCATAAATCCGCTTCGCTTTTCCCTCATATAAAAGAACTGTTTTCTCCATTTGAACGACCCCTTTTCACGAATATTGGGAATGTTTATATTAAAGTAAAAGGCAAGGTAACAAATCCCTTGCCTTTTAAGTTTGCAGAACTTCATTGCACCTTTCTAAATCCTAGCTTACAGGCCCAGTCGGGTGAAAATGGTGTCGACATGTTTCAGGTGATAGTTATAATCAAAGCAATCTGCAATTTCTTCGCCGTTCAGCAGGCTTGTGATTTTTTGATCACTTTCGATCAGGCTGCGGAATTGGACCTGCTTTTCCCATGCTTCCATTGCCCGGGGCTGAACTGTATCATATGCCTCTTCACGGGACATGCCTTTTTCAATCAGTGCAAGCAGGACACGCTGTGAGTAAATCAGGCCAAGAGTCCTGTCCATATTGCGCTTCATGTTTTCAGGATAAACGGTCAGGTTCTTGACGATATTCCCGAAGCGGTTAAGCATGTAGTTCAGTGCGATTGTCGCATCTGGAAGGATGACCCGCTCCGCAGATGAATGTGAAATATCCCGTTCGTGCCAGAGTGGGACATTGTCATAGGCTGTGGACATATATCCGCGGATGACACGCGCTAGCCCTGCCATATTTTCCGAACCGATTGGGTTACGCTTGTGCGGCATTGCGGATGATCCTTTCTGCCCTTTGGCAAAAAACTCTTCCACTTCGCGCGTCTCGCTTTTTTGCAGGCCGCGGATTTCCACTGCAAACTTTTCGATTGATGTTGCAACCAGCGCTAGGGCTGCCATGTAATGGGCATGGCGGTCACGCTGCAGCGTTTGTGTTGAAATCGGCGCCGGCTGGATCCCAAGCTTCTCACAAACATAGCTTTCAACAAATGGGTTGATGTTTGCATAAGTGCCAACCGCGCCCGAGATTTTACCGAACTCGACTCCTTCAGCAGCCTGTTTGAATCTTTCCAGATTGCGTTTCATTTCCTCGTGCCAGAGGGCAAGCTTTAAGCCAAAGGTAGTCGGCTCGGCATGGACTCCGTGGGTCCTGCCCATCATGACAGTGTACTTATGCTCGGCAGCCTTGTTCTTGAGAATGTCGACAAAGCGTTCAATATCATTCAGCAGAATTTCATTTGCCTGCTTTAACTGATAAGAGAGTGCTGTATCCACCACATCCGTGGATGTCAGTCCGTAATGCACCCATTTGCGCTCTTCTCCAAGCGTTTCAGACACCGCGCGAGTAAAAGCGACAACATCATGTCTTGTTTCTTCTTCAATTTCCTTGATTCTATTGATATCAAATGACGCGTTCTCACGAAGTTTTGCGACATCTTCCTTCGGGATATCCCCTAGCTCTGCCCAAGCTTCACAAGCGAGGATTTCCACCTCAAGCCATGCGTTGAACCTGTTTTCTTCCGTCCAGATATTGCCCATTTCAGGCCTTGTATAACGATCTATCATCTTATGTTTCCTCCGATCTTTTCTGCTGTTTCTTCCCATATTCCTGTTGCTTCTATCTCTTCGAGTGCCTGGTCTGCAGCTATTCTAAGCAGTGTGGCATGCCCCATTTTCCGCTGCCGTTTTGCTTCGAACTTTCCGTAGAGGTGGATTTTCCAATCCCTTAATTTCGGGATTTTACCCACCAGCGGCTCCTGATGCTCGCCAAGAATATTGACCATTACAGCCGGGCTCAGCAGCCTGGTGCTCCCAAGCGGCCATCCGCATACAGCTCGGATATGCTGCTCGAATTGCGAGGTTTCACAGGCTTCAATGGAATAGTGGCCTGAGTTATGGGGCCTCGGTGCCAATTCGTTTATGTAGATTTGGTCGTCTTTTGTTAAAAACATTTCGACCGCTAGCGTTCCGACGAGCTCCAGTTCAATTGCCAGTGCTTCCGCCGCTTTAATCGCTTTTCCTTCGGCTTCCGCGGTGATTCGCGCCGGCACAATTGTCTCGTGCAGAATGTTGTTTTTGTGGATGTTTTCTGCGACAGGCAAAATTTTTGTTTCACCATTAACGCTGCGTGCCACAATGACTGAGATTTCTTTTTCAAAAGGAACCCATTTCTCCAGAACACAGGACCCTTTGCTGATTAGGTCGTCAGCACCCGCCATGTCCTCTGGTCTTTTAAGGACAAGCTGCCCCTTTCCATCGTATCCGCCCCGCGCAGTTTTCAGCACGGCAGGATAGCCGATGGAGCTGATTGCCCAGTTTAAATCTTCATTTCCTTTTATCACTTTGTAGGGAGCAACCTTCTGCCCTGCAGATTGGATGGCTGCTTTTTCGCTGATCCGGTCCTGGGTAAGCCGGAGAAGTTCCGTTCCCTGCGGCACATACGCATTTCCGGCGATCCACTCCAATGCTTCCGCGCTGATGTTCTCAAATTCATAAGTGATAATGTCGCTCATCTTCTCAAGCTTGCTCAGCGCCGATACATCATCGTAAGGAGCCACAATATGCCCATCGGCAACCTGGCTTGCCGGGCAGTCATCTGTTGGATCAAGGATCATAATTCTGAATCCCATCGCCTTTGCCGCAATTGCCATCATTCTGCCAAGCTGTCCGCCGCCAATTATCCCAATTGTCTGTCCCGGAAAAATAACTTTAGACAAGGTCATCACTGCTTTCCATGACCGTTTTTTTAGTTTCATTTCTTAGCTTCTCCAGTTTTTCGGCAATCCCGCTGTCAAAAGCTGATAAAATTTGTGCCGCCAGCAGCCCTGCATTTTGCGCACCTGACTTTCCGATCGCCACTGTTGCAACTGGAACTCCACCAGGCATCTGCACAATGGAGAGCAGAGAATCCAGGCCATTCAGTGCTTTCGACTGGACTGGCACTCCAATAACAGGCAAAGTCGTCTTTGCCGCCACCATTCCGGGTAGGTGGGCTGCACCCCCTGCACCGGCAATCACCACTTTTATCCCATTGCCCCTTGCCGCCTCGGCAAATGTGAACATCTCATCAGGAGTCCTGTGGGCGGAAATGACTTTTTTCATATATGGAACTTCCAAACTGTCAAGCATGTCACATGCATGTTTCATCGTTTCCCAATCCGATTTGCTCCCCATGATGACTGCAACAGCAGCATCCATATTCATCCCCGCCTTCAGAAAAATTAAAACCCGGACAGACTTACTTCCTCTATAAAATGAAGAGAAAGTAGTCTGTCCGGGCTGTAGCACAAAGAAACCATATCCAGGGACAACGGTCCTTGGGCACAAGTTCTATTCCCTTCCAAAATGGAACTACTTTCTCTCATAGTCCAATAATTTACGGTTATCGGGTAGAGACTCATGGGCCATATCCCCATTATTATACGAGAGAAAAAAATATTTTTATCAACACATACATATTAACAACTGGTACACTCGTTGTCAAATCAAAATCGAACAATAAGTTAAAGAAATATTACATTGTTCGTGTTTAAGGAGCGTTTAGCGAATATTCGGATAGATTTCCAACGAATATTTATACGTTAAGCTGCTTAAATCTCTTTATTCAAGCGGCTTGGCTTCAAATACAATCTGGCGCCCTGCAGGCTCATAGGACTTCTCCCCATTATTAAAAACCTCTTTAAAAATGGGCTTTTCCATTCTCCTGACAGGAGTGCAGCCATCTTTCCTGATCCTTTCAAGACACTCATCAATCGTTTCGCCATCTTCAACTGTATACAAAGCCTTTGATTTACCCATAGATGCCAGCCTTCCTTTCTCCATTGTGGCCTTTCTGCTCCAAATCTAATATACGGCCAATTCCGTTACCTGTAATATAACCTAAAACCCGATCCACCACAATTGAAGGCATAGGTAATAGTGATTATTGTACCTACTGAGCCTTTTCTCGGTTGGAATACCGGATTTGTTGAAACAGTCATTTGAACTGAATCTCTTGATTGTACTTGCGTCTGATGGGGATGCATTTCCCTATTTTTAATCCAGACATGGCCTAGATGGTGCCAGCAGTGAGCCTTTTTTTACTAAACCCTGCAGCTGATGTGGCATTTATGGGCTCGTTAGGTTAGGAGTTCCCGCTGCTTTTGAGATGGCAGTTTTTTTGAGATATCAACCAACTTTTGCGAGATATCAACCATCCTCTGAGCTATATCAATCAACTCGGAGCGGATATCGACCATCTGTTGTGAGATATCAACCAAACCCACAAGCCGCCAGCTTTCAAACTGAAACAACAAAAAAAGAACAGTCACAATGTGCTGTTCTTTCGCTTTGCCTGGCAGCGT
>NZ_QWVT01000048.1 GCF_003570705.1 Mesobacillus zeae
TTTTTTTGTTGTTTCAGTTTGAAAGCGGGCGGCTTGTGGGGTTGGTTGATATCACAAAAATCCAGCCAGCCCAAAAGCAGCAGGAACTCCTGCCAAGCCGAAAAATTCCCTTACAGCTGTTTGTTTTTAAAAAAGCTCACTAGCCTGAACCATCCAGGCCCAATCTGCCTTGAAAATAAGGAAAAGCGCCCTCATCAGACGCAGGTTCAATCAGGAGGTTAAAGATCAAATTACCTTTTTCAATAAACCTGATAATGGAACAAGAGGATAACCGGTGGTTTGGTTGATAAAACGAAGCAGATGATCGATAAAACACGTGAAATACATGCAGCCTTCCGGGATTTCGAGGATCCTCAATTGCTGCTTTTCATATCAAACCCCCCTTCGATCTTTTTCGAAGGGGGGTTTTGAAAGAGATTAGCTGTTTTTTCTCGGGCTTGAGATGTTTTTGAACTGCCCCTTTAGCTTTTCACGGGATTCCCTATTCCTTAGCAAGAAAGCTGTTCCTAAGGCTACAGTAGTCATCATCATTTTTCTACGGTCCACTTTTATCCCTCCTCGTATTCGTTGAAGCATCTTCTCTTTAGTAAATTCCCTATCAGTTTTTTATTTAAACTGGATAGTAATGCCTGAAAAGGGGTTTTCACAGAAAATGCTTTAGGTTCGGCTCAATCTGTCCGGATCAAGAAACTGGTAAATTAAGAATGGCCCTTTCCTTAGAGAAATATCGAGAAAAGACTGGATAAAAGGGAAATCGTCATTTGACATGGTCTTGATGAGTTCACTCCACCATTCTGTTTCATATCTGGCAATCATCCCGAGATTATACAGAAGCAAGTAATGATGCAGGAGCTCTGGCATTAATAAAAAAGGTTCCTTTGATAAAGGGATGGCAAAGCAATCATCATTTAAATTGTAACGGAGCGGAAGCGGGTCACCATCATTACGCTTCTCCAAGGTGAATGCGAGGTTGTCTTCCCCTCCTTCCAGAAACGACACTGGCATGCGCGATTTTGCAGAATAGAATGTCTGAAACCGGCTTTCGGTCATGTGATACGAATCCAAAATACACCTGGGCAGGATAAATACGGAATCTTTCTGCTTTGCTTTTAAAAATGTATGCTTTCCTATCAGCCGTGAAAAAAGTGAAGACAGTTCGGGAATATGCTGAAGGAGTTCGCCCATTGAAGCTTTCTCACCTTCAAGTTGTTTCATGTGGAACAATTTTTCCGCCATGAAGGGGAAAAGACCATGCTTTTGGAATTTCACTTCGTCCTCGAAAAAACTGTAATGCTGCTTTTTTCTTTTCCTTGCCGACACCCCGTGGGCAAGTACGGAAGTTGTTTCCGGGTAGTCCGGCTGCACAGTCAAAATGCATGCTTTAATTAAATGGACAAGGCCGTAGTAGAGCAGGATCGGCTGAAGCGGCAGCGGCGAGAGGGCTGCCTGTTCATAATATAATTTCCCGTGTTCGAGATAATACATAAACGGATAGCAATTTTCATAGCTCTTCTGGGCAGGGCTTTCGATATCCAATCTGCCGTATGACTTTTTTAAATAAGTCTGGGAATATTCTGCTGAAAAAAAGAATGAAAAACTGTTCCAATCTCGATAAGAAAAACGCAAAGGACATAACCTCCAAATTATTTGAAAACTCTAACATTTAGCACCTTCCTTGACAGTATTTTGTCCAATTGATAACCTACAAATAATATTTTCAAATAAGGGAGACATTTACTATGTGGGAAAGTAAATTTTTAAAAGAGGGTTTAACGTTTGATGATGTCCTGCTTGTACCTGCTAAATCGGAAGTTTTGCCCCGTGATGTCAGCCTCAAGGTTCAACTTACAGAAAAAGTAAAACTGAACATCCCGATCATAAGCGCAGGAATGGATACTGTCACAGAAGCAGAAATGGCTATTGCCATGGCAAGGCAGGGCGGTTTGGGTATCATCCATAAAAACATGTCGATTGAACAGCAGGCCGACCAGGTTGATAAAGTAAAGCGTTCCGAAAGCGGTGTCATCAGCGATCCATTCTTCCTGACTCCGGAACACCAGGTATTCGATGCTGAACACCTGATGGGCAAATTCCGTATTTCAGGCGTCCCTATCGTGAACAATGAAGAAGAGCGAAAGCTTGTCGGAATCATCACCAACCGTGATATGCGATTCATCCAGGATTACTCCATCTTGATTTCAGATGTCATGACAAAGGAAAATCTTGTTACTGCACCAGTAGGAACGACCCTTCTCGAAGCAGAAAAAATACTTCAGCGATACAAAATTGAAAAACTCCCATTAGTAAATGAAGAAGGGGTCCTAAAGGGACTCATCACAATTAAAGATATTGAAAAAGTCATCGAATTTCCAAACTCTTCAAAAGACAGCCAAGGCCGTCTTTTAGCCGGCGGCGCGGTGGGCGTTACAGGAGATACGATGAAAAGGGTCGAAAAACTTGTTCAATCTCAAGTGGATGTCATTGTTGTGGATACAGCCCACGGGCATTCAAGAGGTGTCATCGAGACTGTTAAAGAGATCAGGAACGCTTATCCTGAACTCGGCATCATTGCCGGAAATGTAGCAACAGCAGAAGCTACACGCGAATTGATCGAAGCAGGTGCAGATATCGTCAAGGTCGGAATCGGGCCTGGCTCCATTTGTACAACAAGGGTGGTAGCGGGTGTTGGCGTACCACAAATCACCGCTGTTTACGACTGTGCCACAGAAGCAAGAAAACATAGAAAAGCAATTATCGCCGACGGCGGAATCAAATACTCCGGGGACATGGTGAAGGCTCTTGCAGCTGGCGGACATGCCGTTATGCTTGGCAGCCTGCTCGCAGGCACTTCCGAAAGCCCGGGCGAAACAGAAATTTACCAAGGCCGCCGTTTCAAAGTATACAGAGGCATGGGCTCTGTTGCTGCCATGGAAAAAGGGTCAAAAGACCGTTATTTCCAGGAAGATAATAAGAAGTTCGTGCCAGAAGGCATTGAAGGCCGCGTTCCATACAAGGGACCGATTTCGGATACCGTTTATCAGCTTGTCGGCGGGATCAGGTCAGGCATGGGCTACTGCGGAGCAGCCACCCTTCATGACCTGAGGGAAAATGCCCAATTTATCCGCATGACGGGAGCTGGACTGCGGGAAAGCCATCCGCATGATGTCCAAATAACCAAGGAAGCACCTAATTATTCCACACACTGATACGGTTTTCCTGTTTTAGGAATTTCCTGATTTTACAACAGACAGAGAGGCTATTCTCTGTCTGTTTTTTTTGTTATACTAACAAGGTGTAATTTTATGACCGTGCAGTCTAGCATGTTTTTAATAGATAGATAAGAGAATGCGGAGGGAATATTGCTTTGAATCTTTACAGACGACTACTGGTTTTATTTACTGTTTTTATGGTCAGCGGCGTGGGCGTCCTTTCAGGATTTGCCAGCGAAGCAAAAGCAGAAGGCGATGCGCTTGGAATTAACGCTGAGGCTGCGATCCTTGTTGATGCGAATACAGGAAGGATACTTTATGAAAAGAATTCGGATGTAGTGCTTGGCGTTGCTTCTATGTCCAAAATGATGACAGAATACCTTGTACTTGAAGCAATTGAAAAAGGTAAAATCAAATGGGATCAAAAAGTAAAAATCAATGAATATGTCCATAAGCTATCTGCCGCTCCTGGCCTTTCCAACATTGGACTGACACAGGGTGAAGATTATACGGTAAAGGAACTCTACCAGGGAATGGCCATCTTTTCTTCAAATGCATCATCTGTAGCCCTTGCAGAGGTGGTTTCCGGAACTGAGAAAAACTTTGTGGAATTAATGAACAAGAAAGCTAGAGAACTAGGCTTAGAGGATTATAAATTTGTTAATTCGACAGGTTTGAACAATAGCGAACTGCTGGGTCAGATTGCTGCCGGTGGCCCGAATGAAGAAAATGTTATGTCTGCTAAAGCAACAGCAAAGCTTGCTTACAGGCTGATCAATGACTATCCGGAAGTTTTGGAAACTGCGAGTACTCCAAAGCTGAAGTTCAAGGATGGACGGGAATACCCTAACTTCAACTGGATGCTTCCAACGCTGACATTTGCCTATGAGGGTGTTGACGGCTTAAAAACAGGTTCGACAGATTTTGCAGGCTATTGCTTCACAAGCACTGCGAAAAAAGGTGACCAGCGTTTCATCACTGTTGTCATGAAGGCTGACTCGAAAATCAGCCGTTTTTCCGAAACAAGGAAAATACTTGACTATGCATTCAGTGGTTTTTCAAATGAAGTACTAGTGAAAAAGAATAACCAAGAAAAAGGAAAGAAGACTCTTCCTGTCGTGAAAGGCAAAGAGGATTCAGTGAAAATCCGTACAGACAAAGACCTTTCCCTGACAATTAAAAATGGGGAAAAAGACCAGTACAAAACAAAGCTTGTCATTGATAAAAAGAAACTCAATGATAAAGGTGAGCTGACTGCGCCAGTGAAAAAAGGCGAAAAAGTGGGCTATATGACAGTTGAGAATAAAAACGGGGAAGAAATCAGTTTCCTGAATGATAAGGGCCAGAAAGCAAGCGTTGATGTCGTGGCTGTAGAGGGTGTTGAGAAAGCAAATTGGTTTGTCCTTTCCATGCGTGGAATCGGCGGATTTTTCAGCGATTTGTTCAGCAGCGCTGCATCCGGTATAAAAGGCTTGTTTTAAAAATTCAGTCTCCTGTCTTGACAGGAGGCTGTTTTTATTGTTTATTTGCAATAAGGGAAAAGACAATTCCGACAATTAGAGTGCGTTTTTTCCATTAACAGCTAAAAGGATGATGTCATCCTGAAGAGAGACAGTATCCATGGGGAGGAAAGTGTAATGAAGACTGGTACAGATCGAGTTAAACGGGGTATGGCTGAAATGCAAAAGGGTGGCGTCATCATGGACGTCGTCAATGCAGAGCAGGCCAAAATTGCTGAAGATGCAGGCGCAGTTGCAGTTATGGCACTTGAGCGCGTTCCATCCGACATCCGTGCAGCAGGCGGAGTTGCAAGAATGGCTGACCCAAGAATCATGGATGAAGTCATGAATGCTGTTACCATTCCTGTCATGGCAAAAGCGCGCATTGGGCATATTGTTGAAGCGAGAATTCTTGAGGCAATGGGAGTTGATTACATAGATGAGAGTGAAGTGCTGACACCTGCCGATGAAGAATATCACTTGAATAAAAGAGAATTTACAGTTCCGTTTGTGTGCGGCTGCCGGGACCTTGGGGAAGCTGCAAGAAGGATTGGCGAAGGCGCTTCCATGCTTCGCACGAAAGGCGAGCCAGGAACAGGAAACATTGTCGAGGCTGTCCGCCATATGCGCAAGGTCAATGCCCAGGTCCGTAAAATTGTCGGAATGGACGAAGCTGAACTGATGACTGAAGCAAAACTTCTTGGTGCACCATTCGAAATTTTGCTTGAAATCAAGAAGAATGGCCGTCTTCCTGTTGTGAATTTTGCGGCAGGCGGAGTTGCGACACCTGCTGATGCTGCCTTGATGATGGAGCTTGGCGCTGACGGTGTATTTGTTGGTTCTGGAATTTTCAAATCAGACAATCCTGCCAAGTTTGCAAAAGCCATTGTAGAAGCAACCACACACTTCCAGGATTATGAACTGATTGCACATCTATCAAAAGACCTTGGTGCAGCGATGAAGGGCATTGAGATTTCCTCATTGGCTCCTGAAGCACGCATGCAGGACAGAGGCTGGTAAGGAGACACCAACATGGTTAAAATCGGAGTACTGGGCCTTCAGGGAGCTGTGCGCGAGCATATCCGTGCAATTGAAGAATCGGGTGCTGAAGCTGTGACTGTCAAACAGCCCGGCCAGCTGGCTGAACTCGATGGCTTGATCATTCCTGGAGGCGAAAGCACAACGATCAGGAAACTGATTGATAAATACAGCTTCATGGATGGACTGAAGGAGTTCGCCCGTGAAGGTAAGCCGATGTTTGGGACATGCGCCGGACTGATTCTCCTTGCGAAAAGGGTGGCAGGCTACGAAGAACCGCACATCGGGGCAATGGATGTTACAGTTGAGAGGAATTCATTCGGACGTCAGCGTGAAAGCTTCGAAGCTGACCTTGATATCAACGGCGTCGCGGAAGGGTTCACGGCCATCTTCATTCGGGCACCGCATATTGTTGAGGCAGGGGAGAACGTTGAAATCCTGGCAAAGCATAATGGACGAATCGTGGCTGCAAGGGAAGGCCAGTTCCTAGGCTGCTCTTTCCACCCCGAATTGACTCCCGACCACAGGCTGACGACCTATTTTATCGAGATGGTAAAAGAAGCGCGCGAAAAAAATCTTGTATAAATCGGTTGCACCCCGGAGACACTTGTAGTAAATTATGGAGTATAAAATAAGATTATGACAAAGCAGTGAGAGGAAATAGTAGCCTGTCCTTATTCCCAAGAGAGCCGGTGGCTGGTGGAAACCGGCGGATAAGACATGTGAATCCATCCTCGAGTAAAGCATGGAAAGCCTTTTTAGGCGATTAATTGCTTTCGGCCTAAGACCGTTATCTTGCAAAGAGGAAAGCATTTTTTTCTGCTTTCAATCAGGGTGGCAACGCGGGTAACTCTCGTCCCTTTCCAGGGGACGGGAGTTTTTTGTGTTTTCCTGAAAGTATGGTTCAAAAAAATCAAACAAGGAGGAACAATTCATGCTTGATGTAAAGTATTTAAGGTCAAATTTTGAAGATGTTAAGAAAAAGCTCCAGCACCGCGGGGAAGACCTTTCCGATTTTGACAGATTTGAGGAACTCGATAGTAAACGGCGCGACTTGATCGTTGAGACGGAGAAGCTGAAAAGCAGGCGCAATGAAGTGTCCCAGCAAATTGCAGCGCTTAAAAAGGAAAAGAAAGATGCCGATGACCTGATTGCAGAAATGCGCGAGGTGGGAGACACAATCAAGTCTCTTGATGACGAGCTGAGAATCGTTGAAGAAACACTTGATAACCTGCTGATGAGCATTCCAAATATTCCTCATGAAAGCGTGCCGGTTGGCGAATCGGAAGATGACAATATCGAGGTACGCAAGTGGGGAGAAATCCGTCAGTTCGGCTTTGAAGCAAAGCCTCACTGGGATGTCGCTGAAGGCTTGAAAATCCTTGATTTTGAACGGGCTGGAAAAGTAACGGGAAGCCGGTTTGTCTTTTACAAAGGCCTTGGCGCAAGGCTTGAACGCGCACTCATTTCATTCATGCTTGATCTCCATGTGGATGAGCATGGCTATACTGAAGTCCTCCCGCCTTATATGGTCAATCGTGCAAGCATGACGGGGACAGGGCAGCTGCCTAAGTTTGAGGAGGATGCTTTCAGGATCGAGAGCGAGGATTACTTCCTGATCCCAACTGCGGAAGTGCCTGTTACAAACATGCATCGCGATGAAATATTGAGCGGGGACGAGCTGCCAATCAATTATGCAGCCTACAGCGCATGCTTTCGCTCTGAAGCAGGATCAGCAGGCCGTGACACCCGCGGTTTGATCCGCCAGCACCAGTTCAATAAAGTAGAGCTTGTCAAATTCGTGAAGCCTGAAGATTCCTATGCTGAGCTTGAGAAACTCACAGGACATGCTGAGAAGGTTCTGCAGCTCCTTGGCCTTCCTTACAGGGTGCTTAGCATGTGCAGCGCGGACCTGGGCTTTACGGCTGCCAAGAAATACGACCTTGAAGTATGGATTCCAAGCTATGGGACGTACCGTGAAATTTCTTCTTGCAGTAATTTCGAGAGCTTCCAGGCGCGCCGTGCCAATATCCGATTCCGCCGTGACCTGAAGGCAAAGCCGGAGCCTGTGCACACACTGAATGGATCTGGCCTGGCAATCGGCCGTACGGTAGCCGCCATTCTGGAGAACTACCAGCAGGAGGATGGAAGCGTCATTATTCCTGAAGTCCTTCGTCCGTATATGGGAAACCGTGAAGTAATCCAGTCATAAAAATCATTTGTTAAAGCGCCAATCGGAAACTTTTCCGGTTGGCATTTTTTATTGTTCAGCTGCAGTTCCCGAGGGCTTTCACTTTTTTTGAAAAATAATTTGACAATGTTTTTGATACGTGATATATTATTACCTGTCAATACGGAGGAATACCCAAGTCTGGCTGAAGGGATCGGTCTTGAAAACCGACAGGCGGGTCATACCGCGCGGGGGTTCGAATCCCTCTTCCTCCTCCATTTATTACTATGTGTTTAGCATTCGCGCAGCATACAATTTGGAGATTGTATTATACGATGCCGTTACAACTGTAACGGCATTTTTTTTATGTTCTTTTGAGAACAGGCTGTTTTTATAAAAATGATAAAGAGATATAAAAAAATCCGGCAACACTCAAAAGGAGCGGCCGGATTTTTTTTATTTTTTTAACAGATGAGCCTGGCGGATGAAATAGCCGATTCTTTCGATGATAGGCTCCACCGAGGATTCATCGCTGATGATATCATAATCATTGATGTTCAAACGAAGGACCGGGCAAGCGTTAAAGGTATCAATCCAGTTTTCATAGCGTTCGTGCATTTCTTCCCAGTATGCAATAGGTGTCTGCTGTTCCATGGCGCGGCCGCGCAGGCGGATTCTGTCAAGGATATCGCCGATGGAGCCATCAAGGTAAATCAAGAGGTCCGGATGAGGGAAGTAAGGGGTCATGACCATCGCATCGAACAGGCTTCTGTACGTTTCATAGTCGACGGGAGACATTGTCCCTTTTTCATAATGCATCCTTGCGAAAATGCCGGTGTCCTCGTAAATAGACCGATCCTGAATAAAGCCCCCGCCGTATTCGAACATGCGCTTTTGCTCCTTGAAGCGCTCAGCGAGAAAGTAGACTTGCAAGTGGAAGCTCCAGCGGTCGAAATCGCTGTAAAACTTGTCCAAGTATGGATTGGCATCTACTTTTTCAAAGGAAGTGCGGAAGTTCAAAGCCTTTGAAAGTGCATTGGTCATCGTGGATTTACCGACACCCACCGTTCCGGCGATGGTAATCACGGAGTTGGCCGGGATATCGTATTTAGCTCGTAAATTCATGGCTGTATGCTCCTTTTCGATAGTCGTCCTGATAGCTGTTCAAGGATAGTGTAAAGATCATCTTCACACTGGACAAAGTCCAGCTCATCGCCGCTGAAGCGCAGGACTTCCACATCTGGATGCCGGGCCTCGAAATGGGAGATGGACTGTTCATAATCAAGCGAAAGCTGTTCAAGATATAATGGGCTTATGTTTTTTTCCATTTCCCTGCCGCGCTTTTTAATCCTGGCAAGAAGAGTGTCGAGGCTGGCATGAAGATAGATGACCACATTCGGCTTTGGCATATCCTTTGTCAAAATTTCATAAATATCGAGGTACTTCCGGTATTCCGTGCCGCTCAGTGTCCTTTTGGCGAAAATCAGGTTTTTGAGAATATGGTAGTCAGCCACAATAGGCTGGCTTTGGCTGATATAGTGTTCCTTAATATCCCCAAGCTGCTTATATCGATTGCAGAGAAAAAACATCTCTGTCTGGAAGCTCCACTCCTCGATGTCCTCGTAGAACTTCCCGAGAAACGGGTTCTCGTCGACGATCTCTTTTAAAAGAGCGAAGCTGTAATGCTCCGAAATGGCTTTGGCCAGTGACGTCTTGCCTACGCCAATCGGGCCTTCCACCGTGATGAAAGGTGTCCTCCCCACAGCAAGTCCTCCTTCTGTATGTCCCATGTCCACATGGTGTCTTTTTTGTAGTGTATAATTTAATGCTTTGGCTGCTCCAGTCCATACGGCGCTGAACGGGCGCTTCCTCTTTTCGTTTAAATGCAACAATCATTTTATCATAATAGGTTTGCGAAAGGATATGGATTATTTAGTAGGGGGCTTACGATAACAAGCCCGGTGGCTGCAGGCAGCTTCCAGGCTTGTTTGAAGAGGTAGTTACGGTTAGGTAGTTCTTTTGACCACATTGAAGTTTTCAGTAATGAGGAGCCAGTTTTGCGGAAAGGAAAGGCCGAGCTTCCAATAGCTCATTCCTCTCAGCTTAAGGCTTTTAATTAAGTCGAATTTTGCCTGGATGGACCGTGCGTCTTCAAACCATACTTCATGACGCTTGCCGCTTCCGTCACTATAGTTAAAAAAAGGAGCCTGGGCTTTTGTATCATACTCGATGGGTACATTATAGCGGGCAGCGAGCACGATGGCCTGCTGCGGGCTGACGGCTCTTGCAACGGTACCCTGCACGAATGGGAGTGTCCAGTCATAGCCATATAGATTCTGGCCCATCATAATTTTGCCTGGAGGAATTTCTGTCACTGCATACTCAAGAACGGCCCTGACCGGACCAATCGGCGATACAGCCATCGCCGGCCCCCCGGAATAACCCCATTCATATGTCATGATGACAACGAAGTCCACGATTTCACCATGCGCCCGGTAGTCATGCGCTTCGTACCAGCGGCCTTTCTGCTCCGCGCTTGTCTTCGGGGCAAGAGCGGTCGAAATTAGCCAGCCCTCCCTTTTAAAACGGTCCCGGGCCCTGCGCAGAAACCGGTTATAAGCTTCGCGGTCTGCAGGGCGCAAATATTCAAAGTCAAAATGGATGTCCTTGAATCCGTACTTTTTGGCGGTCGATACAATATTGGACAGAAAGCGTTCCTGTATGGGCATATTATTAAGGAGGATACGGCCGAGTTCATCGCTGAACTGGTCATTCTCCTGATTGGTAATCACCATCATCAATGTATTGTTATTGGCACTGGCAATGGCCGGGAAATTGTTCAGCAAAGGCTCCTTAAGGGTTCCGTCCCTTTTAGCCTGAAAGCTGAATGGAGCCAGGTAGGTTAAATAAGGCGCCGCTTCCCTTGCGCTTGTTTCAAGAGCCGGAGCAACGGTACTGCCGCGCGGTTCAACATAAGCGTTAAATTCAGCCCTGACCTTGCGCCGCGGAGGGATATAAAGCCTTAATCCTATCTGGAGCGGCTGGTTGACAGGAATTCGATTAATACGGGCAAGCTCTTCAGCTGTCGTGCCAAACCTTCTGGCAATCGTATAAAGACTGTCTCCACGCTGGACAAAGTAAAAGCTTCCGACAATCGGGACCACCATGCTTTGGCCAACGACAAGATCATTCGGATTTGGAATTTGATTCGCTTCCGTTATGTCGGCAACGGTCGATCCATACATCTGGGCTATTCCAGAAAGTGTCTCATTTTGCCGTACCACATGTATCTGCATATTCTCCCTCCTAAACGCGGCTTTGCCGTACTACCAGTTTATGAGGGGGATACGTGCTTTATGATGATAATGAAGAAAAATTGAGTTTTCCTGATGGCTTCGTAACAGCACCCAGCACATCAACCATCATTGTCAGCGCGTATTCATCATCATGGTCTGTATTTGAAGCAATGCAGTCCTTTGGGATCACCAGGTTATATTGCACATGTAGGCGTCATTTGCGGTAAACAGGACGCAAATTTTGCCGGCAACTCCGGTCAGCACAAGGTTGTCCACTTTAAGCTGCTGGAGAGCGTATGGAGAGCTGTGCCATAAAAAGCCGAATGCTTCGGCTTTATAAGAAAAAAATCATCCTGGTCTGGTTCAATTCTGTCAATGACTGGAGCGCTTTTTTCATTCCTGCAGAAATCCATTATTTTTTCGAAATCTGCCTGCCATAGATTATAATGGTCATTGATATAAATAACAGGCCATTCTTTTTTTTGAAAGCCTTTTTTAAAGAAGGGATGGGCGCAGTTATTGTAAGGGCCTTTTTCGAAAGGATTTCGCCATAATCAAAATCAAAATTATTGATCATATCAATGATAAGCAGTGCGGTCTTATTTTCTTTGTCCAAATGGATCGACTCCTTTCCCTTATTTTTAGACCGGCGGGAAAAGATTAAACCATGGGCATTTAAGTTTTTGTGCGGATGGAGCTGGATCATATGGAATATATACAAGATGATGAAAAATATATGCTTGAAGCAATAAAAGAAGGGGAAAAAGCGAGGGAGCTAGGGGAAGTGCCAATTGGTGCAGTTATTGTGCACGATGGCGAAATCATTTCCCGGGCCCATAACTTAAGGGAGACAAAGCAAAGCTCCATCGCTCATGCTGAAATCCTTGCCTTGGATGAGGCCTGCCGGAATCTTGGCACCTGGAGACTGGAGGACGCAGAGCTTTACGTTACGCTTGAACCATGTCCAATGTGCGCGGGCGCTATTATGCTTTCAAGAGTCAGACGGGTGGTATACGGTGCTGCCGATCCAAAGGGAGGATGCGCTGGAACGTTCATGAACCTTCTCGATGATGAACGATTTAATCACCAAAGCGAGGTTGTGCGGGGTGTTCTCGAGGAGCAATGCGGTGCCATGCTGTCTGATTTTTTCAGGGAGCTGAGGAAGCGTAAAAAACAGGAGCGGGACTCTGCCGCCAAAAGGGATAAATAGATTACATAAATTTACAGGTGCTAGACGTTGCTTTTTACTGTAGAAATTAGTATACTGATTATGCGTCATTAAGACGCCCTAAATAAGGTTTCAATTTTGCCGTGCTAGGCGGGGAGGTAGCGGTGCCCTGTACTCGCAATCCGCTCCAGCGAGGTTGAATCCCTTCCTGAGGCTTGTCTACTGTAGGGTCTGCCTCAAGTAAGTGGTGTTGACGCCCGGGTCCTGCGCAATGGGAATCCATGAACCATGTCAGGTCCGGAAGGAAGCAGCATTAAGTGGACTCTCCCATGTGCCGCAGGGCAGCCTGGGCCGAGCTAACTGCTTGGGTAACGCTTATGGTGGCTAGTCGACGGAAGGTGCACGGCAGTTAAATATGATATCAGCAAACCCATCCTGAAAAAGGGTGGGTTTTTTGATTGTCCATCATACAGAGGTTTATTTTATCAACAAATGCCTTTGTAAAAGTAAAAATGGATACGGTATAATAGGGAAGATAACAAATGGAAGGGAGCGGTGTCATTGGCTTATCAAGCATTATATCGTGTCTGGCGCCCGCAGCGCTTTTTCGATGTGGTCGGCCAGGAGCATGTGACAACGACACTACAAAATGCTCTGCTTCAAAAAAAGATTTCACATGCCTATCTCTTCTCGGGTCCACGGGGAACAGGTAAGACAACCGCTGCAAAAATTCTTGCAAAAGCGGTCAACTGTGAAAATTCCCCTGTCAGTGAGCCTTGCAATGAATGTGCGTCGTGTAGGGGAATCACAGACGGATCGATTTCCGATGTTATTGAAATTGATGCTGCATCCAATAATGGTGTTGAGGAAATCAGGGATATCCGGGACAAAGTGAAGTACGCGCCAAATGCGGTAAAGTACAAGGTATATATTGTCGATGAAGTGCATATGCTGTCCATCGGAGCTTTCAATGCATTGCTTAAAACGCTAGAGGAGCCGCCGAGGCATGTCATATTCATCCTTGCGACAACCGAGCCGCATAAAATTCCGTTGACGATTATATCAAGAACACAAAGATTTGATTTTAAACGGATTACACCGCAGGCAATTGTCGACCGCATGAAGCTGATCGCCGATGAGACAGGTGTGGCATGTGAAGATACGGCCATGCAGGTGATTGCTCGAGCGGCAGAAGGCGGTATGCGCGATGCCTTGAGCCTTCTTGACCAGGCAATTTCGTTCAGTCAGGACCGTGTGACAGTTGAAGATGCTCTCACGGTTACAGGAGCTGTCTCCCAGGATTTCATGAATCGCCTTGCCCGGGCCGTTCATGGACAAGACACGGCGGCTGCGCTCGAAGCGCTGGAGGAACTTCTTTTTCAGGGGAAAGAGCCTTCAAGGTTTATTGAGGACTTTATCTACTTTTTCCGGGATATGCTTCTTCATAAATCCGCTCCTGGACTGGAAGAGTCGCTTGAACGCGTTCTTCTCGATGAAGACTTTAAACAGCTTGCAGGAGAAGTGGACACTGGACGTATTTACCAAATAATTGATATATTGAATAAAGCGCAACAGGAGATGCGATGGACAAACCATCCGCGGATTTTCCTTGAGGTTGCGATTATCAAACTCTGCCAGCTCAATTCAAATACAGCTGGCGGTACAGGCAGTGTAGATACAACAGGCCTTCTTCAAAGGATTGGAGAGCTTGAGGACAAGCTTGCCCGGCTTGCGGAAAATGGCATTCCTGCTCATGATCCAGCACCGGCTGCGGCGCAAAGCAAACCGCAAAGGGTGAACCGGAAAGGCTTCCAAGCACCTGCAGGGCAGATCAAGGAAGTGCTGAAGCATGCAACAAAGCCTGATTTGCAGGCGGTGAAAAGCAAATGGGGAGAACTGCTTCATATGCTTGTCGGAAGGCAGATGCGCTCACAGGCAGCACTCTTGAATGAAGCTGAACCTGTTGCTTCTTCCCAAGAGGCAGTCGTGATAAAATTCAAATATGAGATTCACTGCCAAATGGCGATGGAAAACGCCAAATTCATAGACACTGCCGGAGCTGTGCTCCAGGAGCTGACTGGAAAAAGGCTGCAGGTGATCGGGGTTCCCGAAGACCAGTGGCAGAATATCCGCGAGAGCTTCATTAACACCCAGCGCAGTGATGCTCCTGCAGGAGAAGACCAAAAAGAAGAAGACCCTCTTGTCGCAGAAGCGAAAAAGCTGTTTGGTGATGAACTTGTACAAATACATGATTAAATCGGAGGTACGTTAACATGATGCGTGGTGGAATGGGTAATATGCAAAATATGATGAAGCAAATGCAAAAAATGCAAAAGAAAATGGCTGAGGCCCAAGAAGAGCTTGGCGAAAAGAAAATTGAAGGCTCCGCTGGTGGCGGCATGGTCACTGTCATCATGACAGGCCATAAAGAAGTGGTTGATGTGATAATCAAGCAGGAAGTTATCGATCCTGACGATGCTGAAATGCTTCAGGACCTTGTTCTTGCGGCAACTAATGATGCTCTAAAGAAAACGGAAGAACTGACTAACCAAACGATGGGCCAATTTACTAAAGGAATGAACCTTCCGGGCATGTTCTAATAACGCCTTTGGTGCAACTGCCAAAGCAGAGATAGAATAGACTTTTCTGGAATGTTCCAGGAGGGAAACAATCTAATGCATTATCCTGAACCAATATCCAAGCTGATTGACAGCTTCATGAAACTGCCAGGCATCGGACCGAAAACGGCGGCCCGTCTGGCTTTTTTTGTCCTAAGTATGAAGGAAGAAATAGTGCTTGATTTTGCGAAAGCGCTGGTGAATGCCAAAAGGAACCTCAGCTACTGCTCGGTATGCGGTCATATTACCGACCAGGATCCTTGTTATATTTGCGAAGATCAGCGGAGGGACAGAAAAGTCATTTGTGTTGTCCAGGATCCGAAGGACGTCATCGCCATGGAAAAAATGAGGGAATACAACGGCCTCTACCATGTCCTGCACGGTGCCATTTCTCCGATGGATGGAATCGGGCCTGAAGATATTAATATCCCTGATCTGTTGAAAAGGCTCCAGGACGATACTGTTGAAGAAGTTATCCTTGCCACGAATCCCAACATTGAAGGAGAAGCCACTGCCATGTATATATCGAGGCTGCTGAAGCCAGCGGGAATCCGGATCACCAGGATTGCGCATGGTTTACCGGTTGGAGGCGACCTTGAATACGCGGATGAGGTCACCCTTTCAAAAGCGATGGAAGGCCGCAGGGAGGTATAACCTGAAGCGGGAGGAAAAAACATGCTGTTCAGCAGAAAAAAACGACTAAGAAAAGAATTTGATGAAAAGCTGCTTGTCCAGCTTGATGAGTTAAAAGCCGATTGGAGCAACCAACGGAATCTTGTAGAAAAAAGTTTCGATCCATCGGATGAGTTTATTGCCGAGGCCAAGCTGGCCGAAGCCAAATACTTTTACCTGTTTAAGGAAGCAAAAGAAAGAAAGGTCAGGCTGATAGTGAAGTAGGCTGGCTGAAATAAACGGACATGGAGTAAGGGGAAAGAAGGCTGTTCAAATCTGGCGATGGTTCTTTTTCGGAAAGCTTGGCCATACACTATAGTACAAGTTTTCGAAAAGGAGGGCCGGAAATGGAACCAATGGTCATCATCTCCATCCTTGGCGGTCTGATTCTCGTATTATTGTTTGCAGGGGCGCCGGTTAAGCCGCTGAGGCTTGTCGGTCAAGGAGTGATAAAGATTATGATAGGAGCACTGTTTTTATTTTTCCTGAATGCCTTTGGAAACAGTTTTGGCCTCTATGTCCCGATTAACCTTGTCACTGCATCAGTATCCGGCTTGCTTGGCATTCCGGGACTATGCGCTCTAGTTGCAATCCAGACGTGGGTTGTTTAAAGTAACGGAAAACAGCAGGGAAGTGCCGTCCAGAAAAAGGGCGGCTATTTTTTTTGATTTTTTATCTTGACTCTTAGATTGGAATAATGGTAAGATATAATTCGTCGCTGATAAACGTGCGGCGGATGAAATAAAAAAAGTGTTGACTCTTTTGGGACAATATGTTATATTAATAAAGTCGCCTACGGGTGAAGTTGCTCTTTGAAAACTAAACAAACAAGCGT
>NZ_QWVT01000049.1 GCF_003570705.1 Mesobacillus zeae
TTGAAAAATGTTGACAAACTATTAGCTGGTTTAACTCGGGTAAAAAGGCTCGCTTTTTTATATTGACGAGGGCAGTGTTGGAGGAATAAAATGGGATTGTAAGTTTTGAAAAACTCTACCAAATTAATGACAGGAGGGATTTTTATGGGACGCAGGCACAGAGTCTGGTACCCGGGCGCAACCTACCATATTACTGCAAGGGGAAACCGAAGGGCCGTCATTTTTGATGAAGCCGAAGACTATAATAAGTATTTAATGATCCTTGAAGACGTTCGCAGTACCCAGCCATTCGTATTACACTCCTACTGTTTAATGACCAATCACCTTCACCTTCAAATGGAAACCCTCAAAGACCCAATTCAATCAATCATGAAAGACATCCAATCACGATACGCCATTTACTTTAATCAAAAGTTTGATCTGGACGGCCATCTGTTTCAAGGGAGATATGGAGCGCAAATCATTGAGAACACCGACTACTTCCTGACGGTAAGCCGGTATATTCACCGTAATCCATTAGAGCCTGGATTGGTTGAAGATATGGCTGATTACCCTTGGAGCAGCTTCTCCTCCTATATCCACGGTCAGAATAATCCCCATATTGACCCATCGAAAACTTACTCCTATTTCCTTGAACCGGTTCATGAGCAGTACCGAAACTTTGTAGAAACCCCAACTGAAAAACTGATAGGTGAAAAAGGCGAAATACTATGGGTGCCGCATTAACACACTAAACCACCCCCGCGTGCCTGACCCCCGGTACGGCAGTGCGGTAAAGTATTTTTCCGTTATTTACTAGAAAGCGTTTTCGAATAACGGCTTGACCGGCTGAATATTCCTAGACTATAATATATGTAACCGGTTACACACGGTGTTACACACAAGCCAATAAAAAACCGCCACTCAAGACAGGCTCTCTACACCGCAACAATCTAGACGTAAAACTAACAGAAAATCCAACTTTATAATTCATAGTGTTTCACTAAAAAACTAACAAAAACCAACCAAGTCACAAATCGCAACACAAGTTCTAACACAAGTTCTAACACAAGTCACAAATCGACCAAACAACTAAGCAATCACACAACTCAACCAACCACCAATCCAATCCAAACCAAATAAAAGAAACGGGGGACTTTTAAGTGGTTACGACAATTAAGGAAGTGGCGAAGAAGGCGGGGGTGTCTGTAGCCACGGTTTCCAGGGTCCTCAACGAAAAAGGATACGTGAATGAAGATACAAGAAAAAACGTGCTTGCCGCGATCGAAGAGCTGAATTATAGGCCAAACAATGTGGCCCGCAGCCTTTTTAAAAAGCAGTCGAAGACGATTGGCCTTATCGTGCCGGATATCAACAACCCGTTTTTCCCGCAGCTCGCCAGGGCGGTTGAGGATGTTACGAATGAAGCCAATTTTACCGTCGTCCTCTGCAACAGCGATGACAAGCTTGAAAAAGAAATAGGTTATTTTGAAATGCTTCAGCAAAACGGCGCGGACGGCGTTCTCTTTGTTTCCAACACGCTGAAGCCTGAGCATATCAACCGATTTAACTTTCCAATCGTGGCGCTCGACAGGCCGCTCGATTCCGACATACCGTTCGTGACGGCAAACAACTACGAAGGCGCCAAATTGGCAACGAACCACCTGCTCGATTGCGGCTGTAAGAAAATTGCCCACATCAGAGGGCCGGAAAACGTTCTTAACGCCGAGGACAGGTACAGAGGCTTCAAGGATGCCGCCTTGTGTCGAGGCGTCTTTGACGAAGAACTGGTCATCTCATCATCCTACCAGCTAGACAGCGCAAAAAAGAAAGCCTTTCAGCTGCTGGCCAAGCACCCTGATATTGATGGGATTTTCGCCAGCAACGACGTCATTGCTATCGGCATCATCAAGACCGCGGAAAAATTAGGCTACAGCATCCCTGAAAACCTTATGGTCGCAGGCTTCGATGGTATCCAGTTCGGCGAAATTGTCAGCCCTGAGCTCACAACTGTAGCACAGCCAATTTACGAAATGGGCAGCACCGCCGCTGAAATGCTTCTCAAACTGATCGACGGCAGGCTTGATGTAAAAAAGGAAAACGTATTCAACACAGAATTAATACCTCGCCAATCCACAAAACTTTGATAAAAGGGGACAGGAAAATGGATAGAAAAATCACAGTCATTGGCAGCATCAACATGGACCTGGTGACCCAGACCAACATTATTCCAAAAATCGGGGAAACGGTCATGGGCGAAGCGTTCCATACCATCCCCGGCGGCAAAGGTGCCAACCAGGCGGTCGCAGCGGCCCGTCTGAGCGCTGACGTCAACATGATTGGCCTCGTCGGCGGAGACGCCTTTGGGGAAGAGTATATCGAGCATCTTCGGTCATTTTCCATCAATACGGACAATGTGGAACCGGTTACACATGCGAAAACAGGCATTGCATCCATTATTTTGGCGGAGGGCGACAACTCCATCATCGTTGTCACGGGGGCCAATAACCTCCTTACTCCGGAAATTATTAACCTGAATGAAAAAACAATTGCTGAAAGCTCGCTCGTGCTTCTCCAGCTTGAGATTCCGCTTGAATCAGTCATCCGGGCCGCCGAGCTGGCAAAAAAGCACGGAGTGAAGGTCATCCTCAATCCGGCGCCATTCCAGCCGCTTCCTGAGGAACTGCTCCAGCTCGTTGATTACATCACACCAAATGAGTACGAAGCTGAACTTCTGCTCGCCAGCACTGCCCAACCGGATATTTTAAAAAATAAACTCATCATCACAAGAGGTGCGCAAGGTGTCACTTTCCATGAAAATGGACAAATGCAGCATGTAAGCAGTTATAAAGTTGAAGTAAAAGATACAACCGGAGCCGGCGATACTTTTAACGGAGCATTTGCGGTCGCAATTCTCGAAGGCAAAACCGTCAGGGAAGCTTGTGAAATCGCGGCAGCGGCAGGGGCGCTTTCAGTCACAAAGCTCGGTGCCCAGACTGGAATGCCAACAAGAGCTGAACTCGAGGCATTTTTAGCAGAGAGGAAAGGTGAACAGCATGAAGAAACAAGGGATATTGAATAGCCACATATCGAAGGTGCTCGCCAACCTCGGGCACACGGACACCATTGTGATTGGTGACTGTGGACTTCCGATTCCCGATGGCGTTAAGCGGATTGATATTTCGCTAAAAATTGGAACGCCTGGATTTATCGAAACGCTTGAAGCTGTCCTTGCAGACATGTCAGTTGAAAAAGTCACGATTGCGAGTGAAATACAGGAATATAATCCGGAAACACTTACAGGGATTCAAAAACATTTTTCAAAAGAGCAGATTTCCCAGCTGACACATGAGGCATTCAAACAGGAAACTGCCAAAGCGAAAGCGGTGATTCGGACAGGAGAAGCAACGCCATACGCTAACATTATTCTCCATGCAGGGGTGATTTTCTAATGGTTACATCACCAGTAATTGAAATGAAAGGGATCAGCAAAGCATTTGGGCCGAATAAGGTGCTGAACGGTGTGGACTTCGACCTCAGGGCCGGTGAAATTCATGCCCTCATGGGTGAAAATGGAGCCGGAAAATCAACCTTGATGAAAATTTTAACAGGGATATATCATCGTGATGCTGGGATTATCCATGTGAAAGGAAAAAAATCCCAGTATAAATCCGCTAAAGAAGCGGAAGCAGGCGGAATTTCCGTTATCCATCAGGAGCTGAATATGATTCCTTACCTGACGGTTGCCGAAAACATGTTCCTTGGAAAAGAATTGACTCGTGGCAAGACCGGAATTTTAAAAACGAAGGAAATGAATGTTAAGACAGCGGAATACTTGAAGCGGCTTGGGGTCGAGATTGACCCTGAAGCGGAGGCAGGATCTTTATCGGTCGGCCAGCAGCAAATGGTCGAAATCGCAAGGGCGGTAGCTGCGAACTCTGACATCCTGATCATGGATGAACCGACAGCAGCACTTACAGACCGTGAAATCGACGCTCTTTTCATTGTCATTGATGGACTTCGCAGGCAAGGGGTCGGCATTGTTTATATCTCGCACCGAATGGAAGAAATTTTTACGATGTGCGACAGGATTACCGTCCTTCGCGATGGGCAATCGATCGGCACCAGAGAGACAGATGCCACAGATTTTGAGGAAATTGTAAAAATGATGGTCGGACGTGAGCTTGGCGAAAGATTCCCGGCTCGGACTGGAACACCCGGCGAAGATAAGTTCCGGGTTGAAGGACTTACAAGCGAAGGCCGTTTTGAAAATATAAATTTCTCAGTCCGCAGCGGTGAAATCCTTGGAGTTGCAGGATTGATGGGAGCCGGCCGGACCGAGATCATGGATACCATCTTTGGTAAAAAACCGATCAAGTCGGGAAGTATTTTTATCGATGGTAAAAAAATGAAGATTCGCCATCCGCATGATGCCATTAAAGCGGGAATCGGCTATATCACGGAAGACAGGAAAGATGAAGGGCTTGTTCTTGGGCTGTCAGTCCGCGAAAATATGGTCCTTACCAACCTGAAGCGTTTTTCAGGCAGTGGTGTCATGAATCCGAAAAAAGAGACTGATTTTGTAGATAACATGATTCAAAAACTGAAGCTGAAGACTTCCGGAAGGGAACAAACGGTGAAGTCGCTCAGCGGAGGAAACCAGCAAAAGGTCGTTATCGGAAAATGGCTCGGAATTGATCCTCAAGTCCTTATCCTTGATGAACCGACAAGGGGAGTCGATGTCGGGGCGAAAAAAGAAATATACAACATCATGAATGAACTTACTAAAAAAGGAGTGGCCATTATCATGGTCTCATCTGAACTTCCTGAAATTCTTGGGATGAGCGACAGGGTTATGGTCGTTCACGAAGGCAAAGTCACCACGATTCTGGATCGAGAAGAAGCAGACCAGGAAAAAATCATGCAGGCCGCCACAGGGGGGAACAGCCGTGAAGAAAATTAATCTTATTCAAAAATTAGGACCGTTGCTTGGATTGTTTGCCATCGTCATCATCCTTACTGTTATGAGTCCGGATTTTCTAACAACCAACAATATTTTTAACGTCCTTAGACAGGTTTCAATTAATGCGCTGATTGCATTCGGTATGACCTTTGTCATCCTGACAGGCGGCATCGACCTATCAGTTGGTTCCATTCTTGCTCTATCCTCGGCATTGACAGCCGGAATGCTGACAGGCGGCACAGACCCAATGCTGGCTTTGTTCGTCGGACTTCTTGCGGGTACCGCAATGGGGGCAGTCAACGGAATAATCATCACAAAAGGGAAAGTGGCTCCATTTATCGCTACATTGGCAACTATGACAATTTTCCGCGGGCTGACGCTCGTATATACAGAAGGGCGTCCGATTACTGGACTGTCTGAAAGCGTATCTTTTCAAATGCTTGGCAAAGGCTACGTCCTTGGGATTCCTTTTCCGGTCATCACAATGCTGATTACGTATTTCATCTTGTTCTTCCTGCTCAAGAAAACAACTTTTGGCCGCGGCGTGTATGCGATTGGCGGCAATGAGGAGGCATCCCTGCTGTCAGGTCTTAGAGTCGACAGAATCAAGATTGGCGTCTATTCACTGACAGGCTTTCTGGCAGCGCTTGCAGGAAGCACGCTAGCCTCACGATTGAATTCTGCACAGCCGACTGCGGGTGTATCATATGAGCTTGATGCCATTGCGGCAGTTGTGCTTGGCGGAACAAGCCTCTCCGGAGGTAAAGGCTGGATTTTTGGAACGCTTGTCGGTGCACTGATTATCGGTGTTCTGAACAATGGACTTAACCTGCTGAACGTATCTTCTTTTTACCAGCAGGTCGTCAAAGGCGGAGTTATCTTACTGGCAGTATTGTTAGACCGCAAAAAGGCGGCTTAATAATAAAAAAATTTTTAGGAGGAAATAAAGTGAAACAACTGATAAAAGGATTTTTATTTGCTCTAATTGCTGTGGTACTTCTTGCAGGCTGCTCGCTTGACCAAGGGAAAAAGGAAAGCGGAAGCGATGATGCATCTTCAAAAGATAAAAAAATCAAGGTCGGCTTGTCAATCTCAACACTGAACAACCCATTCTTCGTGACATTGAAGGATGGTGCTGAAAAAGAAGCAAAAGCACAAGGCATTGATATTACAACAGTTGACGCGCAAAATGACCCTGCGAAGCAAGTCAGCGATATCGAAGACTTGATCCAGCAAGGCGTGGACGTACTTCTTGTGAATCCGGCCGATTCTTCAGCAATTGCTGCGGCGATTGAATCTGCAAACCAAGCAGACATTCCGGTCATCACGGTTGACCGAAGTGCAGAAGGCGGGGAAGTTGTTTCCCATATCGCTTCTGACAACGCAGCTGGCGGTCAAATGGCGGGAGAATTCCTACTTGAGAAGCTTGGCAACAAAGGTAAAATGGTTGAACTAGAAGGAATTCCTGGATCTTCCGCAGCACGTGAGCGCGGCAAAGGCTTCAACGACGCGATTGCCGGAAAAGACGTAAAAGTTGTGGCTAAGCAGCCAGCAAACTTTGACCGTTCCCAAGGCCTGTCTGTAATGGAAAACATCCTTCAAAGCAACAAAGACATCCAGGCAGTATTTGCCCACAACGATGAAATGGCTCTTGGAGCAGTTGAAGCTTTGAAAGCAGCTGGCTTGAAAGACGTTATAGTCGTCGGCTTTGATGCTACAGATGATGCTGTAAAAGCTGTCAAAAACGGAACAATGGCTGCAACAGTAGCCCAAAAGCCTGAAATGATCGGCCAAAAAGCAGTCCAAACAGCTGTAGACGTAAAAGACGGCAAAAAAGTAGAAAAATTCATCCCAGTCGAACTCGAACTAGTAAAATAAAGCACCAACGCAATAAAGGGTGCCTAAAGGGTGCCTGACCCCCAGTGGGTTAAAGTGTTAAAGGGTGCCTGACCCCCGGCGCGGTAGTGCGCTAAAGGGAGTCAGGCACCCTTTTTCTATTCCACGGAATATTCCTCGCCATGACCTCTGTGTGATTTGAAATATTATTCAAACAATTATAAGAACAGAGTACTGCATGAAAAACTTCAGAACAGGGGAGGAATCGCGTTGCCGCAGCTGATACAGAAAGAACACTATATTTACGCATTTAGTAAAGACAATAAGGAAGCTTTGAGGGTTGCCGCAGGCTCACAGGTTACCCTGGAAACCTACGACTGCTTCAAAAACCAAATTGAATCGGAGAATGCGAGGTATCATGCAATTGGCTTGAGCCAAACCAATCCGGCTACAGGTCCTGTTTATATAAAAGGGGCCGAACTAGGAGATGTGTTGAAGGCAGTATCGATTCGATTCTATTGAGCTTGCCCAAGAAGGGATCATGGCAACAGGGCCAGGGCTTGGGGTAATGGGCCACCGTTTAGAAGAGTTCGCAATCAAGACTGTACCGATTATAAATGGAAAAGCAGTCTTCAATGATAAGCTCCATCTTCCGTTGAATCCCATGATTGGCGTAATAGGCGTCGCTCCCCAAGGCGAACCAGTTTTGTGCGGAACCCCCGGTGCACACAGAGGCAATATGGATACGACACTGATTACGGAAGGGGCTACACTGTATTTACCGGTATTCCACCCTGGAGCATTATTTGGTCTGGGCGATTTGCACGTAGCCATGGGGGACAGGGAAGTATGCGTCTCGGGAATCGAGATTGCTGGAAGAGTAACTATAACCTTGGGTGTAATCAAGAACAAATCTATTCGTTTCCATTCGTTGAAAATAAGGAAGGGATGGCAGTCATCGTTTCCAGTAAAACACTCGATGAGGCGGCAAAGGAGGCAATGGAAATCTTCGCAGTTATGTTTCTGCTGCATACAGACTTAAGCCTTCCTGAATTAGTCATGCTATTTACCGCTGCGGGCCAAGTTCAGGTTTCGCAAATTGTCGATCCGCTCATGACTGCCCGCTTCTTCGTCCTAAATCAAATCCTTCAAGTGTACGGAATCAAACTATTCGATTAAAACAAAAAGCGGGGGTCAGGCACCCTTTACCACAGTAAAGGGTGCCTGACCCCCGCTTTGTTAACGCGTTAATGCGAACGACCAACTCACTGATTATAATCCCATAGAATCAGCCACTGACCTTTTTCTTTTGTTACGACCACGTCCTGCTGAAAGTTGAATTTCCCGTATTTTCCCTGATAGCTCTGCGTTACCTGGAATCTAAAGCCCTCCTTGAAAGCCCTCCGTCCCTTCTCCATCCTCCAAGCTTTAATCTTGTCACCGCCACTTATTGTATAGGAAAAAGTATTGGCCCCAAAGTGCCCCATAAAAACATGGGTACGATCCTGTATAAACACTGCCTTGGGGAATTTCTCCTTTAGAAAAGGATGGAGCAATTCCCACGACTCCGAAAAATTCCCTTCCTGTTCCTGAGAATAGAATTTCTCTACTGTACGTTTGGCCTGTCTCTCTGGAGAAAATAACCCAAAACCTAATAAGACGATCAGCAAAAAGAGTACCACAAAAAGTAATAATTTGAATAATGGAGGGGTATTTCTTCTTCTCACGGCATCGCCTCCGCCAGGAGTGTTTATCCCATTTTATGTCCCTAAACGAGCTATTAGACCGGAGAGATGGCCTGGTTCAGTATGATTAATGCACTATTCAAGTGAATTTGTATTCCCCAAGTAATTACTTTATATGAAATTCAATGACACTTTTCACAGTAAAAAGGAAATAATAGAAAATTTATAGGTTTTTTCCTAGTAATTTCCTTTTCTATTTTTTAAAATAGATATATGTTTGTTTTAATTTTTAAAGGGGGAAGTTTTAAATGGGGAGAAATGTTTCAAAACGAGGGATAACCTCCTGCGGGAATGGATTATCTTGTTGCAAGGAGAAAGCCAAGCGAGTGCAAAACGTTGGGGACGTTGAGGCATTTGCAGGAGTAAAGGGGTGGGCAAAATGAATCAAATAGAAGAGCGACTTGTTCACGAACAGGAAAAAGCCTTTTTTATTTGTTGTGTGATCATCAGCGTATTGGTTTATTTGCTCTTATTGATTACATTTGTAGGAATCCTCTATATACCGTTGATTTTTGGGGTCACACTGTTTATACACGGTATTGCCATCGGAAACATTCGTAACAATGGAGTTAGACTCAATAAAAATCAATTCCCAAAAATATATGCACGAGCCGAAAAAATCGCCTTTGATATGGGAATTCGAGAAGTGCCGAATATTTATATCCTGCAATCTGATGGTATTTTGAATGCTTTTGCAACAAGGTTTTTCGGGAAAAATTTCATTATATTGTATTCAGATATTGTTGAAATTGCTGAAAATGGCTTCGAGAAAGAATTGGATTTCATCATTGCTCATGAATTGGTCCATATCAAGAGAAAGCATATTACTAAGCAGATGTTCATATTGCCTGCCATGTGGTTCCCGTTACTGGGAAATGCTTATTCAAGGGCTTGTGAGCATACATGCGACAAACTGGCTGCAGCCTATATTAATAATCCAGAGTCATCAATTAAAGCGTTAGGCATCCTTGCTGTTGGCAAGACACTTGTTAGGGAACTCAACTATGCAGAGTACGTCGGGAACGCAAAATTTGAAAGCGGCTTTTTCACGTGGTTCAGCACCGTTCTCTCAACACATCCACCGCTTCCGCAGCGAATCACAGAGGTATATCGCATTGCACCAATGTTTCCATCAAGTCCAATAGCATCACCAGAAAGACCAAAGGCATCAGTCAGCCAAGTACAAGCCTAAAATAAAACCTTAAAGCGTAAACAGTTAAAAGCCTAAGCAGCAATAAAAAGAAATTACCAGAACAAAAGAGCAGCTCCCCAGCGGACTGCTCTTTTACTTTACTCTCTCAAAGCGTGCGACCCCAGTGCTGTGAAGTATCAAAGCGTGCCTGACCCCCGGTGCGGTGGTGTGGTAAAGCGTCGCGTGCTCTCTCCCCAAGTCATACAACACAAATAAAACCGGCAGCTGGGAAACAGCTGCCGGTTTTTAATATATTTATTAGATGCGTTTTGCACCGAGATATCTAGGTTTCCAGTAAGAATTTTTTGTGCTTGCAATCGATACTCCGTAAGAAGAAGCCGATTGGATCATTTGTCCGTTCCCTATGTAGATAGCAACGTGTGATACTCTTCCAGGTGAACCTGTTGCAAAGAACATCAAATCTCCAGGAATTAAGGATGTTACCGCTGTTCCTCTTGTTGCCATTTCAGCAGCAGAGCGGGGCAGCGATTTTCCAGCTTGCCTGTAGGAATAGCCTACCAGGCCGGAGCAGTCAAAACCGCTAGGAGTCGTTCCTCCGTATCTGTATCTAACACCAAGGTTGTTTTTAGCAACCGCGATGGCTTTTGAGCGGTAGTTACTAGTAGTAGTCTTTCTAGTCGTAATATAACGAGAGCTGACATAACCTTGCTTGCCATTGGCTGAAACCCTTGCCCAGCCATTTGACTGAGAATACACTGTGAGACTTTTTCCTTTTGTCATTCTTGTAATGATAGAAGCACTTGTCGAAGGAGCTTTTCGGACGTTTAAAGAACCAGAGTCAATATTTACATAATAGGTCTTTCCTGCGGCGTGAGCCTTGTCCATGGACGGTGCTACAGTAGCAGCAAATGCGAAAAGAAACAAGACAGCTAGTATTCTCTTTAACAAGTTGTTTTACCCCCGATTGCTAGATAGTAAACTTAGTATAATCTGTAAGGGGTTACAGACAAATAACAGCAAAATTACATTTATATTACACGCACCGACACGGTGTATAAGTATTTTTGTCGTAAACTCCCGTAACAACGCAAAACAAAGAGACAGCTTTCAAACTGCCTCTCATTCTATTATATGAAAATAAAAACTTCTATATTGTTAGGCACCATGGATAATTGTCTTTTGAGAACGATAGCTGATCGCCTCAAGGATGAAAAGCTTTTCTTGTTTTGACAGTATACTCCAGCTTCCAACCCTTATTTTCATTGCAACCACTCCTATTTAAAATATATCAAAATACGCACTGGCTTGGTGTCTGGGTAATATTTGAATTTATATTACCTTATACCGCCATTAAACGAAAATCAAACAACAAAAATTTCTACATATTTCCCGAGAAATAAGTAAAGATTTTGGTATATTCGAAGACTTTTTGGGGAATATTAAGGTGTAAATCCCGTTTGGCGAAACTTATGGCAGAAAATGCGGTGATTTCCACTGGAATTAAAACTCTTCTTTCATGCATAATAGAGCAAACGGGATAGAAAGAGGGAAGGTTTGCAGTGATTGCCCTCTAATCTATAAATCCATTACTTACTGTCTTTTATTTTTGTACATAAAAAATGCACTTATCGAATAATTATAGATTACACATGGACGAGGGACGAATAAGTTTCGCCAAAGCAAGAGGAGGAGAAACGTATGAACGAAACAGTCCAAAAACTAAAATATCATTGGCACTATTTTCTTCAAAAACACAATGAAGCATTGCTGAAGGACGCCCTGTGCGTACATCTCAAATCAAAGCTTACCGAAAAAGCAAGCTACCACCGCGTCAAGGCAAGCTCTTTAAGGTATGACATTTGATCCCAATTATATTGATATGGTCGATTGATCTTCCAAAGATTCTGGGGGATCTTTTTATTTTTCAGGCTTGATTGTTTGAAAAATCTCCCCAAACGCCAACCTTCAGCCGCCTGTCAACCCAGTCGCTAATCGCCCCGGCTTCCCCAGGCCAAACAGCAAAACTCAGGACCCCAGTGTTGTTGAGGCCACTCAGCCATTCTCAGCCCCGCGCCATTCCCCATTCATCCAACCCTCAACCCCTCAACCATCCATCCACCTCCCCAGCCATCCATCCACCTCCCCAGCCAACCATCCACCTCCGCAACCAACCCAAGCAATTCACCACCCCTTCCGTACATTTCATCCCCGCCCCACACAGCTATTTGCTTTCCCTGATCCCCAAAAAGCGATACTATTAGACTATCTTTCAAAATATTGGTTACTATCGGAAAAGAATATTTTCTATTAACCGATATAAAGAGAAATAGATAAAATACGAGAGGAAAGACAGTCATGAAACGTCCTTTATTATTCCTGATTGCGTCGGCTTTCTTTTTGGTGCCGACAGCTGCATCTGCAGCAGATCTTGATGTAACCCCGAAAGTGTCGAAGTTCAGCACTGAAGAATTATTCGACAAGAAGGAAAATGATTTTGCCAGCAGGGAGCTAATCATTAAATTCCGGGAAACGGTCCGGGAAAAAGAAAAGCAGGCTGTTTTTAATTCGATTGAAGGTGTCGAAATTGAGAGCCTTCCATCAGCAGAATTCTCGCTTGTAAAGGTTCCAAAAGGGACAAACCTGGAAAAATTGGCTGAAAACCTCCTTTCATTTCGCCAAGTGGAGTTCGTCGAGCCAAACTACCGGGTGGAATCCGCTTATGTGCCAAGAGACCCTGGATATACAAAGCAATGGTACCTGAAAAAAATCAATGCACCGCAAGCCTGGGACCAAAACAAAGGTTCCGAAAAGATAACTGTGGCAGTTATCGACGGGGGAGTTCAGACAAACCACCCCGATTTGATCGGAAAAATTGTTTCTCCATACGATATGGTATCCCGCAAAACACGCATGGCACCTGATGTGCATGGAACGCATGTGGCGGGAATCATCGCGGCCTCCAACAATAAAATTGGCATATCGGGTGTTGCACCCAATGTCAAAATCATGCCAATCAATGTTTTCTCCGGAAATGATGCTGAGATGTATAACATCGCCGATGCGATTATTTACGCAGCAGACCGGAAGGCGGATGTCATCAATATGAGCCTTGGGAGCAGAAGCTACAGCTATATTGTTGACTATGCGGTGAATTATGCTGCTAAAAAGGGTGTGATGGTGGTCGCTGCGGCAGGGAATGAAGATACCGATGCAAAAACGTACCCAGCTGCGCTGAAACATGTTGTTGGAATCAGTGCCACTGATATCCGCGACAGAATCACTTATTTTTCAAACTTTGGAAGCTATATTGATTTCGCCGCACCGGGCAACGGAATCTACTCTACCGTTTCCGGCAGCTCCTATACATATTTAAGCGGCACTTCGATGGCTTCACCTGTTGTAGCAGGTGCTGCAGCTCTTGTTCTGTCCAAGAATCCGCTGCTGACACCATCGCAAGTGATGGGAATCCTGAAAAAATCATCCGTTGATTTAGGCGATAAAGGCTGGGACGGTCTGTACGGATTTGGCCGAATTGATGTCAACAAGGCCTTGATGAAAACGCCAGCGCCAATCTCATCTATCTCGCAAACAGCGCCAAGCTTTTCCGTTGATGCTGAGCGCAAAAACGGCATTTCATTTACACTGCAGGGCGGTACAAAGTTCTCGCTTTATATCCAAAACTCAAAAGGTGAAACAGTCAAGAAAATCATTACAAATAAGAAATGGACAGGCGGAAAGGTCTCCGCTTCGTGGAATGGAAAGCTTGATAGCGGCAAATATGCTTGGACCGGCAATTATAAGCTGGTTGTGAAAGCATCCAATGGGAAACGTTCTGCTTTAAAACGTACTGACATCAAGGTAACGAACAATGTTGTACCTTCCATCAAGGCCGCGTCGTCCGCATTATATTCACCAGCTGTAACCGGAAAGCTCACCATTCCTTATACAGTGAATAAAAAGGCGATGGTAACAGCTGTCATTACAAACAGCAGCAACAGAGAAGTCCGCAGGCTGCTGAACCGTTACACTGTACTCTCCAGAACCCGCCAGCTTACATGGGACGGAAAAGACAGCAAAGGGAAAAGAGTGGCTGACGGAAAGTATACACTGTCACTGTCGGTCGTTGATTCAGCTAAGAGAAGAGGAACAACGCGGAAAATGGTTATAACAGTCGATACTAAAGGGCCGACTGCCAAAACGGTTGTAAAAACCTCACCATTTGTGATTGATGGCAAATCAAAAACAGCTTTTTCAGGTGAGTTTAAGGAAAAAGTTACCGTAAACGCATACGTGATTACTGGTGAAAATACAAAGCTGAAAACGCTCGCATCGAAAAAAGTCTTTAATCCCGGCACCATAAATTTCTCTTGGGACGGAAAAAATGATAAAGCTCAGGCAGTACCTGAAGGGAAATACAGATATATGATTGAACTATCTGACGCTGCAGGGAACAAAACCATTGCAAAAAGCAGCGTATTTGAACTCGTACACCCTCCAGTTGTGCGCTCACAGGCTGAATTTAACTATCCTTCTGAAGGGGAAACGGTGTTTGGGTACAGCGTCAGCAAGCCTGGAACAGTGACAGTCCAAATATTTAAAGACGGCCAGCCGTTTAGAAAAATAGAAGAAAACATCGCTAAGACAGCGGGAAGCCACCAGTTCGTTTGGGACGGAAAAAACGATAGTGGCAATCCTGGTGTGGATGGAGATTACGCCTTTAAGATTTCTATTAAAGACAATTATTCTTTGTCACATACCTTCAGTGGAACGATCCATTTAAAATGGCCGGCAACTGTAACACCAGATCCGGAACCAAGCGTTGAGCCAGACGGCACGGCAAGCGCTGACGAAGCTATATAAGAAAAAATGCAGCAATAACGTATACCAATTACACGATCAACTTATACACAGCACCTATCTATGTATACACAACACAAACGCAACGTACACATAGCAATGAAAAATACAGCCGCAGCTTATAATAGCTGCGGCTGTATTTCTTTTAGGAATTCAATTCAGTTTCTTTTCTGCCAAATCGGCAATTAAAATATACCGATCCGGTGCATCGCCGATATAGGAGAAGGGATAGCAGGTGGTGACTGTCAGCGTAGCGCGCGGTTTTGGAACAATCACTGTCCGGTCATCGGCAGAGACAATCCGCACTTTCCTGACCTTATACGTAAACTCTCCTGCCGTTGTTTTCGCAATAAGCAAGTCGCCTTTGCCAACTTCTCCGAGTTTGCGGAAAACTGTATCCCTGTGTCCGGAAAGGACGGAGTTATCTTTTTCTCCAGGAAGGACGCTTCCGGCAAAGTGCCCAACACCTTGATCGAGCTCGTCCTCATCAGTCCCGTGGTAAATCGGGAGGCTTGCCTCAATCTTTGGGATGACGAGCTCCCCAATCACCTCGCCTTTTGAAGGGCGCTCCGGATAAAGGACAGGTTCACTCTTGGTCTCTTTTGGTGCGGCTGGTTTTGCCGCAGCCTTTTTTACCGGTGGGCTTGAAGCTTCAGAAAAGGGAAAAAGGTGGGTGACATTTGAAAAAATCAGCCACACGCCTGCAATGATGCACAATAGACTGGCAATGGATGTGATATTCAGTTTCTTTTTCCGTTTTTTCCTTGGCCTCAAAGCAAACGGGCATTCCTTTTTCGGAAGATGAAGATGCCGATCGCAAGAAGGGCGGCTCCAGCAAGTGCTCGTTCCGCATATCCGCCGTCAGTATTCGGCAGTTTTCCGCCGCTTACAGTTTTTGGCTTCGCGGTAGCGCTTTTTACTTGAGGCTTCTGGTTAACAACCTTTTCAACCTTTGTAACTTCTTCTGTTACTTTTTCAATGATTTCAGAACCAAACATTTCAGCGGTAAGCAAAATATCTGCAAGGAAGTTACCCTTCAAATCGTAAAGCTGGATCAGGAGGTCGCTTCCATTTGTATCTTGAAGCGTGAGCAGCTCCTGCTTGGAAATTGGCGTTTGAACGCCATCCTTTACGAGGAAGTATTTAGCGTTAAGCTGGAAAAGGTTCATCATTTCATCATAGATGCTTACAAGTGCCTGAAGCTGCTGAGGAGTCAGGTCACTGGCGCTGTCAAACTCGCCAATCGCTTCAACCTTTGAAGCAAGGTCCATCCACTTGTCTTCCATTGCAGGATCAGAAAGGTTAATGTCCATGAAATGTTTAACGAGCTTTACTGTTTCTTCCTGTGTCAAACCAATTCCAAGGCCGTCCTCGAATGTTGATGGATCATCAAGAACAGAGTAAATCATGACAGACATATAAAGCTGGTCGATTGTCTTATAGTTGTCAATCGAATCACCGTATTTAGCAAGCAGGCTGTCGAGTTCTGCGCGTGTCAGTTCGAACTCTTCCAGCAGATTGCCCAGCGTATTATCCGTAATTGGCGTACCGTATTTCGATATCGCTTCTTCAAGCTCGCTGATATATTTGTACGAATCAAGTGAGTCATTATTGTCAGAAAGAATTGTCTTTAACTCTTCCAATGTCAATCCGTTTTCTTCAAGGAATTTATTCAAAGTTGCTTCATTAATAGGAAGGTCATAGTTATAAAGTGTATCTTCAAGGTCTTCGATAGAATCATAGTTGCCGAGCGAATCATCGTTTTGTTTCAGAATTTCTTTCAGCTGTTCGAGTGTAATCCCGTTTTCATCAAGAAGCTCCTGGAGGTTTTTATCTGTAATCGGAGTTCCCACATAGAACTCAATAGTAGATTTCAACGCATTTACATAAATGAAGATCGACCTGATATTTTCGTTTGACTCCATCTCTCCATTTTCTACAAGGAAAGCAACAAGCTCTTTCTCGTTTGCAAAGCCAAATTCCGATAGAATAGCATTCAGGTTTGTAGTAGTAATTTTTGCGCCTAAAAAGCTGTCTAGCTCCTTGACAGTGTCAAAGTCAGTGACAGAACTGTCATAAAAATATTCGAGATGATCAACAAGCTGGTCCTTTGTTATTCCTTCCGTTTTCAGGAAATTCCCAAGATCCTGGCTCTTTATTGCAGCAAGGCTCTGCCCCGCCGGACCTGCAGCCATCATTATAACTGCCAGCAAAACTACCATTAGTTTTCTCATATTTTTTCCCCCATATTGAATTTACCATCATTTTAAATATAAGACATCTTCCCTCTATTTAATAGCTTTATTTTGTAAAAATAATTCCATACGTAACAGGCTGTTTCAACTTTCTATCAATAATTCCTTAAGGAAATAATTTTACAGCCGATATAAAAATTGATGACTTTACTGAAAGGGTCAGAGATATATTTCAGCCAGTCATCACTTGTGAATGAAACTGCCGCTGTCCGCTGGAAATTTATATAAGGTGGGGAAGAAGTGAAAACTGCATCTATTGTCAAGAAAACCTTGTGTTTAATCGTCCTGGTCACTTTCTTCATGATCAATATTTTGCCACATGGAGAGGCGCAGGCTGCATATAGCTATCAGGGGAAAGTAACCGCAGATGTGCTGAATGTCAGAGTCAAGCCTGGTACATCGTACGCCATTGCAGGAAAGCTAAAGCGTGGCCAGACTGTAACTGTTTCCGCTCAGCAAAATGGCTGGGCAAAAGTTTCATCTGGAAAAACAGCTGGGTGGGCATCGTCAAAGTATATCTCCTCTGTGAACTGGAGAGGTTATGTCAATGCCACGAGCCTGAATATGCGGAGCCTGCCAACAACAAGAGGGAAAGTGATCGCTTCACTTCCTAAAAGTACGGTTGTCACAGTCCAGGGAACTGAATCTTCCTGGCTAAAGGTTTATGTCCCAAGCAAAAAGAAAACTGGCTGGGTGTCGCAGTCTTATATTTCGAAAAACCAGCCCACTGTTGCCCCCACAAGCCTGGGAACGCGCTATGTAACTGCCTCGTCGCTGAATGTGAGAAATAAACCGTCCACATCTGGCTCTGTCATTGGAAGTGTAAAACAAAACACGGCAGTACAGGTTTTGAGCAAAAGCGGAACTTGGTCGAAAATTAAAAACAATGGATTGACAGGCTGGTCCGCATCCTCTTACCTAACTGAGAAAAAGCCATCCGGGAAGGTCCCAGCACCAAAGCCAAAGCCAACCCCAACCCCACCCACGACACCAACATCTTCTTCAGCGTTAAGAGGAAAAACAATTGTTGTTGATGCTGGGCATGGCGGAGTGGATCCAGGGGCAAGTGGCCGGTCTTTCAAGGAAAAAGCCTTGGCCTTAAACAGCGCCAACAGCCTCGCATCGCTGCTCCGTCGGAATGGTGCGAGAGTGATTATGACAAGGACTTCCGATGTGTATCTCAGCTTAAGCGCCCGTGTGAACATCAGCCATGCATATAACCCGGATGCATTCGTTTCTCTGCACTATAATTCTTTTAACAGCATGTCCTCTGGTGTCGAGACTTTTTACTACAGCTACGCAAAAGAAAGTGGAATGGCAAACTATGTTCAGAGAGGCCTTGTGGCTTCAACCGGGATGAAGAACAGGGGAGCTAGATTTGGAAACTATCATGTCCTAAGGGAGAACAGAAGGCCTGCCATTCTTGTTGAGCTTGGATTCCTGTCTAATCCGGCGGAAGAAAAGCTCGTTGCAAGTGCAAGCTATCAGCAGCGTGCCGTTCAGGGAATGTACAACGGCCTTGTGGGGTATTTTTCGACAAGATAAATCATTTGAAGCTGGGCAAACAAAGGAATAGTGTGGGTGGTATGGAATATGCCTTCCGCACTATTTTTTTGCAAAATAGATGATGTAATTATTTTTTAAAAATAACGTTTATTTGTGATAAAATGGTATAGATTGGAAGAGTCTGTTTTTTTGAAATACATATTTTAATAGAAATATTCCATGCTGGAGGAGAGAGAATGAAAAGGTTTTCGAAGATTATAAGTGGTACTGTGCTGCTAACGTCATTATTCTTAGTTCCGCTTGCAGCTCATGCAGGCCCAAACTCTGGGGTGAAAAGTGCTGCGGAGATGCTGAATGCACCATCTGAAGGCAATTATGCTGTTATCAGCAATGAATCTGTGTCTGGTGCTGCAAAGGAATACACAGGCAGTATCCCGGCGGGCAACAGCAAATTCAGTGTCAATCCGCAGCTGGGGAAGGAAGCCTACAAGCTTGACGTGATCAAACCATTCAAAATTCCTCAAAATGGGGAAGGGCAGATTGATCAGGGTTCCTACACAAAACAGCAAGTTTTTAAGGTTGGCGATGTTAAAAAATTTATGACCAGCAACATGGAGAATGGCACCAATGAGAAGATTAGTGCAAAATTACTGTATAGTGGCAAAAAATCAAATGTATGGGTAAGTGCCGGAAAAATTACTCAGCTGGAAGCGGAGAAGCTTGGCAGAGAATTTGACCAAAAAATACATTCTTCCGTGACCAACAATTTTGGGACGGAATCTGATGTAAACAGAGACGGCAAAATTGATATCCTTTGTTTCGATATTAAGGACGGCTTTGCCGGGCCTGGCGATGGATTTATTGCAGGGTATTTCAATCCTGGTGATCTATTTAATCAATCGTATAAACCAAATTCCAACGAATCAGAAATATTCTACATAGATACTTATCCGCTTATGGAAACGGGAACTGGCCGGGATGTGACAGCCGCTTATACAACGCTTGCGCACGAATTTCAGCATATGGTGAACTTTAATCAGAATGTGATAAAGGAACAAAGCCATACGCAGATGGATGTTTGGCTTGATGAAGCATTTGCCATGGCTGCCGAGCAAATCTATTCAGGCAAGGTGCTGACAGACAGAATTGAATATTACAATCAATCTGATTCAATCGCACGCGGACATTCTCTTTTATATTGGGATGAGCAAGGCGATGTTTTGGCAAATTATTCGCTCTCCTACCTTTTTGGGCAGTATATGATGTTGCAGTCAAACAAGGGGAATTCTATTTTTAAAGAAATCCTCGCTGATAAAAAAAATGATTACAGAGCTGTTGAAAATGCGGCGAAAAAGTATATCCACCCATCGATGACTTTTGGACAGCTGATGACCCACTTCAGATTGGCACTATTACAAAAAGAGGCTTCTGGGCTGTTCGGCTTTAAGGGAGTCGCTGATTATAACCAATTGGAAAAGCGGTTTTACACTGGCGGTCCTCTTGACGTGCGGGGTGGAGGAGCCGTTGTCAAACCGGTTGCTGCAAACTTCAGTGTTCCAACGGATAAAGGCAGAAATATTTTTTACACAATGATCAATTCCGGCAAGACTCCTGTCCTTCTGTTGGCGCCGGTTGCCGCCCAAGTGGATGACAATGACACACAGGTAACAGGAAAAACGGTTGCCGGAGCCACAGTTTATATTAAGGCGGGAAGCAAAGAGTTGGGGAAAGGATCAGCAGGCAGTGATGGCAGGTTCATAGTGAAGATCCCTCGTCAGAAGGCTGGAACTGTTCTAACAGTCTATTCAGTAGACAAAGCCGGGAACAAAAGCCGCGATGCCAGGATAACTGTCCTTGATAAGACGCCTCCAGGGAAGCCTTCTGTCAACACTGTGAAGGATTATGACAAAAGAGTCACTGGAAAAGCAGAGGCTGGTGCAAAGGTAAGTGTTCAAGCCGGAAAAGCGTACCTAGGGTATGGTACGGCGGATCAGTACGGCAAGTTCTCAGTTACATTAAAAACAGCTCAAAAGGCAGGCACGGTTCTTGCCATCCAGGCTAAAGACAAAGCCGGGAACGCCAGCACAACGAATAAAACGACAGTGATTGACAAAACACCGCCTGCAAAGCCGTCGGTCAGCGGTCTCAACACTGCCTCCACGTATGTGAAAGGAAAAGCTGAACCGTATTCCACTGTATATGTAAAAATAAAAGGGAAAGTCATTGCAAAAACTACATTGAAAAAATCAACAGCCTTTTCCGTAAAAATCAAAAAGCAAAAAGCAGGAACTGTTCTATACGTATTTGCGAAAGACAAAGCAGGGAATTTCAGCCCTAGTACAAAGGTTACAGTGAAAAAGAAATAATCAAGCATTGAAGAACCCCGCCAGCATACTAAAGCTGGCGGGGTTCTTTATGAACTTATTTTTTCACAGCCGCATAGGAGATGGCCTCGAGCCTGTCGATCGAGATGTTCGTACCGGAGGACTTGCTGTTTTTCTTTCCGGCTGCGACGATTTTAATGCTGTGTTTTCCGCTTTTCAGGGAAGGTGATGTATAAACTTTTTGCTTGTGTTTCGTGCTTGATGAATACAGGTCGATCTGCTTTACTTTCTTGCCGTCAATATAAATGTCAGCCTTGCCGGAGCGTTTGTCTTTTTTTGAATAGACAGTGATTGCTGATCCTGTAAATTCATATTGCACAGCATTGCCCTTTTTGCCGGTATAAGCGAGGGAACCGCCAGAAGCACTTTTTGTCTTCTCGGTTGTCCATTTGCCGCTATATTTTAAGGCAGTGTTCTCGGCAGTTTTGATGGTCTTTATGCTGATTCCCAGTGTGTACGCTCCTGAGCCGTCAGTCGCAGTTGGCACTATATAGTAAGTGCCGGTTGTTTTTGGCGTGAAGCTAATGCTTTCGGCAGAGCCTGCTTTTGCCGATGCAGCGGCAGGTTTCGCACCGTAAATGGTCTTTGTGCCAGGGTTGTACATCTTCAGATTAAAGTTCGTTTTGGCTGGTCCATTCATTGAAATCGCATAAGTTTTACCTTTTTCTAGCTTTTTCATCCAAACATCATTGCTGTCTTTTTGAGCAGCATTCAGGCTGCCTTTTGCAGCAGTGCCAACCCAACCTTGGGCGCCCTTAATATCGTCATCATACACAAACTCCGATGAAGCAAAGGGCGTTTCTTCCTCTTGTGTCAGCACTGAGACCGCATAGGAATACGTTTTTCCTGGAACGGCTGTTTTATCTTCGAATGATAAAGTTTTCAGCGGCGCCTTGTTGAGCAGGACGTATTCTTTCCCTGATGCTTCTTTTCGGTAAAGATTGTACGACTGTGCCCATTTTTCACCAGGCCATCTTAACTTGACAGTCTTGCTGTGCGTGTCATAGGCAGCAGTTGGTGTGGAAGGATTGCTTTTCACAATGATTCTATCAATATTGATTCCAACCGAGCTTTTACGCCCTTCCGGAGCATTTTTACCCGTCCAGACAATTCTCACATGATGCTTTCCGTAAGATCCGAAATCTTTTTTGTAAAGTGTTTGCTGGTACTTTTGTACACCGGAATAAAGGGATACTTCTTTCACTTTCTCTCCATCGATATAGAGATCGGCAATCCCTTGAGTCCCATTTTTGAAGCCTTGCCACTCAAAGCTGTAGCCGACAAAAGTAAAGTTCATTTCGCCGTTTTCCTTCAGGATGCTTGCGGATTTCCCGGAATGCTTGGTGTTGCTTGCCGTTTCCCACTCGCCATCATATTTCAGCATCTTGGAACTATTTTCATAGTTACCGCCAAAATTACCTACGGAAAGCTGGTAATCCCCGCTGCCCTTGAAGGCACTGGCGTTGACAAAATAAAAGCCTGATTCCGGAGCAGTGAATGTAATGCTTTCGGTCGATGTTCCGATGTTTTCCGAATGTGCCAGCATGCCATTAGCATTGCTGATGTCGGAATTATCTTCGCCATAAACGTAAAGGTCGAAGTCAGTACCGCTTTTTCCTCTGAGCGCTAGCTGGATTGTTTCGCCTTCCTGCAGTGAAAAAGCAAAAACATCGTTTTTGTCAGCTAGGATATCGAGGCTTCCTGTCTCGGTATACTTCTTAAGAGGTACTCCAGGAATGCTGTTATCATCCGCCACGTCGAGTGTGGATGCTTTCACTTGCTTCCCGCTGCCAACCTGCCCTTTAAGGCTGTCTAGCTTTGAGCCCCGGTGGCTTAAATACAGCTTTACGAATTCAGGTGACATTTCCGGATGCATGCCCATAAACAATGCGGCGGTCCCTGTTGTATGCGGTGTCGCCATGGAAGTTCCGCTGTAGTAATCATAAGACTGGCTGTAGTCAGAGGTGTATTTCAGCGCCGGTTTCACTTCAGGACTGACTGCTGTAAAGAAATCAGCGGAAGGGAATAAGGCTTCTGAACGGTCGACAGTATATTTCTGCCCCTCGTAAATGGAGCCTTCAGTTCCAATCGTATTCAAATGCGGCGCCATGTCTGAATGTACGTTCAGCTTCAGCAACTTTTTGGTGAAGCTGGAGTCTTCCTGTGACATCAGTGCATCCTGTCCAGTCAGCAGCAGTTTTCCGCCGGCTTTCAGGTAGGCGCTGAGCCCCTCAATATCCTGGGCAGTTAGCGTTGTGCCCTCATCAGAGGTAAATCCGATTCCGTGCCCGGTAAACCAAACGACGGCATCATAGGCAGTCAGATCGGTATCCTTCGGCAGTGAGGAAGATGAATCAAGCGTTACTTTATCATAATCATAGCTGCCAAGGAGTTTTTCATAGACTGGCAGGTAGTTTTTGAAGTACTTTTCTAGCATCGGTTCGCCTTTGAAAATATCAGCCAGGTCATGTTCGTCATCCTGCACAAGCAAAATCTTTGATTTTGCAGGCTCAGGAAGGAGGTAATCTAGCGCTTTTCCGAAAACTGCCGGTCTGTCTTCCTCTGAAAGCTTTTCATAGCCGATTCCATCTACAATCGCCTTGAACTTAAATTCAGGATTGTCGATTGCGACAGTCGCCGCAATATTGCCAAGTTTTTTCTCATACTCATCAAGCGGGAATTTTGGAACGGTACTTAAAATATCTTCCCCTGGTGCTGCTACATCCACGGAATCTGCTCCGTAGTTGGAGAAAGAGGCAAGCTTGCCGCTATTGTTCAGTGCGGCTACCGTCAGGATGTTGGAGGATTCGTATCCTGCTGGATATACTGCTTCCTCATCGATATCCATTCCATCATTGCCTGCAGCTGCGACAAACAGGCTGCCGCTTTCGGAGATGGATTTTTCAAGCAGCTCATCATACTCACCGCCGCCCCAGCTGTTATTTGTGACCTTCACGCCCATTTTCTTGGCATATTCAATCGCTTTAATGGCACCGGCAGTGTCTCCTCCATCGGGTCCGAGGAACTTAAGGGACATGATTTCCACGTTTGGAGCGACACCAACAACACCAGTATTGTCATCAACTGAAGGGCCTTCCATGCCAGCAGCAATTGTGCCGGAAACATGGGTGCCGTGTTCATCGCCGTCAAATGCGTCTATCACGGTATTGTCATTATTGAAAAAATCCCAGCCATGGACATCATCGACATAACCGTTGTTGTCATCATCGACTCCGTTATTAGCTTTGTCGCCGGATTCCCCTGGGTTTGTCCAGATTTTTCCCTGGAGGTCTGGATGGTTGATATCAACACCAGTGTCAATAACCCCAACAACGACTTTCTCGCCATTAGTGGTATTTAATTTTGACCATGCTTCTGGCGCATCGATATCGATGTCAGCTGTTCCTGGCATCCCTTTGATTGGCTGCCCTGTGTTGTTCATTCCCCATAATTCTTTATAGTAATTTGGGGCTTTGCTCTCACTCGTTGGATAGTACTTATAATTAGGCTGTACGGAAGCGACTGAAGGGTCTTTTTTCAGGAGATTGATATAGTCTGTTTCTTTCCCTACAGGAATCTTCACGACCTCTGATTTGACGGAGGGCAGGCGTTCCACCTTTTTAAGTGAATATTTGCTGTGCAGGGATTTGACCGCAGAGGAAGGTGCAGAGTTTTTGTAGGTTACGATCAGTTCCCCTTTTACAATGTTCTCTTTCTTAGCGTTTTTATTAATGAGGTCCCGAAGTTTTTTTGCGTTGGGATTCATAGGTGACTTTGTTTCGGAAACGCGTTTTTTTGCCTGCGGTGAACCGGTAAGCTGGCTTTTTCTCACTTGTTCGCCATTTGCGTCAGCCTGGGTGGCTCCTAGCAGCGTACCAGGTGCAATAGCAGAGATTGATAGCATGGTCGCAAGTGAAACAGAAAGCATTTTTGATTTTTTCATAGTGTACCCCTTTACCCTTGTTTTTTTGAAGCTGTGGTGCTATTCTCCTTTCTTTTTTAGTCTACTAAAATTATACATTTTATTACCTTCGGACTATAGGTAAATAATCAGACAAATTCCGACTAATTTCTCAGTTTAAGAGTTGGGGCGGGGATTATGCTAAAAAAACCCCGGCTGCTCTGAGGAGCGCCGGGGTTAGCAGATCATTTATGAAGTGGAGGGCCAAACAGGCCTTCCATTATTTTACTTGCCGAGATGAGTCTTAAGTTCTGTCTGGACTCTTTGTTTTTCTGTTTCAGGGACAGCGTAGTAATAAATGCCGCCAATGGATGTTCCGCTTCCTTCAATTTTCATTTGATCGATATTGCTGGCAGCGGATTTATAATGCTTTTGAATATCCTTCATTTCGTCAAAAGTGATATTTGTTTTGACATTATCTCCGAGAGCTACGAATACATCATCGAATTTTGTGATCGAACCAAAGCTGACGCCTTTTTCCATGACGCCCTGGATGATTTGACGCTGGCGGTTTTGGCGTCCAAAGTCGCCTTGTGGATCTTCTTTCCTCATTCGTACATAAGACAGGGCCTGGTCTCCATCAAGCGAAATCTCTCCGACAGGGAAGTGGTGTCCGTCCTGCGTGAAGTCAATTGTATTGTTGACAGTGATGCCGCCAAGGGCGTCAACAATATCTTTGAAGCCTTCCATGTTCACTTTCATATAATAATCAATCGGGATGTCCAGGAAGTTCTCGACTGTATCCATGGACATTTCTACGCCGCCAAAAGCATAGGCGTGATTGATTTTATCCTGGGTGCCGCGACCGACAATTTCAGTGCGTGTATCACGCGGAATGCTAAGCATTTTAACTGAATTTTTTTCAGGGTTCACGGTCATGACAATCATTGTGTCAGAGCGCCCTTTATCGCCTTCGCGCTCATCAACGCCAAGCATGAGCACGGAGAAAGGTTCTTTATTATTGAAAGCAATATTCCTAGTCTTACGGTCAATTGGCTCGTGCATCGTATCGACAGCGTCTGATAATGATCTATAAATTGAGAAAGCATAAGCTCCAAACCCTAAAACGAGTAAAAGAATAAGTATCCCAAAAATCTTGAGCCCTTTTCTTTTCTTTTTATTGTGTTTTTCGGCTCTCATTAATTAATCCTCCATTGTTTGACAAAATTTGCATAAGATAAGTTTAAGGATACCAAAAATATGGACTTTTGGATATAGCATTTTAAGTCCATTTAAAACAAATCATGAACAAAATGGAAATGTCGCTAGAAAGGGAAATGGAAAAGACTCTTTTTTGAGTATCTCCCATTTCTATATTACTTAAGCTCCTGCTCGATAAACGATTTGCTGGCCCAGCCTTTTTTTCCATTTGCCAGCTTGATGTTATACCAGCTTCCACTCTTGTCTACAATTGGTTTACCATTCTTGTCCAGTAACAGGTGGACGTATTGATTTCTTTTCAATACATCGATTCTGCTCCCATTCATCGATGGCTGAGACCTAAAGTTAAGTCCGTCCACTGTTACGCGGCCCAGGTTTTTGACCGTGAAATAATCCCTGTAAGCATGAAGGGGAATCGGAGAAGTGGCTTTACTGTTTTTCACGCCTGCATAATATGTTTTTCCTCCAACTTTTACTGTCAGCCAGTAATCATTATGTTTTTCGAGCAAGGTGAAAGTGTTTCCCTTTTTTAAAGTTTTGGCTGCAGGGCCGCCTTTAGTCAATGAAAGAACGAGAGTATTCATTGACACAGCCTGCGTATCAGCAGGGAAGACATCTTTTCCTCCTGGCTTGCCCGGCTGGGAGTAATAGGTCAGGTTTGGTTTTGCATTTCGGTAATAGTTTTCATTATAAGGGAGAATTCTTTCCATATGGGAAGCGATGGCTTTTCCCCAAAAAGAGTCGCTGGCATAATAAAAATTCATTCCCTCGCTATTGGCATCCAACCTGGAGTTGCTTAAGGACTTTGTAGTAAATCCAAGATAGGCACCTTTATACTTCCAGCTGTGCGGGTTGAGGTATGTGGCCTTCATTTCGCGTGCGATATAGTCAATGTTCTGTTCGATGGAGCTGAACCTGTAGGCACCTACAAATGGTGTCAGGTCAAATGCTCCGAATCCGAATAAATTATATTTGCCAAGAGAAATATTCGATGTGCCATAGCCGCTTTCGTGGATGGCATGCGCTGCAAGGTACAGGGCATTGACACCATATTTGTTTCCAGCATTGATGAAAGCCTGTCCCTTGTTCAACAAGACGCTAGGCTTTCCTTTGGCTTTTACATTAACAGCAATATAATGGTTGATCTGCGATGCAGTTACGGGTGACTTTGTCCGCAAATCGATAAACTGGTAGCCCTTTCTTGTCATTGGATCACCAGTAATGACTTCTTTCAGGTACTTTCCCGAAACATAGCCCGTCTTTTGCTGATAGGTAACTTTATACCATCCATTTGAAGTTTTCTTTGCAGGAACCACGAGCTTGGAGTCCGGTAAAGTATTGAGAAGCTTACCAGTGGAGAAAGGCTTACTCCTCACATTTAGGCTGTCCGTAGTGACAAAGGTTTTTCCGGATAGGCTGGTTTCCGTCCATTTTGGCTCGTCTGGAGGAGTCACTGGCTGATTAATTGGAGGAGTGCTGCTATTCCTGGTAACATCCGCAGAGTTCACATATCCGCTTTTTCCTTTATAAGACACACGATACCATGTCTGTCCAATACTATTGATAACTTTCTGTGTTGATTGAAGCCTTGTATTGCCAGGGATTTTAACCGTAGGCTTCCTTTTTGTATCAGGAGTTTGATAGAAATAACTCACTTTTTTTGTGAAATAGTCCAAGCGGGAAGTCTTGATATATTGGTAATACTCTTTTAAAAACGATCCGCTCACCCAGCCGGTAACAGTAATGTTTTTCCCTCTTACCTTATATGAATGTGAAATCTTATACCAGCTGCCGATTTTTTCAGTGGCGGAAACAGTTTGCCCTTTGCGTACAGTGTAGACTGTTTTAAATTTCGTACCAGCCCCGGAGCGAATATTTAAATTGGCCGTTGTCACAAAAGTTGTTTTAACAATTTTCGTACCCGCAGGTGCCTTAACAACAGGTTTTTTTAGATATGTACCCGATACCCAGCCAGTTTTGGTAATGTATTTACCATTCACCTTATATGTATAAGAAACTTTGTACCAGCCGCCAAGTCGTTCGGTTGCTATTACCGTCTTGCCCTTTGGAATGGTCACAATCACCGGAAACTTAGTGGCTGAACCCGTTCGGAGATTTAAGTTATTGGTAGTTATATAGGCTGTTTTTGCAATTTTAACAGTTCCGGCTGCTTTTACAGCTATCGAGCTTGAGAATCCGGGCAGCGATACGGTGAGCAATAACAGGCAAGTAAAAAAAACTAGTGCAATTTTTTTCTTCATTTCTATTCTCCTTGTAATCTTATTTCGTCCTTTAAGGCCTCCTATATAAAATTTGATTCGGTTCCATGAACTTATAAATGTTTTTACCCGAGCGAAAAATAGTCCTTATTGTTTATATCGGCATACTCTATGAAAAATATAGAAAAAAAGAGGGAAGAATGGGAATGCGGAAAAAGGAGGGATGAAAAAAAGGAAGAAACCTGTTTTGGTTTCTTCCGTTCGCAGTCTTATTTCAGTTCCTGAACGATATACGTTTTGCTGACCCAGCCTTCAGTTCCGTTAGCGAGCTTCACTTTATACCATCCTCCGGTACTGTCCATGATCGGCTTGCCAGTGCTGTCGAGCTTGAGATGGGCATACTCGTTCAGATAAAGCTTGCCGATTGGAGCAAGTGCGGTGGATGCGGTAGGGCGGACGTTCAGTGCATCCACGGTAACCCTCCCAAGGTTTTTAACAGCAATATATTGACTGTACCTGTCAAACTTGATTGAATTTGTCCAGTAATCGACACCACTAACTCTGATTTTCACCCAAAAATCGTTATGTTTTTCAAGCAGGGTAAAAGTGGTGCCGGCACCAATCGTTTTGACAGTTGTCGTACTTCCTTTTTGGCTAGTCAAGTAAAGGTTTTGTTTGGCTCCAGCCACAATCCCTGCAGGGAATCTGTCATAGCCCGCTGGCCTAGCCGGGTAGGATGGAACAACCGTATTTGGGGTTGCGCTATCGTAATCAGCTTTGTTGTATGGAAGGATGTTTTCCATATGCGAGGCAATTTTCTGACCCCATTTCGGATCGCTCGCGTAGTAGAAGTTCATTCCTCCACTCTTTGCATCAACCCTTGTATTGGTGGCAACAGTTTTTGTGCTGAAACCCAGATAGGCTCCTTTATATTTCCAGTTCGATGGGTTATGGTAGGTTGCTTTTATTTCCTGAGCGATATAGGCAATGCACTGGTCAACAGTGGCAAAGCGATAGGCGGCGATGAAAGGTGTAGCATCATAGGCTCCAAAGCCGAACAAATTGTACTTTCCAAGCGAAAGGTTTGAAGTTCCATAGGCACTCTCATGGATTGCATTTGCTGCTAGATATAGGGAATTGACGCCATATTTGTTTCCGGCATCGATGAAGGCCTGTCCCTTTCCTTTAAGCACACTAATATTTCCGTATTTTGCTATATAGCCATCAATATAATTATTAATTTGCGTTGCGGTTACTTTAGAAGGTTTACGCAAGTCGATAAATTGGTAGCCGTTACGGTGCATCGGATCCCCTGTAACAACTTGGAGGAGATAGTCCCCAAATAAATACCCTGTTTTGCCGCTATAATTTATTTTATACCATCCGTTTGATGTTACGGCTGTCGGGAAGACAAAAGTTGAATTAGGCACGGTAGTAAGAATTTCAGAATCCGTGCTGTATGACTTCCTCAAGTTCAGGCCTGAAGTAGTCAGGAACGTCTTGCCGCTGACTGCCGTTTCAGTAACAGAAGGTGGCAGAGTCGGCGCTGAGTATTTAGTAAAGCTGCTACTTTTGGCATACCCGGTTTTTCCGCCGTAAGTAAACTTATACCAGTTCCCAACTTTATAGGTTGTGTATAAAACTGCATCTTTTGGTATTTTTACTAGTTTTGTATATGCGTTCCCATATGATGAATAAAGATAAGTATCTGCTGTAGCTTTATACCCTGTTTTAGTGATTGTTTGGGCATAATATCTTGTAGAATCAGCTGATTTTAGATAAACTGTTTTGCCTTGATAAGTTACTTTAAACAATGTTTCTCCATATCTATTCGTCACTTTTTGGGTAGTATAAAAACCGTTGTTACTAGGAAGCTGAAATGCAGCAGTACCTTTCGTGTCAGGCGTAGGGAAGAGGCTTGCTGTCTTGTTTGTAAAATAATAGCTTCCTGTTATGGTAGAATACCGGTCATAAGCTTTTAAGTAGCTGCCATTCACCCAACCATACTTTGTAACAGAGGTGCCATTCAACGTATACGTGTAGGCTACTTTGTACCAGCTGCCCATTCGTTCCGAAGAAGATACAATCTTCCCAAGCGGGATGGTCATGATTGTCTTGTAGCTTGTTCCTGGCCCTGTTCGAAGGTTGAGGTTATCGGTAGTCTTGTAGGTTGTTTTCGTGAATTTGGTGGTTGCAAAGGCAAGGAAGTCACTAGACATCCAACCTGATTTGGTAACGGAACTTCCGTTGCTTGAATAAGTATAGGAAACCTTATACCAGCTCCCAACCTTTTCGGTAGCAGTAACCTTTTTTCCCTGCGGCACAGTCATAACGACACTGTAACTCGTGCTTGCACCAGTACGCATATTAACATTTGCTGTTGTAATAAAATCTGTTTTTGTGATGATTGCGGCATGAACCTCTTTTGTTGAAATGGGTGTCAAAGCTGCAGTTCCACCCAGTACGAGGCTTGTTGAAAGAAGAACAACTTTCCCTAATTTTTTCACTTTTACACTTCCTTTAATTTACTTCTGAAGGCGCGGGTTTCCTGACATATCAAATATGCAAAAGGAAGTTTCTGTACGGAATGTAATGCTATTACCTCCTTAATTACAAAGAATGTCGAAATATTGAAACTTCCTATATAATTATCGTCATACGAACCCTCCGTGTAAATGGAGTAATATAAAACACATATTTATTACTAGTTTGTAATTCTATTAGCTTTTGAATGCAGTAACAAAGTACGAGATAAATTCAGGAGGGATTTGCTAGTCCTGTGACTATTAACTTGTTTCCGTGAATTTACATGTTTATTTTTCTAGGGGAAGGCATGGGGGAATCCAATCAGTAAACTCTAAGAGTTGACGTTAACTCACCTGGTTTAGGCAGTCTGTTTTATTCATCTTTTGTATGATAAAATCAACAATAGTTTCTTTCAGGTGTTTGAGGAGGATGTCCAAATGGATTCAATGGAACCTAAAGTATCAATTATTATTCCTTATTATAATTGTAAAGAATTTATTGGGGATTGTTTAAACAGTGTGATAAACCAGAGCTACAATAACCTGGAAATTATTATTATAAATGATGGATCAAGTCATCATGATACAGCAGAAATCGAATCTTTGATAAATGATAGCAGGATCGTTTATTTAAAAAATGATCAGACTAGAGGAGTGGCTTTTTCACGAAATCTTGGTTTGGAAAGGGCTACAGGAGATTATGTATACTTTTTAGATTGTGATGATCTCTTATTCGGTAATGCAATTACGTATTTGGCAGAACATATTGGGAGGCATCCTGCAATCGGAGCATATTCTAAAAAACTTGTGCGTCCATCAGACTTCCTGCAAACTTCTAATTCGACTGACATTACTGTTACGAGGGACAATCCGGAGCACTTTTTTAAGGATATGAGTATTTTGAATGTACTTATCCATAAAGACTTTATCAGGGAATACAACTTGAATTTCTCGAATAAAACCTTGGGCTATACAGATTTAACAGGTATTATTCCATTTGTATTGTATGTGAAAGATCTGCCGCGTTTAAATATCGAGACTTATTTTAAACGTGAAAGGAATGACCCGATAACAAACCCGGGGATTTCACAACGGGAGCTTAGTGCCGACCTTAGGGACTTTACTGAAGTGATGATTGGATTATACAAAACACAGGGGGAAACAGGACGGGTAAGGGAGTATTTAGATAAAGTATTTCTACATTATTATAGAAGGAATGTAATGAATCTTTACCAGCAAAAAGAAGATTTTGATTCAAACTATATGCTACTGTCCAATGCTGCCGCCCATTTGAATGTGAAAGCAATATCTTCCCAACCCATGCATACAAAGAGAGAGTTAAAGCTTCTCAAAGCTGGTAATAAACGTTCATTTAGCAAAGTCTTAAGACTGCACGCTGAAGTATTGGAGTTAAAAAATGCACTGGGTGTCACTAGAATAAAAAAATACATTTATAAAAAGATTCTGCTCAAATTACCGCTAAAGAACAATTATATTGTTTTTGAAAGCTTCCTTGGGAAGAATTACTCTGACAGCCCGCGGAATATTTATGAATACATTATTGAGAATAACCTGGATTTTAAATGTATATGGGTTTTCACTGACAAGAGAAGAAAAATCCCAGGGAATGCGAAGGTAGTAAAAAGGTTCAGCCTGGCTTATTATTACTACTTTGCGGTTTCGAAATACTGGATTAATAATATGCGTCAGCCATTGCACCTCGTTAAAAGGGATGGAAATGTATTTTTGGAGACGTGGCACGGTACCCCATTGAAGAAACTGGTATTTGATATGAAAGATATCTATTCTGCAAACCCTAGGTATAAGAGTGATTTTTACCATCAATCTAGGGCATGGGATTATCTATTGTCCCCAAACAAGTACTCATCAGAAGTATTTAAAAGCGCATTTAAGTTTGATAAAGAGATGCTGGAATATGGGTATCCCAGAAATGATATCCTTTATGCACCAGATAAAGAAGTGATTTCAAACCGTGTGAAGGGTTCAATAGGAATTCCTCATGGAAAAAAAGTTATCTTATATGCCCCTACCTGGAGGGATGATGAGTTTTACGAACCTGGTAAGTATAAGTTTAACCTTAGGCTGGATCTAAAGAAGATGAAGGAAAAGCTAGGGGACGAATATATAATAGCATTACGAATGCACTACTTTATTGCTGACAATTTAAATGTTGAGGAGTTTGAAGGATTTGCCTACAATGTGTCCAAGTATGATGACATTGCGGAATTATACCTGATCTCCGACATTCTGATAACGGATTACTCCTCTGTCTTTTTTGATTATGCGAATCTTCAAAGGCCAATTTTATTTTATACCTATGATTTGGATAAATATAGGGATCAGCTTCGCGGTTTTTATATCGATTTTGAAAACGAGGCTCCTGGACCACTTTTAAGGACAAGTGATGAGGTTATAGACAATATCATAAATATTGATCAAGTCATAAAGGACAAAGCGCTGGCCTATGCGGCTTTCTATGAAAAATTCTGCAGCTGGCATGATGGAAAGGCGACGGAAAAAGTAGTGAAAAGAGTACTGCTGGACGAAAAAGTCCTATAAATGTAATGAATAGTGGTTCTCCATACCCCTTCCTTCATATGTATAATTACTAAAACCCCAATCCTTTAGGAATAAAGGATTGGGGTTTTTTATCGTGCGCCAATGGTTGAAGCTATTGTCGAAAGAAGTTCGTATAATTTCCTTATTTAATAGGAAATTCGGGCAATAAGCTAATGTAGAATTTTGTAGAAAGATGTAAAAACAAAACTATATTACTAATTTAAAAAAGTTGCAATTATGTTACGATGTTTTGGGTGCTTTACGATTTGATTAAAAAATTATAGGAGGGAACAACAAGTTTTAATGAAAATACAACAGAAAACGGTGCTGCTTTTAATACTGTCTTTCATTATTGGATTAGTAGTTTACGAAAAAGGTGAGGCTGAAACTTTTGTCTATAATGAAAAAACACCAATTGTTGAATATAACTGGGGAAAAGGTGGTCCGGCTGGTTATACTGACAACTTTGAGGCGAACTTTGACCAAAGCCAATACTTAAACAAGGGCAATTATTTTATCCAAACATTAGCGGATGATGGTGTCACAGTAGATGTAGATAAAAAAAGAGTAATCGATAGGATTAATTACTCTTCCAAGTTAATAGACAGAAGCTACTTAACTGATGTACAAGAGGGAAATCATGAAATCATCACTCATTATAAAGAAGGAACTGGAAATGCATCTGTTTTTTCTCACGTTGTCCCTTTTGACAGTTGGCTTGGCTATTATTATCAGAACACTACGTTTTCAGGAGCGCCAATTGGTGCCAAAATTATTTCTGGCGGCATAAATGGGAGCCTGAAGGAAGTGAATGGATTTGGAAGCCCGCTTCCTGATAAATTATTGTCTGATAACTTTTCCGTCAAATATTACTCCGCAAAAAGGTTAGCTGCTGGGGAATATGTTGTTCGGGGAGGCGCTGATGATGGGCTGCAGGTATTTATTGATGGGAAGCTAGTGCTGGACAGGTTTACACCAACTGGCTATAGGGAGGATGCCGTCAAGGTAACTCTCAATGATACTTCTCAAAAGGATATCCACTTAATTGAAGTTAGGTATAAGGAAGGCATGCTTTCAAGCAGGGTGAATGTATCTATAGAGCCTTATAGAGAAGTCATTCAGCCATCAGCAGAAGATGGCTGGGTCGGAGAAGTTTTTGCACAAGACAATTTTTCTGGCTCTTCGATTATATTAGGGGGAAGAAATGCTTCCAATAAAATTGGTATCCTTGATTTTGATTGGAAATCCGGATCACCAGGGATAAACATTCCCAAAGACAACTTTTCAGCGCGGTTTTACCGAAAGTGGGAAGTTGACAAAACAGGTGTTTATTCAATTAATATTTGGGCTGATGATAAAACTAGAGTCTATATTGACGGCAAGATGGTCGTTGATTCGTGGAAGTATATACCTGGTAGTTACAGAAAGATAACTCTTCCTGTAATAAAAGGGGCTCATGAGATAAGAGTAGATTACGGGGAAGCAATCTATAATGCACGAATTAAGTTAGCGATAGAAAAAGAGGAAGCTGACTTCGAAAAAACAGAACCTTTTATGCATTACAATTGGGGCCTTGGCAGTCCCATAAACAAGCTTGATCATTTCACAGGTGAATTCAATCAATCACAGTATTTAGGTGCTGGTGACTATTTTGTTCAAACCTTGGCTGACGACGGTATTTTTATGGACTTTGACGGTCAAAAAGTGATTGACCGGTGGACATATATCCCAAATACAATGAACCGCCATTTACTCACTGATGTAGATAGTGGTAACCATAATATAACTACGTTGTACAGGGAAGGGTCAAAATCGGCAATGCTATTTTCAGATATAGTCCCTTTTGGAAATTGGCTTGCTTATTATTACAATAATGATTCATTTTCTGGTGCTCCTGCTGGTGCGAAGGTGATCGATGCTGGCGTGGAGTACGGTGAACTCACTGAAACTAATGGACAGGGCAGTCCGCTTCCAGGAGTGGTGAACGCTGAAAATTTTACTGCGAAATATGTCACCGCGAAGAGGATTCCTGCTGGCGATTATGTTTTAAGAGCCGGGGCTGATGACGGCTTGCAGGTGTACATCGATGGCGAGCTTGTGTTAGACAGATTCTCTCCTGCAGGTTACAGGGAAGATGCAGCAAAAGTGACAGTGAGCAATAGCTCAGAGGGAAGCGACATACATTGGGTTGAAGTGAAGTATAAAGAAGGTGTACTTGGCAGCAGGTTAAATGTATCTTTACAGCCATTTGCAGATGTCATGAAAGCTGAACAGGAGTTTGGATGGGTCGGGGAAGTGTACCCTAACCAAACACTATCCGGCAATCCTGTTATCTTAGGAGGAAAAGGAGCAAAGTCTTTAATCGGCAGCCTCGATTTCAATTGGGGAACTGAGTCGCCGAGCCCGTTTATACCAAGTGACGGTTTTTCGGCCCGATTCACCAAAAAGATTAATATCGCTGATGCTGGCTATTATGTCATAAAGGCTGACGCGGATGACGGCGTCAGGGTATATGTTGATGACAGGCTGGTAATGGATTCCTGGAACTACCAATCGCCTACCATGAGGAAGTCTGGTATCCAGCTTTCTGCGGGAACCCATACAGTCAGAGTGGAATACAACGAAAATAAGCTCGGCGCAAGGCTCAGTTTAAATCTAGTCAAAGGAAAAACGAGCTATGGTGCCGCACAAAAAACTCTGCGGTACAATTGGGGTTTAGACAGCCCTGATGTTGAAGTCCAACCTGATTATTTTACTGCAATGTATGATCAGAGCCAGTATTTGGAGTCGGGAGATTACTTTTTGCAAACTCTCGCGGATGATGGAATTACTGTTGATGTGAATGGGAACAGAGTGATTGACAGAAAAAGCTATTCCAATGACTCCATTATTAACAGAGCGTTGTTGACTAATCTTTCGGCGGGCAACCAGAAGATTTCTACTGCCTATTATGAGGGTATAAAGGACGCAGCACTATACTCTGAAGTGGTGAAGTTTGGAGACTGGCTTGCTTACTATTATCCTAATCAGACATTGTCAGGAATTCCTGTATCGGCAAAGGTATTGAGGGCAGGCTCTTTATACGGGAAGCTTGCAGAAAATAATGGGATGTCCTCACCAGTCCCTGGTGTAGTCCCGGCAGATAATTTCTCCGCGAGGTACGTGACGGCCAAGCGTATTCCTGCTGGTGATTACGTTCTTAGAACCGGGGCAGACGACGGTTTACAGGTTTATGTAGATGGAGAATTGGTATTGGACCGTTTTACCAACAACAGTTTTAGGGAAGACTCAATTAAGTTAAACATTAGTGATAGGGGAACTGTAGCCGATAAAGATGTCCACTGGATTGAAGTAAGGTACAAGGAGGCTTCTTCTTCAAGCAGGGTTGAGGCTTATCTGCAGCCGTACAGCGATGCAGTGAATATCGGTTCGAATGATGGATGGTTTGGGGAATTCTATAAGAATACAACATTATCAGGAAATCCCGTTATCATAGGCGGCAAGAATCCTATTTTCCGTGTTGACTCGGTTAACTTTAACTGGGGACAGGCTGCCCCTACACCGTTAATTCCAGCAGACTACTTTAGCGCAAGGTTTACCAAAAAGATGTATATGGCGGAAACTGGTGATTATGTAATGACCGTCTATGCAGACGACGGAGTCAGGGTAAAGGTCGACGGCATCACAAAAATTGATTCCTGGCAGTATGTCAGCGGAAATAAAAGGCAGGTTATTTTAAGGAGTTTACCCGCCGGAGTGCACACCATTACCATTGAGTATTATGATGGCAAGCTCGGGGCATCAGTTAAGTTTGATCTTCAGAAGATACAAGCGGCCACATTCATAGAGGTTGACTTGAGGAAGCCATCAAATATAACAGCACAAGATATTGTTAACTTTTTTAACGTTAAAAAGCCTGAGAGTCCTTTGAAGGCGTATGCGCAGGATTTCATTGACGTCCAGAACAAGTCAGGCGTCAACGCCCAGTACTTGGTTGCACACGCGATTTGGGAAACGGGATGGGGATCTTCCACCCTAACCAAATACAAAAGGAACTTCTTTGGTTACGGGGCTTATGATTCCTGCCCGTTCACTTGCGCCTACTATTTTCCAACGGGCTACGATTCTATCAATTACGTTGCCTACCAGGTGAAAACTGATTATCTTACCCCAGGAGGAAGATATTATAACGGGCCAGACTTGATTGGGATGAATGTAAAATATGCTACGGACCCAAACTGGAAAAATGGTATCGCCAATCTTATGGAGCAGATTAAGCCATTTGATGCGGCCTATTATAACAAAGTTCCGGCCAACACGGTAAAGCCGCCTGTTCCGCCAGTGTACAGCCGGAATATCCCGGCAGGCAGTCCGGTCCCTTCATCAATTGTTATCAATTTTCCAGCAGGGATAAAAGCTGTGACAACACAAAGTGTGAACTTTAGGAATCTGCCATATGTATCAAGTTCCACTTACATCGCGCAAATTCCGTCAAGTACATCCATTGTGGTGGAAGGATATAATACGGATGTAAGAGACAGCTGGTACCGTGCCAACTTCCTTGGGAAGAGTGGCTGGGTATCTGGTGACTACATTACCATTCAGAACCTCGTTAAGGTTCAGGTCGGTGACTTTTTAAATATTAGGACAGATGCTACAACTTCATCTGCCAGTATTAAAACAGTCCCGAATGGAACTTACCTAAAAACAGCGCTTGATGCCTATGGCAAAAAAGTCATGAAAAATGGCTGGTATAAAGTATACGTGCCTGGCACAACACAAACGGGATGGGTAAGCGGAAGTTATGTCGGAGTGATTCAGTAGAGAGAGAATAACATTCTAAAAAAGCACACCCTGCAAAGGGTGTGCTTTTACAATACAATGATCTGGTTTACTTAGACAAAAGGTAATCGATTACCCTATCGGAGGCTGTCCCATCATGGGAGGCGCAGAAGGTAGAATAAAAATCACCATATGACGAATGCTTTATTTGGGCTGCTTTTCCCAACTCATTAAATAATTCAGCTTGAGTCTTGCATATCGGCCCAGCGTTAAGCTCGAAAAGATCAAAATAAGAGCCTCTCATCGGACCGACATATTTCTCGTAATCGGGTACAAAATAGATTACAGGCTTCCGGCTGCAGTACCAGTCAAAGACAATGGATGAATAATCGGTGATTAGGACATCGGACGCGCACATTAATTCGATGGCATCGTCCCAGCCGCTAACATCAATTACCCGTCCTTTCAGCCTTTCTAGCTTTCCATCAGAGCTGCTCATGTGATGGGAACGTATCAGCAATACCGAGTCCTTTGGAGCATGCTTCAGGAACTGCTCGGGATCCAACATTAAATCAAATTCAAACATTGCATTTCCAATATGCTTTCCGTCCCTCCAGGTAGGTGCATAAAGGAAAACAGGAGAATCATCAATTATACCAAGCTTTTCCCTTATTTGCTTCCTTTTCTTTGAGTAGCGTTTGTTGTCAAAGAAGATATCGTTGGCTGGATACCCGTACTCCAGAATTTCCCCATCATATCTGAAGGCTGATTTGAAGGTTTTTGTTGAAAAAGCATTTGGTGACAAAAGTGCATCCCAGCATGTTGATTTCACATAAAACTCAGGTGTTGAACGGCGTTCCACAGGCCGTGAGGTAAGGTCCCAGTGAAGCCTTTTAAAGGGAGTACCGTGCCACGTTTGGAAATAGAAGGTTTCCGGCCTATGATACCAAAGAGGGAACGTTGTATTATTAATTATGAATCTTGATTGGGCAAGGAGTTTGTAGTATTCTCCAGACCCGCGGCTTACAATCATTGGTTCACCTGGAATATTTTCTGCTCCCGAATAGCACCACACATATGTAAAGTCAGGGTACCGTTCAAGCATTCGTTCGTAAATATATCGCGGATTGCCTGTGTATTGCTTACCTAGATTGCTTTCAAAAAAGAACATTCTGTCATTTACACCAAAGGCTTCTACAGCCCTTTTGTATTGCCAGGTTATTCCGTACTCACGAACTTCGGCAACTGCATTAAATATATCGGGGTGTTTTGGAAAAATTTCTTTCTTCAATTCTTCCTGTGACAGCTCGGAAAAATACTCGGCAATTGTAGATTGTAATTTAAAATAATCACGCTTCATGTTTGTTAGGCCTCCTAATTTTTTTCCACATGACCCGTGATATATTATACTATAATGCATTTTAACAATGCTAATATTGCAAACCCCCACTTTTATCCGCAAAAGAGTGTTTTGTTCGAAATACTCCAGATATCATCATATTGTCCTGTGACCATTAGCCTGATAAGCAACATATGAATTTCCTTTTTGTTTAATAATCGGGAAAGCAGAAGGTATCCTCTTAAATTAAGTATTCATCTTTCTTTTTAGTTGGGACCAAAAATATAGATGGTTAATCGTCAAGTGTTAATAACATGGGGCCAGCCTTGCAATTGTTTTTTTTGTAAAGATGGGAGCTCCATTCCTGCTAGTCTTAACTACTTTCAAGTATTTTGAAAAAAATATGGCTTGGTTCATACATTGAGGGGAATGTATGAACCAAGCCATAAGTAAAAATTATAAAGTCCGAATAAAAAGGATACCTTAGTGTGTTGAGGCCCCTTAAGGGGTTCTTTTCCTTTTATAATGCCGGATTTGCACACCGCAGTAAAATGAAAGAGTAGCATAAAATAATAGATCTTTTCTTCCGGAAAAACCTGAAAAGAAGATCTGAATTAATGTGTCCAGTTTTACAATAAAATTCCTAAGCAACTGTCCTTTTCAAAAATAGGCAGATCTTAATTAAAAACAGACCCTACCACCTTTCGGGTCGATTCCCCAGTTTCGAAATGGCAAAAATGATCGTGAAATTTTTGATAGTCTTGATTATTATGCGTATCCAGGTCTAGCGTCTTGATATAGTCAATGATTTCAACAGTTGTGGTAACTAAAGGGCCAGGAGCATTTTTCTCCAAATCAAAATAAAATCCTCTTAGTTCCCCCCTATAAATTTCAATATCGTAAACGTAAAACAAAATGGGACGCCATAAATTTGCGAAGTCAAAGAAGACAGAAGAATAATCAGTAATTAGTAAATCAGAAATCAGATATAAATCCCTGATATCCACATAATTGGAACAATCATATGCAAATCCATGGAAAGGTTTTAAGTCAAGATTTTCTGCTACAAGGTAATGCATTCTTAGTAGGATAACGTAATCTTCCCCTAATTCTCTTTGCATTTCTTTTAAATCAAGCTGAACATCAAATTTATACCGGCCCTTTTCATAGTATTGGTTATCCCTCCAGGTAGGGGCATAGAGAACCACCTTTTTATGCATCGGAAGTTTCAGTTTTCTTTTTATTTCTTGGGCAAGCCTCTCCTTTTCAGGGGAAAGGAGCATGTCATTCCTTGGGTAACCGGTTTCGAGTATTTGTTTATCGTATTGAAACGCGCGCCTGAAAATTTCCGTAGAGTAAGCATTTGGTGAAATTAAAAAATCCCAGTTGCGCGATTCTCGGTAAAATTCTTCCTTATAGGCTTCAGTATTTGTTCCAGGCATGTGAACTTCCTTCATGTCTTGTGCAAGACGTTTTAAAGGGGTGCCGTGCCATGTCTGAAGATAAACTGTATGTTTGGGTTTTGGAATCCAAAGTGGCATACGGGAGTTGGTTACCCAATAACCGGCCCTTGCCATGCAAAAAAGCCACTTGATAGAAAATCGTTTAATATAAGGAATGTCTAGCTCTTTAAATGTTTCTGTATATCTAGAATCAATACTCCAGTAGAGTTTATATTCAGGTTTATTCACTCTCATGTATTCGTAAATGGCCCTTGGATTACAGCTGTACTGCTTGCCAAGATAACTCTCGAACATGACCAGCTTCCTATCAGCCGGAAGCAGCCCAACAAGTGTAAACAGCAGCTTGTAGGTTTCTTGAATTATCGTGAGCTTCTTTAGTTTGCTTAAGATTTTCATTTTTTCTCCTTTTTCTCGTTTTTGATTTTCACCATGCCATTTAAAGGGTAATAAACATTGGAACACGCTTTACTTCATATCATATATTATAAAAATATCCCTTTATATTAAAGTCGTAAACTATTTATTTGAGAGCGTAAAATATCTTGTGTAAATGAAAAA
>NZ_QWVT01000005.1 GCF_003570705.1 Mesobacillus zeae
TCGTCATTTACACAAAATTATTGACGCTCCCATTATCGTCTTTACTTGTAATTGTTTTATAAGCCAAATATAACATATAACCTACACCTAAAATGGTTAAAGGTGCTTTAATCATTGGCAAGAGGTTTATAAGCAAAAGGTAAAAAAAACTACACAAAAATGCGAGAACAAAAAATCCTACGGCGACTCCAAAACAAAATTTAATTGTTTTTATAAATCCGTATTTATTTGCAAAGGACATTGCCATAAAATTGTTTGGACCAGGAGTAAAACTACTAACAATAACAAACAACAAGAATGGAAATAATGGCACTTTTAAAACTCCCCTCTCTATTTGTATGCTATAATGTATAAAAAGGACAATATAACATATTTATGTTATATTTTACATGGTGGACGTTATATTGTAAATTGAGTAGAGGTGATTTTATGGAAGAAATTCAAAAGATTTTGGCAAGAAATTTAAAGGCTATCAGAGAGAAAGAGAAACTTAGTTTAGAGAAAGTCTCTGAACTAAGTGGTGTCAGTAAAGCTATGATAGGACAAATTGAAAGGGGGGATTCGAGTCCAACCATTACAACTATTTGGAAAATTGCTAATGGATTAAAGGTCTCCTTTACTACTCTTATTAATGTTCCTCAACCTGATGCTAAAGTTGTTTTGCGAAGTGAGATACAAGTATTATCTGAAGACAATGGAAGATACAAAGTTTTTCCCATATTTCCCTTTCAAGAAAATAAACGATTTGAAATTTACTCTGTTGAAATTGAACCAGAGGGGAATTTAAATTCAGTTGGACATAGAGATGGGGGAGAGGAATTTATTACTGTTTTTGATGGAGAAGTCATTATTACTGTAAACGACTGCAATTATAATCTAAAGAACGGTGATTCAATTAGATTTAAGGCTGATAGACCTCACACATACTATAATTCTGGGGATAGGTTAACTCGTCTGAGTATGACAATATATTACCCAGACTAATACGCATTATGGGATATTAGGACCAATGTAAAATAAGATGGAGTGCTATACTTTTCTTCTTCAAGTAACGGATGCTTGAGTTTAACACGGGGGTTGCTGCGGCAATCTTTTTCTTGATAGGGTTGATTGGAAGTAGGAATTATTAATGCAGAATACAATTCGTATATTGTCAGAAAAAGATTTAGAAGAAGTATCAAACATTTTTACCAATGTTTTTAGCTCCAATCCTTGGAACGAACCTTGGAGTTTTCAAACATCTTACAAACGATTGTTAGATATAAGTAAGACTCCTGGCTATATAGGAATAGGTTATTTTAATTCTAATAATCAAATGATTGGCTTTTTAGTTGGAAATGAAGAGCAATGGGCTGATAGCAAGAACTTTTACATAAATGAAATCTGCGTTCTAAATAATATTCAACAAAACGGGGTTGGTACAAGTTTACTAAAATATTTAGGGAATATCCTTACACAGAGAAAAGTTGATGCGGCATATTTATCAACCGAGAGAGGCGAAGGAAAACCGGAGTTATTTTTTAGAAAAAATGGCTTTGTGACAAATGGATCTCGAATATTAATGACAATGAACGTTTCTTGAATTAAATACATAAAAACTTTAATTCTTCTTCAGCGAACGGGTGCGTTGATCCAAGAAGGATTAACGCTCATTTAATGCCTGAAAAGGCAAACCATACCAACTTCAATGAAGGAGAGCATTGGAAGTTTTATGTATGGAGTGACTACTTAGAGATTCGGGAACTCTCAATAAATTAACGGTTAAACCAGTGGTATTATTAGAGTAGTAAGGTAATTTACTTTCTGAATAATTGATAAATAAGGTAAATTAATATGGAAGAAAAATTTACAAAATGGGATAAAGAGAAATGTATTGCAGAACTGAAAAGACTATATGGAGATCATGGGATACTTAATGCAACAGCCATCCATCATTTAAGAGGTGTGGCAATAGTTTATTTAGATTTTATTTCAAATATAAAGGTTAATGGAAATTCCTTAAAGGTAGAGGAATGGGAAGAGTCATGCCACGGATTAAAAGAAAAATTACAGACAGATTTAGAAGTGGACTTTGAGGAATATTGTACAGCTAAAAGCCTATATAAACAGTGGGAACTGCTTTACGGAGAATCACAGAATTATCAAGAAAAAGTTGAATCTGATGTTAGAAAGAAGTCGCCAATTCACCCTTTTATGGGGGAGGATTTATGATTTGTCCGGAGGCTGAAAACAATGATGGTCTACTTGATATATGCATCGTTCAAGAAATGTCAAAATAGGAATTTTTACGAGTTTTTCTGGCTTTTAAAAGAAAGGACACGTCCTCTCCCTTTATTAAGATCATAAAAGGAAAAGAAATAAAAATCCATTCTTCTACTCCACTTTTGGTACATGGAGATGGGCTTCTTAGTCATTGATTCGAATCAGAGTCTGCTAAAAGCACGTCTATTTCAGCTGCCGCACGGTCCAAGCCATCCTTAACAGACAATTCACCCGCAAATATTCTATTTAAATAATCAGTGTACACTTTATCGATTTTACTCCAGTTCTTGACCGGGGGCCACTGAAAGGAATTCTCCGCAGGCTCCATAAAAGGATTGAGGTAAGAATTCGGAGTTACTTTAAAAGCTTTGGCAGCCTCCAGGTTGGTCGGTATCAATCCGGTTTGCGCCATGATAAGCTGCGCTTCTTTTCCCGTCATCCACTTCATAAAAGTCCATGCCTCATCTGGGTGTTTGCTTCCCTTCATAATAACCATGTTTTCGCCGCCAATAATTGAAGCAGAACCATTACCATGTGGAAACGATACGGGAATGGTCCGCTTTAAGGTACGATCCAATTCCGTTTTATTCAATAAGCTGTAGAACCAAGGGCCATCATCGGTCAAAAGTGTATTTCCGGCTTTTACTCGTTCTAAATTTTTGCCGTCACCTGCCTTTTTCGGGAGATCAATGAGTTTTTCCTTGTAAAGGGCAGTTAACTGCTCCACTGCATGGATGGTTCCTTCCCCGTTTAAATATCCGGAAGCCTTATGGAACTTTTTATCGGTTAAGGTCCCTCCAAGGCTGTAAAGGTATGGAATTGTATTCCAAGGTTCCAATCCTCCAAGTCCGATGGTAAAGCGATGTTGGCGGGCAATCTCCAGAACTTCTTTCATTGTACTTGGCGGCTTGGAATAGCCTGCCTGTTCAAGAAGCTCACGGTTAAAAATGGCAGCCTTCGTGTAGATGTTTAGCGGCAGGGAATAATATTCATTTTTATAGAAGCCTACATCCATTGCCTTAGGATTAAACCTGTTACGAATATCTTCAAAATCCGTGAACCCGTTTAACGGTTCAAGAAGCCCTTTAAGTGAAAACTCAGGAACCCAGGCGATATCAATCCGTACCACATCCGGACCTCGGTTGGAAGAGGCTCGTGCTATTAAGGTATTCTTTAATTCATTATTGAAAGCCAAGTTTATAGTCTCGACCCGAATGTTGGAGTTCTCCTGCTCAAAAGCAGGAATTAACCTCTGCTCCAGAAGCTGGGTTTCTTTGTCGTTGTAAGTGTGCCAGAATGTAATAACGGTTTTGTCACGATCCTGAAGAGTTTGAACCTTCTTTGGATCGGAGATAATGGATGGACTTCCACACCCAGCCAGCAATACTAGAATTAGTATTAAGGATACCCATCGCCAACCCATAATGTAAACCATCCTTTCTTAATCAATTGATAATCTTACCGCCTTATGTTTTTCCCTGTATTCTAGTGGGGTTAATCCGGTTATTTTCTTAAATACTTTACTGAAATATTTTACATCTTTAAAGCCTGCGGCCGTAGCAACATCGTAAATACGGCTTTCATTTTCCGTCAAGAGCCGCTTCGCTTCCCTAATGCGCAGTTCGATTAAATGGTCGACAAAATTTCGATTGGTGTGTTTTTTAAAGTAAAGACTAAAATAACTTTTACTGAGGTGAACTACATCCGCGACACTCTGAAGCGTTAGGTTCTCTGTATAACGGGCAGTAATATAATCCAGCGCCTTTTTAATTAGCTCCTCGTCGTATCCCTTATCCGACAATTTTGGCATAAAGGGATTCCTGATTTCTTCCAGTTGGCTAATTAAAATGGATACCATTTGTTCCAATGTCTCGGCACGGTAAAGCAGATTATGTTGTTCAGGGAGCAATGATTCCGATTCCGCATGCAAACTGTAAGCGCCCGTAAGAAGGCTGGACGCCTCTTGCTGAACATCTTCCGGATAAAGTGATTCATCATTCCAGTAATCAAGTGCATAATCAATTGCAGATGAAATCGGATCGCCATTGCGGATCATTTCGAAGAAAGGCGTCCAATTATGCTGCTCCTTTTTGTCCATTAAGCTTTTTTTTTCATATGTTTCGGAACTATTCATATAATACACGCCGCCCAGTCCTTTGAAAAACCTCTTTTCGCAGGCTGAACGGCTGTTGGCAAACCCATTAAGAATACTGCCTATACCTTGCTCTGTTACGAGACCGGCTGACATTGAAATGCCCCATTGCTTTTTAAGTGCCTGCTTCCAACCGAGGATAACCCGCTCGGCTTCCCTATCGTGATCTGGTAAAATGAGAAACATGCAGCTTTCCTCTACAATCAGTGCTGCTCCTTCCTCTGTTTTCTCATAAAACAATTTTTGCCATTCCTCGAATATGTACTGCATATACAGATAGCCGTGATTTTCTTTCCATTCCTCCGCTTTATCTAGCATAAGATAGACGCAAGCATAGGAATTTTCCAACCATGGCAGGGCCAAATCGGTTGACGAAGGGGATGTATCCTCTTGTACTATTAATCTTTTAATTTTCTGTTCAACACTTTTTCGTTCTAGGTAGATGGCTCCCTGTTGGTAATAATTCAGTTCGGAATCTTTTTTGCGTTCTTCCTCCAGCATAGAGATACACCGGCGAAGGACGGCGAGAAGGTCCTCTTTTTTCAGGGTTAGCTTTAATAAATAATCGACAGCGCCCAGCTTTAGCCCTTCTTTTACGTATTCAAATTCACTGTAGTTGCTGATTAGGATCACTTTTAGCCATGGGTAAAGCTCTAGTGCTTGCTTCATGAGTTCAATGCCGTTGGTTAAAGGCATTTTAATATCCGTAATGAGAATATCATAGGAACGCTTTTTAAGAGCAGCAAGTGCTTCGGCGCCATTGGCGTATTGGTCTTCAACCGTTACCCCTTCCTTTTCCCAATCAATAAAGGCGCTGATTCCCTTGCGGATAATAGGCTCGTCGTCCACGATAAGAACTCTATACATATTATTCCTCCGGTTCTGCTAGTGCTTAGTGGCTGATTCTACTATTTTTTTTAACAAAATGCGCACCGTGGTACCTTGTTCCGGCCCGCTTGTGATGGACCATTCCCAATTTAGGGCATAATACAACCTCAACGTATCAAAGATATGGCGGAGACCGATACCGATTTCCCCATTTTTGACAGCAGTCTCCGGATCGTTCAATTCCTTCAACTTATCATTTTGGATGCCTAAGCCGTCATCGTTTATAAGAAATTCTAAATCTCCGTTATTTGAATGAATTTTTATCGAGATTCTGCCGTCCGTATTTTTCGGCACGATGCCATGGAATATGGCGTTTTCAACCACAGGCTGCAGAAGCATGCGAGGGATAGGGAGTATTTCTGTCCCCGGTTCAATGTCCAGTTCAAGATTGAATTTTTTTTCGTAGCGAAGCTCCAAAATGACCAAATACTTCTGGATAATATCAAGTTCCTCTCCCACCATAATGATGCTGCCGCTTTTTCCCATATTTGCTTCCAATAGATGAGTCAGTGCCGACAATACTAGAGAAGCGCGGTTGTTTTGATTCGAATCAATAAGCCATCGGAGGGTGCTTAGTGTATTAAATAGAAAGTGTGGATGAATCCGGTGAATAACAGCCCGAAGTTCGGCATGATGCTTTTCACTCTGCTCACTTTTGACCTGTTGCATCAAATTTTCGATTTCATCAATCATATTGTTAAACTGCTTACTCAAAAAGCCAATCTCATCAGAGGAATTAACGGCCGTTCTTACTTTTAGATCACCTTGCTGAACGCGTTGCATGATCTGGGTAAGTTGTTTTACAGGCTTGGTCACCCGTCCGGCAATGAAAAGCCCAATGCAGATTGCAAGCATGGAGAAAACTCCGGAGGAAAATAATATCCATGATTGAAGACGGTCCAACTGTCCGCTGATTTCATGGATAGGAACGGTACCAACAAGCATCCAGCCGTTGCTAAGCGGCTCCTTAACCCCGTAATAAGGGACCCCTTTTACTGTAAATTCGAATTCTGCGTGGTTGTCTCCTACGACATGTCTGAACAAATCGGGATTCTCCACCTTCTTGTTGATCCTATCGAGATGGGAATCAATCATGATCCTTCCTTCGTTATCAACTACAAAAAACTTTCCTGTTTTTCCTAGTTTCAAGTGCCCAATCGTGTTAAGAATGGACCGCCCGTCCAAATGAACCTGCACCAGTCCAATATTGCTCAGCGTGTCAAAATCTTTCAGAACCCTTCCGACGGGAAGAGTCAAGTCCGTATTGTTCCCTCCGCCGCTGAAATCGTCATACTGAATACCTTGCCAAACCAATTCTCCATCTTTTCGTTTAGCTTCCTTCACCCATTCCTGGTCGGAGAGGGGTATATTCTTAAATCTGGCTTCAGAAAAAGTACCACTGCCCCAACCGCTGCCTTCCTCTTTTAATACATAAACAATTTTGACGAAGGAATTGGAGTAGACAAAATTATTCAGCAAGGTATTTATGTATTGAGAATTCCTTGTCTGTTCGTATGGGGTACTGCTCTTCAATTGTAAAGCAGCTCGCTGAATATTCTGGTCGCTGCTAATGAAATCAGAGGTGTCAATTCCAACGTTAAATATAAAAGAAAGAGACTCCCCAGTCTGTTTGGCAATTTGAATGGTGGACTTCCTCACGTTCTTCTTCAAGATAGAATTAGATTCCCAGTAGAAAGACAGAGAAATAAAAAGTGTCGAGATTAAAATCACAAGTAGAAAGGCCACTGTAATTTTAGATGAAAAGCTTTTGGATAATAAAAATTTTCGAACCATAATACCTCGCCTTATTTGTTCTTACTTTATAATAGTACAGGTTTTGGGTTGTATTTCATCAAGGAATATTTTGGGAATATAATATTTACCTCCTTTAATTCAACTTCATTTTATCATCTTTTTGACTGTAATATGGGATGGTGTTTTTTTTTGAATGAAGAGCGAAAAATAGTCTCCCGTCAAAATTCTCCATATAAAAAGAATTAAATAACATCCAATATTTTAAAATAAATACATATTGAGGATAAACTAGGTTTTTAAGTGTAATTTTTTAAGTTAAACAATATAAATAAGAGGTTGACAAACCAGTGTTGATGCAGGAGAAGAGTATAGTCCTATAGTTCCCTCGGGCTATACTGGCCTTGAATTCTCCATCTTTTTGTTGGAAACACGGTCTTATCCACGCGAATGAAAAATCAAGTTCAACGCTATTACAACTCTATTTAAAGTAAACTTGGCACGCATTTTTGGAAACGTATTCAGATTAGTCAGGATTTTTTCCCCATTGTTCATACCATCTATGGCTGTTAATTTGGAAATGGGTAGGGAAACCGGGGTTACACTCGGTTGAAATAATGATGTGAGAGGGGATGTGGACTAGGAAGAATAAAGAAGCTCAAATTTGTTAAGTCAAAAGCAGGGCTACCGAAGTACAGGCGAAGTTGAAAGTAAACAAGTAACAGTATTGGGATTTACAATTATTTAAACGAGGTGGAAACATGAACTTATCGAAAAAGTCATTACGAGTTTTAGCAGGTATTACACTTGCAGCTACTGTTGGTTTAACAGCGGCAGCTCCCAATGTTCTGGCCGTTACTCAACCTGAGGCTGACACTCCTTTAGTAAAGGAAAATCTTCAAAAGCTTTCTGTTCAAGGAGTTATGAAGCTTCCAAATGGTGTCAAGTTAGACCTAGGGACAAATGAAGCCTATATTCGTCTATTTGACAAAGATCTGGTAAAAGTTTCTGTATTAAAAAAAGGTGAGAAAGAATTCGAATCAAGAGGAATTGCCAAAAAGGCTTCCGAGTGGGAAACTCCAGAATTTCAGACAAACGTTAGTGAAGACACATATACGTTAAAAACGGATGAACTTACGGTTGAGATTAAGATGAAGCCATTTGGCGTACGTTTCCTCGATAAGAATGGAAATGTCATCAACGAGGATTATATAAATCAAGACAAAACTTCTGGATATGAAAACGGAAAGCCTTATGTATTCAAGAAAACAGATAAAAATGAAGATTTCTATGGCTTCGGTGAGCAAGCCGGGCTGGAAGTCAACAAACGCGGTGACAGCATCGGCATGTGGAACACAGATGCTTACGCTTATAATAAAGATACAAAATACGTATATACATCGATTCCGTTTTTCATTGGTTTAAAAGATAAAAAAGCGTATGGTATTTTCTTTGACAACACACACCGTTCCAATTATGAAATGGCGAGTGAGTCTGATGATTACTACTATTTCTATGCGAACGGTGGTAAATTAACGTATTACTTTGCCTACGGCCCGGAAGTCGGTGATGTTATCGACCGATACACCGATTTAACAGGGAAAATGGATGTTCCAGCTAAATGGTCATTAGGATTGCACCAAAGTAAATGGGGCTATACTGCGGAAGAAATTGTAAATATCGCAAAAACATACCGTGAAAAGAATATTCCATTAGATACGATGCACTTTGACATCGACTACATGGACGGTTACCGTGTGTTTACATGGAACGAACAATATAAGCAAGCATTAAAACAACTCAAATCAATGCCTGGGTTCCATGCGATTGCCATTAACGATCCGGCAGTTAAGCAAGACGAAAATTACCGTATGTACCAAGAAGGCACGAAAAATGACTATTGGGCGAAAAATGCGGACGGCACTCCGTTCATCGGTCCGGTTTGGCCTGGAGACTCTGCTTTCCCTGACTTCTCTAAGCAAGAAGTTCGTGATTGGTGGGCCAAAAACCAAGATACCTTATTCAATGAAGGGATTGACGGTATCTGGAATGATATGAATGAACCGGCAGTGTTCCGTGATGACGATAGACACGCTCATACAATGCCGCTTGATACGTATTTCGGTACAGAGGACAACAAAATTATGCATACTGAGTACCATAACTTATACGGTCATGATGAAGCAGATGCAACTTATCAAGCATTTAAAGAGCACAAGCCTGGGACTCGTCCATTCGTATTAACGCGTGATATGTACGCCGGTACTCAACGTTGGGCAGCATTATGGACTGGTGATAACGTAAGTAACTGGGAACACTTGCAGATGTCTCTCCCAATGAACATGAACGTCGGGATGTCCGGGGTAGCATTCGTAGGTAACGATATTGGCGGTTTCGCAGCGCGTCCAGATGCAGAATTGTTTGCAAGATGGATTGAAGTTGGTGCTTTCTTGCCGTTCTCTCGTATCCACTATGATAGTGATGCAAAAGCGGAAGTTAAACAAGGTCAAGAGCCATGGGCATTCGGTCCGGAAGTTGAAAAAATCAGCAAAAAGTACATCGAAATGCGCTATCAATTACTTCCATATCTATATAACGAGTTTAAAGAAGCAGCAGATAGCGGTAAACCAGTTCAACAACCGCTTGTTTATCAATTCCAAAACGATGAGAACACTTATGACATCAGTGATCAATACATGTTCGGTGACTCTATGATGCTTGCGCCGGTTGTCAAAAAAGGCCAAACATCTCGTGAAGTTTACTTGCCAAAAGATGCAAATTGGACAGACTACTGGACTGGCAAAGAATACACAGGCGGGCAAACCATTACGGTAGAGGCGCAGCTTGATCATTTACCGATTTTCGTAAAGAACGAATCGATTATCCCAACTCGTGAAGTTCAGCAATACACAGATGAAAAACCATTAACAAACCTTGTGCTTGATACGTACGTTAACAATAATGCTTCGTATACGTTCTATGAAGATGATGGAGCAACAGAAGACTACAAACAAGGTGAATACAACTTAACAGAATTTGATGTAACACGTAAAACAAACTCTATTAAATTCAATCAAAAGCAAAAAGTTAATAGCTATCAAGATTCTAAACTACAGCAATATACGTTAAAACTAAATAACGTAGAAAAACCATCTAGAATTCAAGCTGGCAACAACAAGTATCAAGAGGTTGGTTCATTAGCAGATGCACAAGGGAAGACAAATACCTTCTTCTATGATACAAAAGCAAAAGTTCTTTATGTAAGCATTCCAGCTGATGAGAAGAAAGAAGTTCAAATTCGTTAAGGCAATAGCGTGCATGCTAAGGGAGAGACGAGTGTGAAGTAAATAAGTAATAGGATAGAAGGGACTAACCGGCATGTTAGTTCCTTCTTATCTATATTCCTATAAGACTACCAACCCTAAGGAATAGGGCTATATAGTCTAAAACGATAGAAATGGGGGGAGCACTTTGAAGAAAGTAAATAAAATTACTGCAGGAATCATTACCGTATCATTGCTGGCTGTTCCATTTGTATATCCTGGACATACAACATTAGCGGCTGCAATAAAGAATGACCAAACTAAAAAAGTTAGTCTTCAAAATTTAACTAAAGAAACAGGGCAACAGGAAAAATCCGGATGGGATAGAAGCTCATTAACATTTACCGCTGAAATTTTAACTTCAGATTGCATTTCTGCCATGATTAAAAATGACGAGGACTCAAGAGCCATGCAGGGGGAAGTGACATATGAGGTTTACTGGGCAGCAGAAGGCAATCCTAAAGAGGGTAAGGTGGTTGCCACTGGTGCGGTTAACACATTAACTCCTGGTGAAACACAGATATTAACTTATAAACCGGATCACCTTGTGGGTGGAAATTATATGTTTAAAGCCTATCAGCGTCCTAACCACCCAGGAAAGGGAGAGTTGTGGAGCGAGTCGATAACGGTTAAAGAAAATACCGATTTGAATGAACAAGTTCAAGCTCAGCGCCCGCTCGATCAGTTTTTTAATTCCAGCATCAATAAGGGAACAGCCACGTTTACGGTGCCTGAAGGGATGGATTCAGTCAAGATTAGCTTTACAAGCTATACTTATCCTGAAGGAACCGTTCCTCAAGAAGACGGCAAACCATACGAGGGACAGATAAGCTTCGATAATGTAACAAAAGTATATGGCCCAGGTACTTATACAGTTGAGGTGGATTTGCCGAATGGATACTGGCAGACGGATCTTTATCTAGGACCTGAAATTGAAGAATTGATGGAAAGCGGACATCCGATGGATAAAATTATTGATGCAGATTATGGATACAAAAATTAATTAGTAACTATTTCATCTGTCCAAATTCCTGCTTGACTTTGGACAGATTCTAAATTGATTTTTTCTCGGTGGTTTATTATAAGGAGTTTGATTGTATGGTATCAACAAAGAAATCTATCATCTTGTTTGCTATTTTATTGTTATTCATTATCACCGTAGTTGCAATGAAGTCTTTCTTTTTTCCAAAGCAGCTCTTAAAAAAAGAAGAAAAGGAAATTATTCAAAGTATAACAACTGATAAAGCTTCGTATCAGCCAAATGAGCCAGTTCATTTTACAACTAAATTAGCGGGTAAGAAATCCGATGGAACGTTAAAAATTACCTATTATCACTTAAATGACATCATCTCTCAAAAAAAGATGAAAGTAGAAAAAAATGAGGTACATTGGACATGGAAGCCGTTAAAAGAAGATTTCAAAGGATATTTAGTTCGTGTACAGTTTGTTTCAGAAACCGATCAAGATCAGCAAACCATTGCAGTGGATGTTTCAAGCGACTGGTCTAGATTCCCAAGATATGGGTTTTTGTCAAGGTTTGAAGATATGCCTAGCGAAGATATGGAATCTGTAATTTCTAAACTGAATCGTTTTCACATTAATGGATTGCAATTCTACGATTGGCATTATAAACATCATCAACCTATTAAATTTGAAAACAATGAGCCTGCAGTCTTTTGGGAGGACATCGCCAATCGGCCTGTATCGCTGCAGACAATTAAAAGATATATCGATTTTGCCCATGAACGAAACATGAAAACGATGGCGTATAACCTTTTATATGGCGCGTTTGCCGGAGCTGAGAAAGATGGTGTTAAAACAGAATGGCGGTTATTTAAAGACCAGCAAAGAAATGCCACTGATTACCACCCTTTACCTGACGAATGGAAAAGTGATGTGTTTCTCGTCGACCCATCTAATCCTGAATGGCAGAATTTTATTATAGAACAACAAAAAAAGGTGTACAAAGATCTTCCTTTTGACGGCTGGCACATTGACCAGCTCGGTGACCGGGGAAATGTGTATGACTGCAACGGAATTCCAGTGGCATTGGATGAGTCCTTTCAGGGGTTTATTTCTAATGCAAAAAAAGAAATGCCGAATAAACGTTTAGTTATGAATGCTGTAAGTCAATATGGACAAAAGCAGCTTGGTCAAACTCCTGTTGATTTCTTATATACGGAAGTATGGGAACAAGACAATTATTATGGTGATTTAAAACGTATTATTGATGAAAACAATTGGTACTCCCAAGGGAAATATAATACCGTTTTAGCCGCATATATGAATTATGACTATTCCAATCAGCCAGGAACATTTAATACACCTGGTATTTTACTTACAAACAGCGTTATTTTCGCTTCTGGCGGGTCCCATTTGGAACTGGGTGAACACATGCTATCAAAAGAATATTTTCCTCATGAAAACTTAAAAATGGATCAACTTCTGCAAAGCGAGCTCTTACATTATTATGATTTTCTTGTGGCTTATGAAAACTTGCTTCGAGATCACTTACATGAAGTGCCGATTACAATTCATTCACCTGATTGGGTACATTTTTCATCCCAACCAGAGAAAGGGAAAGTATGGACATTTGCGAAACAAAAAGCAAATAAAAAAGTCATTCACTTTATTAATTTCTTCGATGCTACAACAATGGGATGGCGAGATACAAATGCAAACCAAGTAGAACCCCAGGACCGTAAGCAGTTAACCGTGCAACTTGAAGAAACCCGGCCTATTAAAAAAGTTTGGTTAGCTTCGCCTGACCAGCAAAACGGTGTACCTAAATCTCTTAACTTTAAACAAGAAAATAAAAATGTCACATTTACACTTCCAAGTTTGAAATATTGGGATATGGCTGTGATAGAGTACGAGAAATAACCGCTAAGGCCGGAAATTTTAGATTAAACGAAAAAAGTTTTTGATATCCTGTACTGAAAAAACTTTTGAATATAATGGGAGTGTTTTTAAATGAAAAAATGGTTAGTTTTCCTTGGAATCGTCACTGGAGTTCTTTCTCTTTCTGCATGTAACTTTGGTGCTTCGGTTCCAATTGTCCAATCCAAGGCGGGTGATATTACCAAAGAGGAATTTTACGACGAATTAAAGGCTCATGCAGGGGACAAAGTTTTAAAACAAATGATTGAAACGATGCTTCTTAAAAAAGAATATAAAGTAACAGATAAAGAGATTGATGAAAAAATCAAGGAATATAAGAAGCAATTCAGTGGTGATAAAGGCTTAAAACAGGCTCTTCGGCAATATGGAATTCCGGATGAGCAGACCTTTAAAAAAATGGTTGAACGGGAGTTATTGGCAGAAAAAGCGGCAACAGACGGAATTAAAGTTTCCGAGGAAGAAATGAAAAAAGAATTTGAGAATAGATATAAAGAAGAAGTAAAAGTAAGTCACATTCTTGTTAACGATGAAAAAACGGCGAAAGAAGTAAAGGAAAGGCTTGATAAGGGCGAGGATTTTGCTCAACTTGCCAGCGAACATTCAATCGATCCTGGTTCGAAAGACATTGGCGGTAAACTTGGGTACCTTATAAAAGGGGATATGGTTCCGGAATTCGATAAAGTTGCATTTTCACTTGAAGTCAATAAAGCCAGTGGCCCTGTAAAAACACAATATGGTTATCACATTATTAAAGTCACAGATAAGAAAACAAACACGTTTGAAGATAAAAAAAATGTAATTGAAAAAGAACTTAAATATCAAAAAGCCAAGCCAATTAATACGTTAATTGCCGAGCTTCAAAAAGAAGCAGACATTAACATCAAAGATAAAGAGTTAGAAAATGTATTAGAAAAATGAAATAAAAGCAAAAATTTCTAAATCTATATTGATAGTATTACTCTCAACAAAGAATTAAAAGGCTGCGAAGCATTTCTTATGAAACCCTTGCAGCCTTTTTATGTTTCTATAACACACAATGCATTTTATTATTTTGAATTATCCGAAATTTAACATAGTGATATGAATCCTAGGGGAGAAGAATGTAATGAATTTACTGAGAAAAGGAAATAAGGAACCTATTAAAGAACTTAACCGTTCTCTCGTAATTGATATGGTTCGTCTTCAAGGAAATCTCTCACGAACTGAAATAGCTAAAAAGACCGAACTGGGGTTATCAACGATTACTAATATTATAGATGAACTCATTAAGGACAACCTTGTTTCTGAAATTGGAACTGGAGATTCACATGGTTCAGGAAGCCAGTGTTATTAAAATTTAACAGAGATTACGGCGTTATCGCTGGTCTCCTTTAAAATAAACTAAACGGATTGAATAGCACAATCCATTTATATCACAATATATGTAAAATTGCAAAATGGCTATTCTTTGGTGTAGATGGAATAATTACTAAAAATGATCCGATAGAACAAAAAAACGGATTAAATAGAATGATCTAATTGCGAATGCAGTCATTTTCCAAAATGTTATTGATATAACGATGATTTTTATGGCAACTTAAAAGGGAAGATTATCGATTCTCACGTGAAAATTTGGAAATGTTGAGTCCGTAGTGTCATCATTTCAGCAGATAATTACCATATTGCAGAAGTAGATCATATTGATCCAAAAGGGGTTTCTTGGGTGGATATTTGGAAAAGTGATATAAAAAGAGCATATAAAAACAACGGTTACGATTTTAAAAAAAAAAGCATTTTTAAGGCATTTGTATTCAGGTGTTGGCTGGACAAACTGGAAAGAGATAGAAACCACAGCATGGGCGCAAGCAAAAGCGAACGCTACGCAGTTAGTTGCAACAAATGCCAATACAATGTATATCAGAAATATGACAGGCGGTGTTTGGAATGCTTGGAATAAGTTTGGTAGCGCCGAGGCATTCGAATTTTAATCACAACCATCTAATAATGCTAACCTGCGCCTGTAGTGCAACAAGTAAAAGGCTGCCAACAGCCTTGCCTTTTGAACTCCAGCACCCGTTATTAGATCATTAAAACAAAATTAATAAAAATAAAAAATTCCAGACAAACAATCGTTATAAGTAAACTTCTTTTGGGTCATTAGAGAGTTCTTCAATAGAAAGAAAATCAAAACGGACATGCTGTTCTTTGCCTTGAGGACTGCAAGCGTATAATCCTGCTAAAATAGATGAATCAACTGGAATGTCTAAATGAGCGATTCGAATCTGTCTCCATTCTTCTCCATCCCAAGAGAAATCAACATAACAATTCTGAGCAATCTTAGATATTCGAAAGTATAAATTTACGTCTATACACTCTACATATTGTGTTGACCAATCTGAAAATCCTCGATTTGTAACTACTGCCCCTAATTTACTTAACCCATTTGGTATGTACTCTAATGAAGTTTTAACCCACATGTCCTCTGAGAATCGAATCATCAACCCTGCTTGGTCGTACTTTGCCTTTGGTAAAGCTTCGACCTTTGTTGTCATTCTAAAATTCTTTTTTGTTTTTATATAAAGAAAATGGCCATTATCTACTTGAAAACCGTAATGTGTTTTTTGCCAATAATCCGTTTCCGCTTCGGTTTCCAATACAAGTTGAGAATGAGTGGTGTCAATAAACCAGTTCTTAGGTTTACAACGCCATTCGAGTATACTATTCAAATTTTCACTTTCGAATTTTTCATTTAGAATCCATTCTTTTTTCAAAAAAAACACCTCCATATAAAAATGAATTTAAGCTTTTTTTTCATTATACTTCCTTCTTTGACAAACTGTTGCTTCTTTAGTTCAAAGTAAACGTCAAGTAACTCCAAAATATACGACAAAAGTTGTTTATTTTGGAGTTGCTTTTTGTTTGCTTCACTTTTTTTGGGTACTCTGCATCTAGAGGGTAAATCCGTTGACCACGGCAAGACTTTATCGATTTTCTCTTTATTGTTTAAATCGATATTTGGGAGCGTTTCAAACAAATAATGAAGATAATGATAGGGACTTAAACCGTTCTCTTTTGCGGTTTCAACCACACTATACATGATGGCACTTCCTCTAGCACCTCGCTCGAGTATTTAAAAGGCACTCGGATTATTAATCAATTCTAATTTGTACTCCATACCACTTAATTTATTTTCTTCTTTTTTATAATCGTGGATACTTTTCATTTTAGTTTATCAGCCTCCAAAAATGCTTCTCCAGCTTCTTCATAATGGCTTCTAATTCACTCGTTGCTTCACCATACCAATTTATAAACGACTGCATTGAAGAATGTACAATGTCCTCGATATCTGCGTAAGCGTCAAATAATCCCCACCTACAAGTTGTGAATAGCCCATGAGATAATCTCCTTACATCCTACATGTGGAGGTTTTTTCATGAAAAAACAGCTTATCTTATAAAGAAAGAATGGGAAGCTTACATTCAAGACTTTAAAGAAAGTGGATTATCTTATATTCTTCAATTTCTTTTATCAAAGCATCTATCTCATTCATATTATTTTGCATATTAGATTTGGAGCTTATCTAAAAACTCTTTTACAACCCCGACCGCTTTATTTGGTTGCTGCATCCAAACGTATGCATGTATAGATCCTTCAATTTTATAAATTTCATACTCATCTAGTAAACTAATGAAATAATCAAGACTATGCCTAATTTTGGGATTCATCCACTCTTTTTCACTAGGAAGTAAAAGAACAGGACATTTCACTTGCTTATAATATTCCTCAAAGCAGATATCCCAATATTTCAGTATATATTCAGTTCTTACATGGTTTTTATAGAAATGCTCAAAGCTCCCGTCGGCTAGTTCCTCGGCACAGCTTTCAAGGAAGACCCAGAAATGTTCATTCCAAAGTGCCTGTCTGATTAATGGTGCCTTAAAATCCTCAATGAAATCAGCTTTAGTTTGATATCTAGAGAGTTTCCTCTCATTTAGCTGCTGACGAAGCTTGTCCTTTTCCGCCTCGATTTCTACTTTACTGCCATTAAATAACCCATATTCCCCAAACTCGTTATAGATTGCACCTTCACTAACTAATGACAGGACAATCTCCGGATGTGATGCGGCTAAACTAAGCGCAACTTCTGCGCCCAAAGAACTCCCAACTATGTGGCATTTATTAATCCCAAGCTTTTGTAATAATTGATACATATCATTAGCAAAATCATCAATATGATAACCAGTCAAAGGTCGATTCGATTTCCCATGGCCTCGTAAATCAGGTGCAATAATCCGATATTGATTTTGAAGCAAAGGAAAAATACCGTTCCACATTTGTAACGTTCCTCCGCTGAAATGAATTAAAAGTATAGCTGGTTTTTCTTCATTTCCTATAGAATAGCTAACATTAAGTTCTAAGTCATTTTTTAGATTAATTCTTTTTTCGATCATCAACCTAACCAACTCCTATACGTTTTTTTCATAAACTCCCTTATTAATCGTATATCCTCTATTTTCCTTACATCCTTCTAGGAAAAAATCTATCTTTTACTAATATTATTATCTAAAATATCCAGCAGGAGAGTTTATTTCTTCCAGCTGTCAATCAGTTTCTTACCAACTGAACATCGCTGATTGTGAGGGAATGGAGCAGTCAACTTATTCAACAATTTAAGAAAAATCATTTAAAATATGATCAATCAAAAATATCTGGTGACCTTATGATACTACTACTTCTTGGTGAGTCATTTCCACTTCGGAAATCCTCCCCTTTAATTCTTCTGCATGGTGAAGGAGTTCTCCAGGATTGATTTTAATTTCGCTTCCCTCTCCTAAGTATCGCGGTGAATACATAAGCTCTTTATTAGTAAGCATGTTTGTAAGAATGGCAGCTTTCAGGTTTCCGTTCATATCAAATTTATATCTATCGGGAGAGTGGTAAATATTGAGAGTATCTCGGAAGCGGTCGAAAGGGCTATTTTTCTTATCTGCGTTTGCTATTTCATATCTTGACCCAATCATATAAGTAGCGCCGATATGCCGTGTGTAGGCCCGTAATGCTCCAGCTCCAATCGAATCTCTTGGGTCAATGTAGTTAATGATGTCTTTGTCGAACTTACCCTTTTCAGCGTCAGCTTTAATGTTATCAGGCAGTAAATCTATAACACTTGGGGTACTAAAAGTAACAGCCTTTAACCTAAGAATAGCAGCAACAAAAGAGGCCAACGCCCCACCAAGCGAATGACCTGTGGTTGTAATGTTTGCCTTTGGATAAGCATGTTTAATTTCAGCAGCCAGATCTAAAGCTTCTAAAAATTGATTATCTTTGTTGTGATTGAACACACCTTCTTTTAAAGCTACATGATCTACATCAGTTTTAAAATCTTTTACCCCTCTCCCCAGGGGATCATTTCCTTCTGTACCCCGATAGGCAATGATAATTTCATTTCTATTCTTGTATACAGTTGCATCAAAACCAGTCTCTGGATTGGATGGCTTTTTAATCATTTTCCACTCTTCCTTGCGGTCTCCAATATTAATTTTATATACTTCGGGTTGCTTGATTTTATAAGTTTGTTTGCTAAGGCGCCAATAAGTTAAATCGCTGATACCTGTAGTCATAAATTTAATTATCCTCCTAATATTTACTATACTGAATTTAATTAATATTTCCAAAAAGAGGCGGTTTTTTGAAAAAAAGGATAAGGATGTTGATAATTTTGTCATTTTTATTGGGTGTAATAGGTTGAAACAATAACGAAGAAGAGGATAAAGTTGCTAAAAAAGCTAGTAAAGTCGCAGTTGAGTACATAAAGAAAGAGGAAAGCAGAGACCTAGTAGTAGATAATGTTGAATTCACTTCTGCTATCGGTGGTGGAACTGTTTGGGTAGAAAGTCATTACAAAGACAAACCTTCTGAAAAGATCTCAGTTACAATTGACACTGAGAGTTACGAAGTTGAAGGTGTTGGAACATATTAAAATTAGGTTGATGCAGCCCCATTTAATCCTCCTTTAATATCAAGTTTATTAACGACCAAAAATAGCTTGTCGATTAAAGTAAAATTATTATTTGTGAATATTTGTACTTAAAGTAACAAGGTGCTTGAGTCAGGAAAGAAAGGCTGTTGCGACAGCCTTTTTCTTATTTGACTAACGATCAGTTTTATTGAAGAATAAAGTAAAACCTTTGTTCAAAAATTGGTCCATATTCTTGAATAATGGAAGGAATAATTAGAGATTGACTTGAATATCTAATTATTTCAGTAACAGGGTGAAATTTATAAAATAATAGGAAATAGTAAACTAGATTAAATGAAGCAGGGGTTGTCAACGATGATTCAAAAAAGAACATTACATATTCTAAATGGTCAAGCTATGTATAATTTTTTTATAAAGACAAATTTTCTTAAACAAGAATTGATGGTCCCCTTTAACGAGGCTATGTGTTATGGAAACACGTGTAATGATCTATTTTCAAATGAATTCACCGAAATACGTGCGAAGGTCCATCACGTAACACCAGTACAATATACTGAAATCACACTAAAACCATTGCAGCCTCTCTTTAGTGAAAAATTTACTCATATAGCATTATGGTTTGATGCCGATATGTTTTGTCAAATCAATATCCTTACCATTCTGGCTTGGTTAGACCAAGCAGAGCATACAGATGCTATTGATCTTTATATAGTCGATGATCAGTTTGAACCTGTGGGCCATTTTACCCTTAAGACGAAGGGATATTATGCTATTTACAAACAAGTGTTGATTGATAAAGCAATGCCTAAAAATATCTATCCAGGCCCTTTAAAGAAGGGGGTTGAGCTATATTTGAATTACCTTAATAAAGACAGTGATCTTATGCTGTATATTCAAAAGCACCAAGATGTTCCAGAAGAAGAACTTATGTTAGCACTACTCAAAAAATTTAAAGATTATGGGTTAGGAGATACACAATATCTTGAAATAATAATATCTCATCGCCAAAAACATCTATAAAATCCATTTCCTTTATTCTTTTCTATTTTATAACCATTAGTGGAATTGTTACACGATGGATTGTAGATAAATCTCAGTTACTGAACTAACGGGTGCGTTGATCCAGGAAGGATTAACGCTCTTTTTGTTGAACTTCTTATTGAACAAACGGGGCAGGTTCAATAAGAAGGATAAGTTTTTCTTAATGGAGAATATATATTTAGCTTTACGTCTTAGAGGGAGTAAAGCTTTTGTTTTATTTTGGTTCGTAAACGATTGAGTAATAAACTAAAAGGAGTACGTTCTATACAATGAGTGTTTTTAAGAAATTAAGAGACGGGTATGTAATTAGTCACGCAAATCGTATAAAGTTTCCTAAATTTAATCCAAGCAGTTTTATTAGAAAAAGAGTTATTTTTTCTGGAAGAGTACAAAAGGTAGGATTTCGCTTGGAAATATATTGTATTGCTGAAAGAATGAACTTAACGGGATGGGTGAAAAATTTAGAAGATGGAAGTGTTGAGGCAGAATTACAAGGGGAAGAATTAAAAATTTATTTTTTAGTCAATTGTATGCAGTCATTGAAACGAGCATCTGTTAAAAAAGTAACTATGATTGATGTACCTATTAGTGATGATGAAGAAAACTTTACAATAGTGAAATAAAGCATCCGGAATCGGATGGGATTCTTATGACTAACGGGAGGTTAGCTTAAGATGGAATTTATAGTGTTAATCTTGAAATGAAATAAATTGGATGATAAATAAATGGAGTTGGTATAGTTGTATAAAAATAAGAAGCAAATAATAAATCACTATGAGGAATCTATTGACTGGGTGAAAATTTTAACAAATTTATCTGAGGAAAAATGGAGAACTCAAATAGATAAAGGCAAGTGGACTATTGCTGAGATAATTGGACACTTGATACCTTGGGATGAATTTGTTTTGAATCAACGTATCCCCTACTTGCTTAAAGCTACTCAATTACCCAATAGTCTAAATGCCGAATTTATAAATCACCAAGCATCCATCGATAGTAAGAGCAGGCCAAAGGATGAAACGATTAAATTATTTATAGCAGTTAGGAAAAAGCTTATAAATACATTAAATGATTTATCCGATGAGTTATGGACACAGGACTTTATCATAGGAAAAGACAATATTGCACTCTTTAGCTATTTTGCAGGGTTAGTAGAGCACGATGAACATCATTTTAGACAAATACAAAGAGTATTGTGATTAGTATAAATGGTCGTGTTACTTCTATACCAGGAGCTGCAATCATCTCCTATTTTGTTATGGAACATACGGGGCAGGTTAGTTTAACTAGTAAATTCGATTAATACCGACTATTTTAGAACTGGAATTAGGGAAGTGACTAGAAACAATGCAGGAAAGTTTAAAAAGCTTTATGGAAGAGCCTTGGTGGATAATAACTAAAGGTATGTCGGACTCTTTAAATGCCGAATTACAAAAAAAATTATCGTCAGGGCACGTTCTATATGGAAAAGAAGCTGTGGCAGTCGCTAGAAGAGAAGATAATGATGACGTAGTGTATTGGGTCGAAGAGTTAAATAAATATGCAGTGGTTCATTTAACATATTCTAAGGAAAGCTTAAGCAAATTCCCAGTAACAAAGTTGTTCAGCTTGGGTGATTTGGAAGTGTATGTAAAGATATCACAAAAATTTATTAAACAAATGGAGTTAGTATAGTTTCATGGACACGGTTTAG
>NZ_QWVT01000050.1 GCF_003570705.1 Mesobacillus zeae
CAGATATATATTCTGGATGACCTTATAATACGAAAGGGCGCGATTGTGGAGCAACACAGGTAAAAAATGATCAAATTTTTTTATAAAACCGAAACTAAAATCTGCAGGAAAAAGATCAATTTTGAACAATCTTTTTTCAAAATGGATTCTTTTTTCTTATCTAGAGTGCTGACATGTAAGGTATTTTTGATCAAACTTATTTCAAAGTAACACTTTTTATTAAAGTTCTTTAAATAAACCTGCCAATTTTATATTTTCTTCTTCACGTAATTGTTTGTTTTCTTCCTCCAACTCTTTAATCTTTGCTTCCAGTTTTTCAATTCTCCGTCTAAGAGAAGCGATCATTGCGTTTTGATTATTTTCATCTCGTTTAGTTCTTGAATTTTGATATGCCTTTTCTTGTTGGTTTCGTAAGAAATCAATGCGTTCTCGAAGCTCAGGATGATTGTATAAGGTTGTTTTAGTAACACCAACTTCTTTTGCTATGCTGTTGAAATTAATAGCCTTAGAATCCTTTGTCAGACGTCTAATGGCGTTTTCCACTTTCTCCTTGGTTTTTCGTTTACGCTCTTCGTGTAAGTGCCTTATTTGTTCTTCACGGTTGAAATTAGCCATTCCTAACTCCTTTCTTTTTCATACGTTCTAGTTAAAGTCCTCGCCTACTTCTTATTATTCATAAACCGCTGCTTGTCTAATGAATGTTATTCCTCCATTAAACCAGTGGGGACTTTCCGTAGTCATAACTGCTATAATGCTTGGCCCATCGACCGTTTCCATGATTTCATATTTATCATTTATATAAGTGTATGGGTAAGTTCTTGTAACGCTATCATCAATAAATTCTATGTGTGAAATATATAAATCGTTTTTAAAAAAAGAGCTTTCATTAGGAGTGTAGACAAAACCATCACTACTCGAGATCTTGAGATTTTCCTCTAAACTACTTTTTAGGTTTTCAATAGCGCGGTCTTGTTCAAAGACCACTTTCCCCTCACCTATTTCCGATGGAGAAACTGCTAATGAACAAGCATGAAAAATAGAATGACTGTTAACGTTTTTATTTGTCTCTATTTCAAGTACACCATAGTCTTCTGCCTTATTGATTTGTCCTTAATCAATTAAAGCAATGCTTAACCCAGGAATTTTATAATGTTCCATCCGTTCAGTAATGTTTATTTTTTTAAGTTTAATATAATCCCCATTCATGGAAAATAAGTAAATATTAAACAAAAATACAAATTAATATTAACATAAAAAAGCTCCACCACTATGTGGTCAGAGCACACAGAAATCAGAAAAAAGTTTTGAATATGTCTTCTTTCCTCCCGCACTTCATACAAATATATTCGATTTCGAGCGTATCTTATCGACCTTTGTGGACAGTATCACAGCCGCACTTTTCACAGAACTTTGTCAAAGTGGTCTCTTTCATGGCAGAAGACCTGCTTCCTTTTATGTTCTTTTTGTTTTACCCATTAAGTACGTTTATATCCTTCTATTTTCGAAACGATACGTTAATCTGTTCATTCAATGTTCGAATCCGCCCTCATTGCACTTTCAAGGTAGTCACTCCTTGAAGTTATCACAGAACCTATTATTTTATCTCATACTGCATTACGTTGTGCCTTTACTTCATCTTCTACCTCTCCCATTTCTTCATAGGTTATTCCATATGGACAACCGCCCATTGTTTAGGCTGCAATATAAAAGAATGTTTCAACAAACTCTTCTTTCAAACCCTTTTTACGCTCCATGATCAATCATTTTTGTCGAAGTTTCTTACTTTTGTCCCACTACCTTTTCCCTCATTCCCTTGGGGATTCTGCTCCCAAGGTGATAACAGCTGCTTTTGATTCATAGTTAATGGATAGGTGTGGCGTTAATATAAAGTTACAACGTTTTAAAAAAAGAGGCGATGTTTTTAAGAAAGTTGCGATTATTTGCCCACCCAGCGTATCAATCAAATTTTGCTGGATGGGTCAAAACTGTCTGACAGTGATTATGATAGAATAGAATCAAAGATTGGAGCGAGGAAGAAGTTGCTGAGTGGTGCAAAATTCTGTTGTTCCAAGATGCGTGTAAACGTCAAAAACTGCTGCGGGGAGATTTTGAATTTATCCTTGGAGAGATGGCTGGCATGGAAGGGCTGACCTCTCGGCAGAAACTCTATCTGCTCTCCCTGCGTGGCCGGAAATATTTGACCGGTCGTTTTCAAACGACGCTTATGCCAACAGAATATATTGACGAAAAAGCAAGCGAAGAAATCATGTCCACCCTCCGAGAACGGAAAGTGGACATGGTGGAAACCTATTCATTTAAATACGCTGGATGATATTATGCGGTTCGACCTGTTCCAGCTTTTGAACACAGATCAGCCGATTCGCAAATGCAAATGCTGCGGCAGATACTTCATCCCGCACAACCGTATTGATGCGGAATACTACCAGTTCATAGGGTACTGCGTTACCAAGCCTTGCTCGGTAATAGGCCCGCTGCGGAATTACCAGAATGCCCGCAAGGATAATCCGATTCATACGGAATTCTGCAAGGCATACAAGCGGAATAATTCCCGTGCCAGATATGGCTCTATCAGCCATCAAGAGTTTTACGAATGGAGCGAGGCACAGTGTCTGTCCGGGGAAATCTCACTTGAAGAATTCCGGGAGTGGCTGGGGAACAAAAAATGATTTTTCCTCACAAAGAGCGTTAACCGCAAATAGTCAACAATATAAAAACGGTTATATCCATAACCCTTGGAAAAGGTGGTCAATTATCTGTGAAAACAATCGCCATTATTGAAGATGATGAACATATCGGAAATATTCTGGCAGAAACTTTGACCCGTGAAGGATATGGTGTCCTGCGGGCATATTCCGGCACAGAGGCACTATTATTATTTCAGCAGTGGACACCGGATTTGGTGTTGCTTGATTTGATGCTTTCCGGACTATCCGGAGAGGAATTGCTTCCCAAAATTAAAGGTATTCCCGTGATTGTTGTCAGTGCCAAGGTCGGGATTGATGATAGAGTCAATCTTCTGTTAGGGGGCGCTGCCGACTATGTAACCAAGCCCTTTGAAATGAAAGAATTGCTGGCTCGTATTACCGTTCAGCTTCGCAGCGGAAGTGACAATTCCTCCGTCCTGACAGTTGGCGATTTGGTGTTAAACACGGCCTCTCACGAGTTGAGCGTACAGGGCAATCCAGTGCATTTGACGAAAACAGAATTCGCAATCATCAAAATCCTGATGCAAAACCCAACACATGCCATTGCAAAATCGGTGCTGCTCGACCGCATCAGTCTGGACACACCGGACTGTATGGAAAGTTCTCTAAAGGTTCATATCAGCAATCTGCGCCGTAAACTCCGGGAAGTCAGCGAAAAAGAATACATTGAGGCCGTATGGGGAATCGGCTTTAAGCTTTGTGAGATGAAATCTTAACTATTTCTTTACTATTTTCTTTACCGCCTTCTTAACTTTTTCCCGATAAACTCCATACATCTAAAGTAAGGAGGCAAAACAATGGATTATTGTTTAATAACCAATGACCTAAAAAAATCATACGGGCATTTTACGGCTCTGAACGGGCTGACCATGAAAGTACCGAAAGGGTCAATTTATGGCTTTGTAGGGAAAAACGGTGCGGGTAAGACAACGCTCATTCGTTTGATTTGTGGTTTGCAGCAGCCGACGGCAGGAGACTATACGATGTATGGCAGAAAACACACAGCTAAGGATATTGTGAAATCCCGTCGTCGCATGGGTGCTGTGGTGGAAACGCCGTCGATCTATCTCGATTTGACTGCGGAGGAAAATCTCAGAGATCAATATCGTGTGCTGGGACTTCCGTCGTTTGATAATATCCCGGAACTTTTACAGTTTGTGGGCTTGGCAGACACAGGAAAAAAGAAAGCAAAGAATTTTTCGCTGGGTATGCGCCAGCGTTTGGGCATTGCTATCGCTCTTGCGGGCGATCCGGATTTTCTTGTTCTGGATGAACCAATCAACGGACTCGATCCGCAGGGTATCATTGAAATGCGTGAGTTGCTTTTGAAGCTCAACAAGGAACAACAGATCACAATCTTAATTTCCAGCCATATTCTGGATGAACTATCCCGCTTGGCAACCCACTATGGCTTTGTCGATCATGGGCAAATGGTTAAGGAAATCAGTGCAGCAGAACTGGAGGCAGCTTGCCGGAAATGTATTCGGCTTCAGGTATCTGATGCTGGTGCGCTCGCCCGTGTGCTCGACCATCGGGGAATGGAATACACAATCCGTTCGGAACACGAAGCCGATGTGTTCGGAAAATTCAGCGTCACCGACCTTACAATGGAACTTGCGAAGAATAACTGCGAAGTCCTTTCTATGAGTGAGCGGGACGAAAGTCTTGAAAGCTATTTTATCGCTCTGATCGGAGGTGGCCAACATGAATAAGCTGTTATCTGCACATTTCTCACGCCTGTGGAAAAGCAAAACGCTCCTGCTTTACGTGGCCGGTATGATGCTGTTTGCCGGTGTAATGCTGTTCAATATTTACAGAGGTACTGGTTTGTATGAAACCAGTCTGCAATTTAATGATCTGCCAATTTTTGTTTTCAACATTTTTATTGGAGGAGTTTTGGCTGCGTTTGTAAGCCTGTTTCTGGGTACAGAATACAGTGACGGTACGATGTGCAATAAGCTGATTGTGGGGCATCGGAGAAGTGACCTTTATCTGTCCAATCTGTTTTCCAGTTTTGTTGTGGGACTGATTCTTGCGATTGTCTATGTTGTCGTTGTTATTGTGGGTGGCATTCCGGTACTTGCTTCTTTTGAGGCAGATTGGAAAATGATATTGCTTTTACTAATAAGTAGTGTGTTGTTGATTCTGGTCTATGCCTCTATTTATACCATGGTGAGTATGCTGTTTCAGAATAAAGCTGCGGTGGCAGTGACTACCTTAATCGCATTTTTCGTTTTGCTCATGGTAGCAACTCAACTGCAAAGTCGGTTGAGTGCAGAGGAATTTTACACATCTGACACACTTACGGATGCAGGAGAATATGTACAGGAATCAGTGGCTAATCCTAACTATCTGCGTGGCACAGAAAGGGCGGTATATCAGTTCTTTTATGATTTCCTACCGACAAGTCAAGCCAATCAAATTGCAATGAGCAATATGGCGAATCTGGTCCAGATGTGGATTTATTCTTTGGCAATTACGGTCATGACCACGGTTATTGGATTGTTAGGATTCCGTAAAAAGGACATTAAATAACGGAGAAGGTGTGAAATGGAAATCGGATTGTGGCTCTTATGTGGCGTATTAGTGTTTATCGTTATATTTCTTGTGGGAAAGGTGTATCTTATACGGAAATCTGCACAGGAAATACAGGGCTCATTGGACGAAATAATCACATCCGATACCAATATTTTGATTAGCATTTCCAACCGTGACAGACAGATGCAACAGTTGGCGAATAGCCTGAACACCCAACTTAGTACGCTACGCCGAGAGCGTCACCGTTATCAGCAGGGCGATACTGAATTGAAGGAAGCAATCACAAATATTTCCCATGATTTGCGCACTCCGTTGACTGCTATTTACGGTTATCTCGATCTGTTGGAAGGGGAAAATAAGTCTGAATCCGTACAGCTGTATTTTGATCAAATCCAGAATCGGGCTGAGGTCTTAAAGCAACTGACAGAAGAACTTTTCCGCTATTCGATTATCACCTCTGTGCAGGAAATAAGCTATGAGGATTTGACCCTGAATCGGGCGCTGGAAGAGAGTTTGATATCCTACTACGGCGCATTAAAGGGGCGGAATATCGAGCCAGAAATCGAGATTCCAGATTCACCGATTCATCGGGCACTTGATTCCACTGCCCTCAGCCGTATTTTAGGAAATATCCTAAGCAATGTCATCAAATACAGTGATGGCGATTTGACGGTAAGGCTCCATGGGGATGGGAAAATCACTTTTACCAATTCTGCCAAGGATTTATCGCTGGTTATGGTAGGAAGGCTTTTTGATCGCTTTTATACCGTTGAAGATGGCAGAAGCTCCACGGGATTAGGATTATCTATCGCAAAAATTCTGACAGAACGTATGGGTGGACACATAGACGCTGATTATCAAGACGGAAAACTAACGGTTGAATTGTATTTTCCAGAAAAAAATCAAAATATATAAAGTGAGAAAATGAAAATTGAAACTGAACGATTAAGTATTATAGCCCTTACTCCCGAACATTCGTTGCCTGTTTTGCTACTGCGTCTTAGATAACAAAAGCTCTCTTGCTGCTTTAACAACAAGAGAGCTTTTGTGTTTTGCCCCCGTTCACCTGGCTTAAAACGAGTAAGTTTGAATCTACCTCCTTATCGCTCTCTGCCTAAAGCTGGTGGGTTTCTTCTATTATAAAATCAACGTTCGCAGTCCACTTTTAATCAAACTTTATTCCAAAGCTACAGAAGGAGCATTGATTCCAAATGATTTAGAAGAATAACGGACATAAAAACAGCTCCCAGCATGGAAACTGTCTAAGACTAATATAGAAATCCGATTTACCCGATTGATCTTTTGTTTTTTGGAGGAGTGGCACCCGCTTCCTTAATTTTCTCTTCCCAAAAATCAGCTCCTTCTATACCAGCTTTTAAAGGATCAAAAACAGGATTTTTCCCTTCTTTTCTTTGTATCTCGTAATCCTTTAATACCTTTAAGGCAGGCTTCGCAAGCAGCAGGATTGCCAAGAAACTGAGCCAAGCCATAGATCCAATCCCTAAATCACCTAAAGCCCATACCAAGGATGCGGAATATACGCTTCCAATAAAGGTCATGAAAAGAATCCCGATTTTCAGCAACGGTTTAAGCCAACTGTAGTTAAGCTTTTCCGTCAAGTAAACAAGTGTAGTTTCTGAAATATAGTAATAAGCAAGCAAGGTGGTAAAAGCGAAGAAGAAAATAGCGATAGACACAAATCCTGGGCCAAAACCCGGCAAAACAGTTTCAACTGCCATCTGGGTATAGGCCGGACCCGCTTCGACATTTCCCAAAGATTGTGAAATAGGTTCCTTACCTTCAGGTGTGACGTTATACATACCAGTTACAAGTATCATCAGTGCAGTAGCAGTACATACGACTATAGTATCAATATAGACTGAAAAAGCCTGTACCAAGCCTTGTTTAGCAGGATGCGACACTTCTGCCGCAGCTGAGCTGTATGTCGCTTCTCCAGCACCGGCAACATTCGAGAATACAGCGCGCCTAACTCCCCAGGCAATAGCTGCACCTACAATGCCTCCAAAAGCCTGATTTACGCCAAATGCACTTGAAAATATTAGGGAGAACATTTCTGGGACTTGGTTAAAATTTACACCTAATACAATAAACGTAACGGCCACATAGCCTAGTGCCATAAATGGAACAACAGTCTGCGAAACTTTGGCTATCCTTTTAACACCGCCTAGAATGATTGATCCGAGCAAAACAACAAGGAGAATTCCTGAAACAGTCTTACTTAAACCAAATGCATTTTCAAGACCTACAGCTATGCTGTTAGCTTGTACCCCAGGCAACAATATTCCGTACGAAATTGTTACGACGATAGCCATTATTACAGCAAACCACTTCATACGTAATCCTCTTTCAATAAAGTAAGGTGTACCACCTCGATATTCATCGCCTACCTTACTTTTATAAACTTGCGCAAGCGTTGATTCGATAAAAGCACTGGACCCGCCTAAAAGTGCCATTACCCACATCCAAAAAACAGCACCAGGCCCTCCATACGCAATCGCTGTGGCAACGCCTGCAATGTTCCCAACCCCAACACGGCCTGATAATGCCAGGCAAAAAGCTTGAAACGATGAAATACCTGATTCTGAGCTCTTTCCTTCAAACAATAATAAGATCATCTCTTTAAAGTACCTTATTTGGACAAAACGGGTCGCAATAGAGAAAAACAGTCCTATACCTAGCGCAAAGATTACCAGTCCGATACCCCAAACATGACCGACCATCCAATTTACAATCTCACCCATCCCCAAATCCCCCCGGTACTAAGATTTTTTTGAAAACGCTATCAAAATTTTCCTCTTCAACAGTTCGATGTATTTGCCTTACATTAGAGGTGGTAATTAGGCTCAAGTTTAATTACAATGATACCTTTCAATATCATCACCATTAAGAATTTTTCCAAAAGACGGATGCCTTTTCCCCTACTTTATATTCACCCAAACACTTTTTACTTCAGTATAGTTGTTGAGTGCATACGAGCCCATTTCTCGACCAATTCCTGATTGTTTATAACCTCCAAAAGCCGCGGCAGGATCCTCGAGATTGTAATCATTGATCCATACTGTACCAGCTTTTAATTTGTTGGATATTTGATGAGCTTTTCTGATATCCTTGGTCCAAACTCCTGCCGCCAATCCGTATGGCGTGTTATTTGCTCTATCTATTACTTCTTCCACCGTATCGAAAGAAAGAACAGCAGCAACCGGTCCGAAAATTTCTTCCTGCGCAATCACCATATCATCTGTAACATCAGCAAAAACGGTTGGTTTTACGAAATATCCCTTGCTAAAAGCTTTCTCTCCTCCGGCAGCCAGCCTCGCACCTTCTGCTTTACCTTTTTCAATATAACTAAGCACACGCTGCAATTGTTTCTCTGAAACAAGCGGACCCATTTCTGTATCCTTATCCATACCAGGACCGAGTCTAACTTGGTTTGCAAGATATACCAGTTCTTCCACAACTCGTTCATAGTTCTTCCGCTGTACAAACACACGTGATCCGGCGCTGCAGTTTTGTCCATGATTGTACATTATTCCGTTAAATGCACCAGGAATAGCGGCCTCTAGGTCTGCATCATCCATAATAATGTTTGGTGATTTGCCGCCAAGCTCCAGTGTAATATTCTTAATGGTCTCTGCTGCCTGGCGCATGATATATTTCCCTGTAGCAGTAGAACCTGTGAAAGCAACTTTATCAACATCAGGATGGTCTACGATAGCTGATCCAGCCGTTGGGCCGTAACCTGGCACAATGTTTATTACACCATCGGGAAAACCAGCTTTCTTAATAAGGCTAGCAGTATATAAAATCGATAAAGGAGTTTGCTCTGCAGGTTTCAGGACAATCGTACAGCCCGCTGCAAGCGCTGCTCCCATCTTCCAGGAAGCCATTGTCAGTGGATAGTTCCAAGGAATTATTTGGCCAACAACCCCAATTGGTTCGTGCTTCGTATAGTTAAGATAATCCTCAGAAATGGGGACCGTCTGACCTAGAATCTTCGTTGCCCACCCGGCGTAATATCTAAACTGTTCTACCGTTGCCGGGATGTCATCAGTTAGCGCCACCTGGTATGGCTTTCCGTTATCGAGTGCTTCCAATTGGGCTAATTCCTCTTTACTCTCCTCAATTAGATCAGCTAATTTGTAAATGAGCCTTGCTCTCTCCGCTGCCCCGAGTCTAGGCCATGGACCTACTTTAAAAGCCTGCCTTGCCGCTTTTACAGCAAGGTTAATATCTTCTGCTTGACCTTCGCTTACAATGGCAAGAACTTCCTCCGTCGCTGGGTTAAAGGTTTTAAACGTTTTCCCACTTACTGACGGGACAAAATTGCCACCAATAAAAAGTTTAATCGGGGCTCCCAAGAACTTTTTAACTAACGGTTTCATTTCTATTTGTGTAGTGAACATTTAAGCCCTCCTAAAAATAGTAGTTTTGAGTTCTCCTAAAGGCTGTTGTTCAGATAGTCTTTATACAAGCGAAACAATCTCTAAGTTTGTCAAAATACCTTTAAGGTTTTGTTCTTCATCATCCGTCAAGGCCAACCGTGGATAGCGCGAAGGCCCCCCAGCCTGCCCTACCAATTCCATTGCACGTTTGACAATTTGAACATATTTCCCAGAGCCTTCGAGGAATGCGCATAACGGCAGAATTTTATCATTGATTTCCCACGCTTTCTCCAACTCTCCGTTTTCAAAATAGCGAAACATGTCAGTCACAAGCTTTGGTGCAATATTTCCTGCGACCGATATCCAGCCCGTTGCACCAACAAAATAAGATTCCATCACCAATTCTTCCGAACCACAAAAAACTTCAAAATCACCTTTTCCTAGTCTAGCCAAATCTCTCGCTTTTCGAATATCCCCGCTAGATTCTTTAATATAAGCCACTCTTTCACAATCTCTGCCAATCTTCAACATTAAATCCGTGCTCATATCCACACCGGATGTGAATGGATTATTATATAGCATAATCGGAATATTTACTTTGCTCGATATTTCTTTAAAATGAAAATAGATCTCTTCTTCTTTCGGTTTGCAGTAATAAGGGTTTATAATTAATGCGCATTCTGCTCCAAGTGTTTCCGCCTGTTTCGTGTTCTCAATCGTTTCCTTCGTAGTTTCAGCAGAGGTACCGATAATAACGGGAATACGGCCATTAACTTCTTTTAATACACTCTCTGTGATTTCATATTTTTCTTCCTTTGATAAACTGACGAATTCACCTGTGCTGCCATTTATGACTATCCCTTTGACTCCTTGGCTCAAAAAGTAATTCACATTATTTTTCAAACCGCCCCAATCAATCTCTTGTTCTTTCGTCATCGGTGTAATCAAAACTGGATAAGCTCCCCGTACTGCTTTCATTTTTTCATTCCTCCTTCAATTCTCTGTATTCCCTTTGTTGATCAACCTATTTTAATAAAAAACCTGAGGCTAACGGATCAGTTGGATCGAGGATGAATGTCTGCATCCCTGTAATGAATCCTCGGCTTGAAATTGAGAATTTGCAGCTGGCTTCAGTTTGTGATTCAACACGAGCCTCCAATTCACTCCCGAAAATACTCTCATTAACATAAACTGCCTTCCCATTAATTCTTTCTTTTGCAAGCAAGCTCGTTAAGCAAGCCATCGTTGATTCAAAACCGGGCGAACGTAGAATATACCGGTCAGGCCTAAATGTTATGGATTTAATCCTACCTTCCTCAATTTTTGAGCTATCCATTAGAATTACTCCGCTTAAGGACGTCAATGTTTGAAGTTCATACAAAATTGTTCGTCCCCATTTGTTCAGCTCAACAAGTTCCCCTAGGCAAAGTTCAAAAGGAAAATCTTTCTTTTCAAACACAGCATATAATTGATTTGATTGAACTAAAGTAAACTGACATTGACCATAAGGAGAGTATAAATGTGTTTCTTTATCCCTAATTTGGAACAATCCACTACTCACCTGAACGGAAACCACTTCTTCTTCCTCAAGGTTGGCACAGACTGAAACTAGTCCATTTATTGTCTCGAGCTTATACAGATTATTTGGTTCTGATTGAATATGACCGCATTCAAGTAAAGCAGTAATGACAGCAACCAATCCGCCGTATTGAATGGGAACAGTGCCATCATGATTGAAAAACAATATAGCGGCATTCGCTTCCTTGTTAAAAGGTGGCGTTATTAAGCATCCATTTAATCCTGCAAACCCCCGTGGCTCATTTAGTAATAAGTTTTTCTCTTTTTCATAATGTGCCGGAAACATCATATCTAACTCTATAAGGCTTTCATAATGGAGGAAGGGAAGTTCCTTTATAATGCGAAATACTTCACCAGCTACGTGTACATCAATAGTTGAATAGTTTTTATTAATTTTCATATGACACCCTCCGTATCATGTTCTTCCATCGGAGGGATAAGCAAAAAACCTTCCTTTAGAGGATCTTTCTCATTGTAATAAAACTTGTGCATTCCCATAAGCCATGCAGAACCAGTTATCCTCGTCTCCACTGCCTCTACTCCTTCTACCTTTGTTTCTTTTATCACACACCCTCGGAATAAACTCCCTACAATACTCTCATGTACGAACTCTTCCAAAATCCCAATCTGTTTATTGGCATACATAACAGCCAGCTTAGCAGAAGTACCAGTACCGCATGGAGATCGGTCAATACCCCCGGGCGGAACAACCACTGTATTCTTCACATCTGCTTCAATGTTCGTTGGCTCCGTAAAAAATTCAATATGTGTTAAGCCAGAAATAAACGGATATTGAGGATGGGAAATATTCATGTTCTCATTTATACATTTCCTGATTAGGATAGCCTTTTCAATGATCTCAGAAGCATTGTCAGGTATGAGTTCCAGGCCAATTGACTTTGAATCAATGATTGCGTAAAAATTCCCACCATATGCGATATCCGCCTTTACAAGCCCTAAATCCTCTACTTCGACAGATACTGTTTTCAGTAAAAATGCTGGAACATTTGAAAACGATACTTCTTTTGCTTTCCCTTTTTGAACGGTAACCTCAGCTTCTACAAGCCCTGCAGGGGTATCTATTTTTATAGTAGTAACAGGCTCATCTACAGGTATCAGACCTGCCTCAACTAATGCAGTGCAGACCCCTATCGTGTCGTGTCCGCACATCGGTAAATACCCGCCGGTTTCTATATAGATCACTCCGATATCCGCATCAGGATGACATGGCTCAGTAAGAAGAACGCCAGACATTACATCATGGCCCCGAGGTTCATTCATCAACAGTTTTCGAATCCAGTCATAATCCTTTTTCATATGTTGCATTTTTTCGGACATTGTTTGACCATACAGTTTTGGGAGTCCACTAATGACCGTCCTTGTCGGATTCCCTCCAGTATGCGTATCAATTGTTGTAAACACTTTATGGGCCATCATCCTGACAGCACCCTTTCTTTAAAACGGTCAAAACAAAGCGGCTCGACTGGAATGGAAGTTTCCTTCCCGTTTATCATTTCCTCAACTAATTTGCCAGTGACCGCAGCAAGGCTTATTCCATCCCCCTCATGCCCCGCAGCAATGTAGAAGTTAGGAACCTCCTCCACTTTTGACACAATTGGTAAGTGATCTTTCGTCCATGGCCTTAAGCCGGCATAAGTACGGATAACTAGCATATCCCTCATTTTGGGATAAAAACGGATTGCACGATTAGCAATGCATTTAACTACTTCGTTGTTTACTTTCGTGTTAAAACCGGCGAATTCGCGGCTGCTTCCAATTAAAAAGTTTTGGCTCTCTGTCGGTTCAAACACTAGTGCGGCGCCGTATTTCTCCGTTTGGGGATCCACTTTGCGGGTTCCGCCAAATTTAGAGATTAAATAGCCAAACTCCATGACCTTTCGGCTTCCAACGTGCTGTTGCCTTGATGCCACAATAATATGTCCCTTTCTCGGTTTAATCGGTATTTTCAATCCAACCATTTCACCAATTTTCGGAGCCCATACACCTGCTGCGTTGACGATATGAGTCGCAGTAAAAGTTCCGTTTGAGGTGCTGACAATAAATCCACCGCTTTTTTGCTTAATTTCTTGTACTTCAGTTTTTCGATAAGCTTTCGCCCCTAGCTCTCTAGCTGTTTGAAGAAGAGAAAAAGCCAATAAATAAGGGTTTACAGTGGAATCAGTCGCGCATTCAAGCCCTCCTGCCAAATCATCGGCAAAGTACGGAGACTCTTGACGTATATCTTCTCTATCCAACATCTTGAAAGGTAATCCGGCTGTTTTCTGGCGTTCAACCCAATGTTGAGCAGCTTCCATTTCTTCTTCTGTCTCGCAGACAAGGATACTCCCGGGAGCACGATATTCAAATGAGTGTTCTAACTCATTACTCAATTCATGTACTAAACGTTGACTAAACAAGGACATCAGGCTATCAAAACCGGGATCCTTATCAATAGCCAAAATATTTCCATCACATCTTGAAGACGTCCCGCTGACAAACTCACCTTTTTCAATCAGGGTAACGTCTCTCCCCGATCTAGAAACATAGTAAGCAATAGAACAACCTATTATTCCGCCGCCGATTACCAGAACATCACAATGTTTCATTTTAGCTCCCCTCCTTTCCAAAAATCTCATAACTATTTATTGCAAAAAATGTGCCATATAGTTTTCGGGTTAAAAGCAAGATAATTAATTTAATATTTAAAAATTTTAGACAACGAGTGTATAATTATTTTGACATCGTTCAATTTTTTATACATTGCAAAGGAGGGTCTTATGATATTTTCTATCCGTACAATTAATGATGTCCTAATAAGAATTCCTCAAAAGTTCAATCCAAGATTACTCAAATTCTCTTGCGGAGAGTACTTCCTCGAAAATGAGCATGAAAGTATGATTCCATGCAGTAAATTAAAGGAGGATCATTCATTCGAGATGCTTATTGGGGAGTTTAAAAAGTTTTCTACTGTTGTTGTGCTCAATCAAAAAAACGAGCCTGTTGGTGTTTTAACATGCCAGCAAATGCTGTATTTTCTTTACTGTTTGTATCAACAATTAACAGCCTTCTATCAAACAGTTTTACTTACCACGGATGCCTCTGTTACTGTTGTTGATCGTGATGAACGTGTTCTTTCTTGGACAAAGGGTGCTGAAAAAATTTTCTCGGTCAAACATGAGGATATTATCGGCATGCCAATTACTACATTTTTTAATCGAAACAATCTTGAAATACTTCAATCATTAAAAAAAGGAAAAAACTTAATTGCTCATTACCATCAACCCAGATCAGATTTATTTGTACTAATTAACAGCAACCCGGTTTATTTCAATGACCAGATTATCGGCGCAGTAGTTTCCGAGACAGATATCACACATCAAGTTATCCTCAATGAGAAGCTGTTTAACATGTCTAACGAAGTACACCGGCTTGAGAAGGAAGTCGCAAGATATAAAAGTTCTCCTGATCCTTTTCATGCAGTTAAAGGAAAAAGCATCGCTATCACAAAAACAATTCAACTGGCCAAAAAATTGTGTTCTGTTAAGTCTTCCGTCTTGATTTTAGGTGAGAGCGGAGTAGGAAAAGAAGTCTTTGCAAAAGCCATTCATGAAGCAAGCAGCGGGTCCAGAACACCTTTTCTTTCCATTAACTGCGGAGCCATCCCAGCCTCGCTGTTTGAAAGCGAACTATTCGGATACGAGCGCGGCGCTTTTTCCGGTGCAGACCAGAAAGGAAAAAAAGGAAAAATTGAAATGGCTAAGGGAGGGACTTTATTTCTCGATGAAATTGGGGAAATGCCTTTAGAAATGCAAGTAAAGCTTCTAAGAGTATTGCAGGAAAAAAAATATTATCGGGTGGGAGGGGAAAAAGAAGTCAACATTGATTTCCGGGTCATTGCAGCAACTAACCGAAATTTGCAAGATTTAATGGCTCAAGGTAAGTTTCGGGAGGATCTATATTACAGGTTAAATGTCGTTACTCTTAATATTCCTCCTTTGAGGGGACGACACGAAGACATTATTGAATTGACCAATTCCTTTATTGATGAATTTTCATTGGCTTATGAGCGGCCAATCTATGAATTTTCTCCTGAAGTGTTGCATGAAATGCTTCAATACCACTGGCCCGGAAATATACGTGAACTTCGTAATGTTTCCGAACGCCTCGTCGTTTTTGCGACTGATGGCTTGATAAAGAAAGAATATCTGCCCTCCTTAAAATCCAGTACTCCTTCAAAAACTAAGGAGCTTCTATCTGATGCTCTTCCTGAAGCTGATGATGTCATTTTACCGCTAAAGGAAGAAATGGAACGTCATGAGAAAATGATACTTAAGAAGGCACTTAACTTGGTCAATGGGAATAAAGCAGAGTGTGCAAAATTGCTTGGAATAACTAGAGCGACATTATATAACCGGCTAAAGCGACTTTGTTTAGAATTACCGCCTTCCCTTTAGATTGGTACAATACTTGCATTTTTTACAGTACTGACACCTAAAGGAGGCAAAGACCAATATGTTTGAAAAAATGATAATATGCCGTTGCGAAGAAGTCACATATGGGCAGTTGTTACTCACCGTCAAAAGGCACCAATGTACAGCGAGAGAGTTAAAATTGAGAACAAGAGCAGGTATGGGATTCTGTGGAGGCAGAACTTGCAGAGTTTCGTTAGACAGGATGATAGAAAGTGTCATTCCCAACACCCCCCTCTGTGAAATCCCATTAAAATACCAGCCACCCGTTAGGCCGGTGTCTTTCGGAACGGTTGGTGAGGCTAAGTGACGAGGATACAGTCTCACCCTGTTTTAGGAAATACTAGCGAAAGATTACGCGTACCTTTTTACTTCGATGAAAATTTATATGAAGGTTATGAAAGTGAAACAATTGCGGCAGCCCTGTTGGCAAACGGGGTAAGAATGCTGCGTGTTCATGAAGAAAGTGGAACACCTCGGGGTCTATATTGTAATATAGGGCACTGTATGGAATGCCGGGTGACGGTTAATGGCGAGTCAAGTGTCAGAGCCTGCCTGACAACTATTGAAAATAACATGAAGATTTATAGTGGGCAGCAACTCCCTAATCCAGTAAAAAGGATGGTGGAGCAAGAATGATTGATGTGATTGTGATTGGGGCAGGTCCCGCAGGTCTTTCAGGGGCAATAGAATGTGCCCGCTATGGACTCAAGGTGACAGTTCTGGATGAATTTATTAAACCGGGAGGGAGATTGCTTGGTCAACTTCATCAGGAAACATCCGGAAACTGGTGGAATGGAATAAAAGAATCTGAAGAACTTCACTCAAAAGCTACATCATTGTCAGTTGATGTCCAGTGTGGTGTTAGCGTACACAATATTGAGAAAGTAGATGGTCATTGGTATGTTCATACCAATAAAGGAACACAACTAACATCGTTTGTTCTCATTGCAACTGGGGCTGCAGAATTTCCAATCCCTGTTCCAGGCTGGACACTCCCAGGTGTAATGTCAATTGGTGCTGCTCAGGTTATGACAAATGTGCATCGTGTCAAGGTTGGCAAGAAAGGTATTATAATAGGTGCTAATATATTAGCCTTTGCAATTCTAACTGAACTTCAGCTTGCAGGTATTCATGTTGATCGTGTTCTTCTTCCTGAAAAAAGCCCATTCAGCCAAAAAGCTGCTATACCTCAGGAAGTTCTTAAATCTCTTTTGCATTCGGCACACCTGGCCCCTTCCCGTTTATTACGTTTTGGCAGCAAGTTTATGAATAATGAAAAATTAAGACGCCTGGGAATCCGCCACTATCCGAAAAAAGGATTTAAGCTGAATGGTACACCGTTTCAATTACGCAAAGCAGCACTCGAAATCGTCGGGGTCAATGACGTAGAAGGTGTCCTTGTTGCAGATACTGATGAAGAAGGCAATACAATACCTGGTTCCGAGAAATTTTATGAAGCGGATTTTGTTTGTATTGCAGGTGGATTGTACCCACTTGCAGAGCTTGCCGCTGTAGCCGGCTGCCCATTCCAGTTTATTCCTGAACTTGGTGGTCATGTACCGGTACACTCGGAAAAAATGGAAACACCACTGGAAGGACTATTCGTTGCCGGTAATATAACTGGAATTGAAAGTGCAAAAATTGCTATGGCACAAGGTACAACTGCGGGTATCTCCATTGCAAATAGTTCCCAAAAATGTTCAGCAAATATTGATAAAGAGCTGCAGAAAGCTGTTCATAATGTTCATAATGTAAGGCGTGGCTCTCTAATTCACTTTAACCCTGATATAGAGAGCGGCAGGAAGATGCTGAAAGATATCTGGTCTTCTCAATATGAAATAAAAAGTTCCAAACTTAATAACCTCAAAAAAGGATCATAAAAACCCAGCGGCCTTTGCTGCTAGGTTTTTATGATCCCTAAGTTTTATCCAATTTACAACGCACATTCCTCAATCTCAAACCCGAGGTCTTCGATGATGGCCCAGTCGGAGTTTAGCTCTTGTCCTGCGGTTGTTAAGTAGTCCCCGATGAAAATGGAGTTTGCCGCATATAGGCCAAGAGGCTGCAAGGATTTGAGATTTACTTCCCGACCTCCTGCTATTCGGATTTCTTTTGTTGGATTGACAAAACGCATCATTGCCAGGAGCTTTAAGCATTTGCGTGGATTCAATTCGGCACGCCCTTCAAGCGGGGTACCATCAATGCTGTTCAGGAAATTGCAGGGTATCGAATCCGCATCAAGTTCCTTGAGTGATAATGCAATTTCAACGGCCTCCTCGTCGCTTTCGCCCATTCCAAAAATCGCACCAGAGCAAGGTGACATTCCCGACCCCTTCACTTTCTCCAGGGTATCGACACGGTCTTCATATGTATGCGTGGAAGCAATGTTCTCATAGTTTTCCTTGCTCGTATTCAAGTTATGGTTATAGCGGTGGACCCCAGCTTTAGCCAGCTTGCTTGCATGCTCCTCGTTTAAAAAGCCAAGGCAGCAGCATACTTTCAAATCTGTTGTTTCCCGGATTTCTTTCACTGCTTCAACCACATGGTCGATTTCTCTTGTCGTTGGCTTACGGCCAGAAGCGACGATGCAATAAGTCCCTGCTTTTCGTCGGATGGATTCCTGCGCCCCCTCCACAATCTTTTCCTTAGTCAGCCAGGCGTATTTGTCAATTGGCGCCTCGGAGACAATTGATTGCGAACAGTATCCGCAGTCCTCAGGACAAAGACCTGATTTCGTGTTGATGATCATATTCAGTTTAACCTTCTTGCCAAAATAATGGCGGCGAATCTCAAAAGCTGCATTTAATAAAGACAGTAGTTCTTCATCAGAAGCCTGAATCATTTCAACCGCTTCTTCCTTCGTAACAACATACCCTTCAAGAACCTTTTGCGCCAAGGCACCCCAATTGTTCTGCACTGTAATTGCCATTTATGTTCCCCCTATGTACAAAATCCATATGTCAACCTTTTAAAATAAAAGTTAACATATAAAAATATAGTAACATATAAGGTGGTGAAGTACTCAATAAAATTTAAATAGATTAATATTTCAGAATACAGTGTTATCATTAATCATGACGAGAACACTTTATTAAAAGGAGTCTATATATGAACCATGCAACATAGCAATTTTGGATAGATTATTGGGCAAGGCAAGGGATAGATAAACCTAAAAAGGTTACAGCATGGCAGTTTGGAGCGGATCCAGACCACTTAGCCCAATTGGGTATTGACGGTGTCAAAACGGCCACTTGTTCTGCACACATCTTTTACGAAAAGGAAAATGAACCGTTACCCTCTGTTGGTGACTACAGCATTTTTTCATTAACTGATTTTCCATTCTGCTTTTGAATTTCTTCTTGCTGTTTTCTTCCTTTTATTTGAAGATTCATGATTTGCTTATCATGAATCTCAAATGCTTGATCAACCAAGTCTTGCGTAAATCTATTAAATATGCAATCATGATCGCATACTTTTTGGTACTGTGAAATCTTCGGAACGAGAAGGGTTCATACCTTGCTCCTATTCGAGATAATTGTCGTATTCGATTTGGATGTAAACCTTTGGTGTCAAGCTTTAATGTCAATCTTTTTATGTAATCTAAGCGTTCAATTACTTTTAAAAATGCATCAGGAGAAAATTGGCCAGGTATTCCTCTTAGCCACGATAAATAAGTTTTTGAAGTATTAGGCATTGGATGGAGTAGTCTATCTAACTTTTCTTGTTGTGAAGAAGTCAAAGAGGAGGTTAGTACTTTAAAAATCTTTTCTTCTATGCGCTTACGCACTTCCCATACAGCTCGTTCTATTGTTGGTATTGCAGGTAAAATAATTTTCTCTTTTCGTAGTTCTTGTAATGCAGTTTGAATCAGATACATTGTATTTCCATTTTCTAATGCATATTGTTGTAGAAATTTAGAAATCCTTCGATAATCACGAATAGTAAAGTTACGATATCCATATTCTTTACGTATTTCTTCTAAGTGCTCTCGCCTAGTAGGTTCTCGTTTTGCATATGCTTCATAGACCATATGGTCTACACCAATTTGTTTAGCAACAAACTTTAAGAGTCCTTCAGGAATTGCTGGCATATTCGTAACAGTACATCCAGGATATCTTAAGATACAGAGCTGAACAGCAAATCCTAAGCGATTGTGATCTCTACGATGTTGATTAATGATTTCAAGATCCTCTGTAGAAAATGTGTAATGCAGTGCTAGCTCATGTTCTGTTTCAACAGAAATATGTAATAGTTCTTCTCTTTGTACAGGCGTGAAAAGTTCTTTTCCTCTCATAATATTTCCTCCATTTATAAAAGTAATGAGGTTACTTGTTAATGTATCGATACAATGTTGTTTTACTTAGACCGGTAGCCTCTGTAATTTGTTTAATGCTATATTCTTTACTTTGATACATTTTAAGAGCCATTTCTACTTTATCTGTATGTTTTTGTGGTCTTCCTCCTTTTTTTCCACGAGCTCTAGCCGCGTTTAATCCTGTTTTGGTACGTTCACTAATAATATCTCTTTCTAGTTCTGCAATGCTTGCCATCATTCGAAAAAAGAATTTTCCCATAGCATTAGATGTATCAATGTTGTCATGAATAGAAATAAAATCTACACCTAGTTCTTTGAATTTTTCACTTAACTCAATTAGGTGTTTTGTAGAACGAGAAATTCGATCAAGTTTGTAAACAACTATCTTATCGCCTTTGCGTAATACCTTTAGTAACTCTTCGAGTTGGGGACGATCTTTTTTTATTCCTGTCATTTTCTCCTGATATAGCTTTTCTACACCATATTGTTGCAAAGCATCTATTTGCATATCGAGATTTTGTTCTTCTGTGCTGACACGAGCATAACCAAAAATCAAATTGTTTCACTTCCTATCTAAATATATCTATTAAAATAGTACCAAAAACCTCATTGAATTAAAATAAGGAACTTTGTTTTTGGATATGGGTTTTGGTGCCAGATATGAATGAGTTTTCAACGCTTTTGTTAAAAAAACAAACAAGTCCCATAAACGGTCGTTTTTGGAACAGAACTTCATAAAACTCACATCAATTTTAGGGCACCATATCAGAAGTGGAGAATTAACGAATTTTATGTACAGAAACAACTATATTTTAACCCCGTCTTAAATTTAGAACGGGGTTATGCCTGTTTAGGTGTTAAAATTTAATAGCTTTATTGTCTTTTTACATTTTAAGATTTACTTATATCGGATTCCATTGGACATTTCTTCTAAATCGCTCCAATTCAATATACGAATAGAATTTTTATTTCTTTCAATGATTCTCTTTTCGGATAACGAATGAATAACTCGATTTAGATGTCGATATGTCGTGCCAAGTAAATCCGCAATCTCTTTTATATTTGAAGCCTTTAGCTCTATTCCAAAGATGTTATCTGGTTCGGGTGCTATTGTGGACATAAGATAGCTTGCAAACTTGTTTTCCACAGATGCTAATAAATTTACGCGAGAAGCTGTTGTACAAGTTTGAAGCTTATAGCTTACATGTTCTAAAAGTGTGTGTAAAAACTTCGGATTATTCATTTCATGTTGTTTTATATAATCAAAATGCAGTCCAATTAATAAGCAGTCATTAACTGCTTTAACTTGTGATTGAACGGGAACATTTCGAATTAATTCAATATCACCAATAATGGAAAAAGGTTGGACAAATCGTAGTAAAAGTGATTTCCCAGTTTCAACACTTGATGTTATTTTCATTTTCCCTTCCACTAAGAATAATAATGATTCTAGTTCAGTTCCTTCAAGTAAAACAATTTCATCTTGTCCATATTGTTGTAGTGTAAATGGGAGTTGTTTTTCTCGGCCAAACATTTCTTCAATATGATATCCTCGTAATTTTGTTTCGAGTAGCTTCAAGTTATGAACAAATTTCATATAATCCTCCTTTTGGGACATATGTCCTTTTTATTATAAAATAAACTGATATGATAAGAACAATAAAAAATTTTAGGAGTGGCATAAAATGAAGTTTGTATTTGATTTAGATGGGACAATTTGCTTTAAAGGTCAGCCTATTTCCGAAAGACTACTAGAATCATTAGAAAAGCTAGTAGCTCAAGGGCACGAAGTCATTTTTGCTTCAGCTAGGCCAATACGTGATTTACTCCCCGTCTTACATGAGCGTTTTCATCAATACCCAATGATTGGTGGAAATGGATCAATGATTGCAGTTAAAGGGAAAATCATATCAACGATTAGTTTTGATGAAGAAACGCTTACAAATATCGTTCAGTTACTTAGAACTTATAATGCTTCTTATTTAATAGATGGTGATTGGGATTATGCCTATACAGGTCCAGCTACACATCCAATTTTGAATAATCTTGATCCAGAAGGACGTGCTAAAAACGTTAAATTGGATACATTACAGTCAATCGTAAAAATTTTAGTGCTTACTTCAGATAATATGAAAGCAGTTGAAGAACGGCTTAGCAATATGAATGTTGTGGTTCACTCTCATGGGAATGAAGGAATACTAGACATAAGTCCAAACAGAATAGATAAGTGGAGTGGCTTGCAGCAATTAGGGGTGGAAGAAAAAAAATATATAGCATTCGGTAATGATGCGAATGATATTACAATGTTTCAACATGCTATGTATTCAGTTATGATTGGTGAGAGCTTACAACTAGCACCGTTTTCATCTGAACAATTAGTATTAAGTGAGGATACAGAAAACATCCTAGTACAAAGACTTAGCGAATTGGGAGAAATAAATACAATTACTAAGTTGGTAAACCTATAATACATAATCTTTGCTTTTATGAAATAATTAAAGCCTAATTTCTCGTTATTGTAGCTTGAAATTAGGCTTTTTTATATGTTATATTTCCTTAGCGTATATTATCGAGAGCGTAAAATATCTTGTGTAAATGAAAAAT
>NZ_QWVT01000051.1 GCF_003570705.1 Mesobacillus zeae
GAGAGCGTAAAATATCTTGTGTAAATGAAAAATAGAAAAAGGAAGGCCTTTTCTTGTAGAATTGAATCACCACAACACAATTCACAGAAAAGAGGCCTTCCCTATGAACCAGTTTACAACAGATATCGTCGATGCTCTAGTAAAAAAACAAGATATTACGGAAGTATTTCGTGCGCATTTAGAAACAGCGGTCAACACGCTGCTGGCAACTGAATTAACGTCCTTTTTAGATTATGAGAAATACGACCGGATTGGCTTTAACTCAGGTAATTCCCGCAATGGTGCGTACTATCGTACGCTGCACACCGAGTACGGTGATCTCAAAATTGCGATTCCCCGTGATCGTAATGGCGAGTTTAAGCAACAGACGGTTGCGCCATACCGGCGCTCCAATGACACACTCGAATCCTTTGTCATCCACTTGTTTCAAAAAGGTGTCACGATGACCGAAATCTCCGATTTAATCGAGAAAATGTATGGCCATCATTACACGCCGCAGACGATTTCGAATATGACGAAAGCCATGACAGAACAGATTGAGGCATTTAGCCAGCGCGCGCTCGGCACGCGTTACGTCTGTGTGTACCTGGACGCCACCTACATTGCCGTCAAGCGTGAAACCGTGTCAAAAGAAGCTGTCTACCTAGCTGTTGGCATCCGGGAGGATGGATCGAAGGAAGTCCTCTCTTATACGATCGCTCCAACGGAATCGGCATTTGTCTGGAAAGAGCTGCTTCTTGACCTGAAAGAGCGAGGTGCATCTGAAATCCTTTTGTTCATTTCAGATGGTCTCAAAGGCATAACCGACAGTATCCTCAGCGTCTATCCAGATGCTCAATATCAGACATGCCTTGTTCACCTTTCCCGCAACATTGCCCACAAAGTACGCGTCGCGGACCGTACTGAAATCTGTGGTGACTTCAAGTCGGTTTATCGCGCTGAAAGCGCAGAGGCCGGGCGGAAAGCACTTGAAGCTTTCTGTTCCAAATGGCAATCAGCGTATCCAAAAGTGACAAAGACACTGGCCGAAAACCCTTATATCTTTACATTTTATAGCTTCCCACGATCCATTTGGCGAAGCCTTTATTCAACGAATTTAATCGAGTCGTTTAATAAGCAGATCAAGAAATATACAAAGCGCAAAGAACAGTTTCCCAATGAAGAAGCACTGGAGCGGTTTCTTGTTTCACAATTCGAAGAATACAACCAGCGCTTCGCCGTGAGGTGCCATATCGGTTTCGATCAGGCTCGGGCAGAGCTCGCCGCCATGTTCAAAACCGCTGATTAATGACGGATTACAAGAAAAGGAATTTCGTCATTTACACAAAATTATTGACGCTCCC
>NZ_QWVT01000052.1 GCF_003570705.1 Mesobacillus zeae
AACAGTGCTGTAGTCCTTATTAAGAATAAGTAAGTACGGAAAGAGCAATATAAAAAGAGACACCGCTTTTTTTACCTTGGAGGTATATTCTTCCGTGAGGTTTAAAAAAAGTACTTCCAGTTTGCATAACAAATAATTGAGATTTGAGAAAAACAGCTTACTTCACAAAATAAGCTCTTTAATATAAAAGTAGGTATTACCCCTGATGAAGTAATACCTTGCTGCTTTTAATGTAGTATTTATTTAATGAAAACACTTAAGACTTTCACGAAGGAAGATTTAGTTGCCACGATACTCCAAACCGATCATTTAGCCAACCAAACCTCTGACTAAAACCATAATCACCAATTGGCATAAGTGCTTGTCCACCCTCGATAAGTTTCTGATAAAGGTTGTTAATTTCTTCTTCAGTATCACAAGTAACAAAAATTGAGAATGAAGGAGTAAAGGAAAACTGATGCTTCACATTACTGTCAATGCACATAAATTCTTGCCCTTTTAAGGAAAAAGTAGCCTGCATTACAGTTCCTTCGTCTCCAGCTTCATTCGCCCCATAGCGAACAATACTTGTAATTTCTGAATCGTCAATGATTGATATGTAATGATTCATCGCTTCTTCTGCTTTACCATCTTGAAACATTAAGAATGGTATAACTTTTTCCATTAAAAATCATCTCCTTTAGTGTTGACAATCCACCTTCATTAATTAATATAATGAATATACGTAAGGTGACTTTAATTTAATAATGACATTACAAAAAAAATAATTCAATCCGAGTCATACTTTTTCTTCAACTAACCCGTTTGTTGAAGAAGAAAAAGGTGCCCTAGCAACCTCAATTCAATTAAAGCAAGAGACGAACAATGAGTTCTCTATTCCTATATTGAATGGCTACCTCACGCATAATAGAAAAAAGAAAGAAAAGAGGAAAAGGTATGGATAAAGAAACAAAGATGTGTTCTGCATCAAAAGTAATAAAGACAAGCAGGGTGTTTCCTCTCGATACAAACAACCATGGAACGCTGTACGGAGGAAAACTGATGAGTATGATTGATGATGTTGCGTCGATATCTGCATCTCGTCACGCAAGGTGCGACATTGTCACGGCATCGACCGATTCCGTCGACTTCCTGATACCCATACAAAAGGATGATTCTGTTTGCCTCGAATCATTTGTGACATGGTCGGAACTTCATCAATGGAAGTATTTGTTAAAGTCATATCTGAAGACCTCATGACAGGTGAAAGAAAACTTGCAGCCACTTCATTCCTGACGTTTGTTGCCCTGTCAAAAGAAGGAAAGCCTGTATCTATCCCAAAAGTCATCCCTAGTACACACGAGGAAATTATGCTTCATGAAAGTGCGGCAGAGAGAGCGGAAAACAGGAAGAAGAGAAGGAAAAAAAGCAGGGAGCTGGCTAAGAAAATGGAAATAGGGCTTCCATGGTCGTAGAAAGCATCCCTTCAGTTACTTTTGATAATAAAGAAACCCACCCGAAAAGGGTGGTTTCTTTATTACTTTAGGCCGTCGAGTGTTTTGCTGTCTCGTATATCTGTTCCTCAATATCCTTGTAAATCGTAAGGCTGCAGTCTTCCGTTTCCTTTTCGAATGAATGAAGATTAGTTGATAACTCTTTGTTTAACTAACCCGTTTTGGATCTAAGTCAATATCTTGGACACAAATAA
>NZ_QWVT01000053.1 GCF_003570705.1 Mesobacillus zeae
TTTCGTCATTTACACAAAATTATTGACGCTCCCTGTTAATTCCCTTTTAGTACCTAGAATATTAAAAGAAATTAAAAAAACTTTAAATATAAAGATACCGATAACTGAATTTTATCAAAGGACAACTATTGATGAGCTTGTAACCTATATAAATTCTATTGATGAAAAAGAAGTTTCAAATATAAAAGAAAACAAAAAATTAGGTCACAAACCATCAAGTTGGTAGAAAACTAGTGAAGCACCCTTTTTAAGTTTCCTTTGAGTCACGTCCTATCTTGTTAAATCTAGAATACAACTCATAAGAGCAATTTAAAAGGGAGACCGTAGGGCCTCCCTTTTAGCATTTCTTATTGACGATCGAAAGTGTAATATGTGTATCTCGCCTGAACATACAGACTCTGGCCATCTATACTCGTATTGGTGATAAGTCGCGTACTCGGTTGGGGCGGTTAGTTCCTGGCCGTCAGCAGAGTAAGTTGCCATGATGAATTTTCCGCTGGTCGAATTAATGGTATGTGTCTAGGACTGTTTGTTGATTTTCGTTACGGGGTCGAACCAGGGCAAACACTAAAAACGTCAATTCCATTTCTAACTTCACTTGCACTGCATTCTGTTCTGAAGGTCTCACCAGGTTGGATTGTTATCTTTCCTGTTGAATCAATAGGCTAGAATTTCTAACCAATCTTTTGCCCAGTAATGTAATTCGTGTCGAAACTGAGTTTGTAATCACCAATTCCCGTATTTGTAATCAGAGTTCTACCTTCTGCATAGACGTTACTACATTAAGAAAGGAAAAGGACAAGGTGTTAGAGGGAATTATCTCCCTAGTCGTTGGTCAGGGGCTACACGTGATTGGAGTCTGGTAGAAGAAGTTTGGCTTAATCCGGAAAAACCGACGTTTATTCAAGCTAAGCAAAAAGTTCAAAAATAGCTATCCACCGACACCGTGAACTACTAAAAGAATTCATGAACGACGGCACACGGTTTATTCGAAACTATTTTGAAGAGAAACAAAAGATAACCCCCCCCGTAATTATTGTAGGTTTGCATACGTTTGCTTCAAAGATAATTTTAACCCTCAACGTTACTTTGACGCCATGTAGAACGGAGATCCATCTGAATCCCCGCAAATCAAATTTTCTGTGAAAAGTGTGAAGTAAAAATGTCCCCTGAGGGCTATTGTTTGCCTGTTACCACATTTGAAGTGGAGACGGACAAGTGCGGGTGCTTTCCCCTCATTTTTTTTAATTAGGAATAGTATACTTTTTCTACTTTATATAATGTATGCTCGATAGTCGAGCAGAGAACGGCATCCACTTTGTAAAATTTAACTCGAAAGTATAAACTTTTCAAAAAGTTCTTTATATTATTTTTTTGCTTAAAGGCAGGGAGAAATTCTGAATTTTTCTCCACATCACCAAAACTTTGAATCCATTGCTCTACATAAGTCTGACTAAGTATTTTTCTATTTAAAACACTAATTATGGATTTTACCATTCTCTCATCTTCCCCATCGGAGTAAATTCGATCTGTTATGGTCATCTTTTCGTAAACCAAATCGAGGATAGTTAAGAGGTCATTTTTATCCAGTTCGGAACACTGAGCCAAATCTTCTAAAGCATCTGCTGCATGGGCTATAGCATGAGCCCAGCCTTTTTCTTCGTCATACCCACGGTAATCTCGCTCTTCTTGTACATTGTAAAATACTTTCTCTTTTATCTGATGAATTTGCTCTCTTGAGAGAAATGGTGATTCTCTATGCCTCATGAAGAGGAGCGGTATGACTAGCATGGAGAAAGATCGAGTGAAGACAGAGTCTGTATTTGTTTCACCAAGCTTAAAAAGCAAATGGTTTTTATCCAAAACAACCGGTAGAAGTTGTTCTAGTTCGTTTGCTGTTAGAGAATTATCAGGAATCCAATGTGATAAGGTTGTATAAATTAGCTCATCACGTAGTTGGGCATCCAAAGAACCGATGTTATTTATCATTTCTAGTATCAACTGGAATGTATCGGGGGTTGCTTGGTACCCATTTTCTTTTATTAATATCAACTTTTCTTTTAAATTCATTTTACACGCTCCTACTAGAAATTTTCTGAACTAACTTTTTCAAGGGTTTCTACTGACTATACGGCTTCTTCCGTACCCTTCTTCCCTTACTATAAGGTACAGATAGGATCAGAGACAATCCGCAATAGCAGAAAGGAATAAATTATTTCCAAGCGGTTTATTTCCTGATAAAATCCATAAAATTCCGCCTCCTTCGATTGTATTTTATACGAAAACTTGCTATCTAAAAAACTTCCCCACCCGATTTTAGGATAAAGAACCCATATAATAATTTTCAGAATTTTCCTTGTAAGTTAATGGTTAGTGAGTTATTATTTGTATATTAAATTAAATTAATCCAAAGCGCAATAACTAGTGGAATTTAAATTTTGGGGGTGAAGAACATCTACTGAAGCAATAATTACAATCGATCTAACTGAAATTCACTACAAAATAAAAGGATGGTTTACTTGATAAATAATAAAATATTAAGAAAAGACAATATTCAGGAAATATTATCGTTGTCACCTACACAGCAAGGACTACTCTTTAAATATCAGATGGATCCTAAATCGAGCGAATACATGGAACAGGTTGTCCTAAAAATTAAAGGAGATATAACTGATAAAGAGATTGAAAGAGTATGGCATCACTTGATTAGCACTTATGATGGTTTGCGTTCTATTTATAAATGGGAAAAGTTAAGTAACCCTGTACAAATTGTATTGAAAGAAATCGATCTGCCACTTTATTTTGAAGAAAGAGTGGGAGATTGTACTACCATATTAAATGAAATACGGGATAATGAGCTTAAAAAAGGGATTGATTTAACAACGGAACCATTAAGAATCCGTCTGGTAAATGGCGCCAACCATGAAAAAATCATGATATTAACCTATCACCATATTTTATGGGATGGATGGAGTAGTGGAATCCTTATAGATAGCTTTACTAGATTATGTAATGAAATCGAAGTTGATAAAGAGTTACCTTCAAAAATAAAAGTAACACCTTGGCGAGAGTATATTAAATTAGTTAGAAATCGAGACATAGATGGAGAAAAAAAATACTGGGCTAATTATCTTGATGGCGTTGAGCGAAATGAAATCTCTCCCCAGTCTACTCACAATAAACATATAGACAATAAAAGCCATAGAGAAACATTTTATATCGAAGATAATGATTATAAAATTCTTAAAAACGCTTGTATACAAAATAAGCATACTTTAGCAGGATGGATTCATAGTGGGTTGGGAATTCTTTTACAAATACATAGTAACCATAATGATATTATTTTTGGGAGTACGGTTTCTGGGCGTAATGTAAATTTACCTAATGTAGAGCATATGATCGGGTTGTTTATAAATACACTACCTATAAGAGTTATAAAAAATACAGACACAAAGGTATTTGAACTTATAAGACATGTTGAAAAAAGTATGAATGAAAGAAGTCCTTATGAAACGACTCCACTTAGTTCCATAAAAGAATATTGTGGTTTTAAAGGGGAAGAAGGTTTATTTGATACGATTTTAGTTTTCGAAAATTACCCTTTAAATCTAGATCGTAATAGTAAGGTAGATATAGATGTAATAAGTATTAGCGAAGATACCCATTTTGGGTTAACTATCATGGTTATGGAAAAAAATAATAAATTAGAGTTTATTTTAAACTATAAATGCAATAAATTCAGTCAAGAGTGGATTCGTTATTTCATGAAGCTATTATATAAAGTCATTTTGAAGATGGTCAATTATTATTATGATAAAGTGATCAACATTGACTTACTAGACGAAGAAGAGAAACATCAGCTATTGGCCCAGTATAAAAAATCAGAATATTCAAACGATGAGTTAATTATGGAGAGATTTGAAAGCCATGC
>NZ_QWVT01000054.1 GCF_003570705.1 Mesobacillus zeae
AAGCCGATATTTAGCAATCTACAGGAATGCTAACTGGTGCGTTGATCCAAGAAGGATTAACGCCCTTTTTGTTGAACTTCTTATTGAACAAACTGGGCAGGTTAGCGTAATAAGATTATTCAACAACGGTAGAAAAACTTGGAAAGATGGTGGTTTGGTTCCATTGAAGAATGTTAAGTGGATAAATGGGAGTTATAAAGAGGATAATCGTATTTTTGGTTCGGAGTTTGAAGCTAAAGAATGGACAGATGCTTTATATCCAGATTTTGTTGCTTATTTAGGTAATAAAATTAATGTAGGGTATGCAACACCTGATGAGAAGGTAATTAAATATTTGGCATCTTTTTTACCTCAATGGGCTGATTATAACAATTTGAAGGTCGATGTCTGTACAGAAAAAACAAAAATTGACGGTCAAATCATCTATAAAATTTGGACAGTGAAATTATAATTATTTTTCACTAACGGGTGCGTTGATCCAGGAAGGATTAACGTTTTTTTGTTGAATTCCTTATTGTGCAAATCGGCAGGATAGTTCAAAAAGAGCCATATCCTTTTACACTTCTCTGACCCACAACTGGGATAGGTACTCACCTATGTTTACAAAAATGAATATCTTATTGTTGAAACCATTTTAATTACGGGGGAATCTTCATGGGATACTTTGTTACTGTAGAGCCAGGTGTAAATCTATATGTTGAAGATATTAACCCAGGCGGCAGCAGGACCATAGTTTTTATACATGGCTGGCCGTTGAGCCATAAACAGTTCGAATATCAGTTTGATGTTCTTCCTGCAATGGGTTACCGTTGTATTGGCATAGACTGGAGGGGCTTTGGTAATTCGGATAAACCAATGAGTGGCTACACCTATAACAGACTGGCAGATGATATCCGCACTGTAGTTGGTACACTTCAATTAGACAATTTTACGCTCGCGGGTCACTCTACGGGTGGAGCGATCGCGATTCGATATATGGCTAGATACAACGGTTACGGAGTATCCAAACTTGTCCTTATTGATGCTGCCGCTCCCACAGGCTTTTCAACAGAAACGGCTAATAAATTTCTTAAAGAAACGTTAAATGACCGCCCTAAGATGATGCAGGAAGTAACAGATAGCTTTTTCTTTAAGTATATAACTCGCCCCTTTTCGGACTGGTTTTTCCAAATGGGATTACAGGCTGCAGGTTGGTCGACTGCGGCAGTTATTGTTTTATTAAGAGATGAGAAGTTGCATGAAGACCTTCCAAAAATAGTTGCCCCCACTTTAATTATTCACGGCATTCATGACAAAGTTATACCATCTGCACAAGCTCAGGAATTAAATCAAAAAATAAAAAATTCAAAGCTAGTCCCGTTTCAATATAGTGGTCATGGCCCTTTCTGGGAAGAACGTGACAAGTTTAACCAGCTTTTGACACAATTTATTGGCTTATAGTTCTACTTAGCTTTAACGGGATTCAATAGTTGAGGAGCCATATAGGCTCCTCATTTTCATTCACGGTAAATAAAAATTTCCCCGGAAGAATTACTGGATAGATTTATAATTGAGAGATCGCCTGTTGAGTTGACCACGTAGCACTGCTGACAGCCTGATAATTTGTAATTGCTGCCAACGTCCGTTATGAGAACATTGAAAAAAATTAATAAATGGATATTGGATCCTATTCAAGATGCGATTATTAAGGAAAATGTATTTTGGCTAAAAATCATGATGGAGCATTCGCGTAGCTCCTTTATCGAAAAGATAACCAATAACTTCTTGGTGGACAAATTATCGGAAAACAGGTTGTTGACAAGAGGATTGATGTACTTTCGACTGCTTATATTCCACAATGTGAAAATTCATCAACTTGAGATTTGGACCTTTCTTATGCCTCACCATTCAATAGTGCATGGGGTCCCATTCAACAGACTACAAGAATGGCAGAATCATCGTGTTAGTTACTCCATTGACTATCTCACGTTACTGCGATAAGGTAAATATAATCAAAAAAAGTTGATAAAGGGGCGAGCGGAGTGAAACAGTGTATGGCTGAAATTCCTCGTGTATGCAGCGGTGATATTCCATTATATGATAGTGCAGAAACCGAACGGCTAGCAATAACAGCCAAAGCTCTAAGTGATCCGATTAGGATTCAAATGGTTCACTTTTTACAAAATCGTTCCGATCTTTGTACTTGTGAATTTGAAGAGTTGTTGGGGCTTGCCCAATCAAAGGTATCGTACCACTTGAAGATTTTACTTCAGGCGGAATTGATAGAACGTGAAATCCATGGTTCTTGGAGTCATTACAAGCTACGCAATCGGGATGTATTGGATAAACTGAAGACATTGAGTTTAAGTAGGGTGTAAGTAATCTCACTATTTTTTGTTCACTTTACTAATCAAAATAATTTGATGAGTATATATTTTTTAATTGGATTTTTTAAGTGAGAGATGATTCATGGATATTATACACAAAGCATTAAGACCTTTCATTAATGCTTAGATGCAATTAGAAAAATTCCAAGTGCGTTGGATGGGAATGTATAGTGGATGTAATGCGGGCGGTTTAATAGGATACTCGTGTGGAAGAACTGAACAACAAGTAAAAAAGGTTGCTTGTGGTTGTGGTGATGATTCATGTGGCAGCGAACTAGTAAATACTGCTGCATATGGTTATAGCTCAACTACATCTAATAAAATGGAAACTTCCAGTTGTCGTTGTGAAATCTCGTCTAGGCTATACGCTTATTTTGGCCAGGAACTTGCAAAGCTGAAACTGCACTCGATTATGATCTGCCTTATACACAAAATTTACCTTTAAAGCGAAGCACAGCTATTAAGGAAACCTTCCTTTCATAAAGGGATTAAAAACCCGTTATATTCCTTTTCTGAAAATGTTTTTTCTCATCCGAATTTTATAAAGAATGATCATTAGTGTCTAGAAATGAAAACTGTTTACAATTTTTCTGTATACAAAAGGATATCAAATTATCGAAACTAAACAAGGGAGATACATCTATGAATGGGACGTATAACCTAACTAAAGGTCCAATTACACCTACGTTAATGAAATTAACGTTACCGATTATTGCTACAAACTTCATATCAACTACATATGGGCTTGTTGATATGATCTGGGTAGGGAAGTTAGGAAGTGGACCAGTTGCAGCCGTTGGGACAGCAAGCTTTTTCGTCAACATTGGAGCTGCTTTGTTTACTATAATTTCCATCGGTACTGGTGTTAAAGTTGCCCATAGTATGGGAGCCGGAAAAGAGGAAAAAGCAAAAGAGTTAATTAATAATGGGTTTTTAATGTCAGTTTTATTAGCCATTTTATATATGATATTTATCCTTTTAGCAAAAAATCTTCTGATTGGTTATTTTGAACTAGGCAGCAAAGAAATAGAACAAATGGCTATCCAGTTTCTAGTCATTTCGATGATAGGGACGATATTTACATTTTTTAATACCTTATTCAGCATAGTCTTGAATTCAATGGGAAGTAGTGGCAAACCGTTTCGTGTCTATACAGTTGGTTTTCTTATAAACATGATTCTTGACCCTTTGTTGATTTTTGGAGTGGGGGATTTAAATGGATTAGGTGTGTTAGGGGCAGCGCTTGCTACGTTAACAGCGAATATCATTGTAACGGTTTTGTTTTTCATGCATACCAGGAACTTACACATGTTCTCCAAACAGATTACATTTAAAATTAGCCAAATGAAAGAAGTTCTCTGGATGGGGCTGCCAATCACGGTGCAACGTATTACATTTACTGTGATTTCTATCATTGTCGCCAAAATTATTGTTCAATGGGGACCGGATGCCATCGCAGTTCAAAGGGTTGGTGTTCAGATTGAATCAATTTCTTATATGACGATTGGAGGTCTTCAAGGTGCGGTTGCAGCGTTTATTGGTCAAAATTATGGAGCGAAAAGACCGGACCGAATTAAAACAGGTTATCTGAAAGCATTACTGATTACGTCTATCTTTGGAGTAATGATATCGATATTATTTATCCTAGTTCCACAGCAGATTTTTTCGTTTTTCCTTTCTGATAAGGCTAGCTTACAACTAGGTGCTGACTACATGAGAATTATAGGATTTTCACAATTGTTTATGTGCCTGGAGCTTATGACAGTTGGTGCATTCAATGGGATAGGCAAGACACATATTCCTCCCATTTTCAGTATTATTTTCACTGCGTTGAGGATTCCGTTGGCGCTTATGTTATCAGGTACATTTGAACTGAACGGCGTATGGATGTCAATTGCTTTAAGTAGTGTAATAAAAGGCATCGTTCTTGTCTGTTGGTTCATGTGGTATCTTAGAAAAATGAATCAATCTGTATTTGAAAATCGTTTAAAGATGGATGAAGGAAGGTCAATATAGTGGGTTTAATGAATGAAGAATTTTTACAACTAATAATAGACAAAAACTTAAATGAGGATATTCTACTAGGCATATTCGGCCTGGAAAAAGAGAATGCCAGGGTTGACAAAGATGGGAAGCTTGCGCTGACACGTCATCCAAAAGCCTTTGGTAGCAAAATAGAAAACCCGTATATAAAGACGGATTTTTCAGAAAGTCAGATTGAAATGATTACTCCTGCTTTAGATTCCATTGATGAGGCCTATCATTTTTTAGAAACTATCCAAGATATTGTCACTCTTGAGTTAAGCGATGAAGAGTATTTATGGCCTAGCAGTAATCCTCCTGCATTGCCTGAAGAAGAGGAAATCCCGATTGCCATAATGAATGATCCAATTGAGGATCAGTACCGGTTCAAGTTGGCAGAAAAGTATGGTCGAAAACGACAATTAATAAGTGGGCTCCATTACAATTTTTCGTTTAATGAAACTTTTTTAAACAGACTGTATAAAGAGCTAGAGTATACAACCAGTTACGTGGAGTTCAAGAACGATATTTATTTAAAAGTTGCGCGAAACATATTGAAATACCGTTGGTTGCTTATCTTTTTGACTGGGGCCAGTCCTGTTTTTAATAAAACATATTTAGAAAAATGTGTGGAATCGGGAGATCATTTTGATGAAGAAAGCTACTTTTTTCCGAACATGAATTCACTACGTAATAGTGGATGTGGCTACCGAAATGATAAACCTTTCTATGTCTCGTTCAATTCGATAGAGGAATATGTCCATGACTTGCAGTCACTAATTGAATCGAAGGATCTGCTAAGTGTAAAAGAGTTTTATAGCCCAGTCAGAGTTAAACCAGCAAGGCGGAATGATTACTTACAAGAATTGCTTCAGAATGGCATAGCCTATTTGGAACTTCGCATGATTGATTTAAACCCACTTTATAAAAATGGGATCAGCAAAGAAACGATGCAATTTATTCATTTGTTTCTGGTTTTTATGCTATTGAAGCATGATGAATCATTTGGTGAGGAGGAACAAAAAGTGGCTACCCTAAATCATGATACCCTTTCAAAGGAAGGCATAAAGGGTATGTTACATGATGAGGATAATCGTTTTGTTAGTATGGAGGAAAAAGCACTTGAGTTTATTGGAGAAATGGAAAAAATGGTGCAGGTGCTAAAGCCTTATGACAAACAATTGTTTACTTTACTTGAAATACAAAAGCGAAAAATACGGAGACCAGAACTCAACTTTGCAGCAATTGTAAAATCAGAAATCCAACAATCGTCCTATCTGACTTATCATATGGATAAAGCCAAGCAATATGCCAAGGAAAGCCTTGAAAACGGGTATCTATTTATTGGATTTGAGGACTTGGAACTGTCGACACAAATATTATTGAAAGCAGCGATTAAAAGAGGACTTGAGTTTGAATTTATAGATCGTGATGAGAATTTCATTGTCCTTAAAAAAGGTGATCATACAGAATATGTGAAGCAAGCAACGAAAACATCCTTGGATTCATATAGTACAGTTCTAATTATGGAAAATAAGGTTGTCACAAAAAAAGTACTTAAACAGCATGGCATCCGTGTACCAGATGGACAGGCGTATCGTAATCTTAGAGAAGCAATGGCCGATTTCGAGATCTATCAAGAGAAGTCAATCGTTATAAAGCCAAAATCGACTAATTTTGGACTCGGGATTACCATTTTCACTAGTAGCTTTTCAAAGGAGGACTATCAAAAAGCGTTTAAAATGGCCTTTGAACATGATGACACCGTCCTTCTTGAGGAATTTATGACAGGAAAAGAATACCGTTTTCTTGTCATGGGTGATGAGGTCGTTGGGATTTTGCACCGGGTTCCAGCCAATGTCGTGGGAGATGGAATTCACACGATTGATCAACTTGTCCACAATAAAAATAAAGATCCATTGAGAGGGCAGGGTTATAAAACTCCTCTTGAACGCATTCGATTAGGTGAAGTGGAAGAGATGTTTTTGAAAAACCAATCCAAGAGTCGTATAGATATTCCGCCTGCTGGTGAGGTTGTCTATTTACGGGAAAACTCCAATATTAGTACAGGAGGGGATAGTATCGACTTCACGGATGACATTCCGACAAGCTACAAAAATATTGCCATTAAATCTGCAAAGGCTGCTGGTGCTACAATCTGTGGAGTCGATATGATGATTGACAATATTGAGAAAGAAGCAATGGAAACTAATTATAGCATAATTGAAATCAACTTTAATCCAGCCATCCATATTCATTGTTATCCGTATAAAGGTAACAATAGAAAGGCGGATGAAAGGATTCTTGATTTGTTGTTTGGGAGAATAAAATGATACAGGGTGCCCTGCAAATAATGAGTTAACACTTGACGCAGTGTTCAGTAAAAAGATAGGAGTTGATAAACACCGGATGAGATAACTATTTAATACTAATTCCGGTGTTTTTCAATTCTAACTGAAACGTTTAGTAAATACATACTTGACTGATATTAGTTGTCATATAGTGGGCAATTAATTTGATCAATATCATGAAACTACCTGTATATTGCTGAATTAGGAAACCATACGGCAGCATTAAATCTGAACGTGGAACTATTTTTAGACCGATTTATTGAATCGCAAGGTTCAAGTTTTGGGAATGGCCTTACCGGACCGCAGAGAATTATTACTTCGATTGAGGTAGTTTAATTCCCTGCAAAAGGTCTCTCAGCATGTAGACAAGTCTGATTCGCAGACCATGTCTACATGCTTTTTTTGTAAAAGTGGAGAAGATAATTATTGTCTTAGTGGAGGAATAAACAGTCCATCATTAAACCCTTTCGAGAAATTAATGTTAGCTTTTCTTTTTCAACATTAGACGTAGCTGCATGGACTATGTGAAAAAAACTAAAGGCAGTTGGAAATTTCATGCCCATTTTTAGTATAATTATCCCGGAATTCTTGAATTGTCATTTCGATTACGGTTATCGTAAACTGTCAATTATACGGGACATACCAAAATATACCGAGTAGCAAAAGAGAATGACAAGAGTATATGACAAAACAAAGCCGGAAGGGTACTTTATAATGACCTTCTACAAATCCTGCCCCTCCTCCGACAGCAGAAGTAAACCCAACTTTCTCTACAATTAGGGCTTTACCATCTTCGTCCTTAACGTACTTTAGCCATTGTTTCGGCTTTCTTTGCGGTTTCTTTATCTTCGTTATTGCAGCCGTCAAAACCATCAATATGCTCAAAATTTTAACCCATTTTTTTAAGTTATCGACCTCTCTATCTGGAAATCATATCAAAAAATAGTATATTATATAAAGGGGAGGTAAGCAAAAATGGCTGTAACAAAATATGATTAGACGTATTACGACAACACGAGCGGCACATTGGTAGACAAGAAATGCCAGACTTTAAACGTGTCGGAAAATTAAGCATCATTTATTTAGAGAAGGATATTGGTTCAGAATACCGAATAAACAACAGGTACTGTCTGGAAATGACAAACCAGTAGAAAACAGCACAACCATTGAGGACCTACTCGAAATTTATAAAAGGAAATTTATACCATATGAGAACAGATTCAAACGTATCTCGAAAAGCAACTTGAATCTGTTGTGGAAGAATAATCATCATGGTAGAATTCCTCATCGCTAAAATGGCGCTTGGTAAGCAAACGATTAAAAGAAGAGCAATTATCTAAAATCATTTAGAAATAGATACCTTCACCTGCTAGAGACTTGCCTCATAACTATGAAAATTCAACTTTTCTATAAAGTACTTAATCCAAATTAAGCGGGGGGATAAAATGGAGGAAAACTCTAATTTAATTAATCTATTATATCGAGATATCTCCATGTTAAGTATTGAGATGTATAGGTATTTGAATCATGTTGAAATAATGAATGAAAGGTAAATAAAATATGATAAAAATTGTTGGCTTTACTTTGGCCATTAGTGTTTGGACATTTATCGCTTATCTTTTCACGGGAATTGATATTCCCATCCCAAGCTCTTATATAAGTCTGGTGATCTTAACAAATGCCATATTTGCTTTATTTTCGATTTTTGTTCAGCGTTTTGTTATCATTCTTTATGAAGTGAATGTTTTTGAAGAACCTAAAAGCATAGGAGACTTTTTCTTTAAATATTTTGCCATTCTTTCATCTGGGGTCAATTATTATACTCAGAATGTATTTAATCGTCTCCCTCTCGTAGTCAATAAACTGGCAAGTATTATCTTTTTTGTTTTTCTCGTTGTGATTGGAACAGGAATAATGAGTATCTTTAATTAATTTTTCAAGTTGTCCATTTCATTTTTGAATAAGCTTGTTGGAGGAAGAACGGATATGGAAGAAGATCAAAAAATCAGTGTTACCACTCAAGCGCTTATAGCAATTCTTGTTCAATTGGGGTCTGTCAAAAGGGTAAGGGAAGTTGCCAATGAATATAAACTTTCAAAAAAAGAAGTCGATCAGCTAATAGAAACTCCGCAAGCCATGATAAATGATGATGAGTATTCAGAACGCCAGCTAGCCCTATTAAAAAGTATAGGTAAGGATATTTTACATACAAACAAAGTTATCCGATTTGAAAATAGAAATAAATGTTTGTTAGTCTACTTCTCTGCAGGATCAGAGGTTATTTTGGAATATGTACATAGCGCTCAGCACACGTTTTCAAAGCTTCATAATTCCTTAGGTTTAAATGAAGTAGTTTGTGATTTTTACGGTGTGGATTCTACGTTATATGAAGATCCAATTAAAATTAATATAGAATTATCGAATGATTTGTATGATTCACTTCATAACATGAAACCCTCAAAATTGGACCAAATGATCGAGGATGAAAAATATGATGCGAAGATTCGTGAATTCTTAAACGATTTTAAATGGAATAATCAGCAGGTTTGCAAAATTATTTTTAAAAAAAGAAAAACCAAGAACAGTGGCATGAAAGTGGATTTCGCGATGCTTTTTGTTTCAGGTAAGGATTATATTTGGCATTTAAACTATGATGAGTCTGACAATCATCAAATATTTTTAATGAGTAATAGTGTCAGCCATTATTTTAATGTTTTGGAAAGCATTATGGGGGAATTTCTATTTAATGACAGCCCTCAAAAAGATAAAAATATGTCAGGTAAAAAGGAGAAAGAGGATGAGAACTTTTCCTTTAAAAGGGGTGTCACATTTTTTTGGCAAAGTAATCTAGTCTTATTAATAGCATTTTTATTTTTCTTTATAAACAAGTCAAGTTGGAATGAACAAGGCGGCTTTGATGTACTCCTAATTACATTATTATCGGAATTGGTTATTTGGTTATGTTCATTCTTTGCATGTTTTAAAAAGAAGGAAGATTCTCCTGAAGTAAAGAGAGTTAAATCTACATGACTTGAATGGAAAAAAGAATATCTCTGTTGAGAAAACAGGGTTCCATCGCTTGATTGATCACTATTTTCGGGAAACAAAGTTTTTCGATACTTCATTCGGATGCTATCCGTCTCTTCACCAAAAGTAATGATTTCCCTCTGATGGAGCAGGCAATCCAGTATGGCGGTTGTTAATGTTGGGTCGCCGGAGGATTTCCCCTATTCATTCGGGCCCTTGTTTGAAGTCAAGATGAAAGCAACTTTATCATAGAGATCATAGATCAACTGAAAGAATAAATGGGCTTCATGAGGCTCATAAGTCATATACATGACGTCATCGATGATGATAAGATCAGATCCAATTATCCGCTTATACCGGGTATTGGATTTTTTAATGTGATCACGCGTTTTCAATACATACATCAGATGTGCCATTGAAACAAAGGAGACTTGAAATCCTTGCTCGACGGTATGCACACCCAAAGCGACGGACAGATGCGTTTTGCCTGCACCTGTCGGTCCCATTAGGATCAACGTGAAATCGTCTTCAATCCAATTCAACTCTTTTAAAACATTGAATTGTTTTCCGCCTAACGCATTTTGTTCTTTCAAATCATAATCATCAAGCGTCTTCAGTTCCGGAAAATCAGCCCCTTTCATCATTCTTTTCATGTTCTTCTGTTCCCGGAAATGCAACTCATATGACAGAAGTTCATGTGTGAACTCATGATAGGTCCAGCCCTTTAGCTTCTGCTTTTCGGAGAAGGGTTGGCAATTCTTTTGCAGTTTCAGCCAACCGTACGGTTCGGCACTGCTGCTGTAAACGATCGAACGGGCTCGTCATCTCATTCTCCCTCCGTTCAACACTTTCAGGTATGTATCGTTCGAGCTCTTAGGCGCCTTCAACTCAATGTACTTTTCATTCAATTGGATATCAAGGACGCTTTACCTGGCGGTCAAGCGGATAAGCGATATCCCGAAGATCATTCCCGCTGATTAATTGAAGCTTTTCCACTTCACTCTCAAAGCGACTTCCATACTATTTGGATGGTTTCGGATGGTCTTTTGGATGACCTTCAATTGGTCCATCAAATGCCTTGGATACTTTTCGGCTAATGCATCAATGAACCACTGAATTCCGGATTTGTTCGAGGACGCGTCCACAATTTGATGGATCAAAAGGCTACGCTTCGATTCATTTTTGCTTCGATGCAACGGATCCGAAATGACCAAACCCTTTTCTTCTGAAAGCTGATGCTTCGCCAATATCGGGCATGTCGGCTTTAGGCGTATATAGAGAATTTTATCTTCGGTTGCCTGGAGATAGGCCGTATTCGGCGAACCGTTCTTGTACGTTCCTGACAATTACCCCAATATTAGTAACGAGAATGATGAATTCCTTGATTTAGACAAAGATAAAATGAGTCTAATAATTGCAGGTGATAGTGTTGGAGGCAATATGACTGAAGGGAACTTTAGCAATTTATTACTGAGTTGCATATACGCCCCTTCTTTTATTGTAGAAATAATAATGTAAAGCTTATAATGTAATGATGAATTCTAAAAGCAAGTCCAAAAGATTTTGATTATTGGCGTTCAAACAAATTGTTGAAATCGTAAAACCTCTTATTTAACTATAGAGGGGCTTTACTTAAGATCATTGAGTTGCATATGCAGCTCTTTTTTCTTTATTGAACTAAAATGCTTGAACCTGGCTTTCTCCTTTTGAAATATCCAGACCAATGACTGGATTCATTATTAATCTCCTCCTAGAATCATAGTATGCCAGTTACCCCTAATCCTCCATGCAGTGTCATAGCTTCGCTTGTTATACGAGATCTAAGTCCCAATCAGCCTCAATCATGTTTCTGCAAGTAGGGGGCGAACGGTTTAGTTGACGGGGTCAAGCCCCACGAGCAGTTACGTTCTACCCTGGCTACTGTTATAATAAAACCATATAAAAAATGGTCAACCAGAAATATCTGGCTGACCTTATAATACGAACGTGGCAGTTTAGTTCAATGAGAAATAATAATATTTTCACATAAATATAACATCATTTTCATTATATATATAATTTAGTATAATTAAGGAAATAATTAATTTTAATACTTAGAAAATAAAAAGGTTGAAATATTAAAAGCTATCATTTCAACATTGGAAAGAGAACAACAGGACGAAATAAAAAATGCTATATCTCATCTAATCCCTCATATGGATAATAAATGGTTTAAAGAAACGATGGAAAAAGTACAGGCATCCACAAATAAGAAGGTTCCTTACTTTAGTGGCCAGATTCCACCAGGGATAGCATATATGGGTGTTAATTCACATGGAACTAGCTATGTATATGAAATACCTAAATCAAAGATTCGTGTTAAATATCATGATGTAGCAATAGACGATGTGGGGCATCCGAGATTACTAGCAATTTATAAATTAAAAGGTGAAAAAGTAGCGTCAATGAAGCTTGTTGCTGTTAAAGAAAATGAACCAATTCATGACTTAATGGATGTGTACCGTTATCCATATGCACATGTATTCGCAAATGGTAGCGTTTGTTGGTCAGGTTATTCAGGTTTCACTAAAGACACGTTACCTCATATTGCAAAAATGTTTTTATCTACAAGTAATTCAAATCATGGTGTTGAAGGTTGCTTAAAGCTATATAAAGAAAATGAGGGTAAAGACTTTGATGACTCAAAGATTATACCATTTGGAAGTTTAGAAGAATTGCTATAACCATAGCAATTCTTTTCTTGTTAAGGGAGGCAATTATTGTATTTGTTAAGCTTGGTATAGTATTTAAAAAATTTTTCTATATACCAATGCTCATTCTATTCTGACATCTTTCATGGACAACATCAAATTGAATCAAAAATTAAATATTCGTCCTTTAGGTTATAAAGAAACACTGCAAATTTCTGCATATCATTATACAGAAATTGATGCTTCAGCAAAAAACAATGAAAAGATATTTGAGAGGTGTATGACACATGATACTGCAAACAAATTATTTGTTAATACAAAGGTAAACCCCAAACTGTGAAACTGATTTACATAATTATAATATAATTCATGCGATGGAAAACGTAGGCGTATTTACTGCAGTGATACGCTATTTAATCGCAGAAAAAATGTTCTGGCAGAGAAGTTGATTAGTGGAAATTCAAAGGATACTTACAGGGCACAAATTCATCAATTAAGACATAAATGATTCTGTATTTTCAAGTTACATAGATATTAAAATGTGGGAAGCCCGCCCTTTCCAAAGTTAATATATAATTTGTTTTATTTCAAAAATTGTGGAAATTATACCAAAAGATGTTTAATATTATAGGTGGTTGAGTGGGAGAAAAATTACAAGGTGGAGATTAAAGTAAGTATAACTATTAATTACATTAAAACCAATGACCTATCTATATTATCACAATTTGACAATCTAGTTAAGTTCTTAAGTGAACAGGAGGTAGAAATTTATCAGAGTTATAAAGTAGAATTCAAAAAAGTAGAGTTTTTATTAGGAAGAGTATTACTAAAAAAGATAATTGGAGAAATATTAAATGTTGAACCCAGCTCTATAGTATTTAAGAAAAGCAAATATGGGAAATTATTTTTAGATAATTCTATGTTTAAAGACAAACCTATTTATTTTAATTTATCTCATAGTAATGGCCTACTCGTCTGTGTGATAGGTTTAGATGAGGTAGGAGTTGATGTTGAACGTATTTGTCCTGTGGATTTCAATATTATGAAGCACATTTTTAGAATGGAAGAAATAGATTATGTATTAGAGGCAAAAACTTTGTTTGAAAAGGAATCAAGGTTTTTTTATATATGGACAAGAAAAGAGGCCTTTTTAAAAGCAATAGGAATGGGATTTTATAAAGACCCTCTGAGTTTCCAAGTCCCTATTAAGGAAGACAAAACTAAAAATGAGTACAACTATTACACTTTTAACCTTTATTCAGAGTACAAAGTTTCTGTAGTAGTAAGAAATAATAATTCAACCCAAATACAATTTATTTTTCAAGAGATTAATATTTGCAAAGATGGTAACTTAGATTTTAGTATTATGGAATGTCAACATAAAAGTATATTTTAGGATTCGAAACCCAATAAGGAGTGTTAGATATGTATACTGCTGAATATAAAAATAAAGACATTTTAATAAACTTTTAGAATTATATAAAAAAGAAGTAAAAAAACCTTATCAAAAAAACATATCATATGATACTAAGAATTTAAAAGATAGTATTGTTAAAATTTTCAAAGAAGTAATTGATACGAATGATTTTATAGAAACAAATATTAATTTTTTTGAGATAGGTGTTAATTGAGAGCGTAAAATATCTTGTGTAAATGAAAAA
>NZ_QWVT01000055.1 GCF_003570705.1 Mesobacillus zeae
TTTCGTCATTTACACAAAATTATTGACGCTCCCAATAAAACCCTTGCTACACTTTTATATAACAACATTCTTTAAAGTTGTCTCATTTTTAAATTTATATAATTATGCTCTACCTCTACGGGACCAAATCACAACAGGTATGAGAATTAAGGATAATAGTCCTCCACTTAAAGATAATGTAGCATAACTTGTATTAGCTACTACCATTCCCGAAAGAGCTCCGCCCGAAGCTCCTGCTAATGCAATAAATACATCAAGTGTTCCTTGAGTTTTCGCACGTGTTGAAGGTTCTGTAGAATCAACTATTTGAGCAGTACCACTAATTAAGCCAAAGTTCCATCCCAATCCAAGTAAAGATAGAGCAATTACTAACAGAATCATTGAATCACTTGGTGCGAATGCTGCTATTAAACCAGCGAATAACAATGTAATGCCCGACGCTATGCTCATGGCTGTTCGACCCACTTTATCTACAAGGACGCCTGTAATAAGTGAGGGAAGATACATTGCACCTATGTGAAAACCAATAACAATTCCAACATCGGCTAGACTATGACCATGATGTTTCATATGTACCGGTGTCATAGTCATAATTGCAACCATTACAATTTGAGTAAGAATCATAACCGTGGCACCAACCGTTAGACCTCTTTTATTTATTGCTTTATCAACAAAATCCGATCTATTTACATGCTCATATTCTTGTTTATAAGCTGCTATCCTGTTTGCAATATATAATGGGTCGGGACGCAACATAATAAAAAGTACAAGACCAGCTAAGATAAATGCAATAGCTGATAATATGAATGGACCTGCAAGTGACGGAACACCAATTTGACTAGCAAATTTCCCCATAACTTCTACTAGATTCGGGCCTGCAACAGCCCCGAATGTTGTCATAACCATCGTAGTACTAATAGCAGTTGCTCTTTGTTTCTTGTTTGCTAAATCAGTCCCTGCATAACGAGCTTGTAAATTTGTCGCAGTCCCTGCACCATAAATCAGTAGAGAAGCAAATAATAAAATTACACTATTTATTATTGCAGCAATAACTACTCCAATTGCACCGAGTCCACCTACAATAAAACCTGTCGATAAACCTGTACGGCGTCCATATCGTTGAGAAAGTTTTCCAACGATTAAAGCTGCTCCTGCTGAACCTAAAGTAAATAAAGCTGCCGGCACTCCTGCATAAGCATCAGTCCCAAGCATTTGTTGAGCCAATAGTGCACCTACAATAACTCCTGCTGTAAGCCCTGCCCCACCAAAGATTTGTGATAGACTCACAACGAACAGCACTCGTCTATATAACTTTTTTAGCTTTTCTGGTGAATCTATATAACTCTCGATTGAATCTTGTTCTTGTGCTTTAGCGAACACTTAAAACACCTCCTCACAATTTATTTATCTTGAGGATTAAAAAGTAACCATTTTGTCAGCCCATTCAACAACCTTCACACAATCATCCATTGTAGAAATCGCACAAGAAGATGCTTCATCTAGTAAACTAGATTTTAAACATGTTCCGCAAGCCAAGAGTTCTCCCATTAGATCCTCAAATTTATTCATTTCTTCCTTAACTTTAAACCTTGGATGTTCAATGTTTTCACATTCAACGGCTTCACCCATTAAGAAAACTTTAACTTCATGTTCTTTTTTTAATGCAGTATTAGCAAATCTAAAAGCATTCCATGCTTTCTCAGGTTCCATTGTCTCCAAAATGATCCCTAATTTCATTTTTTATCCCTCCAACTAATGTATTATTTTCTTTAATTGTTGCCATTCTCTAACGCCATTTTCCAATCGAAATGCATTAATCCCTTTTGCCTTCAGAATTTCCACTGCTTCAGCCGACATCAAACAATAAGGTCCTCTGCAATAAGCAACTACATCAAAATTGGCTGGCAAAGACGATAGTTTATCGTCTAATTCTTCGATAGGAATATTAACAGCACCAGGAATATGAGACTTTTCATATTCTTCTTTCGGTCTAACATCCAACAGTAAAACTTCACCTTTATCCATTCGATCTTTAAGTTCTGAAAGAGTTATGCCTTCTAAGCCAAGTTGATTATTTAAAAACTCTTCTTTTATATGTTGTACCTGCATAAGCTGCTTTTCTGATAATGCATGCAACGAGTTTAAAAAATCAGAAATTACTTCATCAGCTAGTTCGTAAATGACGTAGTTTCCGTCCTTTTTAAACTTAACTAACCTCGAATTGAAAAGAGTTTTCAAGTGTTGAGATACATTAGCAACAGACATGGCTGTATTTTTTGCTAAAGCATCAACAGACTTAGGTCCTTGTGATAAAAGGTCAAGAATTTCCAATCGTTTAGGGCTTGATAAACTTTTCCCTATCCTTGCGAACTCTTGATATAATAAATCTTTTAAATTTCGTTCATTAAGCAAGTAAACCCCCCTCAACTATTCAATTAATTTATTGAATAGTTGGATAATAATCGTAAATATTAACTTTGTCAATTACTTCTTCTTTAAGGGGTATCGTCAGGATTTTGGCAATTTACATTGTTAAGATTCTATCTCGATGCGCTGACGCCGGTATTTCGGAAACAGTGCAACTTTTTTATAAACGGTAATAACAAATATCCAATTTTATTAGAGATTTTTATTCAATTCAATGGCCCGATTGTGGAACAAGAAAAAATCCTGCATTGATATTATCTTAGGGTCATAATGCTTTAGTATATGAAAATAAAAGGACCGCACATATTATACATATCAAATATGTGCGGTCCTTTTTAGCTTTGAAAGATATTCCTATCATTTATAAAAAAGTTGGATTGTTTATAATAAAGTTGGATCAAAAATCCAGTATGGCTAGATTTTTTGTTCCGCAATCGGGCCAGATTGTTTAATAACGATTAGTAAGAGAAATGGAGATTGTGAAGAAATGTACTTAAGCTAACGGGGCAGTTAGTGGAATAAAGTAACAGTTTAGTAATAAGATAACTGAACATAAAAAAATTAGTATATCCTCAATTTAAAATGTTATTATGTAAATATAAGATATTTATTGATTATTTCCTTATAAGGAGGTTGAACAAAGATGTTTATTCCAATAATTGCTGTAATTCTATTTGCTTTGGGGTTTGCTAGTTATATTGTTGATGGTGCAACTACAGTACAATTAGCCTCTTTTTTTACAATCGTTTTAAGCTCTTTTCTTCTTTTAATGAAGCAACAAAAAAAGGAATTTTTCAATATCGCAAAATTCCCGTCAACAAAACAATAACTGTAGTATTCGAAATAGAGAAGAGGACAATAAAATATTTTTAACGAGTGCGATTCTTCGAGAAGAAGGCCGCATTTTTTCTTATTCAAAAGTAAGATTGTGAAATATTATACTATAAACTATAGGGGCTTTACTTCAATAACGATATTCAGCAATCGGGCGCTATACTTGAACAAGGATAAGTGCTCATTTTCCATTCTAGGGCCATATAGTTGAGGATGGTTTGAAGAAAAGTTACAATAATATTGAACGTATGTTCTCTTTTCATTGAAATCGGGGGTATATTTTATGCGAAAATTTGTAGCAATTTTAAAAGATAAAAAGAAAGGTGAACTAACAAAGGATTTATTAAATAAACACGTAGAACACCTAAAAAAATTAAACAATGAATCAAAACTTTTTATTTGTGGACCTTTTAAAGATAATGATAAAGCTATGCAAATATTAATTTGTAAAAACGTTAACGAGGCAATAAATTTTGTTGAGAGTGATCCATTTATCAAAGAAGGTTATTATGCTACATATGAAGTAAATGAATTAATTGAAGCAAACGAGGATAATAATTGGTTATTGAACATACCACAAACTCTTAATAATTTAGCGGAATAAGAACAAGTTATTATTCATTCTCGGATAACCAAAATTATATGATTTTAGGGTTAAGACCATATTTTAAGTTATTCCATAATACCAGCTAATATAAGTCAATACTTTTGACTTA
>NZ_QWVT01000056.1 GCF_003570705.1 Mesobacillus zeae
TCGTATTATAAGGTCATCCAGAATATATATCTGGTTGGCCTATTTTTAATAGGTTATTCTTTAGGTAGCCGGGGGAGGACGTTCGCGCCCTTGGGACAAGGATCCCGTCCGTTATACTGTCCACCCCCTACTTGTAGAAACATGTTTGAGGCTGGTTGGGGCTTTGACCCCGAATAACAAGCGAAGCTATGAAACTACAAGATAGTCAGGGGCTGCCGGCAAATACAGTAAAAGGAGATGTGATAAAGTATGGATCCAGTCATTGGTCTGGATGTCGCAAAAGGAGAAAGCCAAGTCCAAGCTTTCTTGGCAAGAAAGCAACCTTTTGGAAAAACCTTTAAGTTTAAGCATGATACCAATGGTTTACGTGATTTTTATGTATTTTACAAGGAAGTCAAATTGAACGCTGAAGCAGATCCTGTGGTCATTTTTGAATCTACTGGACACTATCATGAGCCTGTACTTCAGTATCTTGAGGAAAGGAGGATAACCTACTATTTAGTGAATCCAGTGGTTTCTTACGAAACTAAAAAGAGTAGCCTTCGAAAGGTTAAGTCAGACCCAGCTGATGCTCGACATTTATGCGAACTCTACTACAAAGAAGATCTACAAACATTTCACCGGAAAAATGTTCAAACCATGAACTTACGTAATTTATCTAGACAACATGATTCATTAACTCGTAATTACGTACAGTTAAAGCTACAGTTTCAAACGATTCTAGATCAAGTTTTTCCTGAATATAAAGGCGTTTTTGGGAATTTATATTCACAGGTATCTTTAAAGACCTTGCTTTTATATCCTACTTCCGACGTCGTTTTAAAGGCAACAACAGATGAAATAGCGAGTGTAATGCATAGTCTAGGGGGAAAACGTTCTTATGCATGGTTTTGGGATAAGGCGAATAAGCTTAAAGAAGCAGCCGAACGAAACCCATTTAAGAAAACCCTATATCATAGCCATTTAGTGACCTTAAAAATGTACATCCAAATGCTTCTTCAACAAAAAGAGTTCCTATCCATCCTAGAACAAGAGATTGATGAATTAGCCAAGCAGTTTGAAGAGTATGAGATTCTCCGTTCTATACCGGGAGTAGGATGTAAGATTGCGGCTACAATCATCTCCGAAATCGGGGAAATCAAGCAGTTTAGTCACCCTAAAAAGCTAGTGGCCTATGCAGGAATTGACCCTAGGATCTATCAATCAGGTAAGTTTACAGCTACCATAAACCGCATCACGAAAAGAGGCTCTTCCAAGTTACGACAAGCTTTATATACAGCCGTTCAGTGTGGATTAACGAATAATCGAAACACCAAACTTAAAGAGTTTTACGACAAAAAAAGAAGTGAGGGAAAACCTCACAAAGTAGCGATAATAGCCTGCGCCAACAAGCTATTACATTGGATTTATGCCATTCTCAAGCATAAAGAGAGTTTCATCGCATAACAAATAACTAATAATTACATTAATCACAAAAACTTCAAATTGTTGTTTTGAAGTCTCTTTGTCATGCCTTTTTTTATTGTAACATTACTTATGAATCAATATTAAGTCAAAAGTATTGACTTATATTAGCTGGTAT
>NZ_QWVT01000057.1 GCF_003570705.1 Mesobacillus zeae
TTCGTCATTTACACAAAATTATTGACGCTCCCATATTATCAAGACCTAAATAAAAAAAACCCTTAAAAAATAAAGAAGAGCACATATTATACATGACTAATATGTGCTCTTCATTTATTCCATTAAAGCGCCCGATTGCAGAAGATCAGAATAATGATTATGATCGCTACCTTTAGCTTCTTCAACTAATGCACCCCGTTCAATAAATTCAACAAAAAGAAGCGTTAATCCTTCGCGGATCAACGCTTCCGTTTAGCACAATATTATTAAAGAGGTGGGTTTTCTACTCCAAAATGGACCCAATCTTCTTTTGGCGGTCCATAAACTCCAAATGGTTTTAATCCTGCTTGACGCATAAGAACAGTCATTTGTCCGCGATGATGAATAGTATGCTTGATTAGTCCCATTAAAATTTGAGCATTTGTTTCTTCCCTCCCAAATGCAATTTGCACTTCCTTCAAAGCTTCGTCTTTCCATTGTTGTTCAATGGCTTTGGCTGCATTAGAACTTACATTTTTAAAGGTTTCAGCAATTTCTTTAGCAGAAGTTGGGACATTTTCCGCATTTTCTACTTCATCGATCTTCAACCCGAAATGAGCTAAATATTCCGGAATATTTGTTGTTAAGTGCCATGCAATTCTTCCTAAAGTACGACCTTCTGGATAAACTTGTTGTTTTAATGAATCATCTGTTAAACCATCTAAAACGTTTAGAGTTAATATGACTTCGTTGTTCCATTCTTTAATGAAGTCTAAAATTGTTATATACATATATAATTCCTCCATAATTTATTTTCAAAGACACATCGAGAAACATTTGTTCTTATTTTGCGCTTCCATTGAGTCATCAGATAAATGAGATAAGTTGTAATTTTAATATTTCCTTTCCATATAGTTTTTTTAAAAATTTTATTTAAACTATCATCCCCCTTATTCTTTATCTATTTGTGATTATATATTATAATGGTGACAATTTATGTCACTGTTATTTTTTGGGGAAATATGCATATCTAGAGCAAAAAGATTAAATGAAATGATAATGATGGTTAATCGAAAAAAAAGATTTACCCTCAGGGAACTAGCACAAGAATTTGGGGTATCAAAAAGAACCATTTTGAGGGATTTGCAAGAATTAAGTGAGATGGAAGTACCATTGTACTCAGAAGCAGGTCCACATGGAGGTTATCAAGTCTTAAATGAAAGAATTCTTCCTCCCATCGTATTTAGTGAGGATGAGACTGTTTCTATATTTTTTTCCATTCATGCATTAAGACATTATATTTCTCTTCCATTCGATATTGAGTATGAATCAATAAAAAAGAAATTTTACTTAAATCTTTCCGGCGGTATTAGAGACACAATTGATAAAATGCAAGATAGAGTTGATTTTTTATCTATACATCAACAAGAAAAATGAAATCACAAATGTGTCTAGGGCCTCATTATATAGAAAGCTATCGGAAAGGAACATTTGATGAGATATACCAAAAATCGGAAATATATAATAGAAAATAAATTCCATATAGAGGTGGAATTATATGCCTAAAATTGACAATATGTTAGCAATTCTATGGATGCTTCGTTCAGGTGAAAAAATTACTGCAAAACAAATTTCAGAAAAGTTAGAGATGAATATAAGGACTGTGTATCGTTATATTGATACAATTTCAACAAGTGGCGTACCTATAATTTCAGAACCAGGACATAACGGTGGGTACACTTTATTGAACAATTTTATTGAGGCTCCTCTTTTTTTTGATTTTGAAGAGCAAACTTCACTATTTCACGCTGCTGTTTTTGCAGAAGAAGCCGGATATTATGGAGGTGAAGCACTAAATAGGGCCATTTCAAAACTAAGTAAATACTCAAATCAAGAGCAGGAAACAAAGATAAACCAACATTTAACTAGTCTTGAAGTAATAAGTCGATTAAGTTCACTCTCTATGGAACCTTTTTTGAAGGAGTTGGAGCAGGCTGTAGCTGACGGGTACTCAGTAAAAATTCTTTACCATAAAAGTGGCGAAAAGCAATTAAATTATAGATTGGTCGATCCGTACAGAATTATCTATTGGAATAATAAGTGGTATGTGATTGGATTTTGTCATCTTAGGAATGATATCCGTAGTTTTAGAGTAGATCGAATTGAAAGTCTAATGCTAACCGAAAATAAGTTTAACCGGCCAGAAAACTTTTCAGCACGTGACTTTTTTATGAAAAACCTCCTTCCAACTATAGAAGATAAGGAAGGGATTACTTCTTTAGTTATTAATGGAAATGAAAGTACGCTGAATGATGTTTGCCAACATTGGTTTTTAGGACATTATTTACATGAACGAAATTCAAATCAAGCAGTTTTCCTTCTTGAAAAAGATATAGTACATACATATATACCTTATTTACTTTTACCGTACGGTAAATCTATTCAAATTATCGAGCCAATAAGTCTAAAGAAAAGACTTATTGAAGTTCTGTCGGAATTAATAAAATTTCATCAAGTATGATAACTTCCCTGACGTTAGCTGTCAGGGAAGTTATCTTATAATTGCTATATAAATTGTGATTGGGAGTGTTATTGGATGCAAACAAAAAAAGTTTTTCTATATGTATTTAATACAATGTCGGACTGGGAATATGGATATTTAATTGCTGAACTAAACTCAGGAAGATATTTTAAAAAAGATTTAGCACCTTTAAAAGTAATTACAGTAGGAGCTAATAAAGAAATGATTACTACTATGGGAGGACTGAGCATAAAACCAGATATTTCCCTTGATGAATGTACTCTTGAGAGTAAAGATCTTTTAATTTTACCAGGAGGGACTACTTGGAGTGAAGAAATTCATCAACCTATCTTGGAAAGAATTGGCCAAGCTTTAAAGCTTGGCACTATTGTTGCTGCAATTTGTGGTGCAACTGAGGCTCTTGCGAATATGGGATACTTAGATTCTAGAAAACACACAAGCAATGACTTAGAGTATATTAAAATGGTCTGCCCTAATTATAAAGGAGAAAAATATTATGAGATGAGACCTGCGGTATCTGGTGAGAATTTGGTTACTGCATCAGGGGTTGCGCCTCTGGAATTTACGATGGAAGTATTTAAAAAATTAGATGTATTTGCACCAGATACATTACATTCATGGTATAACCTAAATAAGACTTATAAACCTGAATACTTCTTCCAGTTAATGAATTCAATAAATAGATGAGCTAAAAAAATCAACTTAGCAGATTTATATTAGTTTAAATAATTACCATGCTTTAGACAATGTCAAAGCATGGTTTTTAATGAAAAAACCCAATTTCTCTATTAATTAAAGGTGAAGTTGGGCTTTTTAGTATTGAAAATTCCTTAACGTTGTAAATCCGCATTTTCCTGACGGTACCCCTACTAATAAAAATATAGATATTAAAGTAGTTAATAATAAAAATAAATTTTGTTTTTTCATGAGGATTAATATTCTCCTTATAATTTTATTTTAAATTTCTCGTTATTGTTAAGCAAATACGTTATGTATCCTATATGGTTTTTGATGCGGGGCTTTCCCTTAACCTGTTCAAGCACTACTATAACTCGTTCTTGTCCATGTTTTTCCCACGAAGCTAGAACGTTATTTGATATTTTAAATCCCATCTGCATTGCCAGTTTTTTTGCATTCTCGGTAAATGAACTTTTCGCCTGAAATTCCTCTAAGTTACCTTCAAACAAGTTAATTGCTGGCGATCTCTGCTTTTCTTTGAAGTAATAGCCAATATCCAGTTCTTTTTTTGTTCGTGTCGTGCATATAGCCTTTTTCTTTTACCTATCATAAAAGAAAAAGGCTATATTTTAAATTATTCTACTGTTTGAAATGGCTTTGTTTGAATTACATTCATCATTTTCATACGAGCAAATCGCTCATCTAAATTATTTTCAAGTATCCATTCATGATGTGTTTCCGCAATCATTGGCTTATTCTCAACAGAAATACCTTCCCATTCAAAATCTACAGAAACATTTATCGTGTTATCTACATTTTCTGTAACTGAGAAGTTTTTCGGATAATGTCCGCTTTGTTTTACTTGATTCGAAATAGTTGCTAACCATTCATTAAATCCTTTTAATGTATTAACTTTAGAAGTCGTACTTAAATTCAACTCAAATTGGTCTGCTAATAGTTCTTTGAATTTGTCACTGTTCACAGATGCTGTTTCCATTAAATATAACCAGTAATGCATAAATGATTTTGCTCTATTTTCTGAATAGGCAGATTTAAATTGTGGATTTTCTACATTACCTGTTGGTTCTAAATGGACCTTTGTAAAAAGAGGTAAGTCGTTATCTCGAAGTTTCAGAATTGTTGAATAATGAATTTTATAGCTGTATCTACTATTATCTGAACGTATGTTTTGATAAAGGATATCCGCTTCTAATGAAAGTTCCTCATCGTTCAACTGTTTGATTGATGTGTTTTCAACATGATGCGCATTTTGCCATCCTTCAAACATTTTTAATCTATCTTCTAAACCAATTTTCCCTTTCGTAGTTCCAGCTTGAGATGAAATTTCAATTTCATCCTCTAAAATGTCTAACTGGTTTTCTAGACGAGCTTTGTTAAGCGGAACTTCATATACTTGATACCAACGATGATATTGTGTTAAAGCTAAATGATTATTTTTAATTGCTTGAAATTTATCCATGATTTTAAATCTCCTTCACTATCTAAATCGCATTTTTCTTCCGTATTATTCCTTGATAAAGATATCAATCCTTACACATTCAGCAAGATTTCTTCCTTTATCCCTTTTTTTAGTATATCCATCGTAAATACAAAAGATTTACTAGGGGTACCGCCACATTTTAATGAAAATATACGCTAAGGAACTATCGGCTTTTTGTTATGTTCGGATTTTCAAAAACTAGTTTTTTGTCCTCGTCACATACGGATAAATCGGATCTCTTAATTCAAAGTCATACGTTTCTCCATTCACAATTCCTACCACCTTCTTACTGTCATATAAATCGAGCAAGAAACCGGCCATTTGTTCAGCTGTATGGAACTTAGGAACAACACCATTATATTCAAAATTATCAACATCATAGGAGCGTTTCGCAAATTCGGTCTCTGTTGCAGCAGGAGCCAAGACTTTTGCTTGCATGGCTGCTCCTTTTCCTTTCAATTCTTGTGCTAGCCCTTCTGTAAAGGCACTTACATAGAACTTTGTCGCGCAGTAGGTCACAGCATCAGCAACAATCAGGTAGCCTCCTCCTGAAGAAATATTGATGATTTGCGTTCCTTTAACATCTGCATAGTCACGTACATAAAGAGAGGACAGAACGGTTAAGGCTTCAATATTCAAGTGAAGCATCGTCTCAATTTTATTTAAATTTTGTTCCCCAACGGAAGCAAAGTTTCCAAACCCAGCATTGTTGATCCAGGTCTCAATCTGATAATCCTGAAGACTTTCGTAGAAATCATAAACATTTACAGTAACAGATAAGTCAACAGTTCGAATGACAACATCCAGGTCTGCGTTAATGTCAGCCACTTTTGATTTTAGCTTTTCCAATTCCTCCGTTCTGCGAGCTGCTATGATTAAGTTTTTTCCGCGAGCCGCAAAAGCAAGAGCCGTTTCATACCCAATTCCTGAACTGGCACCCGTAATAACTGTATATTTCATATAAATTCCTCCTGAATTTTATCCAATTGATTTTATTGTGAACGAACTATGAGTTGATTATAATGATTAGAGTAAACTCTAAGTCAAGAGAAAAATTAATGTGGAGGTTTCTTATGCACACCATTGGTGAAGTGGCTAAAATTTTAGGGATAAGTACACATACATTACGGTATTACGAAAAGGAAAAAATTATAATTCCTGTTCGTGATGCCAGCGGAGACAGGCGATATAACGATACACATATTAAATGGCTACAATTTGTTATCAAGTTAAAAGAAACACAAATGCCTATCGCGAAAATAAAGAAGTATGCTTCATTAGTTTTAAAAGGAGAACATACCACACTAGAGCGATTAAGCCTTTTAGAAGAACATAAAGACTCTATTAAGAAACAAATCAGAACGTTAAAAGCTGCAGATGAGATGCTTGAATATAAAATTGTGGCTTACAAAGATTTCATCAGTAAACGAGATTAGATACAGGCTCTATAAGGGCGATCGCCACATCTCCATGGGGTAGAAAGAGCATCCGTCGATTTTGGAGTAATCATCTGTCCAATAAATATAAAAATTGAGACACTACCACTTTGGGTCTCAAATCATTTTTTTATAACTATTTCGAATTTCATTTTGGTTTTGGAACACTAGTGATAAATTCGACGGTTGTGAATAGTACGACGAGGTCCTATCTCTGCTTTATGTGTCCTAAATTTAACTGTGGCCAATCGGATTTAATAACTTAAAATTTAAAAGTAGTGATTCCTACTTTCCAGGTGGTATCAGCAACGCTTTTATAGATTTCTTAACGTACAAGGAATCGGTTGTTTCGTGTCTAAATTGTGTCTAAACGTACAATTTTCTTTTTTTGATATGGTGACCCCTAATAATAAATTTAATTTTCTCAACCTGTCTTCCTTCTTTGATTTCCTCTATTTCAAAAGAAATATCCGTTTTCTTCTTAAGTTCTTTTTGTGCTGGTACTAATACACGCTGCTTAAAATTGCCATATGCAGGATAAAAATCTTCAGCACCAAGCATTTTGCGCAGATCAACAAGAAGAAAGACTCGTTCTTTAAGCTTTTCATACTGTTTCAAGAGCTCGTAAATACGAATAGCATATGAGCTCTTTAGCTTGAATACATTCTCTAGCTTATATACCTCCTATCCCTATCTGACGAACAGTTGGGGTCTTGAATTCATCAATATGAAACAACTTTATTGTTACTTAACAGCTTAACTGCTGGTTTTATTTTATATCCATTTGTTTTATATATTAGAGTACAAATGTACCCTAAATATCTAGTTTACTTTCTTTTATTTGCAGTTAAGGGCTTCATCAAATGCTCGTACACTGTCAACAAGATAATCAGTCCCTGCAAAAAAAAATGACCCTATTCCGGAACTACAGGAATTGAGCCATGTTCATTATTAATGGTTCATAAAAGTTATTGCTATGGCCATAACTAGAGCTAAAGCTGTAGCCGTGACAACTGCATTGGTTAAGATTTTCTCAGTTTTCTCTTTCATCAACAGAAACATTTAGCTCACCCCAATCTACCTTACTATTTTAAATAAAATTATAAAACATATGTTCGCAATGTACAACCTTTATTTATCATCTAATTCAAGGAATTTAGGTTTTTTTTCCTTTGTAATTTGATATGTCTTAGACAATTCTTTTTCTTGCTCAATTGATAAAGTTAATTTTTCTTTCTCCTCTTCTAACTTCTCTATCTCCATATTTTGTTTCTTAATCCTATCCTGAACTTCGCTATCCATTTTTAACTTAAGATCTACATCTAATTGTTTAGACATTTCCTCAAGATTTATCTCTTCGGTTTTCTTAAATAAACCCAGAAACGATGGTTTCTGGATAGCCTTTTTTAAAGAAGCAGCCAATAATTGTGACTGTTTTTGTTCTAAGTATCGCATGTATGAGTCGTTTTTAATCTGATTAATAAAGGATAATTTATGATCTCATTCTTAACCGGAACAATAACCCCCTTGCAATCATCAGAATTGTTGACGTTACTATCATGCCAATGAATGAAGTACCTGAAGATTTCGCAGCAGCTGAAGGAGAAGGAGACAGAAGCTACCGTTACTGGAAAGAAGAACATACAAGATTTTTCAGCGAAGCTTTCAAAACAAATGGACTGATATTTTCCGAAGATATTAAGCTGGTCTGTGAAAAATTCGAATTGATTCATGTGAAGAAGACTGATTGATACCATACAAAAGCGGCTGCCCAACATTGGAGCAGCCGCTTAACATTTCCCCAACAATTAAAAGCACAGAAATTCCATTCGCTTTTAATGTCTTACGGGTATCATTCATTACTTCAATCAAACTCCCCTTTTGTTTCCCCACAAAAGAGTGTGCAATTGGGGCAGTACTTTCACTTCATTTAATCCAGGGTCTTTAACCACATTGTTGATGAGCTGCTCGTATTGGAGCAGCAGCTCTTTAACAAGACTAGATCGATCTTCTGTTGTGATATCCGCGTTCCCCACTTGTAAAAAGAAAGGCACATGATGATACCTTTGATGAACCTTTTTGGCATATGAATAATCTTGCTCATCGAAGACCACGACTTTCAAGCTGATGCGGCCGGACCCATCCAGTCGGCTGACAATCGTGTCTAGCTTTTCAAAATCCGTTTCCATTTTCGAACTTGGCGGTTTTGGCGAAATTGTCAGTTCATCGATATCGTAAAACCAATCCTGCCATTTGCTTCCTTGTGTCTCCAGCCCAATTTTGATGCCCTTCTGCTTGAGCAAAGCAATGAGACTTCCCAGGTTTTTCAGCAATGCCGGATTGCCTCCAGATATCGTCACGAATGAAAAGCAGTCTCCACCATACCCTTCCAGTTCATTCCAAATTTCTTCGGCCCCCATCTGCCTCACGAGATGGTTTCCCGAACCGTCCCATGTAAAGGACGAGTCGCACCAAGAGCAAGAATAGTCACAGCCGGCAGTGCGGACGAACATCGTTTTTTGCCCAATCACCATGCCTTCACCTTGTATCGTTGGGCCGAATATTTCAATCACCGGTATTTTACTCATGCTCCATCCACTCCCGCCTTGCCTCTGCATAGCTTGTCGGAGTTTCAAAAAGCCTGACAAACTCTACTCTTGCCTCAGCATATTTGCTCATTCTGTCTTCTCTTTGGAGTCCCTCCGACATTTTTTCATAAATCCAAACGACCATGTTTTCGGCAGTTGTATTCATTGGCGGAAGTGTTTCATTCAAATATTTATGATCAAGAAAGATTTCGATTTCGGACTTCCAAATTTCTTTTATATCACCAAAGTCTATCATGATTCCCCGCTCATCGACATATCCGCTTAATCCAAAAATGACACGGTAGGTATGGCCATGAAGATTCTTGCATTTCCCTTCATAGTGATGCAAGTGATGTGCTGAATCGAAGGTGAATTCCTTACTGACAAGAACGCGTTTGTGATGATACTTTAACTGATCTATTTTTATATCTTCATCTATTTTCTGAAGCTTATCAACAATGCGAAAGCCGTACATACCTACTCCCCCTTTCTGGAAAGCAGGTATTCTTCAAGGCCATTTTTCCTTAGCTTACAGGCCGGACATTCCCCGCAGCCGTCAGCAATGATTCCGTTATAGCAAGTCAGCGTTCTTTCCCTGACAAAATCCAGCCTGCCAAGATCATCTGCAAGCTTCCATGTTTCTGCTTTATTTAGCCACATCAATGGCGTATGGATCACAAACTCATCAGCCATCGATAGATTTAAGGTCACATTAAGCGATTTAACGAAAACATCCCTGCAGTCGGGATATCCGCTGAAATCTGTTTCACATACACCTGTTACCACATGCTTCGCTCCGGTTTGCCGAGCCAAAATGCCAGCAAAGGAAAGGAAGACTAGGTTCCGGCCAGGAACAAAAGTTGAGGGCAGTTCTCCTTCTTTTCCGTCCGCCACTTCTATATCCGGACGCGTTAACGCATTCGGCGCCAGTTGATTTAGCAGCGACATATCCAGGGTATGATGAACGATGCCGAATTCCTTTGCAATCGCCTGGGCGCACTGTATTTCCTGATGGTGCCTTTGATTATAATCAAACGTCACCGCTTCCACTTCCCTGAAAGTCTCAAGAGCCCAAAAGAGGCAGGTTGTGCTGTCTTGTCCTCCACTAAATACAACAAGTGCTTTTTCATCTTTTAACATTAATCATTTCCCCTTAAATAGAAAAACAGCACCACTAAGAACAGCGGCACTGTTTCCTTAGTTTTTTAGAGAGGGTAGCTAGAACCTCTATACTTTTACACTCATAACAACAAACATTATATCATAATTTCTTTTTGGCGGCAGGTGGTCCTTAATTTCGCGAAAGTAGTAATATTACTCTACATTTTCCTTTGCGCAACTCTGCATTTTTTGATGGCACAAAACAAACAATTCTCCACTAATAATTAAATATGTGTTTGCAGTTTTTTCGGGTGACTTCATTCTATCAACCTTATCTTTAATGAATATGACTGGAGCACAAATGATTCTGCTGGCAATCACATACCAATTAGCCCAATAAATATAGTTTATCATTTTCTTAGATTCACCCTATAAAGCATTCCAAAATGGCCATTATCCCTTTTGAATACCCCTCTGGCGCCAGCTTTGGATGTGCATTTTTTGCTTCCTTGGTTGCGTTTGCTACTAAATAGCCATTCTTTACCGCTCTGAGCATCCGCAGATCATTCCCACTATCTCCGAATGCAAAGGCATGTTCCGGCTGCAAGCCGTATTTTTTGAGCATAAACCGGACGATTTCATCCTTTCCGGTCCCTAATGGAATAAAGTCAATATCATAACTATCTCCAGGATCTCCTGCAAGGGGATTGCAGCGGTTGACATTCACCAACATTCTGTTTTGTTCCGAGACAGTTTTAATGTGAGCTAAATTCTCCATGTCAGCTGATTCATTCTGCTCTTGGTAGTAAAAATTTCGTTTATATCGGGAACTTCCCAACTGAGTTTGAGGGTTAAGAAAAATATTATTATCTTTATGTAAAAAATCAACGATTTTTTCTATTTTTTTTATCGAAAAATCCCCTCCGTCAATTCTTGAATGCCATTCCGAGTCCTGCTCCCCAAAACGCTCGTCGCTGAAATAAGTTATTTCCGTCCCTAAATCACTTGCAATGAAATGCGGGAAAAACCTGAGCCCCCCCTTTTCCATCTTGGCCAGGAGAGAATCAATACTGCTCCCGGTAACCCAGCCTATAACGAGCTTTCCTTCATTGCTTTGTTTCTCAAGGTAGTCTTCTAACTCGTGTAAATGTCTCCGTCTCTCATCCGTCATGTTATGAGGATAGTATGTTTCATCAAAATCGCAAAACACCATATACTTCGGCTTTTCTACATATGGGAGCAGCTTATGTGAATTTTTGAATTTTAATAACATGATTATAACCCCCAATAAAATTTGAAATAATTTTGTTTTTTTGTAAGAATATCAAATAAGTACTCTTTGTATTATATAAAGAATTTTGTTCCATCTTACAGTCTGGTATCGGTAACATGTCAATACAATTTTTCAAGGGTGGGTTATATGACTAAGATTGATGAAATCGCGAAAATGTGTAACGTCTCTAAAACAACGGTTTCCCGAGTACTCAATCATCATCCGTATGTTTCTGAAGAAAAACGAAATCAAGTTTTAAAAGTAATAAAAGAACTTGATTACACACCAAGCTCTCTTGCCCGTCAGCTCAGGGCAAATAAATCTCAAACAATGGCTATCTCTGTTCCAGCCATTGACCACCCCTTCTTTTCACAATTAATCAAAGGTGTTTCTTCCAAAGCATTAGAAAAAGACTATAAGGTTCTTATTTTCCAAACTTTTTATAATGTGGCTACAGAAATGGAAATGCTCGATTTATTAAAAAACAAAGAAGTAGACGGAATTATTTTGGGTGCACTTGAGAATGAATGGAGTTCCATTAAACCTTTTTTAAAATATGGGCCGATTCTGTTGTGTAACGAGTATCATGATTCAGCGGCAGTTCCCATTATTGGATATGACGAGTTTGATGCTGCATACAAAGCGGTTTCCCATTTAATCGAAAGAGGCCATAAAAAAATCGGGTTTTGTTGTGACACTCCCTCCAGCCAGGCTCAACAACTTCGCAAAGAAGGGTTTATAAAAGCATTATTAGAGAATGATCTTCAATGCGAGGAAGACTGGATGTTCGATCATGCATTTTCAATTCAAGACGGTTTTCGGGTTTTTACCGAAATGTCCTCCTTGGCAGATAAGCCCACAGCCATGTTTACCGGCAATGACCAGGTTGCTGCAGGAATTATAAAAAAGGCCATGGTTGCAGGCTGCAGAGTACCTGATGACTTGGCTGTAATTGGCTACGATAACCAGTTCATCTGCCAGGTTACAACCCCCACCATCACAACAATCGATACCCCTATTGCAGAGCTTGGCCAACAGGCTGCTGCAAAGTTAATAAAAAACTTGGGAAAAAATGCAGAGATGAAACGTGAAGTAGTAAGGCTGCCAACCAAACTGATTGTCAGAGAATCCACATGATGAAAAAATATATATTTACCATAAAAACGACCCGAACATTCTGTTTCGGGTTATTTTCATAGTATCAATATTTTCATGAGTATATATAATCCTTAAATCCCTTGACAAATTATTGAATTAACGATAAAAAAGTATATATTTGAATATTAAGAAAAAACAAATAATATTCAACAGAAGTTTTCACTGAAAGGATTGGTCGGTTTGGAAGAAAAAAAAACAAACAAACTATTTCTAACACTTGTTGCCCCTTTGTTGTTTGTACTTTTATGGAGCAGCGGAGCAATTGTTGTAAAACTCGGTCTGCATGATTCCACGCCATTTGGTTATGTAGCTATTCGCTTTTTTCTGTCAACGGCCATTATGTGGAGCATATGCATTCTTATCAAGTCCCCTATCCCCCGAAAACTTGCCCAATGGAGATATATCATTCTTACAGGTTTGTTATTGCAGGCCGGATATCAAATCTTTTTCTTTTTATCCCTGGACTTTGACATTTCACCAGGCGTTTTGTCAATCATACTCGGGGCGCAGCCGATTCTTACAGCAATTTCGTCAAAAAATAAAACAAGTGTATACCAATGGACTGGATTATTACTTGGAATCTCTGGGTTAACATTCGTGGTAGGAAGCAGCCTGTTTGTGGGGAAATTCACCATCGCTGGGATTGGTTATGCCATCCTTTCACTTGCTTGCATCACAGTTGGAACTCTTATGCAAAAAAGGATTACTGTAAGCATGCCAACAAATATGGCCATTCAATATACGGGAGGTGCAGCGGCTCTCCTGATCTTAACGCCCCTTGTTGAAAAGACCACTATTAGCTGGACCTTTACATTCTGGTTTGCCCTTCTGTGGATGACGCTTGTCATTTCAATAGGCGCTTCCATGCTTCTGTTTTATATGATTCAAAAAGGCAACCTTACGAAAGTTACAAGCTTATTTTATTGTGTTCCTCCATTAACCGCGCTTTTAGATTACTTCATTTACGGACATAAATTAAGCATTGCTTCAATCGTAGGAATGGGCATTATCATTGTTGGTTTAATTTTAGTAAATAAACAAGGACTGATTAAAACAAAGGTTGAACCTGAAGGAAAGGCTGTATAACAATATAAAAATGACGTATGCCATCTCATACGCCATTTTTATTTTCCTTTATTAGTCCGAAAGAAGCAATTTACCATTAATCGTATGCTTATAGAGGAATTTTCACTGCTTTAGTCGAATAAATTATATGGGAAAATCAAGAAAAGGAGTGGTATTATTGGAAACATTGCAACTCTATTTAAAACGGCCTGAAACTTTGATTGGACTGGGGGCCGCATTAATCTTTCAGTTGGTTTTTATTATTGTTTGGCTCACGGCCTACAATGGTGTGACTGACAGAACAGGAAATCTTCATATCGGTTTGGTAAATGAAGATAAACAGCAGGGGGCAACGCTAAGTGAAGAAATGAAAAAGAGGATAACTGCTGTAAACATCACCTCAGGCGAGTCTTTGGAAGAATCCCAAAAGGACATGGATAACAACAAGATTGACATGATCATCCATATCCCTAAGGACTTTTCACAGAATCTCATGTCTAATAAACAAACAGAGATTACATACTATATAAATCAATCCACTTCAATGCTTACCGCAAGAGCGATGGAAACGATCGCCAAAGACATCGGAGATCAAATAAACTCACAGGTTTTCCTTACAAAAAGAGACGCTATTAGCGCTTCACTTCAACAAGTAATTCCTCCCCAGAATGCACAACCAACTTCACCAGTGAGCGAAATTATACCTCGTATATCTGAAGCCGTTAAACAAATCAATAACCACCCTGTAAAAAACACAATTGTTCAATCTAATTCAGTCAATAATTTTTCTTTTACCATGGTCCCTTTGATGATCGTCCTAGCTTCCTTTGTTGGCGCCATGGTGATGAGCATGCAGTTGCAGCAAGCAAGTAGATATGTAATCAAATGCAAGTGGAAATCCTTCGCTGTGAGACAAAGCATCAATGTTGTATGGTCTCTGTTACTATCATTAATCACTGTTAGTTTCCTTTTGCTCTTTCAAGTTGAGTTACAGTCATCTTTTACGGAAACATGGCTTTTCCAATCGTTTACCTTCTTCTCCTTTCTTTGTTTCTCACAGCTTTTTGTCGTCGTTTTTGGAAACCCAGGAATGCTCTTCAATATTATTGCTTTATCTTTGCAATTAGTGACCTGCGGAGCGATTGTCCCAGTAAATATGCTGCCTGACTTTTTCCAGGCGATCGGCGTATATCTCCCGGCAACGTATGTGGCTAATGGATACCATACAATCATTTATGGAGCCGGCGATCTGATGCCTGAGGTCTCATGGTTATTAGCAATTGCAGGTACAACCCTGCTCCTCTCTGTATTTCAAGTATTCTTCTTAAAAAATAAGGACAGAAACACGAGCCAAGCTGAAGTCGCCTAGACTTCAGAAAAAAAGCAAAACAAAAATGTTAGAGCGGAGTTTTTTACCAACTATACAGATTAGAATAAGAAATAGTTGTAAAAAAAAGGAAAAATTAACGATATAATAAATAAAAGCATAAGTATATATTATTTTGGAGGTGTTTTTATGATCTGGTTATATATGCTGATACCTGTCTTCATTGTTGGTGGTATTGCAATTTATTTTGAAAAGAAGTCTGGAATGACTACACCTGATGAACATAAACAAGCTGAGATGTTAGGGGAAGTTACACAGCAAAATGGTATTAATACTAGTGGAGCTGGAACAGATTTATTCAATTAAACCAGCTAATAGTTTGTCAACATTTTTCAATAAAAACTAAAAATACTTCATGCTATACTAAAAGTACACATACTAAATAACCTTCCTTATTCTCTTAGTTGGAAGGTTTTAGGTTATTTAGTCAGATTGCTTAATCATGCTAAATCTTGGAAAGGTTTATTGCTTTTCAATAAAGCATAAATCCAATGTAAGAGCTTATTAACACATGCAATAATCGCCACTCTAAAGGGTTTTCCTTCTTCACGTTTCTTATCGTAAAACTCTCTGAGTCTC
>NZ_QWVT01000058.1 GCF_003570705.1 Mesobacillus zeae
AACAGTGCTGTAGTCCTTATTAAGAATAAGTAAGCACGGAAAGAGCAATATAAAAAGAGACACTGCTTTTATTACCTTGGAGGTATATTCTCCCGTGAGGTTAAAAAAAAGATTGATCAAAACATGCTCTTACCTTTATAAAAAAGTTTGATTACATTAATATTTATTCCTTATTTAACTCATGCACCCGTTTAAGTATTTATCTATTTCCCTGTTATCCTTTAGGCCAATTGAATAAATTTTTTCTTGTTGGATATAATCTTCGGCCTACTTTCTTTTTCAGCTCTTCAATTTAAAAAACTTTATTGTTTTTTAAATGACTTTAATATATATCAAATAACTTTATTGTTCGTGAACATCTATTTCGTAAAAGTACAAAATAAGCAGCCTCCCGCCATATGGGAAGCTGCTTTCTTCATCTTTTTCCATTAAATCTCTGTATTGAAGCTCTCGACAGCCTGCCTCACATTGGCGAATGTCTTGATTGCTGAAAAATTGATGCCAGCCTCAACCGCAGCAAACGCCATTTCTGGACGGATTCCCGTCGCAATACACTCGATGCCAAGAAGGCGCAGGACATTGTAAAAATCATAAATATGCCTTGCGATTGTGGCATCAATGTTAACGATTCCCGAGAAATCAATGATGAGGCAGCGAAACTTGTGCTGGGCCACTTTCGGTATAGCATTTTCCATGATGTGAGTTGCTCTGTCGTGGTCCATACTTCCAACAAGCGGCAGGATCGCAAGGCCATTCTGGATTGGAACAACCGGAGCCGATAGTATATAGATTTCTTCCTTCGACTCGCGAAGCAGCTTTTCAGACAAGCGTTCAAACGCGAAGACAGTCTCATTCAAACTTAGGTCAAGAAGATAATTGACCCTTGTGATCATCCAGACCATATCGTCGACTGTAAGCTGGTGTTCTTTGCCAATCCTTGTCAAAAGTTTCGAAAAAACAATTCTTGTAGCAGGATAGCGAATCAGGACTTCAGAAACATTGCCGCCCTGAGAGGCTTCCCTCTCTCCATTAGCACGGCTCCACTGAATGAGTGTCGCTGGAGCTTCTTCCTCGCTTCCTTCAAGTAAATCGCCCAGAAAACCGAAAAATTCATTGTACACATTAATGGAGTTGTCAATTTCCTGTTGGGGTATTTCTATATGAAATCTGTCAAGAATGTTAGCAACAAGTTCAGAAGCTAATTCTTTTGAATTTGATGTCAAGTATTCCACAACTGCTTTTTTGCAATTCAACTATAATCCACACCCTTTTGTTTTGAAGTGATGTATGGCTTTATGCCTTAATATGGTCATGCAAGGCCTGCTGCAAATTCGCATATGTCGGGACATCGCTGAAATCAAGGCCAAGGTTTACGGAAGTCAAGGCAATGGCAGGACTGATGCCCGTGATCGATGCATGGATTCCAAGCATCGATAGCGCTTTGATCACCTGGAACAATTCATTGGCTACCATTGTATCGATAATCGGAACACCGGACAAGTCAACAATCAAATGTTCAAGCTTTAAAGTACTTGCCTGAAGGAGAGTTTTCTCACGAATTATTTTTGCCCTGTACGTATCCACATCCCCTACTAGCGGCAAAATTCCGATATTGCCATACACAGGGATGACCGGGCTGCTCATTTCGAGCATCATTTCACGTTGTGCCCGAGAGTTTTCATCATGGACTTTTTGGTAATGGACTGAAAACATTTCAATTATATCATCAAAAATAAAGTTGATTCTGTCTCCCCACTTACCCAATTCTTCGACGTTAACTGTGTTCATGGAAGAATATTGAACAACATAACCCCAGAAAATGGCCCTGAAGGTCTTGAAATTCCTCAGCACTTCCGCAAGGGATGCCTGATTGTTTGCACGTTTAGTTGAAGTTTCCCAGGCCCATTCTTTATAATCCTTCTCCCAAAGTAATCCGTCCGCCACGATTTTAATTAGCTTAAGGTTTTGTTCTTTTATATCTTCTGCAATATGGGGTGAAGCGTTCTTACCGTATATTAGGTTGGATTCCTTGCGTGTCTCGAACCATTTTGAAGTCATCTCTTCACTATGCTTAATTAAATACTCATTAAGCAATTTTGTTTTCTCCATCTATGCCAACCACCTTAATCTGCAATTCGTACAAATGATTTCATGTCTAATATTAATACAAGGGGTTGTTCATGTTCAATTTTCAAATCGTGTTTGCAGTGTTTTTTATTTTATACCGACCGTTATGGCCTTTTTTACAATAGGAACAGGTTATCTTTTTCTCCTGCAGGGGATTATAAGGATAAATGTCTTTTTCATTGACAGAAAATAATGAATGTCTTATTCTATTCAAGTCCGATAATACCGATAAAAATAGGAGGAATTTAATTTGAAAAAATTTCTGTGCCTCATTTCCCTGCTCCTCGCCTTTACACTTGCTGCTGCAGGTTGCGGCTCAAATGACAGTAAGAATCAAAAGCATGAAAACTCCAAGAATGGCAGCAAGGACTTACTTGCAGAGGTTGAAAAAGAAGGCAAACTTGTCATCGGGACAGAAGGAACCTATCCCCCATTTTCCTTCCATGATCAATCCGGAAAGCTGACTGGCTTTGATGTCGAAATAGCATCCGAAATTGCTAAGCGGATCGGCGTAAAGCCAGAATTCGTGGAGACGCAGTGGGATGCCATGTTTGCTGGCCTAGATTCAAAAAGATTTGATATGGTTGCCAACCAGGTCGGCATTCGTCCTGATCGTGAAGAAAAATACAGCTTTTCGAAGTCATATACTACTTCAACTGCTGTTCTTATAACAAGGACGGACAACCAGAAGATAAAAAGCTTTGACGATATCAAAGGGCTCAAATCTGCACAGTCCATGACAAGCAATTATGCTGAAATGGCAAAGAAAAACGGAGCAAACCTTGTCGGTGTCGAGGGCTTTAACCAGGCGATCGAACTTCTTCAGTCAAAGCGGGCTGATATCACAATCAATGACAACCTATCTTTCCTTGACTATAAAATGAAAAAGCCAGATGCAAACGTCAAGATTGTTGCAGAGAGTAAGGATGCATCAAAAAGTGGCCTCATGTTCCGTAAAAACACCGATCCGCTTGTCGACAAAGTAAATGGTGCACTTAACGATATGGTTAAGGACGGAACGTACGAAAAAATCTCACAGAAATGGTTTGGTGAAAATGTACTTAAATAGCATCACGATTGATCCCGACCGAATAGCCAGGCTTGCCGATATTGCAGGAAGTTCCCTTCAGCCTTTGCTGAAGGGGGCTATTTTTTACACAATTCCGCTTGCAATGATCACCTTTGCATGCGGGCTGATTCTGGCCGTCATCACTGCACTTGCAAGATTATCAGCAAAAAAAATCTGGCGAATGGCTGCGCGCTTCTATGTTTCTGCCATCAGAGGCACACCTTTGCTCGTACAGCTGTTTATCCTGTTTTATGGTTTACCGACAATCGGGGTTGTCATTGATCCATGGCCATCAGCCATTATTGGTTTTTCCCTTAATATCGGAGCCTATGGATCCGAAATCATCCGGGCAGCTATCCTCTCCATTCCGAAAGGACAGTGGGAAGCTGGGTATTCGATCGGATTGACATACAGACAGGCGCTTGTCAGAATCGTCCTGCCCCAGGCAGCAAGGGTATCATTGCCTCCCCTCTCCAACACTTTCATCAGCCTCGTCAAGGATACATCTCTTGCATCTTTGATCCTGGTCACAGAGATGTTCAGGAAGGCGCAGGAAATTGCGACAACTAATTATGAATTCCTCCTTCTGTATTCAGAAGCCGCCCTCATTTACTGGGTCATCTGTTTCTTTCTCTCGATTTTGCAAAGCAGACTTGAGAACAGGCTGGATCAGTACGTTTCTAGATAAATAATAGATTGGGGGAAAATGTGTTGATTTTCATTCAAAGACTTAAGAAATCATTCGGCGATAACAAAGTTTTGAAAGGAATTGATCTTGAAATAGAAAAGGGGCAGGTTGTCGTTCTCATTGGCCCTTCAGGGTCCGGCAAGACGACATTCCTCAGGTGCCTAAATGTGCTTGAGGTTCCTGATGAAGGGAAAATAGCGATTGGCGGGCAGACTATGGACTTTTCGAAAAAAGTGCACCCGAAAGCGATAGCCGAATTCAGGCGGCTGACTGGCATGGTATTTCAAGGGTATAATCTTTTTCCGCACATGACCTCGCTCGGAAATGTAATGGAAGGCCCCGTTACCGTGAAAAAGGAATCCAGGGAAGAAGCAGCTGCAAAAGCAGAATATTTTCTCGCCAAGGTCGGTCTCGGCGACAAACTTGAAGCATACCCTTTCCAGCTATCCGGCGGACAGCAGCAGCGTGTTGGCATTGCCAGGGCGCTGGCAATGGAGCCAAATGTCATGCTGTTCGACGAGCCTACTTCAGCGCTGGATCCCGAGCTTGTAGGTGATGTTCTGAAAGTGATGAAAGATTTGGCTGAGGAAGGCATGACAATGATTGTGGTGACACATGAAATGAGGTTTGCACGAGAGGTTGCCGATAAAGTCATTTTCATGGATGGCGGCGTTATTGTGGAGAGCGGAGCACCCGACAAACTATTCACAAAACCTGAAAAAGAGCGTACGAAACAGTTCCTCAGCATGATCCAATAAAGACAAAAAAAGCGTAAGCGCGAGTTTACCGAGTTCAAAAGTCGCTTGATAACAATAAAAGAGCATCACTGCGATGCTCTTTTTTACATGAATTAATAAGCAAAAGAAATAGAAACTAGGCTTAAGAAAGCAGAATCTATCATCCTTTCAACATTTGTACCGTACGCACGGATTGGTGCAATGTTAACAAAATACCATCCTGCTAAAATACACAGAAAAAGTAAGAATGTTGCAATCCAAAACTAAAGTTTCTCCCGAAAGGATACATGAGGTTTTCCGCAACTTTGTCGTGCTCTGATGAGCAGATAAACAAAAATTAAGGCTAACTCTGAGAGCGTGCTCCCGTGCTGCAAAAGTTTATAAATAGGAATACTTACCCTCCAACCTGAAAAACAGCTGAAAGAGCTGGTATCGTCTTGACCATATCGCCGCTAATATGTGTAAAAGAGTCCCAAAACGTATGTGTCAGCATTCCGAGTAAGGCGCAATAGAAAAAGACAATGGCTCAATTGATTATACTTACAGGCTGCTGGCTTCGTTTCATATCCTGCAGAAAAGATGGTAGATGTTTAGACAGTGCGTTGTCGATCACAAAAACATAAAGAAGGTGAAGCAACAGGCATAACGGCAGATCAACAAGAAAAATCCGGCAAATGCATGGCCGAATTCTCCAATGGGCGCCCATTCAGAAAATATTCAAAATCTGGTGACATACTTCTAAGCACCAGGGCTGTAAAATTAATATATTTACTTTTTCTTGAAAATGGCAGTACTGCCCGGGCGAGCTAATGTAAGCGACCCATTCACTCCTCGAACTTCACACTCTATTTTTAGCGTGGCGGCCTCCCAAGACCTCAATTTTTCGCTACATGTTTTTTCTTTTTTAAATAATGGCCAGCAAGTTCGTCCAATCGATGAAGCTGGAAGGCATAATCATAAATCGATGACCCTACCACGATCAGCCTGTGCTTCTCCTGCTCCTGATGATGTGACCCTTCAAGTACTCTTTCAAGAAGCCTATTCGTGTCCTCGAGTGCTTTGTTACTCCCTTCACTGTCTGTTTGTTTGGCCTTCCCTTCAATTTTCAACAGGATCATTTCATGATACATAATCAAATATTCAAGATGTCTGTCAAACAGTTGCCTCTCTATACCGTCCGGTTGGCTCTGAAAGAAGTGTTCCTCAACGATGGCAAGGAGGTGCGTCCCCCTACGAAGACAATCGAGCATTTGTTTAAAAACAATGATTTCACGTACATCCAGCCGCTTAAGTTTAGAAATCTTCTCTCTTTCTTCGTCCAAAATTTCATAAAGGCTTTCAAGCTTCTCGATCCCCTTTTTCAATTCCTTCCAGTCATTCTGGAAAGACCTTTCAGTCAGCTCGTTTGAAATGGCTGTTCGGAGGAGCAGTGACAGGGTGTTGAATGTTGAATTTGCCTGGTCTGCAAAGTTCTTTTTATAGTTAGGAGGAGAAATGACGATATTGACAAGAAAGGCAGACCCCATTCCGACGAGAACAATTAGAAATTTATGAGCAGCCGCTTCCACTCCCTCCAGGTCTGGGGCACTCATCATGACAAGCACTGTAACAAGCGTCAAGGAGATAGCATCTGCCATCCTGATTTTCAGGCAGACAAGAATGACCAGCACCATTACCAGGCCGATCACAATGGGGCTGTTGCCAAATACATATATCGATCCTATGGCAATCAATGCTCCGACTGTATTGGCCTGCACTTGTTCCAGTACCTGTTTCCAAGACCGGTAGATCGATGGCTGGATTGTGAAAGTTGCTGCAATCCCTGCGAACAATGGCGGTTCCAGTCCCAGCCATATGCTTATGTATAAGGCCAGCGTGACCGCAAGGCCTGTCTTTAATACCCTCGGACCAAGGGTTACCATGGCATAGCCTCCTATTCTAAGAGGTGCTGCCTCTTAAGGTTTAGGTTTTAAGATTTTGGGCTTTTTTATGAATCAGTTTGTTCAGTCTTGGCGCTAGCTGGAATAGAATTGTACCAATCAGCACGATGACAATAATATATATTCCGGCAAACACACTTAGTGCTCCTGCTGTAAGACCAGCAATGATGACCGAGAATTCGCCGGCTTTGTCAGTGACAAACCTGCGGCAAGCGAGTGAAAATGAGGCATCCCGTACCAGCGTCCACCTAAGCATCCTACAGCAACCTTATGGATCACGGACCATACAATCAGTGTAATTAACAGCCCGGGGTATGGTATGTTCACTGTTAACTGGACTTGTGTCCCAAAATTTAAAAAGAAAAAAGGAAAGAGGACATTCCGTAAAGGTAAAGCCACCTTTTCAATTTTTTCCTTCATGCTGATTTCGGAAAACATCAATCCTGCCAGAAATGCGCCTATTACTTCTGATAAGCCAAAGAGCACCGCGATACCTGCATAGCTAAGGGCAACACCTGCAATAAGCACAATGAATATATCGTCATTATTGATATCTTTTAAAATAGGCTCAGCTTTTTTCATTACTATTTTAGCAAAAAAGATAGCAAATGCAGCTATTAATAGTATTTTGACAAAAATTAAGCCAAAATCGGCGAAGGTAAACCCCTTCCCTGAAACCCCGATCAAAGCCGTGACAAGTATCGGAGCTATCAAATGTTCAAAAATCAAAATCAGCAGCAGAAATTCCGATTCCTTGTTTTCAGTCCTGTTCTTATCTTCTAGCAGTTTGGCGGTAATTGAGGAACTCGTTGCATAGACAATTCCTCCTAATATGAAGGATGAAATCTAGTCCAAACCGAACAGCCGGCTGATCACCATCGTGACTCCAATACCAAGAAGCACATCGAAAAGACCCGCTTTCCATACCTTGCTCCCATTCTTTTGGAGACGCTTCACAGAAAACTCCATTTCAAGTACGAAAAAAAGCAAAACCAATTTCCCCGGCAGTCTCGAGCACTTTATTGTCATAGAAAACCTGCGATAAGGCCAAACTAAGTAATATGTAAAGTAAAATTTCCGGTACATTGATATTTCTCATCCCAATGAACCCAACAATAAATGGGATAAACAAAAACAGGCCCGCTACAAGTAAAAGATTCAACGTCAACATCCTTTTCTATATATGTCGTCCAGTATTATAGATCCATTCACCGAGTTCGTTCGCATCTCCTTACTGTCTATTTCCCGGCAGAACTGGCCCTATTCTTGTACCCATTTCAGCTTCAAGGAATGCAGAGTATGCATCAATTTAAACTAATGAAAGAAAATATGTTAAAATAAGTAGAGAGTTTTTCGCTGTTATTCATTGACTTATAAGGGGGAAAAAAATGAATCAAACACAACAAGAAGCTGTAAATCGAATCAAGCACAAGGGATTACCAAAGTTAAAACTGGCAAAACGGATTTTCTTCATTGTTTTGGGTGCAGTACTGATGGGGATAGGAATCGAAGAGTTCCTTGTACCAAACAAGATCCTTGACGGAGGAATTGTTGGAATTTCCATCATCCTCTCACATTTAACCGGCTTCCGCCTCGGGTTATTCATCTTCATTCTCAACATTCCTTTCTTCTTTATTGGATATAAGCAGATAGGCAAAACATTTTCGTTATCCACACTTTTGGGAATTGCCGTGCTTTCCATTACTACCTCCCTTTTGCATGAGGTTCCTTCATTGACGGACGATTTGCTCCTAGCAACAGTGTTTGGCGGGATTACTCTTGGGACTGGCGTCGGCATTGTCATCCGCTACGGCGGATCTCTTGACGGAACAGAAATCATGGCCATTTTGGCAAACAAGAAATTGCCTTTTTCTGTCGGTGAATTCATTATGTTCTTCAATATCTTCATTTTTGGGATTGCTGGTTTTGTGTTTGGATGGGACCGGGCAATGTACTCGTTTATAGCGTATTTTATCGCTTTCAAGACGATTGACATTGTCATCATGGGTCTTGACGAGTCAAAATCCGCCTGGATCATCAGTGACAAGCATGAGGAAATAGGCGATGCCATCCTTGCCCGCCTAGGACGCGGTGTAACGTTTTTAAAAGGAGAAGGAGCCTATACGGGAGATGACAAAAAAGTGATTTTTTGCGTCATTACACGTTTGGAGGAAGCGAAACTGAAGTCCATAGTCGAGGAGCAGGATGATACTGCCTTCCTTGCTGTAGCCAGTATTTCCGAGGTTCGGGGCGGACGCTTTAAAAAACGCGATATCCATTAACCTCTTTTACTTTACAGCAGAATTTTTCGGGCTCCCAGCTGCTTTCCGAATCGCGGTTAAAAGCTTTTCTGGATCCCTGGTTTTCTGCCTTTGGCAATCCCCACCAATCTTCTGTAATAGCAATCTTTTATGAATTTTAATTATTTACCTAAACACTTTGACAACCTTCTTAATATAAGTTAGTTTAAAATTAGCTTTTTCTAAAGGGGTGTTTTGTTTGAACAAAGATATTATTAAATTTTTAAGAAAAAGCTATAATATGAACCAGCGTGATTTTGCCAAACTCTTAAATGTCAGCTTTGCTCTGATTGCCTTAGTTGAAGTCGGAAAGCGCAGAGTGACTTCCAACCTTGAGAGCAAAGTGAAGGACGCTTTTGACCTTGATGAGAACCAGATGCAGTCGATTACAGCAATTGTAAAAGGCATCAGTGAAGGAGTACCGCCATTCTTTTGAGTGGAATGGTGCTTTTTTTATTTTCACTAAAAAAACCGCTGGAAAACACCCCCTAATTATGTATTCTTGTTTTCCTGCTAGAATAGGATATAAAAAGGAGGCGATTATGAGGCTATTAAAACTGTTGGTTTTACTGATTATATTGGCGGGAAGCGGGGCTGCCATCTGGATGTACTACCCTTATTACCAAATCAGCACGCTAAAAAAACAAACATCGGCCCATTCACAGGACGGCAGTATGTCTTCTTATATAGATCATTTTAAAGAATCTGATACGGAACAACTCCATCTGCTGGCACTTGGTGACTCGGTGATCGCCGGATATGGGGCAAGCGAAGCTGACAGCCTGGTTGGCAAATTTGCAGACGGCCTTGCCCGGCAAACTAGCAAGACAGTTGTATCTAAAAATGAAGGAATCAACGGCCTGACAAGTGAACGATTGAACAGTCTCATCCAGAGCGGTGTCATAAATGATGAGATCAGCAGTGCGAATATCATTATGATCAACGTCGGCGGAAATGATATCCTGCGTGCGGCCCGAGATTCCGATTTTGGCAGTGCAATCAAGACCTTTGACAGGCTGCAGTCGGACTTTACTGAAAACCTTGCGGGGATTACTGAGGGAATTCGTTATTTGAACCCCAATGCCACCATCATTTTCCTTGAATTATACAATCCTCTTCCGACAGACCATTCCTTTTACTCACTGTCAGACAAATTGCTCCCTAAATGGAATGTCCATCTATACAAGGCTGCCCAGCAATTTGATTACGCTGTTGTGGTGCATACAACTAAAGTCATTCACAGCAGCAAGCCTGACCACCTGTCTCCAGACGGCGTACATCCAAGCCTTGATGGATATGAAGCCATTTCACAACAGGCACTTGAGCAATTCGCCAGCGAACCGTGGAGTGAAGGAAAATAGGTATCATAAAAAAAAAATGCCGGGATTAAAACCTCTGGCATTTTTTATGAAAATCAGCACCAATTTATGTTAAAATTAGACTGCCAGTTTTAAGTAATCGCAAAATGAAAGGGATGGTTAAATGTTCAAAAAAATGGCTTCAGACATGCTTGGGTTAAGCGATGTAGGCAGCGTTATCACGCCTGCCGATTATAACAAAGTGGATGCTGATGACTATTTAATGAATGAGGATGGTGAAAAAATTTACTTCCTCATCAAATCCAAAACAGACGAGTATTGCTTTACGAACAAAGCGCTCATCCACCTTGACGGTACAAGTGCTGTGAGCAAGAAGCGGACGCTGAACCGCTATAGCTACAGCGAGTACAAAATTACAAACGTCTCACTCGAAACAGCAGGGACAGTCGATTTGGATGTTGAAATTAAGTTTGTTATCGGTTCAGTCCCATTCTCGATTGATGTACATAAAAAATTCATTGAAGAACTAAAGGATCTGTATAAATCTTTGATTAAAATTGCTGAGATTTCAAGGGAAAACGAATTCGCCCTCGACTACGCGCATCAAAGCCTGAATTTAGCCTCATCAGCAATGGGACGAGTCAGTTCCAAAGAAGAAAGCGTAGCAGCAAACTTTAACAGCATCAATGAATCGGCCTTCCAGTGGCTGATGGAAAAGCGAGAGCAATTCCACATTAAAGATTTTGGCTTTGTTTTCGAAAAGTATATCAACAACTAATCATAAATCGAAATGAAGTCCGGACAGGCGGCCGGACTTTTTTTAAGGGGAATTCTACACTGGTTTTGTTGATGGGCAAGATTTATATTTTTCCACTTTGAGCAATTTATTTTCCTGGGAACAAAAGTTTCGTTATTACTTTTTCAAAGGTGTAAGCAAGGATGTTGGCAGGTATCCCTCTTCCCCGCTTTCTGTCTTCACTTTTGTCCGCCTAATGTCCCTTTTCTCGATTGTCACTTTCGTATCCTTGCTGATTTTCTTGACTTTATCTGCTTTTTCGATTTTATCGACACCTATTAAGTCATTGACTTCAATCAGCTGGTAAACCTCATCATATGCTTCCGGCGTTAGCGCCAGGTAAGCCTCTTTTTGTGTGGTTGCCTTTTCGCCTTTTTGAAGCGTCTTATCCTTCGCTTTTTTTTCACTCTCTTTATAAGTATCTTTCAAGTTTTGGATGACTCCTGGGGTTTTTTCCTTCACATCTCCAGCCACTTGCTTGGCTTTGTCCTGAACTTTCTTTGCGGCTTGTTCTGTTTTCTGTGCAGCCTTGTCAGTTTCCTTAGAGACCTCTTCGCTATTACACCCTGCTGCAAACAGCAAGGGAATTGCCACGGCAAAAGCAATCCGTTTATTCGGCATTATTTCCCCTCCTTCTGAATTTGTTTACTGTACTGTTTCCCTCTACCGTAGTGCGTTGAAACATAAAAGCAGGCTCCGTTTCCCTGGAAGCCTGCTTTCCTCTCTATTAATAAAGTAAATATTTCTCTCTGATTTGTTTAAAATCTACCAATTCAGCTTCCCATTGAAGCTTCATTTCCTCTACACTTCTTCCATTCTCGATCCCTTCTCTGATCCAGCCATTTCCGGCCAGGAGGTCAAAGAAGGAAATCCCCCGGCTGTCCTCTGCCCTAAACTGAAAATGATCCGGATAAAGGTCATGAATAGTCTTTACGATATAAAGACCTGTTTCAAAAGGCTGAAATGCTGACCTGTCAATAACGTGGATTTGGATGCCGTGCGACAGCACGCCTGAATGCTTTGAAAAAGCTGGAATGAAAGACGCAGGGCGGAACCTTACCCCCGGCAGATTTTTCTCATTCAATTCAGCGGTCAGCTTATCTGAATCAATGAAAGGTGCTCCAATCAATTCAAAAGGCTTGGTAGTACCCCGCCCTTCCGAAATATTTGTGCCTTCGATTAAAGCAGCACCCGGATAAACAAGTGCGGTTTCTGGTGTCGGCATATTAGGGGAAGCAGGGATGAATTCGAGCGGAGTATCCTTCCATTCCATCTTCCGTTTCCATCCATCCATTTCAACTACCGTCAAATCAGCGCCAATTCCAAACTCTTCGTTAAAAAGAGTGGCCAGTTCGCCCGCGGTCATGCCGTGGCGCAAAGGAATGGGATAGTTGCCGACAAATGAAATATATTTAGGATCAAGAACCGGACCCTCTACTTTTGTTCCGCCTAAGGGATTTGGGCGATCAAGAACAACAAACGGAATATTGTTTTCCTTTGCTGCCTCCATTGCGTAGGCCATCGTGTAAATATACGTATAAAATCTTGCACCGACATCCTGGATATCAAAAAGGAGCACATCCACATTTTTCAGCATCTCGGGAGTTGGTTTCTTTGTCTTTCCGTAAAGACTGTAAACAGGAAGCCCCGTCTTTTCATCCATATAAAACTCCACATACTGCCCTGCCTGGGCGCTTCCCCTTACGCCATGTTCCGGTCCGTACAACGCTGTAAGCTGAATATCCGGGTCGTTATATAATCGGTCGACTATGCTCGTCAATTGCTGGTCCGTACCGGTAGGGTTCGTAATAAGACCCACTCTTTTTCCTTTTACCAAATCTTTTTGGCTGTTAAGCAAAACCTCTGCACCAAGTGCAAGTTTCTTCTTCCCTTTTGCCTTGTCCTCACCATTATTGCCGGCAAGCACTGCTGTCAATGATGATAATAGCAATACCGCAGTCAGGATCATAGTTAACGTTTTTTTCATGGATACAGCTCCTGTCTGTTAAATTTTCATCAGTAGCTTAGCCCGTGGCCAAAAGGATACAAAATTGTTCCATCCACAGCCGGAATCGTGACCGGCAGCTTCCCAGACGGAGAAAATTCACCAAAGATCGCCCCAGCACTTGCCTCGAAGCTTGCCGTTCTGAATCCGTACTGTGCAAGATAGGCATCTACTGCCGGATAGGCCATGATATCATATGGGTTTCTTATGGCGACACCAATCACAGGGCCATTTGAAATTTCTGCTATCTCCCTTACCATTTTCATCTGTGGGCTGTCGGGTGAACGGCCTGCAACATTAAACGTATAGGTTCCTGCAATTACCGCTTTTGCATGCCTAATCCACTCTCTCTGCTCATCTGTCAGCACATAGCTTGATGTAGCAATAAGATGGATATTGGCATGCCGCTTCTTTACTGCCTTTGCCATATCGCTAATGTACGTATTCCCAACGACTACCACTTCATCATCATCGTCAAGCTTCAATGGAAGAGCATTCTCATTTCTAGCCACCGTGATCGATTTTTCTGCCGCCTCTTTTTCAACACTTTTATGCTGCGGGGACCCGACAATACGAAGGGCTTCTGATACTGTTTCCTCTACCGGCTGCGGAGTTTCCTGCTTCAAGATGCCTCTTTTTATTTTAAGTGTGAGCACCCTTGATACCGAGCGGTCAATACGGTCCTCCGAGATCTCGCCTGATTCTGCTGCTTTCAATAAACCTTCGGCTACTTCTTCCAGCCTAACTGGCATAAGGACAATATCGGTTCCCGCTTTTACCGCTCTTACTGCGGCGTCCACTGCGCCAAAATGGTCTGCAATCGCCTTCATATTCATGGCATCTGTAGTAATGACACCTTCATATCCCATGTCTTCCCGCATCAACTCTGTCAAAACCTTATACGAAAGCGTTGCAGGAACGGCTATTTCCTCACCCGTTTTTTTCGAAATGGCCTTTGTGCTGTCTATCTTTGGAAAAGTCACATGGGCGGTCATAATCGCGTCAATTCCAGCTTCCATTGCTTTTTGGAACGGATAGAGCTCTACTTTTTTCAACCTGTCCCGGTCGTGGGGCACTTCTGGAAGGCCAAGATGTGAATCAACTGCAGTATCCCCGTGGCCCGGAAAATGTTTGGCCGTTGCGGCCACTCCTGCGTCCTGCAGCCCTTTCGTATAGGCCACCCCAAGGCTGCCTACCAGTTCTGGATTTTCGCCAAATGACCGGACACCAATGACCGGGTTGTCAGGGTTATTGTTGATATCCATCACTGGTGCAAAATTGGTGTTGATACCAAGCGCTGCAAGCTCTTCTCCAATACTATTACCAACGCTCCATGCAAGCTCTGGAGACCTGGCTGCGCCGAGAGCCATATTTCCAGGCATATCCGTCCCTGACTGAAGTCTCGTTACGATGCCTCCCTCCTGGTCAATCGACATCAATAGCCCGAAGTTTTCCGAAGCTTCGTTGTACTGTGAAACCAGGCGGGCCGTTTGTTCCGTCGTTACGACATTTTCACGGAAAAGAATTACTCCGCCGAGATGGTATTTTTTAACGAGTTGTTCGATTTCAGGATTTAATTCTGTGACATTCATCCCTTTCCATGTCCTAAAGTCCGGCATGAGCATCTGGCCGATTTTGTGCTCGAGCGGCATCTTCGAAACGGCACGCTGAATCAGCTGGTACCGCTCCCCCCTTTGCTTCACTATGAATGGTTTTGCACCTTTCTTCCCTGGAACTGTTTTAAAATCCAACGCAATACGGTCTGTAAAAACACCGTCCGTTACAGTGATAAAAGTCCTGCCTCTTTTTCCATTGAAAACAACATTCCCTTCACCATCGACTTCCGCGACATTACTGTTGGTGGACTGCCATATAAGATTCTGTCCAGCCTCCATGAATGTCCCGTTGGTATAAGCGCGAATTGCTTTCAATCGAAATTTCCCATCTTTAACTCCTGTTTCTGCTTCGGGAATGTTTTGGAAAATCACCAAATCGCTTTTTTCATTCATCGGACGAGATTCCGCCTTCCCCACCGGCGCAATAAAAAATAATTGCGACAATGCCAGCATGAGTACAAGCGGAAGCGCTGCATAGCCAGTTCTTTTTTTCATAGTCTCTCCTCCTTGAATCCAATCTTTGTTTTAATACTCTCTTTGCTTCCAATCCTCCCCTGTGAATTTGGGCACCGTGAATTTTCCGCCTTCTTCCTTTAGGAGCATATGATCCAAGTACCAGCCGCGCCCATTGGCGGAGCTGTCTGTTTTGTAATTAAAACGAATATGCTTCGTGTTTGCCGGAATAGGAATCTTGATATTTTCCCAACCGATGCTAGAGCCTGTTAACATATAAGATGCTCCAGTCCATTTTTCTCCATCCTCAGAGACTTCAACTGCTCCAAAATCAGCCTGTGCCTCCATTCGGTACCATGTATCAAAAGACAGGACCGCAGGCTTTTGAAGCGAGACACTTGCTGTCAATGTGCGAGCCAACCTATCTCCATAACCTGAAAACCATGCCGTGCCTTTGTCAGGGATGGAAACAGGAATAGAATCAGCTACCTTACGGGCAAAATCCCGCCTTGCAATGTTAGTGGAGACAGTCTTCCTTGTAGGGTGCAACCTGTTTGTCAATAGAATGGCAATTGTATCATTATTCCGGTTAACGACAATGGAGGTTCCAGTATAACCTGTATGGCCAAGTGTGCTACCTTCGGACAAGGCATCCATGAACCAGCTTTGCCCAAGTTCCCAGCCAAGGCCGTGGTCATTGCCCGGAAACTCAGGAATTTGGTTTCTGACAAGCATTCGAACCGTTTCACTTTCCAAAATTCGCACACTGCCGTAACGGCCGTCATTGAGGTACATATGTGCAAGCTTTGCTAAGTCTCCTGCAGTTGAGAACACGCCGGCATGGCCTGCGACACCATCCATTGCCCATGCATTTTCATCATGCACCTCTCCCCGGACGATGCCTCTGTTTGTCCATGGCTGGTATTCCGTTGCGACAACTCTGTCTTTTAACGATTCAGGGGGATTATACATGGTGTCGTTCATTTTGAGGGGTTCCGTGATCTGTTCTTTTACAAACACATCCTGCCTTACTCCTGAAAATAACTCAATCAAAGCTCCGAGAGTGATCATATTCAAGTCACTATAAGTGTATGTGCTTCCGGGGTGGTTCTTTAATGGCTCCTTAAAGACAATTCCCATCCTGTCTTCGCGGTTTTTTCCCATTGTATAGAGGGAAATCCAGGCAGGAAAACCCGATGTATGGGTCAGCAGCTGCCTGATTGTAACGTTTTCTTTTCCATTTTGGGCAAATTCGGGGATATACTTTGCTACAGGATCATCTAGTTTGAAGAATCCCTGGTCGTAGAGTTTCATAATGGCTGTAGTAGTGAAGATTTTACTAATTGAGGCGAGGTCGAAGATGGTATCATGCTGCATTTTAACAGGAGTGGCACTTTCCTTCATTTGGTCATCCTCATATTTATAGGCATAACCATAAGCATCTTGTTTTACGATATTGCCTCGACGCGCTACAAATACGACTGCACCTGGCATGACGCCGTCAGAAATGAATTTGTCCATGCTGCCGTCGATTTCATCTAACGAGCCTTGAACCATTCCAGCTCCGCGAGCCGAACCTCTATGAAGGATTGGAGATGAAGGACCCGGCTTATCCCAGGAAAAACTTAGGTGTGCCTCCATGCCTTTAAATTTTTTCTCATGCTTTTCAATTGACGGCAGCTGAGCAGCCGTCGATTGAAAAACAACCCCAAAGCTCATTACAGTCAACAAAGCGATAGAAAGCGGCTTATTTTTCATAACTCCTCCTCTTTATGCACCTTAATTTTTGAAAATTCTTACATTCCTATATTTTAAGCGTAAGGCCATTTGTTTACGATGTCCATAACCCTTAAGGCCCAAGCTTCCAAGGAAATGATAGGAAATAAGTTTCCTTTAAACCGCTATTTTGACAGCCAATACTAACTATTTTTAAAAAACTTTCCATAAAACTAAAAAAAACTCCAAAAATATCTTGAAATATTTTTTTCCTCGGATTATAATAAATGAGTCGTTAAAAACAACTCACAATCATGTCTCAGTAGCTCAGTAGGATAGAGCAACAGTTTCCTAAACTGTAGGTCGGAGGTTCGAATCCTCTCTGGGACGCTAAAAAAAACCTTGAGAAATCAAGGTTTTTTCTTTTTATCAGCAAAGAATTTCAATGCTAATAAAGTATTTTGGGAGTGAATTGGGAGTGGATTTTAAAACAAGAGGTTTTTGAGTTAAAAATCACTGCCAATAGAGTAACCGCCCCCGGTCATCCACAATATTATTCTTTCCTCCTAAGACGGCCACATATATTTGAATTTTAGAGTACCATAAATCTTTACATACCTACCTACTTTATAACTGATTCTGTATATGATTTGCATGTTAATTAAACTTCATGATGACCGTCACCAGGTTTTTTCTATACAACTGCGCAACAAATCCAAAGTATAATCTGATATCGCTTCATACACTTGAGTCACATAACACTATTTATCATTCGCTTTGTAATTAAGAAATAGTTGTTTTATATCAGCCCTACTCCTGACATTACTAGTCATTATTTTGCTTCTTTGAATAAAATTTTTTACCCTTACTAAATTTAAATTACAGAATATTATTATTCTTAACTTGAGAAAAAATCTATACCTGTCATCAATAGTTTTATTAAATTGTAGCCTAATGAAAATTAATTCATAACTTGCAATAACCGCTAATAAGTAGGCATAAAAAATAAACATCAATGATAAAGTAGGTGGTAATAACAACTCATTAATTAAATCAGGAATAATGATCTTATCAGTATTTGAAACAAGTGTTTTAATTGAATGAGATAGGATTATTAGACCTAAGCCAACTAATATAAAGTTAAAAATATTTTTCAGTATCTTGCCGTTTTTGTTTTGGAAATCGGGCATAGTGTCAACGATTGCTATTAATAACGAAGTGAAAATAGCAATAAAAACAACAATGACTTCCCAAATAAAAGAAAAGCTATATAAATTTGATATGAACTGAACGACAATTATAACTTTAATATTATCTTTAATAAGGTTAACAAAATACTGTGAATCCTTAGCTTTATCTACAGCTCTAAAAGATAGTAGTATGCCAACAAAAAGAAACCAAAAAATTGTTTCTTTCAATAATGAAACTTTCCAAAAACCAATTTGAAATAAAACAAATACCATCCCAAATACATAAAGAACCATGCTAATGTACCAAAGAATTAATTTCCTATTAAACATAGTCTTTATAAGACTTTGCAATTGTTTTCTCACACTACTAATAGACAAAGCAAAAATAATAAAGATAATAGTCCAAAAACCAATAGCCAATTCTCTATTGTTAAAAACTTTACCAATATTTATATTACTTAGTAGAATTATTGATTTCAAATTATATATTTCTTTTGACTTATTAAGAATCGATTCAATTATATCTTTGGTAGTAAAGTAATAGAAATATAAACTTATATTTATAAATACTGAAATTATTAATACAATTGTCTGTATTATAATTAAATACTTTATTTTGTTTTTCGGCTTTTTTACTTCCACCATTATCATCCACTCATTTTTTAATACAGCAATTTCAGTTAAAGTCTGCTTTCACGTATTTGTCTTAAGTCCTTATATGGGTTCGCTCGAACTATTGTTCGTGAATACTTTTTTATTGATGAACCTAATTCTTACATAAAAATTGTACCATACAAAAATTTGGATATCGCAAAATTATTATAAACGATTTAAATGTACTGAGGATCTTCATAATTCAACAATCAAGCCCGTTTGTTGAATTAATCACCTATTAAAAAAGTGACTTCTGTACTTTAAGTAAATTTTCACAAAGTCATCTGACATATAGTTATATATTACGCAGTAAGAGTCTAATACGAAATAAGAGTTACTCCACAATATGGCCCGATTTTGGAATTAGGGATGCGGTAAAATTCTCCTCCTCCACTAAACCGACGGTTATTGAGGCATTTCAAGAAAATAAGCGTTAATTCTAAAAAAAGCGTTAATCCTTCCTGAATTCGCACCCGTTTTGTTGAACAAGAAACTGAGTACACAATTATTTAAGTAGCGTTTTTAAGACTGCTTCAATATCATCTTTTAAATTATTCTTTGATAAATCATATAAAGTACCAGAACCCTTAAAATATCCACCAAAGTAATACCATAAGTCAATTGCATATGCATAAAAATCATCATCGAATTTTGGACCATCATAATCTATTGCTATTTGGGAATGATACTCTTTTTCTAGACAGTTTTCAGAAGCCAAGCCTTCTATTTCATCTCCATCTATATCCCTACATACCCAAATTCTTAGGTTCTGTTTTCCTTGGCTTTCAAATCTATTAGCATATATTCTTTGAAGAACTATACTGCATTCTTCTCCCAATGTCTCTAATTTAACTATATTACTTTTTAACTCCTCGTTTATTTCACTTTCTGGAACAAACAAATACCCATCATCAAACTCATTCTGCTCTTCATTTTTAAATAGCCTTCTTAATCTTTCAAGCAAGTTTTCCCCCCCCATCTACAGGAAACATTATATAAGTTTTCGGCTTTAGTCTTAAGCTAACCTACCCCGTTAACCTGCTTACTTTAGTTGAACAACAAAAAAGGTAGTCTTTAGACAGCCCTGTTCTGCAAACGCACTCGTTACTTCTATTTATACTTTACTATAAATACCAATTCCTTTTGTGAAATCTTACCCGTTAGTCGAATGAAGAAAGCGATGCTCACTTTAAACATCTCAGCTGTTTGTTAAAGAAGAAGTTTATTTACCACTAAACGGAATAACTAATCCTACCTTTAGTTTAACAAGAAAATCCACAAAGAACATTAACAGAGCCGATATCAAAAACGTTACTTATTCACAGATGCTCTGTTATTAAATCCTATATTTTCCCTTTGCATTAAACCCGATACTATTTTATGTGCATTATAGGAAAGGTCCCTTTTTACTTAAAAAAGTAGTCATATTTCAAATATCTGTGTAAAATTACCTATAGGAGGGAAAATAATGAAAATACTTAAATCTTTACTAGTCTCATTGTTGTTTTTGGCATCGGTTTCAATTACGCCAACTGCTGCTGCAACACAAGATTTAAAAGTCCATTTTATCAATGTTGGACAGGGTGATGCTATCTACATAAAAACAGCAAAAGGAGATGACATATTAATTGACGCCGGCAACCGAGATGGAAACGATGTAGTTTCTTATCTAAAAAGCCAAAAAGTTAATGATATTGAGGTAATGATCGCAACTCATCCAGATGCCGATCACATGGGTGGATTGGATGAAATCCTTAAATCATTTAAAGTTAAATCTATTTATGCTCCAAAAGTTAGCCATACTACACAGGTTTATAAAGATTTCCTTACTGCTGTAAAAGATGAAGGTGTAAAAATTAAAACAGCAACAAAAGGTGTTTCAATACCTCTAAAAGGTGTTACAGCTAATTTTGTTGGACCAGTTAGAAGCTATAGTAATAGTGATTTGAATAATTGGAGTGCCGTTTTACGCTTAACTTATGGTAAAAAGGCTTTCTTATTTACTGGTGATGCAGAAACTACATCTGAAAATGACATGATTAAATCAAAACAACTATTAACGGCTGATGTGATTAAAATTGGCCACCATGGTGCAAAAACGTCTACCAGTTCTGCTTTTTTAAAAACCGTAAAGCCCAAATATGCTGTACTTAGCGTTGGTAAAAACAGCTACGGACATCCAACATCTGATGTGTTAAACCGACTGAAATCAAACAAAGTAAATGTTTTTAGAACTGATAAACAAGGTACTATTATTGCATCAACTAATGGAACTAACTTAGTATTTAATACTAAGCCTGCCATTCCTGGTACAGTTACTGCGACTACACCTGCTACCTATAAGCTAACAGCTAGTTTAGATAATAGAACTCCTAAGCAATACTCCACTATTAATCTAACTGTTAAAGGGCTTCCTAGTGGGACAAAGTATAAAGCAGTTTTTCGTTATAAAAGTAAAAACACAACATATTCAGGATCTATGGGGAAAAAACTGCCGGTTAAAATTAGCAGAGCAGCAAAAGGATTTACTGTAAAGGTGGATGTATCAGCATCGTATAAAGGAAAATCCTATAAAACACTGACTTCTTTTACTCCAAAATGAGGGTGATTTTATGAAGGGAATAATTGATCGATTTGAAGGTAATATAGTAGTCGTCGAGATTGACGGAAAAACTAAGGACTTTCCGAAAGACATTTTTCCGAAAAATGCAGCTGCAGGGGATGTAGTAAGCATAAGCGGGACCGAAGTAATAATACTCAATGAAGAAACTAAGAATCTACGAAAAGAAATAGAAGACCTTATGGATGATGTATGGGAAGATTAAAAAAGGGCCCTTCTCAAATGAGAAGGGCTATATTCCATATTTATAAAAAAATTTGATCATTTCCTATCTATGTTGCTCCACAATCGCGCCCGATTGCTGAGGATCAGAACTACATATTGTTATAAGAAATAGATTAGTCCTTCTTGTACTAAAGCACCCGTTCGTAATATAAGGTTAGCCAGATTTTTCTGGTTGACCTTTTTGTTTATGGTCTTATTATTACGGTAGTCGGGGTAGAACGTCGCACCCGTGGAACTCGATTCCGTCAGCTAAACTGTTCACCCCCTACTTGTATAAACATGTTTCAGGCTGGTTGGGACCATGATCCCGTTTAACAAGCGAACCTATGACATTACAAGGAGCATTAGGGGTTATCGACTAATTTGTATTTCTAGGAGGAGGAGAAAATTAATGAATCCAGTAATTGGTCTGGATGTATCAAAAGGAGAAAGTCAGGTTCAAGCATTTTTAGATAGAGGTAAACCATATCGTAAGAGTTTTAGTATTACTCACGATCTTAAAGGATTAGGATGTTTTTTAGAGTTCCTTCAAGATGTTGAAAAGGCAGCTGATGGCCATCAACCTTCGGTTGTTTTAGAATCAACTGGTCATTATCATATTCCCGTTATTCAGTTTTTAGAGGAACAAAATTATGTTTATATTATCGTCAATCCTCTAATCTCTCATAGAGCCAAGAGCTCAAGTCTACGAAAGGTAAAAACTGATGCAATTGATGCTTATCACCTTTGTGAATTGTTTTATAAAGAAGAGCTAGAGCCTTACAAGAAGCGTGGAGTACAACTATTAAACCTTCGTAATCTGACAAGACAACAAGAGAGTATTGCAGAAATATCAGCTAAGACAAAGATGCAGCTTCATTCTTTAATTGACCAGGTTTTTCCTGAATATCGAGGGGTGTATGGAAGCCTCTATTCAAAAGTATCTTTGCTTACTTTACTAGCTTTTCCTACTTCTAAGGCTGTATTAAGTGTGTGTGAAAAAGAGTTAACGGATAAAATAGCTTCATTATGTACGAGTCGTTCGGAGTCTTGGGCAAAGGAAAAGGCACAGAAGTTAAGAGAAGCAGCCCTTCGTGATCCTTTTCAGAACAATCTCTACGATAGTCATATTTTTAACCTTGAAATCTTGGTTAAGATTGTTCTTCAATACCAAGAGCATCTATCCAATATTGCGGATGAAATAGATGCCCTAGCTAGTGAAATTGAAGAATATGAAATCCTTCAATCTATCCCTGGAGTTGGAGAAAAAATCGCTGCAACGATTATTTCTGAAATCGGAGAGATAGATCGGTTTAATGATGCCAAGAAGTTAGTTGCATTCGCTGGAATAGATCCTAGCGTGTACTCTTCTGGAAAGTTTACTGCATCGGTAAACCGAATAACCAAACGTGGCTCGTGTAGGCTTCGCCACGCCTTGTATATGGCTGTTCAAAGTGGTATTCGGGATTCTCGTAAAAAGAAGACGACTGACGAGATCATTCCACGCAATAGAAGACTACGAGAGTTTTACGATAAGAAACGAGAAGAAGGAAAACCCTTTAGAGTAGCCATCATTGCTTGTGTAAATAAACTCTTACATTGGATATATGCCTTACTAAAAAGCAGAACAACTTTCCAAGATATAGCTTAGGACCTATATCTAACTAAAAACAACAAAACCTTCCAATTACTAAATAACGGAAGGTTATTTGGCATGAACATTTTTAGTATATCATGAGGTTATTAAACTTTTTATTGAAAAATGTTGACAAACTATTAGCTGGTTT
>NZ_QWVT01000059.1 GCF_003570705.1 Mesobacillus zeae
TAAACCAGCTAATAGGATGTCAATATTTTTCATTAAAAATCTAAAAAATAAATGCTATACTAAAAATGCTCATGCCAAATAACCTTCCACTTTACTATTGGAAGGTTTTTCATTACTTTCTTAATTGTATCTCTTAAGCCAAATCGAGGAAAGTTTCTTTGCTTTTTAGTAATGCAAAAATCCAATGAACTAGTTTGTTTGTACAAGCAATCATAGCTACTTTAAAAGGCTTTCCTTCTTCTCGCTTTTTATCATAGAACGCTTTTAATTTCTTATTTCGAGAGCCTCTAATCCCACAGAGAACAGCCATATATAGGGCATGACGCAATCTACTTGATCCTCTCTTGGTGATTCGATTTATCGTCGCTGTAAATTTACCCGATGAATGTACACTTGGATCAATCCCAGAGAAAGCAACCAGTTTTTTAGGGTGATTAAACCGTTCAATCTCTCCAATTTCGGAAATAATCGTTGCCGCGATTTTTTCTCCGATACCAGGGATCGTTTGGATAATCTTATATTCTTTTATTTCTCCTGCAAGGGCATCTATTTGATCATCTAACTTTGCTAGATGCTCTTGATATTGGAGAAGCATTTGAATATACATCTCAAGACCTATCAAATGACTTTGATACAATGTACTCTTAAATGGATTACGCTTTGCTGCTTCGATAAGCTTCTTTGCTCTTTCGTTTGCCCAACACTCCGAACGACTTGTACATAAACTCGCAATCCTATCCGCTAATTCAGATTCCCCTACCTTCAAAACAGATTCAGATGTGGTATATTCCAACAGTGTATGTAATGAAACCTTCGAATACATATCTCCAAAAACTCCTTTATACTCAGGGAATACTTGTTCTAATATGGCATTGAACTGCAACTTAGCTTGTACATACAGACCTGTTAGTGTTTCGTGTTGTCTCGTAAGGTTACGAAGGTTTAACAGCTGAGTCCCACGCTTTTTATAAGGCTCCAACTCTTCCTTGTAAAAAAGTTCGCATAAGCAATAGGCATCGACTGCATCAGTTTTAACCTTCCGTAAACTTGATTTCTTTGCTTGATATGATAGTAGCGGATTAACCATTATATACAAATAATTATGTTCCTCTAAGAACTGAATGACTGGCGTGTGGTAATGCCCTGTTGCTTCTAATATGACAGTCGGTTTTTGACCAGACTCATTCTCTATCTTTCTCAAAAAGTGAAATAATACTTCTAACGATTCATTGGTATGCGATACCTTAAAACTCTTGCCATAAGGTTTTCCCTTATCTAAAAATGCCTGAACTTCACTTTCCCCACTTGAAACATCCAGACCAACTACTGGATTCATTGTTTATCTCTTCCTCTCTCAAATTACTAACCAGTAACCCCTATTCCATCTTGAAGTATCATAGCTTCGCTTGTTATACGAGATCGTTGTCCCAACCAGCCTCAAACATGTTTCTACAAGTAGGGGGCGGACAGTTTAGTTGACGGGATCAATGCCCCACGCACCCGTACGTCCTACCCTGGCTACTGATATAATAGAATCTATTAAAAAAAGGTCAACCAGTAAAAACTGGTTAACCTTATAATACGAA
>NZ_QWVT01000006.1 GCF_003570705.1 Mesobacillus zeae
GCGCACGTTTAGCGCCGTATGGGCTGGAGCCACCTTACCACGACCAAGAATTTTATTTACAAAAAATCCACAGGGAATGTTCCCCATGGATTCAGGCTTACTGAGCTGTGAAAACCGGTTTCCGTTTTTCGCTGAAAGCATTCAATGCTTCCACACGGTCCTTCGTTGGAATTGTCACCTCATAGGCTTTCGATTCAATTGCCAGGCCTGTTTGAAGATCTGTACTGCAGCCATGCTGAATCGCATATTTAGCCTGCCTGACAGCAATCGGTGCATTTTGCAGTATTTCCTCAGCAAGCTCCCTGCATGACGGCATGACGTTCCCACTAGCAGCCACACTCGTTAAAATCCCAAGCTCCAGAGCTTTTTCTGCTGTTATTTTTCTTGCTGTTAAAATCAGTTCCTTCGCCTTCATTTCACCAATCAGCCTCGATAGGCGCTGCGTCCCCCCAGCACCCGGAATGATTCCCCAGCTAACCTCGGTCATTCCCATCAATGCTGTTTCAGAGGCAATTTTAAAATCGCATGCAAGCATCAGCTCAAATCCGCCGCCAAAAGCAAAACCGTTTACAGCAGCAATTGTCGGCTGCGGCAATTCAGCAACGGCGCTGAAAACATCCCTGATTTTCTTAACATTCCTGCGTACTTCCGCTTCGGTCAGGCTCCTACGTTCCTTCAAATCTGCACCCGCGCTGAATGCCTTCTCTCCAGCACCTGTAAAAATCACTGCTCTGACATCAGGGTCTGTGTGAAGGTTTTCCACAATTTCGCCAAGCTCCTGGAGCGTTTCAAAATTAAAGCAGTTCAGCGAATCAGGGCGATTGATCGTTATATATGCAATATGGTTCTCTTTCTGGAATTGTATAGACCTCATCGTTTCTCTCCCATACTTTCGATAATCGTGGCGATCCCCTGGCCAACACCCACACACATTGTCGCAAGGCCGAATTTTGCCCCGCGTTTTTTCATTTCATATAAAAGTGTCGTCAAAATTCTTGCGCCGCTCGCACCAAGCGGATGTCCAAACGCAATCGCCCCTCCGTTGACATTCACCACAGAACGGTCAAGTCCAAGTTCATTGATGCAAGCCAGCGATTGAGCTGCAAACGCTTCATTCAGCTCAATCAGATTCATATCACCAATAGACAGGCCAGCTCTTTGCAATGCCTTCTCTACAGCATGCACAGGACCCATTCCCATAACAGATGGCTCCAGTCCTGCTGCAGCTGACACGATATACTTGGCCAGAGGCTCAAGCCCAAACTCATCAGCTTTCTCCCGGCTCATGATTAAGAGCGCGGATGCGCCGTCATTCACACCGGAAGCATTGCCGGCAGTGACTGTTCCATTTTTAAACAAAGGCTTGAGTTTTGCCAGCTTATCCGCTGTCGTACCGGGCCGGGGATGCTCATCCCGTTCAATAAGCGTTTTATTGCCTTTTTTATCCTCATAAACGACTGGGACGATCTCGTCTTCAAAACGCCCAGACTCCATCGCTTTTTGCGCCCGCAACTGGCTTTCAGCCGCAAACTCATCCTGTGCTTCCCGTGAGATCTTGTACTTTTCCGCTACATTCTCTGCAGTTTGTGGCATGCTGTCTGTTCCGTACATGTCCTGGAGCTTATCATTGATGAAACGCCAGCCGATCGTTGTATCAAACATCTCCGTATTACCTCTGGGGAATTCTGTTGAAGGCTTTGCCATTACATACGGTGCCCTCGTCATGCTTTCAGTACCGCCGGCAATGAAAATGTCCCCTTCCCCTGCAAGAATCGCCCTTGCCGCATAGTTCACCGCGTCAAGACCAGATCCACACAACCGATTGATTGTCGTTCCCGCAACCTCAACAGGCAGCCCTGCCAATAGGCCTGACATCCTGGCAACATTCCGGTTATCCTCCCCAGCCTGGTTTGCATTTCCGAAAACCACCTCTTCTATTTCCGCCGGAGGCAGCCCTGGATTTCGTTCTATTAACGCTTTTATCACGACAGCCCCAAGATCGTCGGGCCGAATATTTCTCAAGCTTCCATTGTATCTTCCAATTGGAGTCCTTACTGCATCAACGATGACTGCTTCTCTCAATTGCAGTACCTCTCTTTCTTTTAAACTAATGCTTTACAGGCTGGCGGTAGTCATAAACACCGCGCCCCGTTTTCCTGCCTAGGCGCCCTGCCTTTACATATTTCTCCAGCAGTGGTGCAGGACGGTATTTTTCTCCTAATTTTTCATGAAGGTATTTTAAATTATTGAGACGAGTATCAAGTCCTACAAGGTCACCTAATTCGAAGGGTCCCATTGGATAATTCAAACCAAGCTTAATTGCCTTATCAATTTCTTCCGCTGTCCCGACACCTTCCTGGAGCATGTAAAATGCTTCATTCCCTACAAGCGCGCTGATCCTGCTTGTAACAAACCCCGGAAATTCGTTTACGATGACGGTTTCCTTGCCCATCATGATTGCAGCACGCTCAATGGCTTTAGCCGTCTCATCACTCGTTTCCAACCCCCGGACGATCTCGACGAGAGGCATTTTATGGACAGGATTGAAAAAATGCATTGCAATTACTTTTTCAGGTCTCTTTGTAAATGAAGCAATTTCCGTTGGGCTCATCGTTGACGTATTGGAAGCGAACAGGCAATGGGAAGGCGCATGCTGATCAATCACTTCAAAAATCGTCTTTTTAATGTCCATTTTCTCCGGAACAGCCTCAATGATTAGGTCCGCTTCCTTTACATGTTCAGCCATAAAATTCGAATACTGCAGGTGTGCCTTTGCCACCTCGGCGTTTTCGGCGGTGATTTTTCCGCGCGATAACCCTTTTTCAAAAATGCTGTTGATTTCCATCTCCGCATTGCGAAGCTGTTTTTCCTCCACATCGATGAGGACAGTATCGAATCCGCCAAGAGCGCTGACATAGGCGATGCCTCTTCCCATGACTCCAGAACCGATTATGACGAGTTTCTTCATTAATATAAGTACCTCCTTTTCAAACATGAAAGGCGAGCACCCGCAGAAAAAGAGTGCTCGCCGCATTTTTACAGATTAAACGGGTTCAGAGGGCGGCTGCCATAATACGAAACAATACTCTTTGTTTCACAATATAAATCAAGCGTCTCGATACACAGCTCACGTCCGAAACCTGATTGCTTATAGCCTCCAAATGGTGTTCCCGGGAATGCAGAGAACGGGCAGTTCACCATGACAATTCCTGCCTGGATTTGCTTGGAAACTCTTGTTGCACGGCCATAATCCTGTGTCCAGATTGCAGATCCAAGGCCATATTCGCTGTCATTCGCAAGCTTGACAGCCTCTTTTTCGTCCTTGAATTTCATCACAACGACGACAGGACCGAAGATTTCTTCCCTTACCGCTTTCATGCTGTGATTTGTTTCCGCAATGATTGTTGGCTCATACCAGCAGCCATTTTCATAACCTTCTGGAGCTGCTGGCTTTCCGCCTGTTAAAATATTTGCTCCGTCTTCCTCTGCTGATTTGACATAGCTGTCGATCACATCCACTTGCTCTTGGCTGATGACCGCGCCGACATGCGTTTCTTTGTCAAACGGATTGCCAAGCTTGAGCTTTTTTGTTTTAGCGACAAATTTTTCGATAAACTCATCGTAAACCTTTTCATGGACATACAGCCTTGAGCGGGCTTCGCACGACTGGCCTGTGTTGTAGAAAATACCAAACAGTGAACCATCTACAGCTGCATCGATGTCAGCATCTTCAAAGACAATGCTTGGAGATTTTCCGCCAAGCTCAAGGGTTACGCGCTTAAGCGTCTGGGAAGCTCTTGCCATGATGTCCTTACCGATTGGCGTAGAACCGGTAAAAGCTACCTTGTCTACTTTTTCATGCTCAACAAGATAGTTTCCGACCACAGACCCCGAACCTGGAATAACATTCACAACGCCCTCAGGAACACCGGCTTCGATACAAATCTCACCAAGGACAATGGCAGTTAATGGCGTTAAGGAAGCGGGCTTTACAATAACGGAGCAGCCTGTTGCAATTGCCGGGGCAATTTTCCAGGCAGCCATCATCATTGGATAGTTCCAAGGAATAATTTGTGCACAAACTCCGACGGGCTCTTTTTCAGTAGTATTCTGGAAAGCCCCCGGCATGCTGTTCACAGCTCCACGGTGGCTGACAATTGCACCTGCGTAAAACTCGAAATCTTCGATGGCCTGCATAACTTGTCCCTGGGCGGCAGCAAGTGATTTTCCTGTATCCGAAATCTCCAGCTCTACCAATTCATTGAATCTAGCCCTCATTATGGACGCAATTTTATTGAGTGTGCGCGACCTTTTATTCACAGGGAAATGGCGCCACTTGCCAAAATCAAAGGCATTTCGGGCTGCCTGTACGGCCAGCTCGGCGTCTTCCTTAGACGCTTTCGCTACGGTTGCAATTTCCTCGCCTGTCGCCGGATTGAAAACTTTATAGGTTTCACCGTTTGCGCTTTCCTGGCGGACTCCATTAATGATTAAATGATAAAGTTCTCGTTTTGCTGCCAGCGTTTCGAATTTTTGCTCTTTCACTGTTGCCATGTACAACATCTCCTTTTATAGGTGAATTTAGGTATAAAAAGACTCAATGGACGAAACCTATTCTCCCTTGAAAACAGCATTCCTTTTTTCAAGGAATGCACTGACACCCTCTCTATGGTCTACTGTCATTCCGGCAATCCTTTGAGCCTGGGCGTCCCTCTCGAGAAAATCCTCAAGATTTGAATGCCAACTTGCTTTCAGGTTTCTTTTAATCAAGCCAATTGCAACCGTTGGCATATTAGCAAGCCTTTCGGCAAAGGCCGCGATCCCCTCTTCCCATGTATCAGCAGGAATCATTTCTGTTACTAGGCCAAGCTCCTTTGCTTTTTCCGCAGGGAGTTTTTCGCCAAAAACAGCAAGTTCCAACGCTTTAGCGTGGCCAATGATTCTCGGCAAATGATACAAATTACCTGCATCCGGGACCAATCCAACATGGATAAACGCTTCTATAAAGCTGGCTTTGTCCGAGGCCAGGCGAAAGTCGCAAGCAAGCGCGAGGCTCATGCCTGCACCTGCTGCTACGCCATTTACTGCTGCAATGACTGGTTTTTCGCAGCGGTCAAGTTCAATCAGCATCGGATTATAGCGCTTGCGGAGTACCTCACCATGGTCCATTTCTTCCGAGACCCCCGACAAGTCTTCACCCGAACAGAACGCCCTTCCTGCTCCTGTAATAACCAGCGCCCCCACACTTTTGTCACGCGAAGCTGCCTTGATGGCTGACTGAACTTCTTTGTTCAATTCTTTTGTGAAGGCATTCAATTTATCAGGACGGTTCAGGGTTATGTACGCTACCCTATTCCTAACTTCGTACAAAACGGTTTCAAACAAAACGGTATCCCCCTTTATTTCCCTTTAAAATCAGGCTTCCGCTTTTCTTTAAAAGCCCGCATACCTTCCTTCTGATCCTCAGACGCGAAGAGAAGATAAAAATTCTTCCGTTCATATTGCATTCCTTCATAAAGGGAATAATCGACGGCTTTATGAATTGATTCTTTAATCATCCTTACTGCTAGCGGGGGCTGGTTCGCTATGTTGCCAGCGAATTTCATCGTCTCTTCCATCAAAACTTCTTCGGCGAACGTTGAATTGATGATTCCAAAATGCAAAGCCTCTGTTGCAGAAATCCGCTTACCGCTCAGGACCCACTCCATCGCTTTTGTTTTTCCGACGAGCTTTGTCAGCCTCTGCGTTCCGCCAGCACCTGGCATGATGCCCAAATTGACTTCAGGAAAGCCGAATTCAGCCTTTTCGGAAGCAAATAGCATGTCACAGCAAAGCGCCAGTTCGAAAGCGCCGCCTAACGCAAAACCATGGACTGCCCCGATAATAGGCTTCTTGATCCAGGCCAGCCGGTCCCAATCAGTGAATTGGTTGAGCGTTTCAAGACTGATGGCATCTGCATCCATCATTTCGTCTATATCGGCTCCAGCAGCAAATGCCCTTCCCTTTCCTGCCAAGACAATGATTTTAATATCCGGGTCCCTGTCATACTGCTCCATGGCTTCGAGAATTTCCGTAACCATCTGTCGATTTAGGGCATTCAGTACCTTTGGACGATTAAGCTCAATGAGACCGATTTTTCCTTTTACCGCTGTTTCGATATTTTCGAAGCTTCTATTCATCAAGCTCTTCACCGATCATAAACGTGATTAAATCACCGGCAAAACTCATAGCATCCTTTCCGGAAGCTTTACCTTCAGCTGACTTCATCCCTGCTTTCATCGCTTCATGGCTGTCATAGTACATTTCACACATTAAGTAATATTTGCCTTCCCCGCCCATCGGGCTGCCGACGATACGGGTGACTTTCATTTTGCGGAGGCCTGGTATTTTAGCAGTAAGGGGTGCATGTGTTTCAAAGTAATGCTGGTCAAATGCCTCTTTGTTCTCTGGATGCTTATATAGCGCGATTAGTTTTACCATTATAATCTCTCCCTTTGTTCTTGAATGGTTATACCAGAATGAATATATGCTTCAACTAATGAATTGATTAGTACTTGCGGCTCTGAATATCACATCAATGTTGATACCGGCTTCATCGCTTCGAAGGGGTTTTTACATGATTTACAGTATAAAATGCTTCTGCATGCAGTTGGTCCGAAAAGATTTTCCAGCGTCGTATAGGTTGAGCCGCAATATGGGCAATCCGCCTCCCACTCTCCGGTTTCAGCAATGTGCCGAGGCGGCGGGGCAATACCGAATTCTTTCAATCTTTCCCGCCCGATTTTGGTTACTCTGTCAGATGTCCAAGGAGGATGGAAAATAAATTGGACCGTTATGTTTTCGGCTTCTTCTACTTGCGATACAGCGGTGATGACATTCTTCCGGATGATTTCGAGTGCAGGGCAGCCCATAAAAGTGGGCAATAACTTAATGGAAACTCCTTCTGGTGTGATATCCAGCTCTTCAAGCATGCCGAGCTCGATAATCGAAATGCTGTCGATTTCCGGATCCTTCACTGTTTGAAGGGCTTCAAGGACTTTATCTTTTAGCATGCATCATCACCAGCTAGCTGCCGGGTCAAGATTATACACTTCACCCAATATGTCCAAGGCTGATTTCAGATCAACAGTATGTTCGCCGTTCCGTCCATTGCCATTTTTCATGCCAAACTTTTCAGGTATGTTAAAGTTCACTGATTCAAAAACGGGTGACATCCTATTAACCCAGGCTGCCCGCAGAGTATCCTCTGAGTCTATTAAACTGTGCTTAGTAAGTTCCGGACCTGAATTGCCTAAAGAAAACAAACCATCGAGATCATCTAATACTATCTTGATTGCTGACTCCATCCTTGTTCTTGCTTCCCCGCCTGCATCCATTAGCTGTGTAAACCACGTTTTCCAGTGCAGCAAGTGGTAATAAAGCTCCATGCTCACTTTCACTGCAGCTTCGGCCAAAGGCTGATACGATGAGTTTTTCAGCGATTCAATCTTGATTTTTTTCGCCTGAGCGTAAAAGTAATTGCGTACTACGGCAAACGCCCAGTCATAATGCGGTTCTGCCAAGTATGTCCCTAGCCCGTTTACTTTTTCCAGCAGGACCGCATTCTTTCTTTCGCCAGCCGACCGGACATGGGCCAGTTCATCAGCATCGCCAGCTCCCAAGTCCTGAAGCAGCTGGTAAAACATCGCTGCATGCCCCATCGTATCTTGGCTGATGGAAGAAAACGCCACATCCTCCTCGATATGGGGGGCGAGCCCCAGCCATTCTGAACCGCGGTAGGACAGGATGAAATCGTCATCCGCAAGCTGGAAAAGAAGTTCAATCGCTGAGTTGTGATAGCATTCATCTTTCAAGGCATCCACAAGTGTATGTGTCATTTATTCTGCTTCCCTCCCCACGATAGAATTTCTTTTTCATCAAGCATCTCTTGCTCATAGAACCGCCATTTCTTCTTTAAATAGCCGTAGCCCTTTGTATTCCGGTAGTCCTTATTATCCAGCCTTTGGAGCGACTGGCGCTCCTCAAGCGTCATTTTACGTACATCATCACGTTTAACGATCCAAATATCTGCAACAGGCTCGCGCCGCATGAAGTTCTCCTGTGCCATCACCAGTGCCAGCTCATGGTTCGGAGCCAGCAAAGAAAATTGATACTGTAAAGGCGAAGTATCCGTCCGCTTGCTGAACACCTCAAACTCCTGATAAAAACCCTTACCCGACATCATCACTCCCCCTCCCTTAATAGGGGGTCAGGCCCCCGCTCGATTAAAGCGTTAATCCACCGGGGGCCTGACCCCCAGCGCGTTAATTCTGCAATGCGTCAATGACCCATTTGTTGTTGGTATAAGAAATTTCTCTTAACCTCAACCGCTCTTTTGATTTAGGCCCATTGTTCTTGATGATTTGTTTAAATTTGCTCCAATCAGGTTGCAGATACTGCCACATTCCTGCATCCTGGTCGAAATGCATTGTCTCATCAGGCAAGGTCAAGCCTAGCGACAGGACACGGGGAATATACTTTGTAAAGAAATCCTGACGGAGCTCCTCATTTGTTTTTGTCCTGATCTTATATTTAATTGTCGTATCCTGTTTGGATGTACCTGTAGTAGATGCATCTCCTGGCCCGAAAAACATTAGGAGCGCTTCCCACCAGCGATTGATTGAATCCTGGATCATCGCTTTCTGTTCATCCGTCCCCTCTGCCAATGCCATGATGATTGCCTCGCCGTGCTGAGCGTGAAAAACCTCCTCGGCACAGATTCTCTTCAAGGCCCTTGCATATGGGCCATATGACGCATCCAGCATATTGGTCTGTGTAATAATGGCAGCCCCATCGACAAGCCAGCCAATCAAACCTGCATCTCCCCAAGTCTTCGCTTCCATGTGGAAGACATTATGAAACTTCAAATCTCCCGAAAGCAAATCCCTGATGATATTCTCCCTTGTCTTCCCAAGAGGTTTCATTAAATCCTCCGCTACTCTTAAAAGCAATTGCCCATGGCCCATTTCATCCTGCACCTTCGCCATAATTCCAAGCTTTCTTCTTAATGAAGGAGCTTTAGGCACCCACTCTTTTTCCGGCAGTGCTCCCATGATTTCACTGATGCCATGCATAGAAATCAACTTGATTAGCGTCATTCGATATTCATCAGGCATCCAGTCTTCTGTTTCAATTTTTTCACCAGCTTCGATTCGTTCCATAAAGCGATCATAATTCGCTTCCTCTGTCAGCTGTCCAATGGAAACGGTATTCACCATACTGCTGTCCTCCTCGAAATTACGTACTGATTGGTTCCTTTGTCTTATCAATGATCCGAACCGCCTTCCCTTCTGAACGGGGAATGGTCTTGGGACGGTGCACCCGGACTTCCATCGAAACAAGGCATTGGCTCCTGACCAATGACTGTATCCTTTGTTCCAGACGGAAAACAGTATCTGAAATGGGGTCTTCCCCAATTCCCTTGAAGAATTCCTCATTCATCTCAACATGAAGTTCAAGAACCTTTAAAGTCTTTTTGGGTAAAATTTGAATCTGATAATGTGGCGCAAGTTCCGGCACGGTAAGCATACAATGCTCAATCTGAGATGGGAACACATTCACGCCATTGATGATCAGCATGTCATCGATCCGCCCTATTACCCTCGACATTCTCACAGTCGTCCGGCCGCAGCTGCACTTTTCCCTGTTCAGTGACGCAATGTCACCCGTACGGTAGCGAATAACTGGAAAAGCTTCCTTTGAAAGGCTTGTAAAAACAAGCTCTCCTTCTTCGCCATCAGGAACAGGCTTCATCGTTTCAGGGTCAATTACTTCAACATAAAAATGGTCTTCGGCAATATGGAGGCCATTTTGTGCTTCGTGGCATTCATTTCCTACACCCGGACCGATTACTTCGCTAAGACCATAAATATCGCAAGCCTTGATTCCAAGCTTGTTTTCAAGCGTCTTCCTCATTTCCTCCGACCACGGTTCAGCCCCGAAAATTCCGTATTTTAAGGAGGTTTGCCGTGGGTCCTTTCCCATTTCTTCCATTGTTTCAGCGATATTTAAAATATAAGATGGCGTCCCGCAAATGATTTCCGGCTTAAAATCCTCAATTAGCATGATTTGGCGCTGTGTGTTGCCACCTGAAACAGGCACAGTCACTGCCCCAAGCTTTTCACTTCCGTAATGAATGCCAAGCCCACCTGTAAAAAGTCCGTACCCGTATGCGTTATGGAGTACCTTGCCCGGCTCCCCGCCCGCGAGGGCGATTGACCTGGCGACAATCTCGCTCCACATTTCAATATCATTTTTTGTGTACCCAACCACAGTCGGCTTCCCGCTCGTACCCGAGGAAGCATGAACTCTAACCAGCTCGCTTGGCGGCACCGCAAACATCCCAAAGGGATAGTTATCGCGCAAATCCTGCTTCTCGGTAAAAGGGAGCGCTTCCATATCTTCCAGAACATTAAACATTTCAGGTGAAAAATTCACCTTTTCAAATTTTTCCCGATAAAACGGAACCCTCAAGGCCACCCGCTCCAAAACCATCTTCAATCGCTGCAGCTGCACCCCTTCGATAAAAGCGCGGCTTTTCGTTTCAATTTCATGTAAAATCAAGTGTTCCCCTCCCGGATTACATAAAATATTATTTATATAACGTTTTATTATCGTGATGTGAATTAAGTGTTATATATTTTAAATCAAAGATAACGTGTAAATAGTGAAAAGTCAAATACTTTTCAGAAAATTTTAATTTTAACAAATAATATTGTATCTATTATCCTTGTACTGTAAATATTTTGTTGATAAAAAAAGAACTTGGAATACAAAATATTAAATGCCTATAGGCTGACACCGTTGTAGATTTCAGGAAGCTAAACAGTGAAATATATTGTTTAAAAAACAAAAAGGATAGTGAAAGCCGATGTGGTATCAGCTTACTATCCTTTCTATTGGAAGATTACTAGTCCCTGTTCAAATGCTAGCGGGAAATGACTTTATGCGGTAGAATATTAAGAAAATACAGTAAAAATGAAAATTGTATCTTAAATCGAGGTTTATTACTATAGGAAAATATTTTTTATCATGCAGCCAGTCTCGCTATCCAATATTTCACGTCCATAATAATGATAATGGTGGTTGGGTGCCTGCCTATTTTGCTGCAAGATCTTGCATTCAATGTAGAGGAATACTTTGCGAGTATTCAGAAGCTTGCTGTGAACATGCTGACAATGAAGGATCTTACCTTTGATGGTACACATCCCATTTTCCCAGGGGTCTTCGACAGATATGTCCTGTCCCTGAAGCTTATGGTATTGTTAATAATTTCAGTAATCACTTTGTCATTTCTTGTTTCCTACTCAGTGGTACTGATTTTTATAATGCAGAAGAAGTATATTTTAAACGGAATAGAAACCTTATGGTCTCTCCCAGATTTAGTCTCCATCTTCCTGCTTCAGCCCTTTTTTATATGGGTAACAAAAATGATCCTGGTGTACAGGATTTTCTCAGAGCTGGATAAAAACTATGCCCAATTTACGAAGGCAAAGGGATTGTCATCCCTAAATATCTTGAATGTCCATATCCTGCGAAATATCTGGCAAGATTTGCTGCTTCCATCATCCATTTTGGATCAGGGCCGTTTATGAAGTGATTCTCCTAGTCCTGATAGCCGTACCGCCTCTATCAATCCAATTGAGGGAGCAAAAACGGCGTATCTGGGATAAAGGGTTCGTTGAAGCTGCGCTTATACTCGGAGGAGGCAAAAACCACATTTATGTGAAGCATATCCTTCCACAGCTCTATGAGGAGTGGGTGCTTATTTTTGGACAGCAATTGTTACAAGTACTGACTTTGCTCGTCCACCTCGGTGTCCTAGAAATCCTATTTGGCGGGACGGTGATTGGATTTGGTCTTGACAGTGGAAATGAGCCAACCTCTGTTTCCCATGAATGGTCTGGGCTTATCGGAAACAATCTTTGCTTTTTATCCGTCAACCAGTGGATCCTGTTTTTTCCAGTGCTGTTTTTTACAATGACCGCTCTATGTGTTTCGATGATTAACAGCGCAATTATAGACTGGTTCAATTTTAAAGAGATCCGAAGAAAAAATGGAGCAGCCTGATAGATCATTTTCCTTCCACTGAAAGCTAATCTATCAGTGGAAGGAAATAAAAAAGCCATGCAAAAGTGAGCATGACAATTAATATTTTCGTGTAAAAAGTCCTGGATATTCAATTACAAGTCCATCGGAGTCAGCTATTATATCAGATTGAAAGTTGCCGCTTTTATAATGAAACTCTCTACACTCTAATGAAGAATTTACTAACTTATAACTTTGTTTTACCTTCTTAAGACTTAAATCAGGCACTGAAATATAGACCATTTCAAAATCCCTTGAAGTCTCCGGTCCCCACTTTAAACGGTTAATTGGTAAAGAATTAGTAAAAGGTGTGCAAGAAATATCGATATCAATCGCTCCCTGCAGTTCAATCATTTCTTTGCCGTTTTTGTCAAACCACTTTCCCCTCCCGTTGGAAGTTATATGGAGAGACTCATTAAAATTGAGGATTTCCATATCTAATTGTTTAAAGACCCAATTTTCATCCAGTCCAACATCGTATTTTATAAGGTAGGGCAAGGTATCCTTAATCCCAATCACTGTACTTTCTATACTAATGCCATCTTCCGAAAAAGAAATTTCCATAAGCTCACTTCCAATAGTCGCACGGTTTTCCCAAACTATTGTTTTCTTCATCATGTATCACCACCTTATACTTTATAATCTTAAAACAATTCTCGCAAATTTTCATAGCAACCTTAAAAAAAATCAGTATTTACCCCAAATATGTCCAGCTGGTACACTATCGTATAACCATTATATTGACCAAACTCACATTTTTGTGAGATGTGAAATTTTGTAGAGTCTTCTAGGCTCTGTTTCATTCGCTCGTTGTCCATGCCTGGACGATGGGCGTTTTTTATTTCAATGGACCCCAACACAAAATAATGAAAGGAAGAAAACAAATTTGAGATACTCTTTCTTAATATTGTTAGGCAGCTTTTGTTATGGATTGCTTTCAACGATTGTAAAGCTTGGGTTACTAGATGGGTACTCAATCCAGGACCTTGTAGGCGGCCAGTATGTATTTGGCTGGATTGGATTATTCATGATTGTCCTTCTTTTCTCCCGTCACAGAGTTTCAAAAAAGAATCTGATTACACTTTTAACGGTCGGAACGACGATGAGCATGACCGGTATATTTTATGGCTTTGCAGTGGAAGAGCTATCAGCCTCAATAGCCGTCCTATTATTATTCCAATTCACATGGATGGGAGTATTCATTGAAGCGGTTGCCACTCGAACATTCCCAATCCGTGAAAAAGTTATTTCCATTCTTATTTTATTCGTTGGAACATTACTTGCTGGCGGAGTATTCGAGGCCTTGTCCCAAAACTTTACGTGGAGAGGCACGATTTTCGGCTTATTAATTCCACAAAAAATCACAGCTGATTTTTTCATTCTCTATAATAGAAAAACTGTCAATAAAAAAAGAACCTTTTTGAGGTTCTTTCTTCGAAACGTGAAACGTAGCCAAAATCACATTAACCGTTCAATAACTTCTTTTACCTGGTGGAAAAGCATTAGGAAATTGCTTCACAATAGCTCTCGTGATTGCATCTGCCATGTGTAACGCTTGCGTCTCATATTTGTCATACACAGCTACACCAGACTGATAATCTTTTTGAAGCATAAACACTGCCTGAGCTTTAACAAATGCAAGATGTTCATAAAACATGTTTCTAAATTCATTTTCCGATATATAGGGATTTACTTTGCTTATGAATGCTGCTATTTCATCTGCATTCTCGTACCACTTTCTTTCAATGGATGCCGCAGCAGTTTGATCTCCCTTCTTAGCCGCCTTGACAAGATCAGCAGCGATGACCAAGTGAGCTTTAATTAGACTTTCATAGTGTGCGCCAACTTGTTTTCCATAAAATCGGGCCATAAAATTCCCCATATCTGTGGCATTACGTAAAAGGCGTGCAATAACAAATTCTGCATCGGGTAAATTAAAAACAAGGCTTAAGATTGCAAACCTTGTCCAGGCTATATGCTGCTCCCATAGAAATCGCATATGACTTTTTAAATTTACCTCTGCATTACTTATATAAGAATGTTGGAAAACCCTTGATGCTTGAGAATACATAGTTCCACTCCTTTTTTGTTCTTATATACAGTATTGCGGGTGAAATTTTAGAGTGATAGTCCATTTTATTTTTAAATATTACTCGCGTTGTAATATATTCAAGGTTTCAACAAGAAAAATTCCCCAAAAGGAAAGGCACCCTTTTACTCGAGTAAAAAGGTGCCTTCATCTAGCAGTATTAGGCTTTATCGGCCGCCTGGGTTGAGACTTGCCAGGTTACACCGAATTGATCGCTCACTTGTCCATAATATGGGCTCCAAAATGTTTCTTGCAGCGGCATTAAAACTTTTCCGCCCTTTTGCAGCTTTTCGAACACTTCTTTTGTTTTTTCTTTTTCATTAATAATAAGGGCGATGGTAACTTGGTCTCCAATCTGATAAGGCTGACCTGGGAAAGTATCGGAGAGCATTAAGTCCACATCACCAACTTTAAGATGCGCATTCAATATACGGTCTTTTGCTTCAGGAGGAAGAGGGTACTCAGGATTCTCGGGCATATCCCCAAAAGTTTGAACTCCAAGAACTTTTGCATCTAACGCATTCTCGTAAAACCTGACTGCTTCCTGCCCATCACCATTTAAAACAAGATACGGATACATACTTAATACCATAAGACACCTCTTTTTTTGAAATTTATAAAAAAATGAAGATCAAAAAACAACCACTAACTTAAAATTACCCTATTTAGCATATTTATGCCAACCTTTTTAATGTTTTATTTATTGTCCCCATTTCGACTGTTTCAGTCAGAATAGTTGAAGAAATAATTGTTACTCATAGTATCCAATTTCTTACTAACAAGGCGATAGGTAAAAAAGATATTTCAGCTTCACTTAGTAAAAATGTGCCTATGCGCGTCCTTTTCCTATAAACTCTGTAAAAACTGCTCCCATCTTTTTGAATTGATAAGAATCCACCCTTTTTAATAATCATCTAGACCATTCGTCTCCAAGATACTCTTTTAATTCCTCTACCACGAGCGGATACTGATAGATAACGTTTTCAATCTCATATATGATGTCCTTGTCCTCTTCCCGTACCCCCTACGGATGAATTTTCTCTCCATGATCTGGCGGACCTCCCCCGAATTCATCAGCGATGGGCTGATAGGTCGGGGCTGTCTGACTCCCGAGGCCAAAGTAACTTTGAAGGATTTGAATATCCCGCTCGAAATTGTCACCCTGCCGGTTCCTTTTTATTATCATGGTTTCGATACTATATCTTGTCAACATAACGTTTCCTCTTTGAAATTTCGTACAACAAGAACAAGTTGGGATGGTTAACTTTGCATCGGCAAATGTATAAGGGGAGAAAAACGAAAGGAATGAGACAATGGAAGAGCATATAGGGACCAAGGAAATTTGGCGTTTCCTGGCACTTCCCGAAGGACGGAGCTATTCTTTAGTTCCTTTAAAGTTCTATACGTGTATTAATCCTTCCTGGCTACAGACACACCCAAGGCAAATTTACTATCTATTGAAAAAGTAGAATAACCCCTTCTTTCTAACAAAACTATCATCATGTTTCCTTAAATAATTCTCCAGTTTGAGAATGAATTAATTGATATTTCTTATCTTTTCAAAAGGAGCTGAGATTGTAATGTTGGAAAGGTCACCTATTTTCCAATGTATAATGCTGGTTTTTCTATTGATTTATGTAGCATTAAACGGAACTTAGATAATAATGTGGGTGAATTCTCTTCAACGCACACTAATATTATGAAGCACCCCATAACGAAATTTTGTTCCCATTTGGATAGAAAAATGCTTACTTTTATCATTCGGGGGAGTAGCTGTTTCTTAAGTTATCCCCGTTAAAAACTTTATTTTTTTACCAGACAGGTCTTAACCTCGATGATAATGTACCTTCATTTGCTACATAAACTAATTTTGTTAATACTTCTTTTAGCATTTGCATTCGTTCAGCACCTATGATTTCAATCCAACGTTGCTCAATCTCAGTTAGTATCTCCTCTTTTGCTTTCACTACTAACCAACCTTGTTCGGTCAAAACAATAATTTTTCCTCTCTTATCAGTGGGATGAGTTTGGCGTATTACATAACCACTTTTCTCAAGATAATCCACCATTTTACTCACTGCTTGTTTTGTAATTCCTAAATGTTCGGCTAGTTCCATCCCTGTCGCTCCATTAGGAATGATACGTTTAAACATAAAACCATGTGCCGGTTTAATATCTCCATATCCCAACTTACTCAATCTGTCGTGTAGTTCATTAATCAATGTACTAAAGGATAATGACAAAAGTGCTGCAAGATCCAATTCATTAAATACTTGGTTCATACATAAACCCTCCTTAAATAAAGTCAATTAAGTTGACTTTATTTGAAATCCATTGTACTATGCATTTTGTAGTCAATCAAGTTGACTATATTGCTTTTGTTATCATGGGCTTCGCTAAAAAAATCAATTCAATATGGAGGTTCTATATGATTCACATGGTTAAAATTAGAGCAAGTGTATTTATTCCAATACCTTGGACTGAACCTAGGAAGGATTTGCAAACGGGAAAGGTAATCCAATTCGAAGGTGACTCACGTGAATTTACACCTTATGCTGTAAACACTATGCGTTCCAGAATTGAACAAGAAGTAGTTGTAGATTTTTATAAAAAAGAAATTTTCTCATATGCGAATACTGGCATAACAACAGAAAGAGTCACAGATCTAGATGGTTCCGTTATTAAAAGAACTGGAAAAGCAAGTACAGAAGGTATTTTGTGCACTAATATTGTATGGAGTTCTGATGACGTCAAGTTTCAAATGAGTGCAAGTGCTAGCAACCCATTAAATGTATATGCACCTCCCGTTGACTATCTATTAACTGTACATGTCAAAAATGACGGTATTGTCGAGGTTCAAGGTTCCCATGATGGATTCCCATGTTTTGAATTTTATAAGCAAGTAAATTTTGGTCCGTTTGAACAAATTTATACACATGATTTCAGAGAAACTGGTGATACGCCTGAAGCTCTAGCTGGAGAAATGGAGTATAGTTTTAAAAAGATATTGTAAAGAAAATGTGTTACCACATTATTATCAAACCAAGATACATTTGTATTCATAATAAGTATACCGCCCATAAACAGGGAAGACCTCAAATTAAATAAATTTAGACAAGAAATGCTATAGGTTTTATTCCGCTATGGCATACAAAACAATTTAAATTGACACAAAACAAATGAAGAAAAAACCAGTAGCGTTTTTTCTATTTTGGTGTGGTTTAGATATACCTAATAATAATAATTACCATGGGGTGCCCTTTATATATATACCAATTTAAAAGTGAGTAACAGGAGGAAAAGAGAATGACAACAGTTTTATTTGTAAAAGCAAACAACCGTCCAGCAGATCAGGCGGTTAGTGTGAAATTATATGAGACTTTTTTAGCTTGCTATAAAGAATCGCATCAAAATGATACAGTGGTAGAGCTTGATTTATACAATGAAGAATTGCCATATGTAGGAGTGGATATGATTAACGCCACTTTTAAGGCTAGTAAAGGACTTGATTTAACAGAAAAAGAAGCAAAGGCAATAGCTGTTGCTGATAAATATTTAGATCAATTCCTTGCAGCTGATAAAGTTGTATTTGGTTTCCCGCTATGGAATTTAACAATCCCAGCTGTACTACACACATATATTGATTACTTAAACCGCGCAGGCAAAACATTTAAATATACGCCAGAAGGTCCAGTAGGGCTTATTGGAAATAAGAAAATTGCATTATTAAACGCAAGTGGCGGTGTATATTCTAAAGGACCAGCAGCTGAAATGGAAATGGCTGTTAAATATATAGCAAGTATGATGGGCTTCTTCGGTGTAAAAGATATGGAGAAAGTAGTGATTGAAGGTCACAGCAAATTCCCAGATAAAGCAGAAGAAATTATTGCTGCAGGGCTTGAAAAAGCTGTTAAAGTAGCAAGTATATTCTAATTAGCATTTAACAAAACACCATAGCAGTACCAACACTTTTAAGCGGTGGTACTGCTTTTTTATTCGCTTATCCCACTACTTTTGGGTGGTAAGAACCCAATTGCTGCGAGCTTTTCATTCTCAACTTATTGAACCGATAGTAAGAAGGAAGGATTACATTACAATGGAACGTTTATGGACAAAAAACTATATAATGCTGACAATTACAGCATTATTACTATTTAGTGGTTTTTATTTACTAATGCCAACACTGCCTATGTTTATTAAACAATTAGGTGGAAGTGAATCTCAAGTTGGATTTATTATTGGAGTGTTTACAATTTCGGCAGTAATTCTTCGTCCTATTGTTGGAGGATTAATGGATCGATATGGTCGACGAGTATTTATAATAAGCGGACTACTATTTTTTGCAATTACAATGTATTTTTATGATTGGGTAACAGGAATTGTATTTTTAGTGGTATTACGTATCTTACATGGAATGGGTTGGGCAATTGCTACAACTTCGATAGGAACTGCTGTGACTGATGTTATTCCACAATCACGTCGTGGAGAAGGAATGGGATGGTATGGACTTGCAATGACTTTAGGCATGGCTTTAGGACCAATATTAGGTCTTTGGGTAGCAAAATCATTTTCATTTCATTATCTATTTCTTCTATGCACAGCATTAGCAATTATTGCATTCATACTTGCAATTGGTACAAAAATTCCAGCAGTTCAACATACATCAAAAAAACCAATATCATTTTTTGAAACAACAGTTTTACCAGTCGCTATTGTTACATTTTTCCTATCCTTTACTTTTGGTGGCATTACAACATTTTTACCACTGTTTGCGGCAAACATTCAAGTTAATGTTGGTACTTTTTTCTTAGTTTATGCTGTCACACTTACAGTAATTAGACCACTTGCAGGGAAGATATCTGATAAATATGGAGAAGGGGTCATTATTGTTCCTGCGCTTTTGACACTGATAGTCGCACTATTAGTCCTCACAATGACAAAAGGGCTTGTTGGACTAGTTATTACCGCTATTTTGTACGGAATTGGATTTGGATCAGCACAACCTGCTCTTCAAGTAGTAATTATACGATTAGCTCCACCAGAGAAAAGAGGAGTAGCAAACGCTACATTTTTTACTGCTTTTGATTTAGGGATTGGGTTAGGAGCTATTCTTCTAGGGCTTGTTTCACAGCTCATGGGTTATCAAATGTTGTTTATTGTTTGTGCTGCATCTGGGTTTATTAGTCTGTTAATTTTTATTTTGTTTGTAAAAAAGACATTAAAATAATTCAAAGCGTATTCTTTTGTAGAATTGTTTAAAAAGATTAATTTTCCTTGTAATTTATGTCTGAGATAATAGAATATGAATCCCTTATTTTTTGAAATGACAGTTTGTCAACCTATGTGCGACAATTCTTCATAAAACGCTTCGTGTGCGGTTTTCCAGTTCAAACATTACGAGGACGATGATTACTTCCTTGGTATCCGTCCCTTTAGGAAAGAATTCACGTAGAGGGCCATTCACATTTTCGTTACTGCCCCGCTGCCAGGAGGAATAAGGGTCGGCAAAATAATCGTATATGGGCAAATCTTTTTCAAACTGCTTGTAACATGCAGATTCTTTCCCTCTATCCACGGTCGCAGTCTTAAAAGCTATTTTTTTTACAAGGAGGAAACATGCTTTATTGCACTTTCCATGGATGTCGAAGTTCTGTCCGGTATAACAATCGCCTTTTAGAAGCGTGTTTCTCTCTCTATGAACGTAGCCATGCAGCCTTTGCTTTCTTTTCGTTCCCTTACCTCTTTCGGCCTTTTCCGGATGGAAGTACCCACATTTAGACGCCCGCGTTTCTCCCTCGTTTTTTTGGCGTTTGCCCTTTTGCCGAAGGACATTGAGATTGCCCTTTGTGATAAGCCCCCGGTAAAGCCAATAGTATATTGTTTTCGCCAGGCAGTCCCGTTTTCTATCTGTTCAGGGGACCAGGTGAGCT
>NZ_QWVT01000060.1 GCF_003570705.1 Mesobacillus zeae
TTTTTGCGGGTATATCGTCTACGATTGTACTGGTTTACTTCCCCGTAGCCGAACATATTGGAAACTTTCATCAGCTGTTCGACCAGTTTAACACAGCGTGCATTGTCCGAGGTGAGATTGTCACCATCTGAAAAATGGAAAGGATAGATGTTGAATTTCTGCGGATCATATTTTTCATCAATCAGTTCAAGCGATTTCCTGTAGGCTGACGAGCAAATCGTCCCCCCGCTTTCGCCTTTTGAAAAGAAGTCTTCTTCCGTTACAACCTTCGCTTCTGTGTGGTGTGCGATGAATTCAATATCAACGGTCTCGTACTTGGTTCTTAGGAAACGGGTCATCCAGAAAAAGAAGCTTCTTGCCATATACTTTTCCCATATTCCCATTGAGCCGCTCGTGTCCATCATCGCCAGGACGACCGCTTTGGAGTCTGGCTTAATCACTTCATTCCATGTCTTAAACTTCAAGTCTTCCTTGTAGATCGGATGGAATGCTGGTTTGCCTGTCATCGCGTTCCGTTTATAGGCCGATATCATTGTCCGCTTTTTATCGATGTTGCCCATTAGACCCGTTTTGCGGATATCATTAAATTCAATGTCCTCGACCGTCTGCTCCTGGTTTTGCTTTCGCTGCAGATTGGGCAGCTCCAATTCCTTGAATAACGCTTCTTCAAGCTCCATAATCGATACTTCTGCCTCATAAAAATCTTCCCCGGCCTGGTCCCCGGCCCCCTGGCCTTTTCCTGGTCCCGGCTGTCCTGATCCATCTCGGGCAACCACATCGCCTACCTGGCTGTCCCCTTTTCCCTGGCCAACATGTTTGTTTTTATCATAATTGTAGCGGATTTTATATTCATCAAGGGAGCGGATCGGTATTTTGACGACCTCCCTGCCGTTCGACATCACAATGCTCTCTTCAGTAATCAGGTCAGGAAGGTTGTTCTTGATCGCTTCCTGCACTTTTTCCTGATGGCGCTGCTGGTCATCATGGCCTTTTCGGTGGAGGGACCAATCTTCCTGGGAAATTACAAACTGGCCGCTGTTTTCATCGGTCACTTTCAACCCCTCCTGTCATTTTTTAATTTTTGTAACATATTCCGTGAATCTTACATACAATAACCCGAGTGAAAAAATATGATGATAGAACTGTAATTACTCTATCTTATGCTGGCAGAGAAAATAATTTACAAATAATTAAGACAATTAAACAGACCAAAGCCTGCCGGACAAGCCCGTTTTTTATCTGCAAAAAAAAAGCTTAGCGGCTTCACTCTATGCCGCTAAGCTTTTTTATTCATATCACTATATTGAACAGGATCTGGTATTTTGTTGTATTCTTCTTTAAGCTCCTCACCGGTTCGGCGATTCTCCATTTGTTTGCCGAGGTTTTCCATCTCTTCCTCATTGGCCGCCATGCTGCCGTTTTTAGGCACATAATTTTTTGGCAATTCATTATTTTTCATTACAATCACCTCTTTCCTCTTTTATACCCTGAATTGGGCAGCGATAAACCAAAACAGCGGCAGGGGTTTCCGCAAAACTTAACCACAAGCTTTCACACGAGGAGCGGGTGTAAGCTTGTCTCCCGTTTTAAGGTGGTTGGTTGATATATGGCTCGCGTTGATCGATATCCCCGCCAGCTTGGTTGATTTCCTGAGAAAGTTGGTTGATATCCCCGCCAGCTTGGTTGATTTCCTGAGAAAGTTGGTCGATATCCCCGCCAGCTTGGTTGATTTCCTGAGAAAGTTG
>NZ_QWVT01000061.1 GCF_003570705.1 Mesobacillus zeae
GACTTATATTAGCTGGTATAATGGAATAACTAAATACATGATCTTAATCATAAAATCAATTATTTCTTCCTACACTAAAGCACCCAATAGTTGAATAAGAAATTAGCTTTCTTCAACATTTACAATAATTTCACCAAATAATTTATCACCAATATAAACGTTTAGCTTCCATAATCCTTCTGTCGGAAATTCCATACCTGATGGAACGTGCGTATCAGCTCCATTATTAGGACTTATTCCGACATTTGGGTACTCCCATACCTTGTCATTGTTAGACATTCCCATATCTTTAATTAGCACTTTGTATTCTTCACCTTTTTCGTTAATACCAACAACTTTTAAATTCCCCTCAAATTCTTCTTTTTCTCCCCAAAAATGCCACATATATTTATTACCTTTTCCTGCAATAATTGGTTGAGCTTCTGCTTCTCCCTCCTTACCAGAGCCAACTAAAAATCCAATTCTTCCTTCCTCTCCAACCAAAACATATTCTCCTTTTGTTCCATCTCCAAATGTAACAGGAATATTAAAAGTTGGACTTACTTCCCAATCCTCTTTTTTTACTGTTTCTGTTTTTTCTGAACAACCTACTAACATTCCTATTAAAAACAAACATAATATAATTTTTTTCATAATAACCTCCTCATATATTGGACGAAAAACACACTGTTTAGTTTCATAATATTCTGATTATTTTAAATGTAAGATAACCCTTCTTTTACTTATCTGCCATCGTTACTTTAAGTACATAATTTCACAATCTTCTTTAAAATTTAACATATAGATCTAATTTTCTTTAAAGGACATGTTCCACAATCTGGCCTTTTAACGGAACAATTCTATGTCACTCAATAATTCCTTAATCACCTTTTATTCAGATGTTCTTTTTCCTTTTGTCATAAAAACACCCCTTCAGACAAAAATATCCTAAAGGGTAAAGCTTCGCGACTTTCTTCGAAAAATCGCATCTTTTTTATAAACAACGCGACTTTATTTCAAACCAACATCTACGTAAAATAAATAGCCACGTTACCACTCCCCTTTTTTAATATAGCATACGAGTATGCAACCGTTGACCTACTACGCAATAAGTAGTAGTTTAAAATTAATAATCATAAAGAAGGTGAATGCGCGGATTTCTTATAGCATAAGGAATCTGTCAAAAGTATGAAAAAAAGTGGACGAGTTTATTACTCATTGCAGCCGCTTTTCTATTAATTTCTGGCTGCCAAGATAAAACCGAAGTAAAAGATACTGTTAAGGAAGAGCCTAAAGGAGAAAAATTTATTTACACTAAATACGATCTACCGGTGGAACAAAAAGCGATTTTAGGAGACAAAAATGCCCCACATACAGTTTATTTAGCCTTCGATTATGCTTGCCCTTGGTGTAAAAAGTGGATGCAAGAAATTCTTCCAGAGATTCAAAAAGAGTTTATTGAATCAGGTCAAGCCAAATACATCAGCCAACCTCTTTCTCTTTTATCTGAGGAATCCTTAAAACTTGTCGCGGCGGATTATTTTGTTGAAACCAATCTTCCTGGTAAATATTTTGATTATCAGTTGTCAGTTGCAGCTGAAGCCCCAAAAGATCACTCTAACATGTCAGGTAACTGGGGAACGGATCAGTACATAGAATCCAAAATAAATGAATTTGGATTAAGCTACCCTGATTTTCTTAAAGAGAAAGATTCATTTCCGGATAATTTAACATTAACTCGTCAATTTACTCGAGAGCATGCACTGGAGTTTGTACCAACAGTCTATGTAGATGGAATTAAATTGGCCCAATATCATGATATGAATGAAATGAAAAAAATTATGGAAGGAAAAATCAAAAAAGGAGATGTAACTTATATAGAAAGTGATAATTAAAATTGAACAAAAAACAGCTGCTTAAGAGTAAGCAGCTGTTTTTTTTACTTCCTAAGTGATTGTTATGCCTATAATAAGTCATTATGTTAACTAGATTTGCATGTGATATTCATTTGGCTAACAAAGTAGTTTACTTGAAGAAGGATTTTATAAAACCTTCAAATGGAATTTCCTATTGGAAAGCTCAGAAAACGAAATATAAATAATTTTTATGTTTAGGTGTTTTTATGACTAAAGAAAGATATACTTGTCCTTGTTTTGGTTCTCTTTGTTGGCAGATTGTAATGAAAATGGTAGTGAAAAGATAGTAATCATATATTTGTAACAGGAAGAGGTGTTCTATATGTCAAATAATATCGTCATTTTCACAAATTGCACCGATCAGGAGTTTCTGAACACAGTCCGCATAAACGGTTTACAAAAGTATAATATAGAAAAAACGAACGGAAAGCTCAAGAAACCAGATATGGAAATCGGAGGGTAGCTCGGGACGAGAATGGTCACATTGTAGGTGGCGTACAAGGATCCACATATCTTTCATCGTTGAAGTCGAGGTTCTTTGGGTCAGCGAGTCCTACAGGGGACAGGGCGTTGCCTCTCGCTTGCTTGCGGAGATCGAGGATAAAGCCAAAGTAGTCGGCTGCCAACTTGCTCATCTCACCACATATTCCTTTCAGGCTCCACTTTTCTATCAGAAACAGGGGTATGTCATCTGTGGCGAGATAGATGGTTTCCCGGACAGTATCCGGATGTATATGCTGAAGAAGCAATTCTAAAGAAATTAAAATGATTAGGGCTATTTTTAGAAAAATGGATATGTTTAGCGTGTGTCAACGGTAAATCGCAAGACCGGAAGGTCGAGAATTTAAGGAGTTGACACACTCACTACACCCGAACCCTCTTGGCATTTGCCTCGTTCACGATCTGAACCAAAAATGTTCTTCGGGCCTCCCCATCCCCAATACAGAGTAGCAGCAACCTTCTTATTACCATAAATATTTCCTCCATTACTGGGTGTATTTGTTGGAGGTGTAGGTTTCAAGATGGTTAAATTCCTGCTGGTCAGATACCGGCTTGATTACTCTATCCGGCAGGGTGTGAGCCAATCGTTTCAGAGCAAACGAACAAGCCTCTGCTGCTATCCATGCATATAGAATACTGAATATCGCTATGAGCAATAAAGGACGAAAATGAAAAGACGTACCAACACCTGAACCTAACACAGGAAAGCGGAAAATAAAAAGGATCGCTATGATTCCCATAAATAAGGTAGCTCCCGCCAAGAAAACAACCAAAAATCTTGTTTTCGACTTATAGAAGGAAACACCAAGTACTAATCCTAGAATACCCGTTGTGAAGGAAAAAATAATTAGTTCGCTAGGCTGGATAAACAATAAAAGGAGGATCGTAACAAAATAGGAAAGGAATCCGTGCCTGACTGATACAATCGTTGCTAAAAATATTGGTATAGTCGTCATGGCACTTACAAAAAAACCGATACCGGGCATATATCCGCCTGCTGACTGGAATATGGCTGCAAACGAGCTTAATACCGCGGTAAGTATTAGTTTTGTGGTAGGTAACAATTCCATAAGATCGTGTTTGATTCCAAAGAAAGGATGCTGCCAATACTGTACGTCTTTATTTTTTACCCTCTTCATGAATCCCACCTCCAACAAATATTAAACTAACCTTATGCTATTCACTGTTTTATGTAAAAATCACTGTATGTTTATCCAACTTAACTATAGATAACTGATTTATGAAATCATAGTACTTTTTATGACCGCCCCGATTCCTCCGACGCTGGTGCGAAAAATGGTCAATTCCTTGTTAGATTCTTCGGCCCTAATTTGGTATTAATAAAACAGTTCTAATCATATTCTTATAAAAGAAAACTAAGAAGGAGTGTAAAGTTTGTTGATAAAAGTTAAGGTTAGTTTACGGCCAATTGTAAGTAAGGTGAATTTACCGACTGTTTTAAAAACAGCGATACTTCCGGGTGACTTAAAAGAAACATTATTTATTGCAACCCAGGTAGGAGAGATTTTTTACATAAGAGACGGAGTTATACGGACTTTTTTAGATATTCGCCCGCGAATCGTAAAACTAGGTGCTTCTGGTGGTGGATATGATGAACGGGGATTGCTAGGGCTAGCGTTTCATCCAGAATTTTATTATAACGGTCTGTTTTATCTTCATTATTCAGTAGCTGGAACACAAGGTCCAGGTGCTCTTCCTGAATCTTTTTCACCTAACCCGTGTGATCCAAGAACTTTAAACCTAAGGTGGATAAATAGAGAAACTCAATATGATCATATTGATACTATGGAAGAATGGATTTTACCATCGAATGGTCAACCTCAAAAACTACGGACATTACTAAACTTAAGAAGACCATTTTTTAATCATAATGGTGTCAATAGCTTAAACTTTTCACCTGAAACAGGAAAACTTGTTTTAACCACCGGGGATGGTGGATCAGGCTATGATCCATTCAATTTAAGCCAGAATGATATGGAAATTGCCGGTAAAATAATTGAAATTGATGTAGTTAAGAATACATTTATCCAGAATCCACCCGTAGTCACACGGTTTAATGAACTTCCCGTACCTATTCAGGAAACACTTACGGTGATTGCCAAAGGGGTTCGGAATATACCGGGCATTTCATTTCAAAGGTTTTATAATCAATATATCAAATATGTGGGAAATGTCGGACAGGATTTGGTAGAGTCAATTTTTTCATTCGGTCAGAATAAACCAATACCTGTTACCCAGCTTGTTCAAGCTTTTTTAATGAAATCTGAAGCTGACCAAGAAGGATTTATTAACTTTGGCTGGCGAGCGTGGGAAGGTGTTTTCCCTACTCCGATTATAAGGGGATGCTCTGCAAATACGACCTTGGATGAGAAAACAATTGCTTATTATTATGAAGCAGTAAAATTTTCAGTAAGACGTCTTCAGCCTGTAACTAGTTATTTTCATAAAGATCCCCGACCCGATAAATTTGGAGGAACTGCACTTACAGGAGTGCAAGCCTATATGGGGAATAGAATCCCCGCTTTAACAGGAAGTGTTGTGTTTACCGATCTTGCCCGGAAGGAAGAATCTCAATCTTCGGCTAGAGGGGTTTTAGCTTATACTAGGATAAGAACAGATTGTAAACTAAATGATTTTAGTGTTATTCAAACTGATTATAATTTTGGGTCTCAATCAGCTTATTATGTTAGTTTGGGAACGAATCTGGACCAAACCACACTATATTTAGGGCTTTATGGCTCTATGAAAGTGACTGATTATAACCAAGGAACTGTTTTTGAAATTATTCCGTGATTCATAGAGCTCCTCAGTAAGATAAGGGTATTCATGTAAACTTCGTATCCAGTCTAATAGTCTTACGAAACCTTTTTCATTATTTTCAAATGTAAGAGGATCACCAATTACAATGCCACGGAAATTAACAGCTCGTGCAACGTGAAATTGTTGTGCAATGTCTAGACCAACTATAAGATGTTTATCTGAAATTCTTTCAATCAGTTGATTTTGTTTGTCTTGCATTTTAAAATTCAAAATAGGCTCCTCCTTAAGATTCTGAGTTAGATTGGTCTCTACACTCGTATCTTACTGAGGAGCTCTATTTTTTTCAAACCTGATATTTAACGATCTACAGGAATGCTAACCTGCCCCGCTAATACAATAGAGAGGGAGCTGCCACAGCAACTACCAGTTCTCAACAATCGCGCCCGATTGTTTAATAACATTATTAATAAGCAAGTTACTATTGTTGCTTATTAAAAAGCAAGGCCCGATTGGCCCTGCTTGTTATTTGACTATTACTTTTCCAACCATTCCTTCATTGAAATGGTGCCGACATATCAGTTCATATGTACCTGGCTTTTTCGGTTTCACGGTAATGGTTTTTTCTTTTCCCGGCTGGACTTCGGCGTCAATTCTGAGCTTTTCCACTGTGAAGGTGTGTTCTTTCTTACCTTTGTTTTTCAATATCAACGTTGTCGTTCTTCCATAGGAAATAGTGATGACTTTCGGATTAAAGTAATCATCGTTCAACACGACCTCAATATCTTTCACCGTCTCCATAGGTTGTGTTACGACACCGGATTCGGCAAATACTCCGAGTGAGCCTGCAGTGTTTACAACCACAATCATAGCAAGCAAAACTACCAATCCTGTTAAACACTTTTTCACAAACATTAGCAAGCCCTCCTTTCCTATACATTATTTTTTCCAATTCATAAAATATTATCGCTATAAATTCCCTATTACTTTTACATAAATATCTTTTTTTATGGTGTGTTATTCCACAATATGGCCCTTTAATGGAATAACTTAATTTATGAACGAGACTAAAAACACAATCACTTAATTTTTATTAAACTAAAGCCCATTTAGTTCAATAAGAAATGATGACACCCCTTTTAGCAGTATTGTCCTTAATCTCCTATTGATTTATATAGAGAGAATTCATAAAATCAATCTTACGCGATTTTGTCAGGCCCTATCGGTCCCAGCCAAAGAAACAGGCAACCGCCAGGTTTGAAACTCCACCCGGAAAACAAGCGCAAATGGATTGGGCTGAGGTTGGCATGTTTGAGGTGGACGGTAAGCCTCAAAAGGTCTATGCGTTCATTATGGTACTAGGGTATTCCAGGATGAAATACATTGAATTTACAATTGAAATGAAAATGGAGACGCTCATGAGGTGCCATATGAAAGCCTTTGCCTATTTCAATGGTTTGCCGGAACAAATTTTGTACGACAATATGAAAACTGTCGTGACGACGCACAATCCGTTAGAAATCCGATTCAATCGCACGTTCGAGGATTTTCTAGCCTATTATGGCATCGTTAACCTCATCCATGGAAACCGCAAATAGACCGAATGGGTTATTGTTCACGCAAATTCTGTTTTTTGGTAAATGGAAGCTTTGTCACATCGCTTAACTGTTGAATATCTTCTGGCGTAATGCCCAATTCATCAAATTTTTCTTTGTAAAATGGTACATTCTTAAATACATTACTTACCGTTTTTTGAAGACGAGTCAACTGCAAACTTTCCATTTCAGCACGGGTAGCGGTTTCAACTTCTGGATTGTACATTATTTTAATTCCCCTCATTTGCTTTTCGTTGTTTTCAAAATATTACATAACGGAATTGAAACGAAAATAAAAAATTTAGTAATATATTTTCAGATTAATACGACATTTCCACGTTATCAATAGTGTTCACTAATGAGTTTAATGGAAAACACGACATTTTTTAATAATTTTATGAATTTTATGAATTTTAGATTTACTTAATTTTCTGTTTGTGATAATTTTAACGAAAGTGATATATATCACTTTATACCGCTATCGTTTTAAAATCGTATTATCTAAGGGGAGGTTACTATGGAATTACCAGTAAAAAAAAGCTATTTAGCCGAAGATCATGTCAAAAAGAAGCCCTATTATCAATTGGTTGAAACCGAAGATTTTAAGGATTTACTTCAAAAGAAAAAAGCTTTTATTATCCCGGTTACTACTTTCTTCCTAATTTTTTATTTTGTTCTACCTGTTTTAGCTGCTTATACAGATGTATTAAAAGGAGAAGCTTTTCTCCATATAACATGGGCATGGGTATACGCACTTCTCCAATTTGTTGTCGTTTGGATCGGTGGAATTGTCTACCTTAAGAAATCAGAGAAGTATGACAAAATGGCCCAAAATATTTTAACTAAATACAAGAAGGAGCTTGGCGAATGAGCACATTATCTCTAATACTTTTTTTAGGTATTATATTGTTAACGCTTACAATAACGTATTATTCTTCTAAGAAAACGAAAAACGCGAGTGATTTTTATACAGCTGGCGGCGGTTTGACTGCATGGCAAAATGGATTGGCTGTGGCTGGTGACTTTATGTCCGCCGCTTCTTTCCTTGGGATTACAGGGGCTATCGCGCTGATTGGTTTCGATGGCTTTTATATGAGCATTGGCAATCTTGTCGCGTTTCTCGTCTTATTATACTTTGTTTCGGAGCCGCTTCGTAATCTTGGAAAATACACGTTAGCCGATATGATCTCTGCACGTTTTAAGTCAAAAAAGGTACGTGGGATCGCCGCAGCAAACACTCTTGTCATTTCTATTTTTTATATGATTGCTCAACTTGTCGGTGCTGGTGGATTGATCAAACTGCTACTTGGAATCGATTACGGTCTTTCCGTTCTTCTCGTTGGTGTATTAATGACAATTTATGTTATTTTCGGTGGGATGCGAGCTACAAGCTGGGTACAAATTACAAAAGCCGTTCTTTTGCTGGGCGGGTCTACTATATTGACGCTTATTGTATTTTCCCGATTTAACTTTAACATCGCAGAAATGTTTCACCATGTTCAAACAACAACACCGCTCGGAAATGATTTTTTAAATCCCGGTAATAAATACACTAATGGACTTGATATGATTTCATTTAATATGTCACTTGTCCTCGGTGCAGCAGGACTTCCGCATTTGCTTGTCCGTTTCTTTACTGTAAAAGATGCGGCGACGGCAAGAAAATCTGTTGTATATTCAACATGGTTTATTGGCGCATTTTTTATTATGACGATTTTCCTAGGGTTCGGTGCTGCTTCATTCGTCGGTTTTGACCGCATTGTTGAGGCAAACCCAGCTGGAAATATGGCCGCGCCGCTCCTCGCATTAACCGTAGGCGGTGAATTTTTGTTCGCCTTCGTCTCAGCAGTTGCATTTGCTACTATTCTAGCAGTAGTATCCGGTCTTGTTTTAACGTCAGCATCCGCTTTTGCTCATGATATTTATGGAGAAATTATTAAAGACGGGAAAATGACCGAAAAGCAGCAAGTTCTTGTAGCACGTATTTCGGCAGTTAGTGTAGCGGCTATTTCAATCGTGCTCGCATTGTTCGCACAGTCGCTGAACGTTGCTTTCCTTTCTGTACTTGCATTAGGGATTGCAGCAAGCGCCAACTTGCCGGTTATTCTTTGCACAATCTACTGGAAACGATTTAATGCAACCGGAGCGATTACCGGCATGTTGTTTGGGTTAATCAGCTCTCTTGTATTAGTTATGCTTAGTCCTAATGTATGGAATCCGCAACCTGGAATGGGTATTTTTACAGGTGACCCTTTCTTTACAATGAGCAACCCGACTATTTTTACCGTGCCTCTTGGCTTTTTAGGTGCCTATATAGGTACAGTGCTGTCTAAAGCAAAAGAAGACAAAAATATTTTTGCAGAAGTACTGTTCAAATCAAACACTGGATATGGTATTAGCTCAGCTAAAGATCATTAAGCAAAGGAGAATTCCATGACTATTCAATTAGATGATCAAGCAATTCACGATTTACATTACGATGAAATTAAGCAAGTTCTAAAAGACGAACCATTCGCTTCTTTTCTTGGCATGAAGCTGACAAAACTCGGACCTGGCTCAGCGGAGGCTGAATTAATTACGGACGACCGCATGCTTAATTCACACGGAACGATTCACGGGGCAATTATCTTTTCACTTGCAGATTATGTATTCGCTGCTGCGAGCAATTCATATGGTAAAACAGCAGTTGGCGTTACAACCAATGTTAACTTTATATCAACTGGCAAACGTGGTGGGATTTTAACTGCAAATGCAAAAGAAATAAAGAAAAATCACAAACTCGCTTGGTACAAAATCGATGTCCAAAGTGAAAATGAACTAATCGCAACAATGGAAGCGATGGTGTACCGGAAGAGTCAATATTTTATTAAACAGGATAAGTAAAGTTTTTTCGGTTCTGGTGCAAAAATTTCAAAATAACTGTAAGCAATCTCTAAATCTTAGACATACTGATACTACTACTCTAAAAAGGAACGGGATCAGTATGGAAAAGCAAAACTTATTCAAGTGAAAACATTATCAGCCTGACATTATTTTGTTAACAGTGAGGTGGTACCTGCGGTAAAACTTGAGTTTTAGTAACCTGATGGAAATGATGGAAGAGCGTGACCTGTCTATGGCTCACACAACGATAATAATCCGGGGAATTGGCTGTTCCATTGCCATGACCTCCATCATGCCTCTTCAGGAATGGTCAATCTTGTAAAATATGACGGGTTCAAGCCATCCTTCACACCAGATGAAAGCGCAGGTAACAAACCTGAATAAAAGAAAATGCCCAAATCTATAAACCAGAAAACGGTTCTCTAATGTAGTAAGATGGATATAGCTCATACTCGTCCTCCCTGTAAAAAAGTGGTGTGGTTCCTTCTATTTTACACGAAGCGAGTATGGGCTTTTTATGTTTTCATTTAACTGTCGCACTTGATATTACAATTCATCATTAGAAAAAGTTGAACTTATGAAAAATATCATACTCCTTGTGTTCTTGATATTTTGTTGGTCATTAACTGATAATGTACACGCGAAATTAACCCACACGATCCATACATTCCACTTTAAACCTACTTGCTATTGACGCTATTTCTAAGCAATAAGGTGTTAAGAAAAGTTATGACTTGTTGTTTGACACTAAGGTAATTAACGTGGAGAGAGTAAATCAAGGGAGGAGAAAAAAGAGGCAATCACTATGATGGCATGTTTGATTTTATCGTTAAAAATTCAATATAAAACATTCTAAGATGCACATAATCCACTTTATAGTTCAGTAATACTCCCATTTCGAGAGTTACCGGACAAAAAAGAAGTAATTAACCTTGAAAGTATAGAGGAGTAAACTGTGCTGAATACTAATTGTTACTTCTAAAGACTCCTAAGCATACAAAAAACCTCCAATATTAATAATTGAAGGTTAATGTGGGTTAGCTAAGTCACCCTCTAATTCATTAATTGGATCTAAGTCAATATCTTGGACACAAATAAG
>NZ_QWVT01000062.1 GCF_003570705.1 Mesobacillus zeae
ATATCTGGCTGATCTTATATTACGAACGGGTGCGATTATTTAATAAGAATGATCGCCTTCTTCTTATTCAAGTACCGAAGCAGTTTATTTCAAGAAAAGGTTACTTTATCGAAATAACCATTAATGTAATTTAGAGCGGCTCGACAATGAAAAATCTATAGAAATAGATAGTTGTTTATGTTTAGATAATATTAGTAAATATTTACTTTTATTGGTAGGGGTTTTCTAATGTCCATTTTAGTGCAGCTACTCGTTTTCGGAATAACAGGTGGGTTATTATACTTTGGTGTTTACTATGGAACACCAAAGTTAATTAAAAAAGGGTGTTCCATTAATTTATGCTTTTTGGCTTTTTCTATGGTTTCCTGTAATGATTCTATTTCCAGTATCATTGCTATTGTATCATTTAGAGGGAAATGCTTGGACATGGCAAAATATATTGGAAAGGTTTCGTTTTAATCCTTTAACAGAAAACGATTGGTATTGGGTTGTGGGAGCAATTGTTTTTACAATAATTTTCGACCAATTTCTTGAACCTTTAGGTAAGTTTTTTGCGAAGTTACCAATACTAGCCCCGCCTAGTTATCTTCCAGCTCCATTCAATCCATTAAAAAGAATGGAATTACCTCCATCAGAATTTTTTGGTGTTTCGCTTTATGGAAATTGGAAAAAGATTATCATATTTATTCCCTTACACCTTTTTGCTATGTTAAGTGAGGAACTAATGTGGAGAGGTTTTTTCCTTCCAATTCAGCAAGGGATTTTCGGGGATTGGGCTTGGGTAATAAACGGGGTACTTTGGGCATGGGTTGTCCATGCATGTCTGAAGTGGCATTTTATCAATATGCTTCCTAGTATGCTTATTGCTCCATGGATTGCCCAATATACTAATTCCACATGGGCTTCTTTTGCAACTCATTCTATTGGAAATAGTTTAATCTGGATTTTGTTAATAGTGGGAATCATAAAAAATACGAACAAATCTCAAAATATAAAGTCAAGATAAAGTTCGGTTCCCACCATAAGGCGGTCTATTTTCTTCAGCTAATGACCCGGTTAGCTCAATATGAAATGAAAAATATTATAGTCTAACAAACAGTTCTCATATAGAATGGAAGTAACATCCAAAAAAGGGAAATTAATCGTGAATTTTGGGGACAAAAAATTAAAAGAGATTGCAGTTATTGCACTGGTTGCAATAGCAATTAGCACTGGATTAATCGCCTTATGATTGGCACAAATAGTGGACTTAATGAGTGTCATAGCTAACAAATAATTTTTTACTTTTCCCAAGTCATTGTGAAATATTGTACTTAAACGGGCAGTTTAGTGGAAGAAAGAAATACCAAAATTAAGGTTTTGGACACAATTCGATAAAGAAATAAAGTCTTATAAAGTTATTATTTTTTATGTAGAGTTACAATTAGATAGTATGAATAAATTTACATAAAAGATATTGAGGTATATTATGACAAAAAAAATAAAAATTGAACTTCCCAAAATCGCATCAGAGTTAGAAAAGGTAAATTATCAAGATATTTATTATGAAGAAGACCCTCAGTTAGTGAACTGTATGGTGCTTGGTGCACGAGTGGATAACGAAGTAATGGAGAAAGCAATCTTTTCCAAAGTCATTTTTAAAAATGTAACATTTATCAATGCTACTTTTTATAATATTGATATGACTGATGTGATTTTTGAAAACTGTAATCTATCTAATGCTCGATTGTATGAAGGTATTATACATAGAGTCGCCTTTAAAGATTGTAAACTATTGGGCTTAGATTTTTCAGAAGCTAATCTTGGGAACGTTTCTTTTGAAAATTGTGATATGAAATTAAGTAACTTTGCAGATGGACGTTTAAAACAAGTAAGTTTTGGTAATTCTTCGTTAACCAGTGCTAACTTTTACGATTGTAAACTTAGCAAGGTGTATTTTAATCAATGTGATATTAACGATGTTGATTTTACACAAACCATTCTTAAAGGAATTGATATAAGTACCTGTACATTTGAACAACTTAATGTGTCTTTGGAAAGTTTGAACGGTTGCGAAGTTTCTTCAGACCAAGCAATTGGGTTTTCAAAATTGTTAGGGTTAAAAGTTAAAGAGTAATTTCTTAATGAACTATCGGTGCAAGAATTTAAGAAAGGGTTGCTACGGCAATCCTTTTTTTCTTATGGAACAAACGGAGCAGTATTCCTGTAATAAAAGAACTTAATTTTCATCAGTAAACTGTTTATGTTTGTGAATAAATACACTTAAACTCCCTCAGATAGATGCATATTACTCG
>NZ_QWVT01000063.1 GCF_003570705.1 Mesobacillus zeae
GTTTCCCCCTGTGAGAGTAGGACGCTGCCAGGCAGAACAACCACTATTATTCCGCAGTAGCTCAGTGGTAGAGCATTCGGCTGTTAACCGAACGGTCGTAGGTTCGAGTCCTACCTGCGGAGCCATATGGAGAGCTGTCCGAGAGGTCGAAGGAGCACGATTGGAAATCGTGTAGACGGTTACCGCTGTCTCAAGGGTTCGAATCCCTTGCTCTCCGCCATTTACATACTTAACGGCCCCTTGGTCAAGCGGTTAAGACACCGCCCTTTCACGGCGGTAACACGGGTTCGAATCCCGTAGGGGTCACCATATTTGGAGGATTAGCTCAGCTGGGAGAGCATCTGCCTTACAAGCAGAGGGTCGGCGGTTCGATCCCGTCATCCTCCACCATATAGCTTTTCAAATATTACCGTCGCGGGGTGGAGCAACGAGCGTTACTTCACAGAAATACTGCGAGTTGTACCGATCGAACTGCTGCCTGAATAAGCTTCAAAGATCGGGACAGTCATTGCTCTCTGTGAGCATAAGCAAGTCTATATCAAATATTACCGTCGCGGGGTGGAGCAGTCCGGTAGCTCGTCGGGCTCATAACCCGAAGGTCGCAGGTTCAAATCCTGCCCCCGCAATCTGGTCCCGTGGTGTAGCGGTTAACATGCCTGCCTGTCACGCAGGAGATCGCCGGTTCGATCCCGGTCGGGACCGCCAGTTTGGCTCAGTAGCTCAGTCGGTAGAGCAAAGGACTGAAAATCCTTGTGTCGGCGGTTCGATTCCGTCCTGAGCCACCATTTCCTATGTAAACAAATAAGATTTGTTGATGGGAATTTACTTTTCAATAAGTAATAATATGATATAATATCGGAGGGGTAGCGAAGTGGCTAAACGCGGCGGACTGTAAATCCGCTCCCTCAGGGTTCGGCGGTTCGAATCCGTCCCCCTCCACCATTTCATATTATACAGGGGTATAGTTTAAAGGTAGAACAGAGGTCTCCAAAACCTCCAGTGTGGGTTCGATTCCTACTACCCCTGCCAATATTGTGGCGATTGTGGCGAAGTGGTTAACGCATCGGATTGTGGTTCCGACATTCGTGGGTTCGATTCCCATCAGTCGCCCCATTTAATCAAATAAAAGCAATGGGCTATAGCCAAGCGGTAAGGCAACGGACTTTGACTCCGTCATGCGTTGGTTCGAATCCAGCTAGCCCAGCCATATGCGGAAGTAGTTCAGTGGTAGAATACAACCTTGCCAAGGTTGGGGTCGCGGGTTCGAATCCCGTCTTCCGCTCCAAAATTAGGCGGCATAGCCAAGTGGTAAGGCAAAGGTCTGCAAAACCTTTATTCACCGGTTCAAATCCGGTTGCCGCCTCCATTTTGCCGGTGTGGCGGAATTGGCAGACGCGCACGACTCAAAATCGTGTTCCGTAAGGAGTGCCGGTTCGACCCCGGCCACCGGTATCAATTGGTCGAAATATACTTTAAGAAAAAGGTCCCAATTCAATATTGGGGCCTTTTTTCTTTGTTTGAAAAACGATTTTTACACAAATATCGTGTACGTACCTGTCATTAAACAAGGAGGAATTAAAAATGGCAAGACGTACAAACGAATTACTATCGAGGAATTATCAATCATTAACTCAACAAAAGTGATAAAAGAGATTGATTTCAAAACGGCTCTATCTTTGAATGACATTTTACGGCAAACAAGCAGAAATAAAAGGGGTTAGGTGTTCCTGTCATACATTTTGGCATACATTCGCAAAAATAATTGTGAAAAACGGTGCAGGAATTATTTGAATTACGACAGATTCTGGGGCATACGAGTATGGAAATGGTAAGGTTTATATAAATCTTTTTAGTGATGATGTTTATGGATAAACATAGAATCTTTTCACCTTTAACTAATTTGATGTGAGAATGTAATAGGAATAAATTAGAGGCATGCTTTTTTCTATAAAGAAAAATATGAGTATCTTAAAATTGGGGAGAGTGCATACGAGAGTGATTAAAGCTGTCTTATTTGATTTAGATGGAACTTTATTAAATAGAGATGAGTCAGTAAAAATGTTCATTGAAAGGCAATATGACAGATTAAATCATCTGGTAGGTCATATTCCAAAAGAAAAGTATGTGACAAGATTTATAGAATTGGATAACCGTGGGTATGTTTGGAAAGATAAAGTGTATCAACAATTAGTTGATCAATTTAGTATTGCTGAGACAACTTGGGAAGAACTACTACAAGATTATATTAGTGAATTTAAGAATAACTGTGTTCCCTTCCCTAATCTAACTAGAATGTTGGAAGAATTGAAAAGTAATGATCTTATTTTAGGAATCATTACAAACGGATATGGACAGTTTCAGATGGATAATATTAAGGCTTTGGGTATAGATAAGTATTTTGAGGCAATTTTAGTATCTGAATGGGAAGGAATTAAAAAGCCAGACCCCCAAGTATTTAAGAAAGCATTGAAGAAACTTAATGTTTTACCTCATCAAAGTATATACGTTGGCGACCATCCTAAAAACGATGTGAAAGCATCTCAAAATGTTGGAATGAAAGGGATTTGGAAAAGAGATTATCAATGGAACAATGTTGAAGCAGAATATATAGTTGATGATTTGCTGGAAATACCTTTAATCATTGAAAAATTGAGTAAGCAAAATAGGGAGTTATATTGAGGATAAAGGAACTATTAATTAAAATTTTCAATCTATTTAACGGTGTGATAAAATGGATACTATACCCATAAAAGGATGTGCTTATGAAGGGGAATCAGCGATCAAACACTTGGGGGAAGAAATTTGAAAACAATATTGAAGTGGATTTGGGCTATCGTTTTTATTTTAATTGCTGCAGGAATTGGAACCTATGCTGTAGTAAAAAATGTCGTTAAATATGATGAGAAGCAGGTTCAAGAAAAAAGTGCCGATATAGATACCCCAAAAGAAGTAGATTCAGATATTCCAAAAGAGATCACTAAAGAAGTGATTGCTGAACAAACTGCTGCCATTGGCGGGATTCAGTATGATCTGGAAATCTCCGAAAACCCAACCCAAGAGGAAATCGTTGTTATTATGCACAAAATGACCCACCAAAAGGTAATGGCCGAGGATAAATGGGGAGCCATTCCGATGACTCCTGACACTATCAATAAAGTATTGGAAGCAGTGAATGCCAACAATTTCACCATCAAGGCTGATTTACTTCGAATTTTGGAAAAGTGGAAGAGAAGTGATTTCGATACAATTGACCTTGACCATAATTATTTTTGGGAACATCAGGGCGGAACGGTCGGTAAAGCTTATGGCAAACTAAACTCTTCAGAAGAAGCGGATTTCATTAAGAATAACTTTCAGGCAGAACAGTAATTAGACTTGGAGGAATTTAGTTTGAATAAGAAATTTGTTTATGCTGCCCTTGGATTATCTATTATTGTTGGAAGTAGCTACGTAATTTTATCTTCTAATTATACTGAAACAAAATCAGCAGCAATAAAAACAGCGAGCAGTGAACCGAAAGTTTCTTATAAGGTAAGTGACGAAGAATTATCTCAAGCGGCAAAGGAAATTGGAGAAATTAATGATGAAAAAATGTTGTTTACTAGAATGATGGAAATGACTTTCCAAAAATTAGAATGGAAGGATCATAAATTTCAAATTCCCGGTACGATTGTTGAAAAACGAATTCAAATGACTAAAGGGAATATCCAGTATATAAAGGAACGCACGAAATCTATCGAAGTCACTGAGAATAAGGAACATATTCTAGATAAGTGGACGACTGGCGACTTCAATAGTATTGAGAAAGATTTTAGAGAAATTAGAGACAGCTTGTCTCCTGGAAACGATAAATATAATCCTGAAAATGGGCCTGCAAAGAGGGCGGAGGAAAGTGAAAAGGAATATATTCAACACTTTTTCGGAGATGATGGGTTGGAACAACACAATAAGCAGTGGAAATAAGCGATAAAAGAAGGCAAGTTTTCTTGCCTTCTTTAATAGTATATAAATAAGTAGTGTCATAAAAAGGTATCCTTCCTCAATTTATGAATACGATCAAGTCCCACAATGTTTAAGAAAAATTTTCAGGTCACATTAGACAATTGATTATTCGAGGAGGATTTAGAGTGAAGCAAACTGGACTGAAATTGTATGATTATCATGTATGGGCCAACAACAAATTTTTTGTCTGCTTAAAGGAATTGCCTGAAGAAGTGTATGAACAGAATATCCAAAGCGTCTTTCCATCGATAGCGGAAGCACTGGCCCATATTTATATTGTAGATACTGTTTGGCTGGGTATAATGCGCGGTAAGGAATTTGAAGAGGTGAAGGAATCAAGTCTCAAGGCAGTAGAGGAAGTGAAAGGAAAGAGTATTGAAGAGATGGAGCAGTTATTTAAAACGGTGTCCAAACAATACAAAGAATTTTTTAAGAGTGAACACGATTTGGATAAACCAGTAGCTCCTGTACATCCACATTTTGGCCGGTTGGAAACCTCAATTACAGAATTGATTCAGCATGTTGTGAACCATGGAACCTATCATCGCGGAAATATCGCCGCCATGATCCGCCAATTGGGGCACAAGGGAGTTTCGACAGATTATATTTTTTATCTGTATGAAGAGAATGGGAAGAAGTAACTTCTGCTAAAATCCCAGGAGGAAAACAATGGATTGGTTGGTTGGAGCTGCAATTGTGCTGATGATTTTTTTCTCCATCAGCATGATTGAAAAAACTTTAAAGTCAATAAAAGAACAAAATGATACCATCATTGAGCTTTTGAAAGAATTGAATAAAAAATCCTGATAGCGTTACATACTACCAGATTAGAGTCAGTGAATTAATTGATGCAAAAAAAAGCCGGCATGTCTCTATGCCGGCTTTTCGTGCTTCTATTGCAGGTTTTGCTCGTGACGGTCTTGCGGAGCTGCTTTTTTCGGTGCCTTATTTGTTTTTGGACCCTGATTGTCTGGGTGTGCGAGGCTGTAAACAGCTGTTCCGACAATCTCCGCTACGTCGAGGAGTTTTTCCTTGCTGATTTTATCAAGGGTATCCTCAGGCGTATGGTACCACGGCTCGGTTGGCGTATGGATAAAGCTTGCCGACGGTATTCCTGCCTCAAAGAAAGGAACATGGTCGCTTCGTCCGCCAGCCTCAAGTGGCGTAGGCGTGCCGTTCAGCCGTGTGCTGGAAGATTGGGACAGCTGGGATACAATATTCGGTTTGCCATCGACTGTCTTGATGGAAAGGTCGCCAGCATCCTTACTGCCAACCATGTCCATGTTGAAGTAGCCGATAATTTCCCTGGCTTCTTCTTGTGATAGCGTGTTCACATAATGCTCTGATCCCAGCAAGCCGAGCTCTTCCGCACCGAAAGTGATGAAACGGAGCTCTGTGTCTGTTGGAATGTCTTTGAACGCGCGGGCCAGCTCTAGGGTAGAGGCAGTACCTGATGCGTCGTCATTCGCGCCAGGAGCTCCTGGGACGGAGTCGTGATGAGCTCCCATGACAACAACGCCGTCAGCCGCTTTGTTTTTATTTGTAGGAGCTTTTGTTGCAATCACGTTATGGGAAATGCGTTCTCCTGATTCCGCGCCCTCCACTTTCAGCGATGCTGTCACACTGCCTTTCCCGACAGCAGCAGCAAGTGATTCACCTTCTGCTTTTGAAAGGGAAACGACAGGAACATAGCGCTCATCCACGCCTCCAAGCGTCCCGTTTAAGGAACCTTCAGCATTATTGTAAATAATCACTCCGGCAGCTCCTTTTTCAGCTGCGTTGATGACCTTTTCACCAAATGAAATGCTGCCGCGCTGAATTAGCGCAATTTTGCCGGTCAAGTCTTTACCAGCTAACTCTTCCTTTGTTCCAAGCCCGGCATGCATTAAGTCACCGGTGATATTACCGTTTACCCCATAGGTAAACGATTCTGGTTTAAGATGATCAAATCCGGCTGCACTTAGTTCGATTTTATTTGGCGGGGTATAGCCGAAGAACGTGAACTCCTGGATTTCCGTTTTGTATCCATAGGATTCAAACTGCTCTTTTACATAGCGGACAGCGTTATCCTCTTCAGGGGTCCCGGCTACCCGTGGCGTTTGGGAAAGATAGCGGATATGGTTGTAGGTGTTTTCTACATTGAGGTTGTTGACCACCTTGTGGTCAAATCCATGCTTTGCTTGTTTTTGTACGGCTTCGACTGGTTTTGCGTAAGTGGCTGCGGGTGCAGAACTGATGATAAGCCCTGCTGCTACGGCTAGTGATACGAAAGGTTTTTTCATGAAAAGCCTCCTTGGAAAATTTTTTCAATCACCTTTCATTATATTAAATTCAGAATATTTTAAAAAGATAAGATAATACTATTTTTATAGAGAAAATAATAGAATAACACCGCTTTTAGGGCGAAAAACTAACCTAAGTCCTAGGGATTAACTCATCTTTCTTCATAAAAAAAGGATGCTATTCGCATCCAGCTAAAGTATAGCTTCCTTCTCCGCCATGAATTTGCAGGAACATCTCCATTAGCGACTCTGTCAGCTTTATTTTTTCCGCAGTATCCAAGGAAGGGCGCAGGTAGAGGATTTGCAAAACGTTTGTTGTTTCTGTCGTTACAACTGTTTTAACTGAATCAACGAACGGGCTTCCGAAAGGCCCTGATTTATCCGCTGAAACGATGAGACTGTTCAAGGAATTCTCTCTGCCATTGATCCCCTCGTAAGCTTCCCCGTCATGTCCAAGCCTTAGTTCCACATGCCCCCCGGAAAGCTTATCCTGGTCGTAAGCGCCAATCGGGAGTTGATATTTAAGCGAGAAAAAATTGTTCAAATCGACTGCGCTATGGATACTCTGTAAATAATTCTGCTTCTGTACCCTTCGGTAAAGCGCCTCAGCCGAGTGCCGGAAGCGGTTTGGATCCCTGCCGGCCTGTTTAAATACAGCCCGCCATTCCTTGATTCCTTCAAGCTCGGTCACTTTACTGTCTTCAAGGTCAAAATAAAGCGACTCCTGGAACAACTGGAGTCTTCCTTTCAGCATCTGGGGCGAGGGCCCAACCTGGACGCCCTTGTACTGGATAACCGCTGCAGAGAAACCTGGAACAGCGCTGCATAGTTTGTTTGAAACAATAATTTCCAAATCTTCCACCTCCAAAATTAGTTAAAAATAGTTTATCATATAAGGATATGCATCAATAATCAAACGCTTTTTAAGCTAGAAAGGAAAGGAGGAAGCATCATGGATATTCGGAAGCTCAAGAATGAAATTATCGATTACAGCAAATCAATCGGAATCGATAAAATCGGTTTTGCCTCCTCTTCTCCGTTTACCGAAATGAAAAACAAACTTCTTATCCAGCAGGAATTGGGATACCAATCAGGGTTTGAAGAAAAGGATATAGAAAAAAGAGTAAATCCGGCGCTCATTATGGAAGCCCCTCAATCGATTATTGCCATTGCGCTGGCCTACCCTTCCAAAATGGGAGAAAAGGTTGAAAGCAAGAAAGGCCAGAGGCGAGGTATCTTCTGCCGTGCCTCATGGGGACTCGACTACCATGTGCTCGTGAAGGAAAAACTAAAGCAGCTTGAGGCGTTCATTTCGGAAAAACTGCCCGAAGCCAGGTTCCAATCCATGGTGGATACTGGAGAGCTCGTTGACAGGGCAGTTGCTGAGCGTGCGGGAATCGGATGGAGCGGAAAAAACTGCTCCATCATTACCCCGGAATTTGGGTCGTATGTTTATCTCGGTGAAATGGTCACAAATATCCCTTTTGAAGCTGACCAGCCGCTAGAGGACAGGTGCGGTACGTGCAACAAATGTGTGGAAGCATGTCCAACCGGCGCACTTGTGCAGGGCGGGCAGCTTAATTCGCAAAGCTGTATTGCTTTTTTGACACAGACGAAAGGTTTTTTGGCGGACGAGTACAGGGAAAGGCTCGGGAACAGGCTATACGGCTGTGATTCCTGCCAGACAGCCTGCCCGGATAACAAGGGAAAGGATTTCCACTTCCATACTGAGATGGAACCGGACCCCGAAACGGTTAAACCATTGCTCAAACCACTGCTTCACATGAGCAACCGTGATTTCAAAGAAAGATTCGGCCCGCTGTCAGGCTCGTGGCGTGGGAAGAAGCCGATTCAGCGTAATGCAATTATCGCGCTTGCCCATTTTAAAGATGAAACGGCTGTTCCGGATTTAATCACTGTCATGCGTGAAGATCCACGCCCGGTCCTCCGCGGTACGGCAGCGTGGGCACTCGGAAAAATTGGCGGAGAAGAGGCAAAAGCTGCATTGCTAAAAGTAGCCGCTTCGGAAAAAGACGAAGAAGTCCTGGAGGAAATTGATAAAGGGCTGCAATTTTTTCCTATATAAGAAGAAAGACTATGGTTCCCGAAAGGGACCATTTTTTTTATGCCTGAATCGGCCGGCTTTTTCATAAATATGAAGAGGAGGGGAGGGATGACAGTTGAGAAGCCAATTGCAGAAGCAACTCGAAGGGCGGGTGCAACAGTGTGTTTCCCATACACGCGATTTTCTGCACCATTGCCCTTCCATTGAACTAAAAAAAGAATGCTGCAGCAAACGGAATGCGGAAATTGTAAAAGCTGCGGCAACAGGCAGGATTACTGAAAAAAAACAACAAGACGAATTAGGGGAAGTTTTTTACAGAGTGCACTTCCAGTACTTAATCAGACAAAAGGGAGAATTTTTCCTTGAAGAAGAGATTGAACATCGAAAAGCTGAATTTTACAAAGGGATATTGGTGGAGGACGGACTGGTCACACCGCCAGAGTATGATTTGAAAAATCCTGGAGCCGATGATGAAACGGAAACGGGGAGAGAAGCTGGCAGAGTAGTTTCTCCTAGTGGAGAAAGACAGTGGAAAGAGTATCGGTACAATCGCCTGAAAGCGGTCCAGTATGCTGAAAGATGGTGGAACGATGCCAACCCTGCCTTCAAGGACTTTGACGTGGACTGCACCAATTACATTTCCCAATGCCTGCATGCAGGGGGTGCGCCCATGCATGGCTTTCCCGGCCGGACAAATGGCTGGTGGATGCAGAACAATGATTGGAGTTATAGCTGGACAGTGGCAAACTCGCTCAGGATTTACCTGTCCAGGCCGAAGTTCGGATTGAAAGCGAGAGAAGTGAAAAGTGCTGATCAGCTCCTGTTGGGAGATGTAATCTGCTACGACTTTCAGGGAGACGGCAGGTATGACCACGCAACGATTGTGACAGCAAAGGATGCTGATGGAATGCCGCTGGTGAATGCCCATACGACAAACAGCCGGAGAAGGTACTGGGCGTATGAGGACTCGACCGCTTATACGCCCAATATCCAATATCGCTTTTTCTCGATCCTCGATAACCAATAAGAATAAGGAGCTTGTACAGGGCAATGCCAGTGGTATAATAACCTTTAGAGATTGTAATCGAGGTGAATATCGTGGCATTGCATGTCGTTCTTTACCAGCCGCAAATTCCGTCCAACACCGGAAATATTGCCAGGACCTGTGCCGCTACAGGCACCACTCTTCATTTGATCAGGCCGCTCGGATTCTCGACAGATGATAAAATGCTTAAACGCGCAGGACTGGACTATTGGGAATTTGTAACTGTGGTTTATTATGACTCGCTTGATGAGTTTCTAGAGAAAAATAAAGATGGAGAGTTCTTTTACTTATCGAAATTCGGGACGAAGCCATATACGTCTTTTGAGTACAGCGACAAAGAAAAAGAGTATTATTTCATTTTCGGGCGCGAGACGACAGGCCTTCCAAAAGAATTGATCGAGGAAAAGAAAGAGCGCTGTCTCCGCATTCCGATGACGGAACACGTTCGGTCGCTGAACCTTTCGAATACTGCTGCCATCCTTGTGTATGAGGCGCTTAGGCAGCAGGACTACCGTGACTTGAGCTAAGGTGAAGCGCCATCCCTGAACAGCCAGCCAATATAGGGTAAAATGGAGAGAACCGTAAAGGGTCTCTCTTTTCTATTTGGAAAAGGACACGGCTAATCAAGGGGGATGTTAAAAGTGAACGAGGTTATCGAGACAATCCTGAATCACCGGTCGGTACGAGGTTTTGAAGAAAGAACGCTTACCCGGGAGCAAATTGAAACAATTATAGCCGGAGCGCAGGCAGCTTCCACTTCAAGTTTCCTCCAGGCGTATTCGATTATAGGCATTACGGATGCGGACAAGAAACGCCAGCTTGCTGATACTGCAGGCAATCAAACTTATGTGGCTGAAAACGGGCACTTCTTCGTTTTCTGTGCTGATTTGCACCGCCTTCATGTCGCAGGGGTGATGGAGAACAGGGAAACCGCTTCTTCCATTGAAAGCAAAGAACAATTCATGGTGGCGTTGATTGATGCCTCACTGGCTGCCCAGAATGCGGCGATTACGGCGGAATCGATGGGCCTCGGTATTTGCTATATCGGAGGAATCCGCAACGACCTGAAGGCCGTTAAATCCATCTTGAAGACGCCTGACCATGTGATACCGCTGTTCGGAATGGCTGTGGGTTATCCCGCGCAGCATAACGACAAAAAACCTCGGCTGCCGCTGAACCACGTTTATATGGAAAACGAGTACCAGCAGAATGAAGAAAAGTTCAGGGAACAGCTGGAGGAGTACAATAGGACCATTTCCAGTTACTACAGTGAGAGAACAGAAGGAAAGAGAAACGATACATGGACAGGGCAGACAGCTAACATGCTTGAAAGAAAAACAAGGATGTATATGCAGCAGTTTGTCTGGGACCAGAAGATGGATTTAAGATAAGGGGATATCTATACAAAAAAGCTGCCTGAATGTAGGGCAGCTTTTTTGTATGTGTTCGGTATTGGTCGAGACGGAGCCCCGCTTCCGAACTTATTATTTTTTGCTTACTCCCGGCTTGTCATCGTAACCGGCTGTGAAGATGGCGGTAAGGAATGCTGCCGTAACCCCAAGTATTATAACCAGACTCATTTCAAAAAGCCCCCTTTGTTCCGTTTTTTACCCATATGAATGTATTATAGCCTAAAGCAGTCCAACTGTGAATGAAAAACATATTCCCACACTTTCTCTGTAAAAGGACAGGGGGGCAGAAGCGATGAGTTTGCATGTTCAATTTCCTTCCCGCATAGAGTGTATTAATCATCATCTCTTGATAATTGCTACACAGGGAGGTCCACATGGATATTTTAAAAAAAATTGAAATGCTGCGAGTAGAGGAAGAGAAGCTGAAGTGGGAAGGTTCGTTCAGGGAATACTTAGATATTATTAAAGAAAGGCCGCTGGTCGCACAATCAGCACATTCCCGGGTTTACAATATGATCAAGGATGCGGGGATTGAGGAAGAAAAGAGTAAGCGGGTCTATTCTTTTTTCAATAGCCAGCTGTTTGGACTTGAAGAAGCGCTTGAACGGCTGGTGGAGGAGTACTTCCATCCTGCGGCAAAAAGGCTTGATGTCAGGAAGCGTATTCTCCTTTTGATGGGCCCTGTCAGCGGCGGGAAGTCAACGCTTGTGACGATGCTGAAACGAGGGCTGGAGTCCTACTCAAGGACAGACAGAGGTGCCATCTATGCGATTAAGGGCTGCCCGATGCATGAGGATCCGCTCCATTTGATACCGCATCACCTAAGAAAAGATTTCCATGATGAGTATGGTATCAGGATAGAAGGAAATTTGTCCCCGCTGAACTCAATGCGCCTTGAGCAGGAGTATGGAGGAAGGATAGAAGAGGTTGTCGTGGAAAGGATCTTCTTTTCAGAAGATAAACGGACCGGCATTGGAACGTTCAGCCCTTCCGACCCCAAATCGCAAGACATTGCTGACCTTACCGGAAGCATTGATTTCTCGACGATTGCGGAGTTTGGATCGGAATCAGACCCGAGAGCATACAGGTTTGACGGAGAGCTGAATAAGGCAAACCGAGGAATGATGGAGTTCCAGGAGATGCTGAAATGTGATGAGAAGTTCTTGTGGCATCTGCTGTCATTGACGCAGGAAGGCAATTTTAAAGCGGGGAGATTTGCCTTGATCAGTGCGGATGAGCTCATTGTGGCACACACGAACGAGACGGAGTACAGGTCATTCATTTCCAATAAAAAGAACGAAGCACTTCATTCCCGGATCATCGTCATGCCGATTCCTTATAATCTGAAAGTAACAGAGGAAGAGAAGATTTACGATAAAATGATCAGGGAAAGCGATGTTTCAGACGTCCATATTGCCCCGCACACACTGAAGGTTGCGGCGATGTTCACGATTCTGTCCAGGATGAAGGAACCGAAGAAGGGCGACATCGACCTAGTGAAAAAAATGCGCCTGTACGACGGCGAAAGCGTGGAAGGTTATACTTCAGCCGATGTGGAGGAGCTGAAAAAAGAATACCAGGATGAAGGCATGAGCGGGATTGACCCTCGTTATGTGATCAATCGGATCTCCTCGACAATCATTCGGAAGGAAGTCAAATCAATCAACGCACTCGATGTACTGAGATCGCTGAAAGAAGGGCTCGACCAGCATCCGTCCATTTCTTCGGAGCTGCGGGAGCGTTATTTAAACTTTATTTCGGTTGCCCGGAAAGAGTACGATGATATTGCTAAAAAAGAAGTCCAAAAGGCGTTTGTATATTCGTACGAGGAATCCGCGAAGACGCTCATGGACAATTACCTGGACAATGTCGAGGCATACTGCAACAAGGCGAAGCTCCGCGATGTACTGACTGGAGAAGAAATCAATCCGGATGAAAAGCTGATGCGCTCCATCGAGGAGCAGATCGGTATTTCCGAAAATGCGAAAAAAGCATTCCGTGAAGAGATACTGATCAGGATTTCAGCGTATGCCCGGAAAGGGAAACGTTTTGATTACAATTCGCACGACCGCCTGCGAGAAGCAATCCAGAAAAAGCTATTTGCTGACCTGAAGGATGTTGTGAAAATTACAACCTCCACGAAAACACCTGATGAAACCCAACTGAAAAAGGTCAATGAAGTTGTAGCGAGGCTGATTGACGAGCACGGCTATAACTCAACTTCGGCAAACGAGCTCCTTCGTTATGTTGGCAGCCTGCTGAATAGGTAAAAAATCAATAACAAGACGAAAATCCCTTTCAGATGATAAATCTGGAGGGGATTTCTGCTTTTTGCGGCGCGATGAGTTAGCAAGATATCGACCATCCTTTTTTTGAATATCAACCAACTTTCTCAGGAAATCAACCAAGCTGGCGGGGATATCGACCAAC
>NZ_QWVT01000064.1 GCF_003570705.1 Mesobacillus zeae
TTGAAAAATGTTGACAAACTATTAGCTGGTTTAGTTTAAGTGCAATTATTCACAATTTAATTTTAAACAATATCAATCAACTTATTTATCGCACTGACTGCCACTTCTGGTTCATCATTTTGTATATAATGAGCACTATTTTCAGCAATCACCAATTCACCATAAGAGGATATTTCAAGAATCTCTCTCTGCATTTCATTCCATAACTCTTGTGATTCCTTTGAATAATGAGCCTTCTTACCTGCTGAAAGAACAATTAGTGGGACATTTAATTTAAGTTTTGTTTCTTTTAGCTGCTTTAGGCTTTCCATAAATTCATCATAATCTCCTTCATAAACGAATTGCTTGTTGTATGCTTGTTGAAAATCTTGTGACATCGTTGGGAGAAATCTTTCTCTGTAATCTTCGGGCGTAGAGTCAACCAAGACAAGTCCACAAACTTCATTTTGATATTCAGTTGCAAACATTCGCATATTAACTCCACCAAATGAATGACCTACTAAAATGTAGGGAGGTTTAATCTCGGTTTCCATAAGAAGTTCCTTCAATTCTTTTACCATCTCACTGCTGGTTCTAGGGTTAGAACTTGTTTCACTTTTCCCAAGTCCTGCTCTATCATAAATTAGAACATTAGTGAGCATTGAAATATCCCCAATTACTGAATCCCAGGCCTTGGAAAAATCCCCATATCCGGCATCCATTACGACTGTAGGTTTTCCGTTATTTTTTCCCAACAACTTAGCATATAGTTTACAATCACTTATTTGCACAAACATTTCTTTAGTCATTTAATCTATTCCTCTCATTTTGCCAACTATCATTAGTTATTATTTAAAAATATAAACACTCCTTCTTCAACTAAACTGCCCAGTAAGCACATTAAGGCGAGATTAAATTTAAACCGAAGGCTCAGTTTTGGTACCTTGATGAAAAACCAATTTCCATACACCCTCATTTAACTTCCATATAGAACTACGTAAGGAATGTTGGTTACTAATTTCATTGAAAATTCGGTATGTAGCTAATACAATATCATCCGATAAAAGGTGAATCTCAAAATGACTCAATTTCATTTTAACTATTCCTATACCGTCATCTGCAATATCTTCATCTTTATACAAAACCTTACCTGAACTTCCGAATTCAAAGAAATCATCAGCCAATAATTTTTTTAGCTGAGTTCTTGATGAACGTATTTCTGGATTTAATAAATTCTCCTCTAACTGTTTTATATGGTCTTTTAGATTATTTTCTGTTTCCATTTAGAATGTCTCCTTTACAGCGATTAGTATACTAATTCAACAAAAAAGAGCACTAATCCTTTAGATTAATGCTCCAAATGCTATTAAGCTAACCTGCCCCGTTGAAGAAGAAGGGAAGAACACCGTTCTCCCCCTTCATAACTTCTTATAAACCTCTGCATAAGCAACTTTCAGTTGTTCCCTTAATTGCTTGTTTTCCTCTTCCAACTTTTGATTTTTTCTTTTTAGAGATGCAATGAGGGCATCCTTATTGCTTTCGTTCATTTCTCGCTTTACTTGTTTTGGTGTAGGTACTTGTGATTGCTGATTTCGCAATGTTTCAATTCTTGAACGGAAGTCCTTGTTGTTATACAATGTTGCTTTTGATACATCAGCTTCACTGGCTACACTGTTAAAGTTTATTTTCTCATTGGCTCTTATGAGCCTTTTAATGGCTTCATCTACCTTCTGAGAGGTATTAGTCTTACGATTAGTATGAATGGCCTTTAAGTGGGCAGCACGGTCATATTCAGCCATTTTGAACACCTAACTTTCTTTTCATCCGATCTTGTCGTCCAAAGATAATGTTTCCTTCTTGGAGGGTATTTAAAATGTTTTGATAACGTTGTAAGTTCTTTTCGTTCTTCTCGGCAATATCCTCTCGCCCTCGTTGTTTTGCTATTTCAATTGCCTTCGTGGTTGTTTTAATGTGAAGCTCGTATTTTTGCGTATCTAACTCCGAAAAACCAACAGCTAAGTCTTTACATGGGGTTTGATTGTCACCACAGGTGAGGCAAGGGGGAGCTTCCATATGCGGACAATTACCGTTTAAACGGGCGTGGCACGTTCCATAAGGATTGTCCATCGCATTTAGCTTGTGATCCTGCCACAAGGCATCTAAGATGTCTATTGGTATGTTTTCTCCTGCTTTGATTTCTTGCACTTCACCGTTTAGATCAAAGCTAAAGACACCTTGTTTGATAACTGATTCAAATGCTTTTCTTTTTGTATCGTCTAATAGCTTGGCATATCGTAATGTCATTTCGGGTGAAGCATGAGCTAACAATTCTTGGACCGTTAGAATATCCGCACCACCATTTAACATTTTTACACCGTAGGTGTGACGGAATTGGTGAGTTTTGAAATGAAACAAGTTTCCATTTTCATCCGTAATGTTCTTTCGCTTGGCTAAAATATTTAGTTGGTCTTGTACCCACCCTTGAATAAAAGGTTTACCTTTCCGTTGACCACGATAACGGACAAAAATATACCCTTCGGGATTGTTGTCTTGATTGCTTAGTTTTTTTAATTTGTCGATAAGAACCGCAAGGATTCCTGCTAAATCATCGTCAATGGGAATTCGATGCCCTTTTACAAAAGTTTTTTCAATATCCGTTTCAATGGAGTATTGACCATTGAGTTTTATCAAGCAATCAGAGGTTAATTCTAATACGTCAGAGATTCTAAGACCTGTCTTAAACGCAATCCAAACAACAGGCACAACTTCTTTATGCAAGTCAACAATATGCGTAAAGAGCTGCTCTAACACATAGTCAGGGATGTAATCAATTTGATCCACTGATTTTTTCCTTGGCTTAGGTTTGTCTTCAGGAAAAATCAACAATCTCACATGAGTTTCGGGAGCCATTTCATAGTCATACCGTTGAATATCTTCAAGAAATTTGCACAAGATTGATAATGAGGAATTTATATAGCTTTCAGGATGCGAGTTCTTTTGTTTTATAATGTTTTTAGCGTATTCATATAAATATTCAAGATATTTTACGATATGTGTACGATTTAAAGCCTTCAAATCCTTCCACGTTGGCTCTAAAGAAAATATAAATGAGAAAAACATTGAGAGAGCATGTAGATAACGTTGTGCTGTACTCCATGAAAATCTATTTCTACTAAGCAATCGTTGTTTTATATATTTTTTTATTTGCTCACGAATACATCTATCAAACTTTAGATAGATAAGGTAGTATTGACCTTTACTTTTGCTGTATTCTACACCATACTTATCATGAAGAATACGAACATCCCATTTGTCTTTTTCAAACTCATCTCGGTTGTCCATGTATTGAAATAACAAATTATAAATTTGTCTTAAAAAACGTGCTACTATTGTTTTTTCAATCCCGTCTTTTTGAATTATCCTTTGTCTAAGCTTCTGAGTAGCAACTCCTTTTTCATTCAACCAAAACAAATACTCTCGTTCTACTTTATCAATATCCAAATCCAACAAGGATGATAGTTTAGGATATTTTATGTTTAAGAACTCGGTTATTTTCTTTAATGGGGTTGGATGAGCGCTAAAAACACTACTGATTGTCCATAAATCGTTAAAGAGTTGTTTATAATAAACATATTTCACTTCTAAGTTGATTGTAGGGTTGGTGAATCGAAAATAAATATTTTTATTTTTATAGAAATAGTTCGCTACCACTTCTTTGAATTGCTTGACTTCACCTATAACATCGACATTCCATTTGTCATTGACTAAGAAATATGGGTTTTTTACTTGTTCAATGGAAACCGAACCATCTTCATGTACTATTTTTTCGGGATAAGTGGAAAGTTCTTTTTGTAATCCTTCGTGAAATCCTATTTCTTCTGTATGAAAATTCTTGATGTGTTTCATTCGGTAACTCCTTTTAGTTATCTTTCTTTAGGTTAAATTCAGATTGAGCCTTTTGCCAATCTTCTCGAATATCTTCATCCGAGGGATGTAAGTACAGGTTCATTGTTGTTTGAATTTGAGAGTGTCCTAATCGTTCCTGCACCTGTTTAATATCTTTTGTTTTCTGATAAAAGATTGTAGCGTGTGTATGGCGAAATAGGTGTGGGTGGAGGTTTATCCCTGTTTTCTTTTTCAAACGCTTAAAAAGAGATTCCACGTTCCAATATTCCATTGGTTTCCCTACATCTTTTCCTCGCAGTTTTACAAAAACAAAGTTTGTGTCCAAATCTAATTCGTCCAGCACTTCATACAAATAATCGTCATATAGATCCATTAAGGATTGTGATACATAAATTTCTCGCTCTCCCGTCTTTAACATAGCACCGTTTTCTAATTCCCCACGATCCACTAAGCGAATTCGATGTCCCTTGCCATGATCAAAAATGAAATCTTCCATGAAAAGAGCGAGAGCTTCTCCAATACGCAATCCCGTTTCAAATAACAATTGAATTAAGAATCTATCGCGGATATTGGTGGCTGCCTGTAATACTTGCTGTACTTGTTTTTTTGTGAGAGTGTCTACTTTTTTCCTTGGCTCTTTTAATTTCAATATGTTTCTGATTGATGGCTTGTCCTTGTTGACATGATGTAAGAAACTTTTATAACGTGAGTGTCCCCCTGTAAATACTTGCTTCATCAACTTTTCCATCATGTCATTTTGTACCTCTTCATTTCTGTAAAGGTAGTCATAAAAGTTCGCTATGACTGTAATGGTAAGGTTAATTGTTTTTTCTGTTCGCTTTGCTTTCTCTTGTTGAAGAGGAGTGACATTCGAACTCTGATAAGGACTTCTTAACCATCCCACAAAATCAGCTAAATCTTCTAATCGGATCAACGTGTAATCCTTCTTTTTCTCTTCTAAGTAGGCAAAAAAATGCTTTAAGGAATAACAATATGTCTTTTGAGTATTAGAGCTTTTTCCTGTCTTATCTAAATACTTTATATATTTCATCACTGGCATTACAGGAAACCCCTCTTGATCCAGTAATATGTATCTCCTGTTGTTATTCTCTATGAGAACTTCTTGTACCCTCATAGCACATCTCTCCTTAAAGATAATAACGCTCGGTCGAAAGACCTCACTACGCCTCCCGCTGTGAGCTAAGTCCCCTTGCGAAAAAGCAAACATACGTTCTTTTTTATTTTATACATACAATACGATTTTTTCAACATCTAATTAAGAATTCTACTATGCAAAAGAAAAGAGGATATATGCTCATATATTGAACATAATATCCTCTTATTAGTTTAGTCTATTTAATTAATAAACGGTACGACTTTATTAAAAAGCTACATCCATGCTTATCAATAAACCTGTTGGGAAAACTTGTTGCTTTTCAAAAGACGTTCCTGGACTAATGAATTGTACTTTTTGCCGATTGTAGGATGTTTAAAATCGGCTAAGCTTTATTATTTGAATCAATTTCATAATTCAATTTTTTAGTAAAATATACGAACGTTCAAATAAAAAATAAGTAATACGAATGCTTATTTCAGCGTGTCAAAAATCGAATATTACAACGGTCAATAATTTAAGGGGTATTGCATAAAAGAACAAGACATTAACTAAAGTCTTGTTCTAAATCATTAATCCCATATCTTTGGGCGGTCAATTCCCATTGTTCTCATATAATCTAACAACTGACCTGTGTGAACAGATTCGTGGTAAGCGATACGCAATAACATATCCCCAAGTGTTCTAACATATCCTGCATCAGAAAGGTCTATTCGTATATTCTCTAAATCACTTACACTAATTGTCTTAATATATTTTAAGAAATTCTCACGATATGGCTGTGCAAATACAAGTTCATTATCTACCGTTGTAAAATCCTTGTCTTTAAAAGGATTAGATAGATCGGATAATGCTTTACTGCCTCTTCCGATAAGAACTTGGTGATAAAGAAACTCACCTTCTAATAAATGTCTAATCATTTCTGCACAAGTAAGAGCCTCTTCGTCAGGTTTCCAATTCAGCTTTTGTTCAGGGATTGCTTTCCAAACCTTTATACTTCTACTTCTTACTTCTTCAAAGTTGAGAATTATTAAATCATTCACATTCATTAATTTGTCATCCCCCTTGTTTTATCCATAAGTAAATTATACCAAATTTATTATCTCGGAGGGCCACTAATTCCACTCTTTTTTTTGAATTCTCCAGTTAAAACACTCCTTAGATTCCTAAGTTTTCTTTCGTTGTGACCAAAAATCCTGACTCTTAGTTTTAAGAGTCAAAACTGAGATTATCACAAACATTTAAATTTGTGTTTTCTCGAATTATTCAATTTTGTTCTAATGTAGCTACACTTTATATTTAACTAAAGCCTCCTTTAGTTCCATATCAATTTCACTTTACTAATAGACTTGTATTAAAGGCCTTTGTAATTTCAGCAAACCCAACAATTTGAGACGCTTCTTGTATTAAAATTTTTTTCCAATCCATAAGCAACTTGGATAGGCCTCTGGTGTAATAAGGGTTATTGTACCTAAGACGGTTTCCCCTTTATAAAAAAGATTGATTATTTATGTTCCTTGT
>NZ_QWVT01000065.1 GCF_003570705.1 Mesobacillus zeae
TTTTTCATTTACACAAGATATTTTACGCTCTCTTACGGAGGCTCTCTTTCGTTTATCTTTTTATAGAACTTTATATATGCATTTGTAAACAATGAACTTTCCCAGTTGGTTGTAATCCTATCACCATTTATTCTTGAATTGCTCACCGGCCGAATACTGCCTCTATTCATCGCCATCCTCATATTGTGCCACGGCATTGGGCATACTTCCCATGAAGGATGGTGTGCGGTGATGAAGCGGAAGTTGATTGTGGTGTTGAGTGTGGCCTTTGTGGCTTTTATGATTGGACTGTTTATTTACTACTGGATGCATGACGATCAATCGAAATGGCAGGTTGCACTTGGGGGCATCTTGGCAGGGGGGCTGCCGCTTGTGCTCCTTTTTATGAAAAACATCCCTTTTAACATTCCGATTATATTGGGTTACTTTGTTGCGCTTTTTTGTACCCTGTACCTTGGGTCGATTGCAGGATTTTACTTGAAATTTAGCTGGTGGGATTCGACCCTTCATCTTTATAAAGGTATGTTTGTCGGTTTTGTCGGGATTGCGCTCTACTATTATTACATTCCTGAAAAGAATCTAGGGGATGTTTCCCGTTGGATAATGTTCCTTTTTGTCTTGTCGTTGGCTGTCACATCAAGTGTGCTATGGGAAATTTACGAGTTTGCCGGGGATCAGTTTATTACCCACACCATGCAGCGGGGCGGAAACAAGGATACGATGTATGACCTGCTTTGCGGCATTGCTGGAGGGCTTGCTGTAGCCGTCTATGGTATCATTAGAGTGAAATAATAAATGGGGGGAGAGCTCTCAATGAACCGATACATCGTTATGCTGACAAGCGCTGCCTATGTCATCTTTATGGCAGTACTTTCGTTTTACTATAACGGAGAAGGCCAGTCCTTTGAGGCAATGGTTGCGGTTGGTGGGATCGTGTGCGGTGCGGTCCCACTGGTACTCGCCATTTTCACCCGCCTTCAATTTAACATTCCGATAACAGTTTCTTATCTAATCTTCCTCTTTGCATCTCAATATTTAGGATCGATTCGCGGCTGGTATAGCCTTGGCTGGTGGGATACATTCCTGCACCTCCTAAGCGGAAGCCTACTTGCCTTTGTCGCTATCGCTCTGTATGAAAGGCTTGTCCGCCGCGGTGCTGGTAAAGGAATTTCTCCATGGTTTGTCTTTCTTTTTACCCTCTCGTTCGCGGGATTGGGCGGAGTGGTTTGGGAAGTATACGAATTCGCGAGCGATCAGTTTTTCGGGATGACACTGCAGGGTGGGGGAAACAAGGATACGATGGTCGATTTGCTCGCCGATACAACTGGAGGGCTCGCCATTGCAGTTTGTGCAGGAGTACGGTCCAAATCCGCCGGGAAAAACCGCATTAAAGTTAAATAAGTAGATACGAATAGAGCAGCCGGCAAAATATTAGTCGTGCTGCTTTTTTTGTGCAGACAAATAATTAAAAAAGGAATACCATAGCTATAGACGTAATAAGATGAGGATGGAAATGCGTTTTTTGGAAAAATTTTGTCTGGGAAAATGAAACCAGATAGACCAGAAAAACGTCATATATAAAAAAGAGAATTGGAAGAGGGAAAATGGAGAGAAGAGAGAAAAGAAGGAAGAAATTACGAAGGTCAGGGATCATTTCAATTTCAGCTTTTCTTGTGTGCGGTTTATTGTTTTTTGGAGCTTGCTTATCGAAAATGGAAAGCAAGAAAGAGGGAACAAGCAAAACAGCGGCCGTAGAAAAGAAAGCGGATCAGACAAAGAAAAAAGAAAAAGAGAAAAAAGTCTTTGTTAAAGTCATCGATCCGAACACAAAAGCAGTGATTCATACTTTTACACCAAAGGAAATGGGTTATGGAAAAGACAATGAAAAGTTTAAGCAGGAGGTCATCAATTGGGCAAGGTCAGCAGCGAGAGGCACTGATACTACACCAGGCTATGACAAAAGGAATACTCCAGACAGAATTGATGCAAACGGGGCTGTGGTCAAAGGAAGCCCAAGAGTGATTCTCGAGGAAAAAGAGCTGGCTGAAAAAGTTTTGAAAGCATCGGCAAATGGAGGGAATGTGATTTTGCCGCTGTATGAGACGGAGAGCGGATATAAACCAGAGGATGTCGCTCACCTTGGCGAAGCAGTCGTTGCCTCGTACACAACAAAGTTCAATAGCAGGGTCGCTGGACGAACGAAAAATATTGAACTGTCTGCAATGGCTATAGACAATGTCATTCTCGGAAATGGCGATTACTTTTCCTTCAATACATCGGTAGGGCCTAGCGATGAAGCACATGGATACCAGCCTGCCGAAGAAGCGGTGAATGGCAAGTTAGTGATGGGTATTGGCGGAGGAATTTGCCAGACCTCCTCCACGCTGTTTAATGCCGTAGACAAGGTGGGGGTCCAGTATGTTGAAAAGAAACACCATTCTGTCAGTGTGGGGTATGTTCCCAAAGGGAGAGATGCCACTGTTTCTTATGGAGGAAGTGACTTCCGCTTCGTCAATACGACAGGGGTACCGCTTCTGATTAAGTCGATTGTTGGGAACGGAACTCTAACGATTGAAATCAGGACATCCAACCAATACAAGGATACCGTTAAAAAAGCGATTTAATTCTTTGTAAAATCACCAAACCCGCTGGAATCCCTTTCCTGCGGGTTTTTGATTTATATTTTTCAAGAGCCCTTTTCCTGCAAAATGAGACAAACGTTTAAGCATGTCCGAAAATAATACATAGAATATTCTGTAATAGCTATTGCGAATCAAAGAAAAGGGAGGTGGAATATAATGGAATTAGGACTCGGGACTTTTCTTGTTGTTGTCCTTTTGTTGGTTGCATGGCTTTTGATTTCCATTTTGAGCCCGCAAAACGATGAGACTCAGGATGCGCTTAAAACAGCAGTTTGTACAATTCTTGGCTGCTAATGTTGAAAGGGTGACTCCGGAACATGCTCCGGAGTCCCTTCTTTTTTTGTTAAAAAATCCACCATTTCTTTCTCTTTGATGTTTCCATCATGTGCAGCAGTGTTTCTCTCAAATATTCATTTTGAGCTTGGATGGTCACCATTTCTTGCTTAAGAAAGGCAATTTCTTTCTTTAGTTCATCAAAATGTTCAGTCATACGGTCTGTTTTTGGTACCACGCTTTTTTTTGAAGTTGAGTTTACGGGATCCTGTACTTTTAAGCTGCCAATTTCTTTTACTGTGTTTATCATATCCTCGTTGGAAATGAGGTTGGTCGCCATCCTCATAAGCGCTGCAAAATCAAGCGAACTCTCCTTTGCAAACAAATCTGTAGCGAGTTTTTTTACAGCTTCATTTTGTTTTTCCAGATTGACAGGAATTTGCTCACCCGTATCTTTAGTCTCATCATCCATTTGTTTTCACACCTGCCTCTCTTGAAATGTTCTTCGGTACACAGCCGGTTACTTTATAACTTATGTTAAGAACAGTTTGAAGTGCACATGAATATAATGAAATAGATATAATTTAATCAGAATATTTAAAATCATAACTATATTACGCTAAACAGATTGAAACAGGCTGCTTATATCAATAACAATACATCTGACAGGAAAACGGCTTCAGCCAGCTGATTAGCAGTGGCTAAACCCTTGTGTTTTGCGGCATATTATCACCAAGGAGGTGTTTAATATGCCAAGGGGAAAAGAACTGCAACAGCTGCCAATGGCGAATACGCTTCCGGGAATGGGAGATGACAATAGCAAATACAGCAGGGAATCGCTAGGCGGAATTACCGGAAAAGACAGGCCGAAACCGGCGGAAGCAAGGAGCGGAAAAAAGCAATAAAAAGACAAGCAGGAATGTAAGCCAGCCTGCTGTAATTTGTGTTTGTCATTCAGAAAAATGCTGTCCCGCCAAAGAGGATGGCTTTTTTCTTTAATCTTGTCATTCAAAACCATCATTCAGAGTTGGTATTATTTCGCATACTCAATTAATTAAAAAATAATCTATTGCACATTTTTAAGAATTTATGCCCTTATTGGTTGCCGACTGGTCGTATAACAAGTAAAATTTTGTCATTGGCTATTTGCTGATATGCACTATCGTATAAAAACAGCAATCATTCATCAAGACAAATACATACTTTACCGGGAACGTACCCGGCCCAGGATGGTGACAAATTGCAAATTACTGAAAAACTCTTGCTGAATCTTTCTCTTTTGCTCGTTCTCATGTTCTTTTTTCAGATTATCCAGGAACGGAACGGGAACAGCCGAACGCGAAAAATCAGCTTTTCGCTTTATTTTATTGTATCCATTTTTGTTTGCATGATCTTCTCAGTTGAAGCAGAAGATGGGATTAGGTTTGACCTCCGCCACGTGCCTTTTATCCTTGGCGGCCTTTATACAGGCAAGGTATTTTTATATGCAGGGTTAGCCATCGTCATGCGTGGCTTTCTTGGAATCGATGAAGGATTCTGGATGGCAGCTATTTTCTTTGGAAGCTTGGGCCTGCTCTTAAAGTGGGTCCACCAGTGGTTCCTAAGACTTTCTGCCAGCCAAAGAATTGGTGTAGCTGTTTTGGTGACGCTGATGTCGTCACTTCTTTTGATTGAAATTATCTTTATGTTTCATACGCCGATCCTCCGGACAGAAGCTTGGATTGGGTTTATACTCATTCCTTCAATTGCAGTAGGAGTTATCAGTTATTTCCTTGAAATGATCCGGCACAATATCCTGATAAGAAACCAGCTTGCCAAGGCGGAAAAAATGGATGCAGTTAGCCAAATGAGCGCTGCCATCTCCCATGAAATCAGGAATCCGCTTACTTCGGTTAAGGGTTTTTTGCAGCTTCTCCAGGAGAATTCGTATCCAGAAGAAAAAAAGAAGGAATTTATAAAAATCGCAATGGATGAAATTGACCGCGCCGAAGTGGTGATTAATGATTATCTGACTTTTTCTAAAGCTGCGCTGGAAAAAGAAGAGGAAATCGAAGTAGGTAATGAGCTAGAACAAGTCTTAAAAACATTCGAACATAAAGCCATTCAAAGCGGTATTAATATTCAGACTACGTTTGTACCTGGCCTGAGCATTCGCGGAGACAAAGTTAAATTCAAACAAGGTTTGATTAACCTTTTGAAAAATGCGATTGAGGCAATGCCCGGCGGTGGGACGCTGACGATCAGGACATACCGTTCTGACTTGGAAATCCATATTCTCATCAATGATACGGGCATTGGGATGACTGAAGAACAATTAAGCCGTCTCGGCGAGCCGTACTATTCCACAAAAGGGAAACACGGTACAGGACTCGGTATGATGGTCACATTCAGCATCATTAGAGCAATGAGGGGCAAAGTGGATGTGAACAGCCGGCCGGGAAAAGGGACAAGCTTTCGGATTATTTTTCCATCGTATTAATACAAGGGAATCCTGCGATTAAATTATTTTACTTCATTTATTCTCCTTATGCCTGTCTTTTTTTTCCTTACACCAATATATAGAGGGTGGAAGGAAGTGAGCGACAATGGCACAATCAATGATGAAGGATTCCAGCATGAGACTTCTTTTTGAAGCAGGAATGGATGTAAACGGGAAAACCATCTTTAAAGGCAAGATATACAGCAATATCAGGAAGGAAGCGACCGCCAGCCAGGTACAGCAGGCTGCAGAAGCACTGGCAAGCCTTTCTGGCTATTCATTAAGCTCGGTTGAGCGTACAGATAATTTTGACATCGTTTTATAAAAAATTATAAAAAAGAAGAGGTGACAATCGTGGCTAAAACACTCGAATTGCAATTTGTTACAGACCTTGGTAAAGCAGCGCGTATTACTGTGGACAATCCAAAGGAACCTATCAATCCCGCAGCTGTAAAGCTCGCCATGGACCAGATCATCGCATCGGATGCATTTTTGACAGGGAATGGAATCCTTATGTCAGCCAGCGGTGCCCGACTGATTGAGCGTAATGTAACCGAATATGAAATGGCTTAATGTGAGGAAGCTGGTTTCCGAATAAAGGGAACCGCTTTTTATAAGAAAACAAGGAGGAAAGTGAAAAAGGAACATTTCATTCCATTCATCAGTGATGTTTATTTCGCAATCGTCGTGACACTGTCACTGCTGTACCGGATTGAAGCCAGGCTTGATAGAGTGGTACAGTCAATTCAGGGTTAGCCAGATTGCCTGGGTATCGGGTTTTGAATATTCATAATGTTGACATTATTACTATTTCATGCTAAATTCTAAAGAAGCCGATTGCACGTTTTCATACAGCATATTTGAATGTCCCTATAATGAAAAGTGCCGATTGTGTTGTGGGACAAGACTCCCGAATACTGGTGATTGGCCAAATTAACACATGGCTTATGTAAGCCGTCTAGGAGGATTTTTTTTATGCAAAATGGAAAAGTAAAATGGTTTAACTCGGAAAAAGGTTACGGATTCATCGAGGCGGAAGATGGCAACGACGTTTTCGTCCATTTCTCGGCCATTCAAACAGAAGGCTACAAATCTTTGGACGAAGGCCAGGAGGTTACCTTTGAAGTAGTGGAAGGGCCCCGCGGGCCTCAGGCTGCGAACGTTAGTAAACTATAACTCTATATAATGATTAAATCCCAGCCGATTAAATTCGGCTGGGATTTTTATTGATCCTGTGAAAAAGAAAAAGGGAGATCATCACACGGTTCTGTTAGACTCACTTTTTCATACGTAGTTTCCACATGTTGTTCCCGTTCCAATACTCCTTTTGGCTATTAAAGGTTTCTGCCTCTGCTCGATCATGTCGGCAACAACTGCAGCCGCATGAGCCTCTGTTTGACCTGCGATTAGAGCAATTACTTTGCCGTGAGCTCCTACGGGATGAGCAGCACGAGATCCTGCGAGATCTGCTTCCTCTCCGAGAGCGGCTCCTGTGCGACCC
>NZ_QWVT01000066.1 GCF_003570705.1 Mesobacillus zeae
CCAATTCAATCTTAAGGAGGAAGCTCTACTGTGAAGTATAAAATGCAAGACAAACAAAATCAACTGATTGAAAGAATCTCAGACTATCATCTAGTTGTCGGAGTAGATATTGCTCAACAGGTCCACGTTGCCCGAGCTGTAAATTACAGAGGTATTGTGGTAGGTGATCCTCTTTCTTTCGAAAATAATGAAGAGGGTTTTGTTAGATTGCTAAAATGGATTAACCAGCTAAAAGTTACAAACGGGTTCAATACTGCAATAGTTGGTATGGAACCTACCGGACATTATTGGTTAAACCTATCCAAATGGTTATATAGTCAAAGTATTGAGGTAGTAACTGTTAACCCTCACCTAGTTAAAAAGAATAAAGAAAATCGAGATAACACGCAATCCAAAAGTGATAAAAAAGACGCTCTCGTGATTGCCGATATGGTGAAGAATGGTTACTATTCTTTTATTCGTCTGTCGTCAGAGGCTTTTGAAAAACTTAGAGTACTAATGTCTAACCGAGACGTAATCGTTAAACGGCTAGTAAGCTCCACCAATCAAATAAATCGTTGGGTAGATATTATCTTTCCTGAACTTCGAGAAGTGTTTAAAAACGTAACAGGAAAAGGGGCAATCGCAACCCTTCGTTTATTCCCTACACCATCGGAACTACGTTCCATGAAAGCTCAAGATGTTGCCGAGGGATGGAAAACACTGATGAAACGTCAGCCCGGCTTGAAAAAAGCACAATCACTAATTGAATTAGCTAAACGTTCCGTTGGAAGTCTCAAAGCTCTTGATGCTTATAAACTACACCTTGAACAATTACTTGAAGAATTTGATCTCGCCACAGCTCAACTTGAAAGAGTTGAAAAAGAAGTTACTAAAGCACTTAAAAAAGTTACCTTTACAGATAAATTACTTGGCATAAAAGGATTAACTGAAATTACACTTGGAGGCATATTAGGTGAAGCAGGAGATTTAAGTAAATTCGCTCATGGTAATTCTCTATTACGACATGCAGGTTTACATCTAGCAGAGTCTAGCTCAGGTAAATGGAAAGGTCAAGTAGTCATTTCTAAGCGTGGGCGATCTCGTCTAAGGCGTTTCTTGTACTTAGCCACATTGAGTCTTGTGATGAACAACCCTGATTTCAAAGAACTTCACTCCTACAATGTTAAAGTAAAAAAAATGAAGAAAATGAAATCTATTATGAAATTGATTGGTAAGCTGGCTAGAATACTAGTAGGAATTGCCCGTCGTAATGAGTCCTATTGTCCAGAAAAAACCCTACCTTTAACAGCTAAAGCAGCATAACTGACCTTTTCTTTATTCACTTTTATAGAACATATCAAATTGAAAACTAGTATCTATTATTATCATTTTATTGAATGTTGGCTTATTCGTAGGATCTCAAAAAAGCACGGAGTACTGGAATACTTAAACAAAAGGGCACTGACCCATTCCGTTAGCAAAACCGGCCTCCACCCCTTGGATAGGCATGACGAAGGAATGATAGGGCGTAGACCCGTTGAGACATGGGAGGGAAAGCCTCCAGGGGCGGCGTGGAGAATGCGTGCAGTATATGGAAATGATTGGAGTTTAAAATATACTCCTCTATTTAAGTTCGCCTTCATGTTGCCAATAGTATCGAAAC
>NZ_QWVT01000067.1 GCF_003570705.1 Mesobacillus zeae
GATATATTCGGGAGGTTGGTTGATTTCCGCTCAAAGTTGGTTGATTTCCTCCTCAGGTTGATCGATATCTGATCCTAGGTGGTTGATATATTGTTAAAGTTGGTTGATTTAACGGGAGCACGAGCTGAATATTGCGTGTTCAGCTATCGTTAGAGCTCGTATAAAAAGGTCCAACTCCAAATAGTTGAAAAAGGCCCTCCAATCATACCTGGAGGGCTTCGGTTAAAGCATAGTTTTATAAAAAGTGATGACGAACAGTCACTACAAGCCAAAGGATAAGCAAACCCCATATCACAAGAATGAGTAACCCGGCAATCCAATTCTTCGGCTTGCTGAATTCCATTTGGTGTGCCTTTGCTTCACATTGTAACAGGACTTCCCGCGGTATCATTTTTAAGGCCAAGAAGATTCCTAATGGAACGATAATAACATCGTCAAGGTAGCCTAGAATAGGAATGAAATCAGGTATTAAATCAATCGGGCTGAATGCGTATGCCACTATTACGGCCGATAATACTTTCGCATGCCAGGGCACTCTCACGTCCTTGCAGGCAAGGTATAAAATAAAGATTTTTTGTTTTAATCTTTTGGCCCATGCCTTTATTTTCACCATCATTTCACCCTGCCATCCCTTGCAACAGTCTACATTGTTACTTTATCTGAGTCTTTACGGAAAATCAATTCACTTACAGATAACAGCTTACTTCCGTTAATCACTAAATAGATCGCCATTGCTAACAACGCCAGATCCAGTTCATATCCTGCCATTTGACCATTTCCTAATAAACCGGCGGACAGTTTCACTTTCAAGGTTGCTCCAATCATCAGTAATGCAAACACCCCTGACAAGATCCTTGTTCCCATTCCAAGGAGAAGCGCTATGCCGCCAACGAGTTCAAGGCCGGCTACTCCGTACGCAAGTGGGCCCGGCAACCCGATACTGTCAAACCAGCCAACGATGTTTTCAATACCGCCTTGAAATTTTGCCATCCCATGAAAGAAAAATAATGCTCCCAATGTTACACGTAAAATAAGTGCCCCGATTTCACTTTTCAACAACATTTTTACTCCTCCGTAATTCTCAAATCTAAGTTCCGGTACTAGCTAAGCAATATCTTTAATTAGAGTATATTTATTTCGAGATATTTTAGAATAAAAAAGCATCTACAGCATATTGTCCTGGGCCACTGAATGCAATTCCTATTGCTACTGCCAGCAATACCAGGTTATATTCATAACCATTCTGCGTTGCCCATAATCCATTTTTCCCATGCACCTTGGAAATTGCAATAACCATCGTCCCAGCAATCATCAATCCGGCAAGAGGAGTAAGCAGTCCCAGTGCGAACAATATTCCTCCAATGAATTCCGACAATCCAGCAAGGAGAGCCATTGTAACACCAGGCTTCATTCCAATTGACTCCATCCATCCTCCAGTACCTTCTAATCCGTGTCCGCCAAACCAGCCAAACAGCTTCTGTGCACCGTGCCCTATAAACAGTAATCCAACCACTAAGCGAATGATCAATAAGCCTAAATCCATCATAATAAAACCCTCCTGTTATATTTTATCTCGAATTCGAGACATTATGATAAAAATTTTTATTCTTCTACTCTGCTGCTAATTTTTTTGAGCAACCTCACCAGAATTTCCGCCTCATCATCATGAAGGGAATCAAAAATATAATCAATCGATTCCTTATGCTTTGGCATGATACTTTCCATCACGCTTTTACCTTCAGCCGTCAATGCTAAATAGATTGCGCGGCGATCACTCGGGCATGAGCTCCTGGCCAACAAGCCCCTAGTTTCCAATTTATCGATTATATACGTCATGGAACCGCTCGATATCAAGACATTGCTGCCGACCTGCTGGATCGTTTGCCTTCCCTTCATATAAAGCACTTCCAGAACAGCAAACTCAGTTAAGCTCAGCTTCTCTTCCGCCATTTCGAGCCTCATCCGCTCCTGGATTGCTTTAGATGTCCGCATTAATGCCAAATAAGGCAAGCTCGAACACTTTCTTTCCAATCACCTCACCTCCTGTTGAATAATTTAAATTAAAACATCTTTAATTAATATATCTTGAATATGAGATAATGATAATGCCTTTTAAGTTGTGTGTCAACCCTTTTTACTTTTTTACATACACTCACTTCTACTTTTCCCTTATCAAAATAGATTTTCCGCCAAGCCCTATCGATTCCAGCCACTTTTCCATTTTTTATTTCGCAAATCAATACAAACACCCTACTGTTGGGAGTAACACGAGGAGATGCACCGCACATGGGAGCAGCTAGCATGCAGGTCCATAACGTCGTTCCAGGAGAAGACGTTATTATTGTACGAGGGCATATCGGCTGGGAGAGGAACCTCAGGGCGCGACTTTCAGTCCATTGGATGAATTAGCCCGCTCGAACGGCCTAGTACCCGCTTTCACTGATAAGCGAAACCACCCGGATATATGCTCAATTAAGTGGAAGGCTGAGACAAGAGTCTTACCAGAAATATTTCTAACAAGGAAGCAACGCCGGCCAAGCGTTGCTTCTTTACTCTCGCACCCGTGAGCCGAATAAAAAATATCAAAATAAACAAAGGTATTATCGGAATGATGAACAGAACCTAGTGGAAAAACTAAATTAAAATATATTTGACATAACACCTTTAGGTGCTGTAATAATTAATGACACCAAAAGGTGTTATTTGAATTTTGGAGGTATAAAATTATGCAAACGCAGGAAAAACTACCAGAAATCCGTAAAACGGTTATACTTAATGCTCCTATTGAAAAAGTATGGAAAGCAGTATCAACGTCAGAAGGTATTGCAGCATGGTGGATGCCAAATTCTTTTGAAGCTATTTTGGGACGTGACTTTATACTTCATACAGGTCAGTACGGTGACTCACCTTGCAAAGTTACAGAGCTTGACCCAACCAACCGTGTCGGTATTGACTGGGGTAAGGATTGGCATCTTTCTTTTGAATTAAAAAAATTGGAAGATGGAAAAACGGAGTTTACCCTAATTCATTCTGGCTGGGATGCAGAAAAAGTCACAGAGTTTGGACAACCACACTCAGTCATTCGTGGATTTATGGACGGCGGTTGGGAGAAAATTGTAAAAGAGAAGCTTCCGGCATATATAGAGGCTTAAGTGTGGTCTACGAATCCAGGCATGATGTTTTTCAAGCAATTTCCGACCCTTCCCGTCGTAGTCTGTTAAATTTGCTTGTTGGAAAAGAAATGTCGATAACTGGAATTACGGAATGCTTCCCGATAAACCGTACGGCTGTGAATAAGCATCTTCATATTCTTTCCAATGCTGGTCTCGTCAAAAGCCAGAAGGTGGGACGTGAAACTCGTTATACGCTTAAACCAGAACCTTTGATTGAACTACAAAATTGGCTTTCGTTTTTTGAACAATATTGGGATAAAAAGTTGTTAGCTCTTAAAAAATTTATAGAGGAAGATAACGATTAGAACTTATAAGAGAACCGGGATTGTGTTGTTTAACACTCTCGGTTCTCTTATTTTTATTCAACTATACTACTCAGTTAGCTCAATACGAAATTTAACAAAAAAGTGCGGTAATCCTTCCTAGATCAACACACCCGTTTGTTTAAGTACATTTTTTCACAAACTACAGCAAATATTGAATTAACTAGTTCTATATGGGCGAGTCGAAGGTAAAAATGTTAGTTGATTTACTAACTCTAAATACTCATCTTCATTAATTTCAAAAGATTCCTATTCTCCTGCACGAGGATAAAACCCTTTTAAAAATAACTGATTCAATGTTACCAGTGGAGCAAAATGATAATAATGATTACATTCCTTATCGTCTTTCATTAACTTTAATACACTCTTTCCGATTTGAAATGACGCATAACGTTCATTGGCAAATAAAACTTTAAATTGGAGGGTTTGTTCATAAAATTGCACAGTTTGCTCAAAATTAGAAATCAGTAGTTCGACTTTGCTTAATTTTCATGCGCATAAACTCCTTGTAATTGCTGTATTAAGAAAAATTAGATCCAGGTACTAAAAAAAGAATTACTTCTGTAAGAGTTAACATAATACGAACATCTTTTAATCCCCATGTACTTATAAAATTTTATTCCACTGCTTTACATAAACTCTCCTCCCAACAAACACAATAAGGAATACTGTCTCAGTACCAGCAAAATACGTTTTTAAATCCAGGTGACAAATGGGGTGAAAAAATGGTTGGAGAGAAAATTACAATGCT
>NZ_QWVT01000068.1 GCF_003570705.1 Mesobacillus zeae
ATGAGTTAATTATGGAGAGATTTGAAAGCCATGCAGCATCTCATCCAGATAAAATAGCCTTAATCTATGAAAACCAAACCATGACCTATCGAGAGTTAAATGAGGAAGCTAACCAATTAGCCAGGTATTTCATAGACCATGGAGTGAAAAAGGAATCAGTTGTTGGGATTAAAATGAACAGATCCATCGATATGATGGTTGTGATTTTCGGGATCTTGAAGTCTGGTGCGTCTTATTTACCTATAGGAATCGATACACCGCAAGCTCGTATCGACTATATGCTTTTGGATAGTGAATGCAAACTGCTTATCACTGATCAAGCGAATGAGATGGCATCATCCCATGAAAGTGCTGATTTCCAATGTATTTTGTATGGTCACATCAGAGACTTTTTACAAGACTATGAAAAAACAAATCATAAGATTGAAGATATCAGGAAATCGAAAGCTTACATTATCTATACGTCAGGAAGTACAGGGCAGCCCAAAGGGGTTGTTGTCGAACATGACGCCTTAACTGAGCGTATGAACTGGTTTCATGTTAAGTACATGAGAGAGGAGACCTCGCGCATCCTATTAAAAACAGCCATCACTTTTGATGTATCCATTACTGAATTATTTGGCTGGATTGGTTGTCAGGGTCAACTCGTGGTCTTACCGGAAGGCGAGGAAAAAAATAGTGCCAAAATAAGAGAAACGGTCATCCGTTACAATGTGACTGATCTAAACTTTACACCGTCGGCCTTTAAAGTGATGGGAAATGAATTACAAAACGTAGCCTCTATTCAACGGATTTATCTTGCAGGAGAAGCCTTAACTAAGGATGTAGTCCAAGAAGCATTTCGGATTAATTCGACCCTAGAAGTATTCAATTTGTATGGTCCGACTGAAACCGTGATTTATGCCACTGGAACCAAGATAGAAAAAGAGAGTCCATCCATCACGATTGGAAAACCGATCGACAATGTGAGTGTATATATCTTAGATTCCAACCAACAGCTTTGTCCGGTAGGGATTATCGGAGAGCTCTATATATCTGGAAACAGCTTGGCCCGGGGATATTTAAACAACCCTGAATTAACAGCTGAAAGATTCATAGAAAATCCCTATGCAGCCAATCAAAGAATGTACAAAACCGGAGATTTAGTCCGATGGACTCACGATGGTCATATTGAATACCTCGGACGAATCGATCACCAAGTCAAAATACGAGGGTACA
>NZ_QWVT01000069.1 GCF_003570705.1 Mesobacillus zeae
ACTAAACCGTGTCCATGAAACTATACTAACTCCAATACCTGGTATGTGGACATTATAAGGGATAAATTAAAAAGGATAGATGAGCAAGATAATATGCTCTATCTATCCTTTTTTGTACTACAAATGACCTCATATACTACAACAAAAAATGTAATGTTGTTGTGCTAACGCACACTTTAGTTGAAGAAGATAATGGAATTGAAAAGGAGTAGCCTACCCCTTTTTAGCTGGCATTTGTCAGCCACCTTCTATACAAGTAACTGAGGAACTTCCAACTACAGTATTTAATTCAGTAAGAAGATTAGTAAGAGTATCAGCTTCCTCAATAATGGTTTCCAACGACTTTTCAGTAAGAGGTACATTAAATTTCAAAAAAATTGGTGCTGTAATTTCCCACACTTCAATTATAGCTTTTGGGGACATATTAGACTGTATAACCATATTTAATACCTCCATTTCTGTTATTACTCTTTAATTAATATAGTTTCAATAATAGGACATTCGTATAAAGATTTATCGTTAGGGCAACTTTCTTTTAAATTTATCAGCATTTGTTCAATCCTTTTTAAATCTCGTATTTTCATTTGCACTTCTTCTATTTTCTTAACAACAAAATTATACATGTCATTACAACGTTCACCATCTTTGTCAACAACTCCAAGTAACTTAGAAATTTCAGATAAAGTAAACCCTAAATCTTGTATCTTTTTAATAAACTTTATACGCTTAACGCTATCTTCTGAAAATATCCTATAACCAGCATTAGTCCGAGAAGGTTCTTGAAGTAAACCAACCTTTTCGTAATATCTTATGGTTTCTTTATTCACACCACACTTCTCGGCAAGTTCACTAATCCGATAACTCAACCTAATTCACCTCATATAAATTATAAACCCTGTACCCTACAGGGTAAATGTATATTAAAATTTTTATTATACTAAACTCCCGTTAGTATAATAATAAGATCAACAAAAAAGTGCATTAATCCTACCTGGATCAACGCACCCGTTTACTTTAATAACTGACTTAACTCTTCTGTCATTTGTTCCACTAATTCAGGTCTTCCGTGAAACTGAGCAGGAGTATTTTGAAACAACTGAATACGCCAATTTCCATCTTTTTTTACAACAACAAGAGTGTGGTGTGTGTTTACTTTAGGATTAATGGTTGTTTGTTGATGTGGCAACATTCCAGCAATTGCTCGCAAAACTGCTATGTGAGAACTCAAAAAACGCACATCTTTAACTTTGCTAACAAATCGTGCTGTTGGATGGTCATCAAAGATAGGCTTAAGGTGCGAAAATATTTCTTCTCTCCCAATGGATTGACTTCCATCAAATCCAATGCTTTCACCATCCTCTGTAAATAAATCTGCCATTACTCGAGCATTACGATTATTCCACGCATCTAATAGATTTTTATAGAGTATTTGTACTTCTTTTGAAACAGAATTATCCATAATTATTCACTACTCCTTAAATGTATTTACTAAATCATTGTAAAACAAATAAAATCCTTGTTCAATTTAGGACTTGTTTTTTAACATGACAGACTTACTTCTTAAACTCCCTCAGTTTGATACGTATCTCTCTCGAATGCTCACTTATTCGCAGGATTTCTAAACTCTGTATTGGAATTTACGGGTATAAAGTACCCCATTCATTATAAAAATATCCCTTAAATTCTTCTAATTCTTCAACCTTGTCTGGCACCAATTCAATGATTTCATTCTTTGCTTTTGCTGTTGTCATAATCATTCCTCCTTATTGTTTACGCTCCCTTAAACCATTCGCTGTTAAAAAAGGATCTTCCCCTCTACAATTGTTCATAGTCATATGTTCCAATCGTTGCAGCATGAGAAAGAACGAATCGTTGCCATACCCATAATATAAATCCGGTAAAGTAACGGTTTTTGTAATATTTTTATGTTTAACGGAATATTGCTGAATAGAAAAAGCGAATTCTTATAATTAGGAGGGAGACTATGGCAGTTACAGCGATGTGGACCCATGGCAATGCGGTCATCCCCGAAACACCAGAATTGCTCGACAGATTTACTCGCTTCGGTTTCGGCACACAGGTAAACCTTAAAAGGGGCACCAACCAATGGTTTCATGTTCCGATGCCCACACCGGTACTCCTTGGCGGCGTCCAACCGAAACTTAGACGCGTCTTTATTCTAGGAAATTCAGACGTTAGTAGTTGCATTAGGAGAGTGCACTTATTTGACGGGCAGAATCGAGTGCTGGATCGTGCGGTACTCATTTGTGGCAACAAACTCGCAATTCGGCCCGAAAATACCATTACAACGGGCTCGGGAATCCATATCTTTACCGGGCTAGGCATCACGATGTTCATAGAATCGCCATATGCCTCTGCATCGTACTTTTTTGCTTCATTCGGAGCCGACTGGGAATGAGTCGTCTTCATCGTGTATATTGAAATTACCGATAAAAACCACTAAACTACTTTTTTAATAATGCAAGAGTGGTTTTTTAGTGGTTGGGATCCGCCTTACTGCCACAAGGGATTGAATCATTTTAACCTTCAAACCACTATTGTTTTTCAACAAAGTCTTTTTTTTACAAAAAAGATAGATATAAAAATATATAAAATTTTTATTTTACTTTTAAAGAAATATTTTGGTGGTTTGGTGGTTTTACCTTTCAATCCTTTGCGCCCCAAGGGTTAAAGAAACTACCAAAAAACCACTAAACCACTAAACCACTAAAAGTTAAAAAATGGTGGTTTATTTCTTTTTTGCCGCCCAAATTTTTACGGAATTTTTATTACGTGTAGTATTATGAATAAACAATCCTAATTTTTCTTCAATCGTTTTATTTAATTGTTTCAGCGATTGAACTTTCAATCCATTTACTTCCGCTCATCCTTCATATTCTGTATGAACTTCCGGTGTGTGTTTCCCAATAATATGCTGCTCCATGTCTTCCCTTGATTCAAGCCATTCAATACATGAATTATTTTCTTTATGATAAAATTCCGTATAATCCATAACCTTCTTTGATTCCGTACACTTTCGTTTTTCATACAATCGAAAATACGCACCCATAACAAGTTTCAGCCAATATTCCAAGGCTTCCGGTGATGTCAATTTTTCTTGAAAATGCGGATCATCGGTTTTCGGCTTACCAAAAACCGGACACCAAACAACCCTGCGTTTCCATGAATCATCTTTTTCGAATGATTTCTATAGATGATTGGTGCTAAAAATATATGAAGCTATAGGCGCTTCATTTTTCGATTTCTTATATAGCTCACGGAATGAAATGACATCATAAGCAGATAAGTTTTTAAGCATCTTCATTTTTTCAGTATCGATTGTCTTATCTTCGATATCGTCACCGCAATTGGCAAGCTTGACAAGTATGGAGCATAAATACCGTTCATCCATAATGCGGTCAAGCGAAATAGAAGACACGTTATTTGTCCCTAATAGGGTTCTGAAAATAATCAATAATGTTCCTTTTCCATTACCGCCGCCACCTATAATGAACGTAACACGCTGGAAATGGTAATTGCGCTTCACATGAATGTTCGTTATTAAACAATGGGCGATAGTCTCCAATATTACATCCCTATAGTCCTTATCACTTTCAGTAAGATCCTCAAGGAATTGGTCTACAGTCGGCACCGGTTCGGCTTCAGGTTTATAATTAATATCGATATAATATGGAGTAAATTCCTGATAATCGAGACCACCATACCATTGTCCATCATGTAAGTAGCCATTTTTGAATTTGATCCCCCATCCCTTTGAAGGTTCTTCGATTGGTTCTATGTGAATATCAATTTGACCTAATATTTCATTTATGTAGTGCATTTTCTGACCTGCAATTTCCCTAGCAACAATGTGTTTAAAATTATCGTCACGATAACACTTTCCATCATAAGAATATAAACGATCGCAAAATTTCACGACTCTTAACTTCTTTTTTATTTGCATAGCCACTTGATATTCATTATTCTTATCCAGATTAATTTTCTCGTCACGAGTAACCCTATTGAAGTCACTTTCTTCTAATGGTTCAGCAAATATGTTATCGTTAATAAAACGCAAAATTTTCTTGTCATTTTTCAAATGAAGCACGTTGAATTTATGAGAATAAAGTTTGTTATCTCGCCCATCCCCATCCTGTAAACCCAATAAGTCCTCTGTCCATTAATATAAGTAAGAAAATCCGGTAATTCTTCCCGAACACCATCATTTTCAACCGGTATTTCAACTCCATTGCGCTTTACTGTAACCCCATTTGGAGCATTTTTAGACGTTTTCCATTCCGCTTCAACTCCTAAAGCACATATACCTTCCGCTTTATGCTTATATCCTTTAGGCTTCTTGAAATACATATGAACTCCTCTATCTGTCCAACGTAGTTCGGTTTTGATATTGAAATAGGATATCATTTTCTTAATAACTTCTTTTGGTAATTTATCAAGATCCACTACCACTTCATATTTACGCAACATTTTTCCAGCTTCTTTAAAAAAATCAGAAGTATTTGCTCTGTCTGCGTTTTTTGCCGCATATTTTTCACCGTCTACATACTCGATGTACTATGCTGCTTCTGCTTCCATGTTGGATTTTTCCTTTTCCTATGCTGCTAAAGGGATTAAGACTTGGATTTTATTGGACAGTAAGACTCGTTTCTTCGTGCTATTCCTACAAAAATCCTTGCTAGTTTACCTATCAGTTTCATGATTGATTTTTGTCGAGACATTCAAGCTCTTCGAGTCGAGTAAAGATTTCAAGGGTTCCTTCGTTTTTGAAGGGCCCTTATTTACTGTTTTTACAGGGCCATAAAGTAAAAAGCAGTCCCAGAGGACTGCTTAAAGTTTGTTATTGCGTTCAAAAAATCCTTTTGATCTTTCGCCTTCTTGGAAACATACGTATTCTTCCAAATTGCAAACAGGTTAATCGCCAATGCAGCTCCCGCCGAAATCATAAAAACAAATGCTTCGATGCTTATTTGCGTAAACCATTCTACAGAAACCCTATTGATCCTAAAAAAAAACACCGCTGATAAAAAGCCGCCCAAAAGAGTAAAAATATCTTTTTTCATGGTTTAACTTCCTCCTTATTTTGTGATAAAGTACATGATTAAACTAAAACGAAACCAATGGCTGCAGTACCAACAGCTCGCCAGAGCCAAGTAATGTGACCCTTCAATTTTGTAATGCTCTCTTTGTAGCTTTGAAATAAAGTTTGATCAAAAACATCATACAAACCCACATTCTATGGTAAATAAAAAGAATCCATTTTGAAAAAAGATTGATCAAAATGGATTCTTATCCAGCAGGTTTATGTTTCGATTTTATAAAAAAGTTTGATCATTTTCGCCTGTATTACTCCACAATCGCGCCCTTCGTATTATAAGGTCATCCAGAATATATATCTG
>NZ_QWVT01000007.1 GCF_003570705.1 Mesobacillus zeae
TCAAAAGTATTGACTTATATTAGCTGGTATAATGTAATAACTGTGGTAATATAGTCTCATTCTTTAAATCACTTAATCTTTCTCAAATAACATATCCGTTACGTTACTTCAATAAAAAATTAAAAAAACAGAGTTATAAGGTTTTAAGTTCTATACTTCCATTATCGATGTTTTATCGTTGCTAGTTAAAGTTCCTATTTGTTCCTCTGTCCCCATTACTCCTATCTTATCAGGGCTCGCCGACGGTCATGCAGTACCAGCAGAATGATAATCCCCATTATCACGCCCAGGACGATACCGGCCTCCGTGGTCAGCACCCGTGCCAGCGGGTACTCCGGGGTGGACTGAAAATCGGGGCGAATGACGGAAAAGAGGTTGTAAGAGAACAGCATTCCCGACGAGATCCATGCCGCTGCCATTGGGGGCAGGAACCTCTGTGACCCGCGGCGTGTGATCAGCACCAACAGGCCCCACGCCCCCGCTAAGGCCCACGCGCCGGTATTCAACGTCAGCAGGTACCACCACAGATCACGGTCATCCAGCATGGCCGGGTCGATGCCGAGAGTGCCGCCCACCGCCCAGAACACCTTAATGATGCCGAGCAGGATGCAGCCGGCTACGACGATCCTGCCCAGGGTGATCTGTAGCTGCCGGGTGTGTCCCGGCAGCTCCCCGTAGTCGATCGGACCGTCCAACGCCTCCGGCCACCGTAACTTGGTGTAACCCGCCAAAGCGAGCGGCAAGCAAATACCGACCCCGACCAGAGAGACCATAACAAAGATCTGCTCGTAGCCCCAGAAGTCGGCGGCGCCTGCCTCCTTGTCCCGGGTCATGGCGGCCGGGCCAAGCACCGGTGCGAGCAACAGCATGGGAACAAGAAGACCAGTGCCCACCCACACGGGCAGAGCCACTAGCCACGCGGGCAGCCGTTCACCCCACGGCCTGCTGAACGCCATCGCCAGCAGGATGCCGACCGCGGCGACAACCACGGTAGCTGCGTTGATCGCTCTCCAACTGGCGTCACCCATTTGCTCAGTCGGAAGGAAGAGGCCGAAAGTCCAGGCGATTTTGATCAACAGATACGGCGTCACCGCTATGGCGGCGCAATAACCACAGATTCTACGCATCTTCATCAATCCTGAGGGTAGACGATGTTCCGTTCCTGCCATGTCGTCACCTCGGCCTCCGGGCGGGCGGTGCCCTTAATGAGTGTTCCCTCTTCGCGGGAGTGAGTGATGATCGTCATTTCTGATCCCCTTCCTTTTGCCTTTAGACCTTTAGATAAAAGAATGTTATCCAAATTTATCCCCTCCTGTTTATTTCCTTAGTTAATATAGAGTTATTTAGAAATTATGTTTCAATTTCAAGAATTCTTCTTCAACTAATTCCCCCCCTTTAAGTACATTTATTCATAATCTCACACCAGTATTAACATAATTATCTAGTTTTGTTTGGAAGTCTGATTCCATTAAATGGCCCTTTAACGGAACAACTCTATGTCACTCAATAATTCCTTAATCCACCTTTTATTCAGATGTTCTTTTTCTTTTAGTCATAAAAACACCCCTTCAGACAAAAATATCCAAAAGGGTAAAGCTTCACATTTTTTTTATAAACATCGCGACTTTATTTCAAATCCACACTCTTTTCGTTTTTTTTTCTTCATAGTCTTTTATGCACTCCACCATTTTTTCCGTAAAATCTGATTTAAGATCATCCAAATTATATTTGATTTTTTGTAACCATAGCTGGTTTTTTAATGAAGATAAAGAAAACACTAAAGAAATGTAACACCTGAAAAGATTGCCTTAAAGGGTAAGCTTTTTTTTACCACTTTTTATACCACTATCAAGGCATATCAAGCCAATCTATCTAGTTTACAATAAACCTATACAAACCTATGCTAGAATGGTTCAATCCTGCATCACTCATTCTTCAATACCCGGTTAATAACATACAAAGCTTGTTTGTTGTTGCATGACTAGTATAATTTGTTATAGTAAATTATACCCAACAAGGAAAAAATGTCATTTTTTGTACATATAACCTATTTAAATGGTTATCCTTATTTGGTAAAATAAGTATTGTTAGTGTCATATTTGTCAAAAGGGGTCTGATAATGGAAAGTGCCACAGTTCTTATTCTGAAAGAATTGCATCAATATATCGAATACCTGAGGAGCAATATGATTTCTCTGGGCACTCAATTTGGTTTCAATCACGAGATGACCATCAAAGCAAGCCAAGAACTCGATTATTTGATCTACAAGTATCAAGTGATTACACGAAAAATGGAAACTTAATTTTTCATGTATTAATTACCAGCCATTACGTTCCCAGATTGTTTCTAACTCACTTGGACTTAATCCAACATGTACGGCATCATAATTCTCTAAATAATAGAATCCGCGTCGTTCGTGAATTTTCAGAAATTTTAAACACCCTTTTTTTGTTAGCTGCTGATATTCATTTCGAACAATTAGGAGCATATGAAAGGATTTTGGTATGCAATGTTCAATCGCCATACTCAAAACAGTCACAGACATAGTGACAACCTTGTTTTTCGCTCTATAGCTATTGCCCGCCCCCCTATATTTAACCTCTAACGAATCAGGATTCTTTACTAATTGCTCGGTTGCCATTGCCATCCCTGCCATCACCCTATCGTTACCAGGGCATCCATCTCTCCAGGTCAAACATTTTCCACTAGGATCATTTAATGAGGTCTAGTTTACTATCAGAACGTGGAAGAAATTTCATCAACTTGGAAATTTATCTTGAAGCTATAATCTGTTAACTTACCATCCTCTTCACTTGCAATGGTTTTGATTAACTTTGGTATAATGATAAAGTTCCTGGACACTTTTTGTTCAAACGTGTCCATATATTCTATTTCGAGGTTTAGATTTGGAACGACTTTTAAATCCAGGTGTTCCTCGAGAAGTAAATGATATAAAAATGATAAAATTTCCAGATATGAAAAGGGGAATGATAATGGATATTCTTTATCTTTTAATAAAATAGGAAAATAGTTTTTCAAATCACTTTTTAGAAAAGTGACACCATTTTCCGTACTTAATTCAAAATCAGGTACATATTTATATATTTTCCGTTGTCCAATCTCATAAGTCTGGATCAATCTAATACTGTTCTCCATATCAAAAAACCATTTAAAGTTTAACTTTTTCGCGTGACCTACTCCAATATTAGTTACCACCAACTTTGGCTCCTGTACCGCCTCATTACAAAAACTCCCATAACCATTTTCGGGATTAAAGTTTAAACTGTATCCTGCATCCGATATATGGACATAAGGCCTAATTTGATCTATTCTTTGCTGCCTCATCTCTTCCAATTGCTCAGATGTAATTCGGGATGATGTTTTTGCCGCAATGGCGGATTTCCATGCAGCGATAGCAGCAATTAACGTTCCTAACGCGGAAAGGATTTGCACCCAATCCACTATGCTAAGTCCATATAGATTCAAACTTCTTCCCCCTCATCAAACTTAACCCACTTCACCTTTCATTTTGATGAATAACTTTTTTCTCCGTAGTCGGGCAGTAGAGTGAACTTAAGTTAACCATTGCACACATCGATGATAAGACTTCCCTTTGCATCATTATATAAATATTCCAGTTTCATTATGCTCTGATTTATATCGTATTTCTTTCAGCATCACTAGAGATTCCCCTAACTTATAATGACAGCCGCTTTTGCCGAGATCCTCAAGTAATATTGCTGGCTGTTTTATAACTTCTTCTGCCGAATTTGCAGCGTTTTTAAAATCTTTTGTTCTTCCCCGGGCAATTTTCATTCATCGTTTATCCTTTGAACCATGACACCCACATTTGTTTACTAAGTCCTTTATCATGAAACTTAAATCTCCTTTTTTTACATCGTCTCATTTACTATATCCAGACCATATTTACCATTTTCTTCTTAAATGATTGACTTCATGAAAACTCCCCTTTAACATAACATTGTAATTTTAAAAAATTCTGGAAAAGGAGGAAAACCGGAACTACAGTCCACAAAAAAATCCCTAATAAAGTCGGAGGTTTAAATTAATGAAAAATTTAATGAAAAAAGCTTCCACCCTGCTGTTTATTTTGCCGTTACTCTTCTTCGGAAATATGAAAGCCAATGCTGAAGATCATTCTTATGATGGAAAAAGCCCTTACTATAATGATTGTGCATCAAGTGCCACTACTAAGGCTACTTCATACTTAATAAATGAAAAAAATGAAAAAATAGGTGTTGTTGAGTTAAAATTCAGCTCTACTTGTAAAACTGCTTGGGCTAAAATTACGATGAATAACAATGTACCTTCTGGATTCGAAGCAAATGCTGAAGTAACTCGGAATACAGATAAAAAACGATTTAGCTGCGACTCAGCAGGTGGAAATGGTAAGGTTGTTGCCGGGCAAAAATCCTGCTACACACCAATGGTTTATGATTTAGATCCACGGACATCTTATGCTTTTGGGAAATATTACGGCCCCAACTATAATATATGGGCTACGACGGGTTCATTTTAAAAATAGTTCAAGTGTAAATACCCATTTGTAACGTTGGTTTCATTTTCTCTTAGTCCTAATTTTGATTACATGCATTTCACTTTTTTATAGGCTACTGAATTTATACCGGGCAAGGGCAGTCGCCTTCTCTTAAAACATGTGAATGAGTTCCTTGCCCGAATAAATATTAATAAAAAAAGACGATATTCGAATCGTCTTTTAAATCATTCAGTATTCATGCTTGTTATCTTGCTTCCAGGATGGAATGAAGTTTTTCTTCAGCCACTTGCAAGTCCATTGATAAACCAGTTAAAAATTCTAAAATAGGATCCTGTTTAGCCATTTGCTTCATACTTGAAAAAACATTAGGTTTTAGTTCCCTTATAATCGTCATGATTTCAATGGTTGGTAATACATCTGAAGAATTATGTCTTAAAAAATTTCTTATAAAACTAACAAATGTAAATGTTGATCCTGGATGATCCTCAAATTCCTCCATCAATTGAAAAAATCTCTTAATAATAAACTTTAGTCCTTCTTTATCCTTCCGCATGGTCGTCCCTTTCTTTTTCATAATACCCAAATGCGGCGCTACATTTGGCAACCCGGCTATCATCATTCAAAAGAATTTTAGACCCGTGGCTTTGCGTCCTTATCTTTCGATAAGTTTGCCTTTTTCATCTTGAATATTATCGGATGAATCATGCGAAGGTTTAGAACTTTATTACTGTTTTTTAAAAGTCTAGATTTCCCGTCCTCCAACGGCAACAGAATTGAGGTCTTGACAAACACTTTCTCTGTAACAGAACAAAAGCAACCAGGCCTCCTCCCCTAGGGGTAAAGTCTGGTTGTTTTTGTCTTTTCTATGACCGGGCATCTGTGTTACCGTAATTTATAATTTTTACTTTTATGGAGTATTTAATCGGGAGTTCAGCAAAGGTTGCATCCCAATCATCCTTGACTCTATTCCACGTTTTCGGGTATTTAATCCGTAGCTCATTATCAAAGCCAACAACATCTACTTTATAATGCTTTTGCGTCTTTTTCAGTGTTCTGGCTAGGGTTTTTTCCATTTCTTCCTTAATTAACTCTTCTGCTTCACTAGCAATTTTTTCTGACGGCTCTTTAGAGTCCTTCCAATTTTCTGATAGTATTCCTTCTGAGTCAATCTTGATGTCAAAAGAAATTTTCCCTCTTTTCACATGCGGGATGATCTTACTTTTAATCGTCTCGATTTCATAAACCATTGGCTTACCTGACTGCTTTTCAAACGCGGGGATAGGTCCGCCCTTTGCATCGCCAGTAATCAACGTAATCCCGGTTAAATCGTCTTCACTAATATAACCGATCAGCTTGTTTGTTTTCCCACGCATAATACCTGCACCGGAAAACTTGACTTCTCCATCCTCTGTATATACATTTTGCAGAAGGTAACTTGATTTTGAGTAGGACTCCCCCTGTATTTTCGCCAACGTCATTGGATTTAGGATTCTCGACGACCTGTAGGCGTTATCAACAATGCCGAGAAGGCGAAAAGAAGGAATTACTGCAGGATCCTTGGATTGCAGTGTATCCTTAGCAGGACCTTTACTAACAAGGACAAGGCAACTGAGCCTGGCTTCGCTGTCACGTAAATAAAAATCCATTATTTCCCTGATCCCTATCTTTTTTAAAAGTTCTCCACTGACAACAATTACTTTTGTATGGTGAAACATGATTGGATTCTCTTCCCGCAATGAAATCACCCGGATGTTCTGATGATTTGTGTTTCCGATCGCAGATACATTTGTAAACTGCTTTTGCCCTCCACCCTTTGAATCCGGCGTTGTTGCGCTTGTATTGATATACTGGAATGTTACAGCCAAGTCACCCTTTTCCTGGCTTGATGACACTTGATCAATATGCCTCATTTCTTCTGCTAACTGATCTCCATCATCAATCGCAATTCCCACATTTAAGCTTAAATCTTCAATTTCCTTGCTGCTCCAACAGCCAGAGAGCACCGTTGAAATAAGAAGAATCAGAAGCAACAATGCTTTTTTCATCTCACTCTCCCCTTCCACTTTGCCAGAATAAGAAGTGGTAGCGGGATGAAGCCAAACAAAATGATCGCTGACTTCCCAAGTATGTCTCCAAGTGAAAAAACTTCATCAATTGTTCTCGGCGTCATTGAAATTAGAAATAAAAATGGCAGCAGACCTAATAATACTTTTTGTGTCTTTATATTAAACATTTGGCTTATTCCCAGGAAAGCTACAAAATAAGTAATACAGAATGTCGAAAATATTTGCATGGACCAAATCACAAGCAAAAATGACTCGAACCGTTCGAAAAGAAGGCCTTTCATCTCATAGCTTCTAATCAGATCCAATGTCGGCCATGTTCGATGTACGACACCGTCTATCGAGAGGGCTGCAATGACTGCCACCATCGTGATAACGTAAAACAGAATCGGAATGCCGATTCCAAATATTGTGCTTTTCACTGCCTTTTCAGGCTTTTCCATATAGGCCACCAAAAATAGCATGCTTTCAAACCCAATATAAGCGAACACTGTTTTAGTCAAACCTTTAAGCACGGGCTGGATGCCCTCTCCCAGAAAAGGACGTAAATTATCCATTTCAAAACTTTTCGTACTCATCAAAATGACAAGCAAAAAGACAGCAACGGAAATCGGAAAAACGATTTCGAACAACCGTGCAAGTGAGGTAATCCAGCCTTGCAAAAGGTAATAACCGATCCAAATAAACGGCATCGATATGGCCCAGGCGGGAGTTCCTTCCAGAATCATATAACTCGTCACGTCCGACAGCGTCCTAACCTCATAGGCTGACAATACCACGAAATAAATAACCAACAAAATGCCATATGTTTTCCCGGCCCAATTTCCAATTAATATGTTAACGTATTGGTAAATCGTCTTACCAGGATAACACTGGCTAAGCTTAACCATTATTACTCCTAAAACAATCGCGATGCAGCCGCCGATCAACACGCTGAGCCAGGCATCCGGTGTCTTTACTACCGCAACTACAGTACGAGGAAGTGTAAGGATTCCCGAGGCAAGGATATAACTGGACGTAAAGATAGTTGCCTGGACTGTTGTAATCTTATTACGGTTATTCATCAACATTGTGATCCCTCTTTCTTCATTAACCTTTACGGCGGGGTTCCTTGGTCTGAAGAAGGACAGGCCGGCTCTTCATTAAAAACATAGGCCCACGGACGATAAAATCTTTCAAGTCCTTCATGCGTAAAGGTGTCCATGGACTGATATATGGAACACCAAAACTGTACAGCCTGACCAGATGGCTTAAAAACAACAGTGTAAACAATACAACACCGTACAAGCCATATATCGATGCGGCCAACATCGAGATAAACCGCAGGATCCTTAGTGAAGTCCCTAGGCTGTACTGTGGCATGGCAAACGAGGAGATTGCTGTTAAGGCGACAACTATAACCATGATTCGACTCACAATTCCGGCACTGACCGCAGCCTCGCCGATAATCAAACCTCCAACGATCCCGATTGCCGGTCCGATTGGTTTTGGCAGGCGGAGACCTGCTTCCCTAAGGATTTCAATCGCAATCTCCATCAACATGGCCTCAAGCAATGTAGGGAATGGAACACCTTCGCGCGACCCTGCAATGGAAATTGCCAGTTTCGTTGGGATAAGACCGGGGTGGAAGGATATGAAAGATATGTATAAGGAAGGTCCGTAAAGCGTAATGAAAGCTGCTAAAAATCTAAGCAACCTGACAAGAGTTGCGGGAATCCAGCGTTCGTAATAGTCTTCAGGCGATTGCAGCAGCATGCTTAGTGTTACCGGTGCAATTAGAACGTATGGAGTACCATCAAGCAGTATGGCTACCCTTCCTTCCATCAATGCTCCCATGACTCTGTCAGGGCGTTCCGTACTTTGAATTTGAGGGAAAGGACTTAAAAAATTATCTTCAATGAGTTGCTCGATATACCCGGACTCCGGAAGAAAATCTATTTTAATTTTATCTATTCGTCTCACAATTTCGTCCACTAAATCCTGATTTGCAATCCCATTAATATAGGCAATCACCGTTTGCTTTTTGGCCCTTTCACCTACCGATTTTTTCAAGAAAAACAAGTCCTCGTTTTGGCCCTGGTTCCTGAGTATTGCAGTGTTATCCTTTATATTCTCTGTAAAGCCGATTCTAGGGCCCCTTACCAATGGTTCTGAAATCGGTTCTTGAAGATCACGGGTTTTCGGTTTTTTGATGCCAAGAACCAGCACTTCTGGGACACTTTCAATGATCAAAGCTGCCGACCCGTTCAATATTTCAATGACTGCCTTTTCCGGCTCATCGGATTCCTTGATTTCCCCAATTGACAATACATTGTTTTTAAGAAAATCCTTTAGGCCATCCTGCTTAATTTGTTCCTTATCAGTTTCAGAAAAAGGTTTCATTAAAGAACTTAAGAGAAACTTATCGATCAATTCCTTATCTGACAGACCATCAAGATAAAAAAGAGCTGCCTTAAGCTTCGTATTATTTAAACGGAACTTCCTGAACAAGATATCGGAATTTTCTCCTAAAAGATCTTTAACCTTCTTCAAGTCAGATTCGAAATTCCCTGTAAATACGGGGGATTGTTTCGTTTCTTTTCCATTTTTCTTGCTTTTTTGCTCTTCTTTATCTAATGATTTCATTGCTTTTTCCTCCCCTCTTTATCCTCGATCGATGAGAATAACTTTGTTAGCAGGAAAGGGACAGCCATTGTAATGCCTGCTTGCATAAACACTTGCCAAGTCGGGATATACTGTGATATTTTTGCCAGCATGTTTCACCTCGAAATTCCTGCCATATTCGTCTACATGTAGCATTCATCTAATTCAGGGATTTTATTCTTCTACCAATATTGTGTCTTTTAGGCAAATAAAAAAGGCAACCGCCATGGTCGCCTTTTATTCCATACTGATACCCGGATTTTGTTTTCCAAAACTGTCTTTGGCCAATCCATTCACCGGGATCCTAATTTTAACTGTTGTCCCTTCATCCTCCTTACTGATAATGGTAAGCTCACCGCTATGATTTTCGATAATTTTTTGGCAGATCATCAGGCCCAGGCCAATTCCTTTTTCATGGTTGGCATAATAGGGTTCACCCAATAATTCGAACCTGTCGGGACTTATTCCACTCCCATTGTCAGCTACGGTAATAAAGACATTGTCACCGATCCGTTCTGTCCCAATCCATACTTGCCCAGTTTCTTTTCTGATAATCGAGTTGATTGAATTATCTAATATATTAATTAACACTTCTTTCAATTGATCTGCGTCACCCATTATATAATCGCTACGGGACAGATTACCATGGTCGAATAGAATACATGGGAACAAATCAGTGGGACTGAAGACCTGAATCACATCCAAAAGAATGCTTAGAATACTGACTTTTTTGACTTCTTTTCCTTCTGAATCTTTCCCAAGCAGCAGCATTTGTTTAATGAATTTCTCAATATTCTTGATTTCAATGTCGATGATATAAAAATATTCTTCAGGCACAAAATTTTGCAATAGCTGCATGAAGCCTTTAATGCTAGTCAGCGGATTACGGATTTCGTGTGCAATACCAGCAGCAAGGTTTTGGATGATCATCAGCCTCTTCTGCTTTTGCAGGAGCTCCTGCCTCTCTGTTAACATGGTAATGTCCTCGGCAACACCGGCAATTCGAATCGGTTCGGGACTGTCATTATATATATAGAAAATCCGCTCTTTTATCCATCTCGTCTCTCCGCTTTCAGGCTGAATCCTGTATGATCTTATCAGACCGTCTTGATTTATCAGATTCTTTTGTTCTCCTGCGGGAATAAGAGGCTGCAGCGGACTGACGCTTTCCGGACAGCTATGGATACTAACCGGTCCAGTAAGTTTGTCCAGAGCAGGACTGATATAAATGTATTCACCTGTTTCGATATCTTTTATCCAAAAAATATCATTTATATTCTCGGCTAGCTGGCGGAATCTTTCTTCGCTCTCCCTTAATAATTGGTCCGCTTTTCGTTTTGCTGTGACATCCCTGGCAAATACAATTGATCCCGTCTTTTTCCCAATTTTGATCAGCGTTGATGCCACTTCAAAATATTTAGTTGAGCCATCCATACAAATATACTTCTCCTCAAGCAATCCTACATGCTTATTTCTCTTTAACTCTCTAATCCGGTTCTTAACAACCTTATGGTAGTCAGGATGGATGATATCATAAATGGATTTTCCCTTTAGCTCAGTCAGGCAACTCGCCTTTAACGATTTGATTCCTGCCTCGTTCATATAGACAATTTTGCCATTCATCTGGACAAAAATCATTTCAGGCGACAGTTCGATTAATGTTTCGTAGAGATCCTGGCTTAGCTTCAACTGCTTTTTGATCCGTTTTTCGGAAGTAATGTCCCTCGCCACCCCGATGATGGATTTAATCCACCCATCTTTTGATTTCAATGGTGAAAAAGAGACATGAAAGTCATACCATTTCCCGCCTATTTCAATTTGACATTCATAGGTATAAGATTTTCCATTAAAAGCATGGTTGATGGCGATCTGGTGAAGCGGTTCCTTTTCCCTATCGACAATCCCATAAACACTTTTCCCAAGCAGGCTAGACTCAGGGATACCATTTTTCTCGAACCATCGCCCATAAACAGCTGTGTATTGAATGTTTGAGTCAATTGTAAAGATTAATTCATCCATTGATTGAATGAGGCATTCGAACCTTTGTTCACTATCAAGACACTTTTCTTTTGCCATTTTTTCTTCCGTTATATCTGTTACAGTGCTAATGATTAATGGTTGATGGTTTGAACCGAAATAAGCTGTATCTGCTGCAAGTCTAAACCAGGCTGCTCGTTCTTTTTGTTCTTTCAGACTCCAAACAGCTTCGGATTTTTTTCCTGTGTGAATCGTTTGAAATGAAGGGTATTCAGCAAATTCCTGAACGTCTTTCCCGTCCTCCGTGACAAAACGAATCAGTGAGCCAAAGGACATCCTGCCTTTTAGCTCCTCCCTATTTGTACCAAACAGGTTACAAAACGCTTTGTTAGCAAAGAGGATTTCTCCTTCGCGATTCCGAATGACAATGCCTGCGCCAACGGCATCGAATAAGGAGAAGTCAACTGCTTGTTTTGATTCGAAATCAACAGGTTTCTCTGTCATGCAACTTCCCCCATTTCTATAGTAAGAAAGGATGGTTCATGTCATACTATTATACTCCACTATATTTTATTGAAAGGATACTTTTCAACAGTTAATGTATTAAAAATATCATCGTTTATCTAGTGAAAACCGTTGTGAACATTTACGGAACTCTTTACCACCATGTGCGAAATCGCTGATTTCATTTTATAATGAAAAAGATGGACAAACCATACCATTTACATAAATCAGAACCCTAATTCCCCCGTCTCTCTTCATTTTTAATGACCTCAATATGTGGAGCCGGCTAAGTTGGCACATTTTGATGCACTAAGCATAGGACTTCCGTTACTTTAGAGATGGAGAGCCGTCGAAACAGAGAAATTTAAGCTTTATCAGTTTTTAGAGAAGTGATCGTTTCCCTAAACCGGAGGGGACCTATTCGAAAGGAGAAGATGAATTGCCATGCTAAATATTTTGGTAGCGGATGATGACCCGAATATACGGGAACTCTTGAAATATTATTTGGAATCGGAGGGGTACCAGGTGCATGAAGCTGTGGATGGTGAAGAAGCGTCCGCACTTCTGCTTGAAAAACAGATGCACCTTGCTGTGGTTGATGTCATGATGCCAAACAAAGATGGCTACCAGCTCACTGAAGAGATTAGAAAATACTATGACTTCCCGATCATTTTACTAACTTCAAAGGACCAGCTTCGGGACAAGGAAAAAGGATTCTCTGTCGGAACTGATGATTATTTAACGAAGCCTTTTGAACCAAAAGAACTGCTTTTTCGAATAAAGGCATTGCTGCGACGTTACCAAATGGTTAATGGAAACACAATCAGGCTCAACAACACTGTGATTGACCAAAAAAGCTATGAAGTCAATTGCAGCGGTCAGGTATTAATGCTGCCGATGAAGGAGTTCGAGCTACTATCTCAGCTGGCTAGCTATCCCAATCGGATTTTCAGCCGGGAAGAATTAATTCATAGTATTTGGGGAGCTGATTTTTATGGGGATGACCGGACGGTGGATGTCCATATCAAGCGGCTACGTGACCGCTTTTTCGCAAAAACAGACGATTTCACTATCAAAACGATCAGAGGCGTTGGCTACAAATTGGAGGTTAAGGAAAAGTGAAATCTCTATATTCTCACATTTTAGCGGTCACATTATCCACAATGTTACTGAGCGGAATCATTTCATTCCTTTTTTCTAATATTTATTATCAAGTGTATTTAAAATCTTATAACGATGAAAAAGTTACCGCAATGGCCAATAACATTGCTGATTTTTATTTACAAAACCCAAAACTAAACAAAGATAATTACCTGTCGCATGTTGGAGAGCTTGGCTATGAGATCTATCTTGTTGATCAAGACGGCCAAGAATCATACTATGGAGGGTCCTTCAGCAAAAAGGATATTGATACGAAAGTAGTCAGCAATGTTTTTAAAGGTAAGATTTATCATGGCATCCGGGATTTCCCTTCAAAGACATTTATCACGGGTTTCTTTGACAGTTCTGTCATTAATACCATTGGCGTTCCGCTCATTGCGGATGGAATATCGTACGCCATGTTTGTGAGGCCTGATGTTGGATACCAGTTTGGTGAAATGCGCATTTTCTTCGCTGTCATTCTCTCTTTGTCTCTTGTGCTTAGCATCATTCTTGTCATGATTAGCACACGATACATCGTCCGTCCGGTTTACCGGTTAACGGAGGCTACAAAACAGGTTGCCCAGGGCAATTATAAGATTGATCTTAAGGTGAACCGGCGCGATGAAATCGGCCAGCTTGCGGACCACTTTTCCCACATGGCAAAAAGCATTGAACAGCTTGAGGAAATGCGTCAGGAGTTTGTCTCTAATGTTTCCCATGAAATTCAGTCTCCCCTCGCTTCCATCCAGGGATTTTCGCAGACTCTCCAAGTCAAGGAACTGCCTGAGGAAACGAGGAAACACTACCTGTCGATTATTGAAGAAGAAAGCAGGCGTCTTTCTCAACTCAGCAAACAGCTACTAATGCTTGCTTCTCTTGAAAAAGAAGAGACCATCATGGATAAAAGCACCTTTGATGTCGCCGCCCAAATTAAACAAGTGCTGTTCATGACAGAGTGGAGTTGGAGGGAAAAGGATTTGGCTATAGACCTTGATATCCCGAAAACCATGATATATGCAGATGAAAAATTGATGTACCAGGTTTGGGTGAACCTGATTACTAACAGCATCAAATTTTCAGACAGCGGAGGTTCGATTTCAATAAAGATCATAAAAGGCGAAAAGGAATGCCATATTGAAATAAAGGATACAGGCAAGGGAATATCCGAGAAAGACCTTCCTCATATTTTCAACCGATTTTACAAAGCAGATAAAGCCCGAAGCCGTAAAGAAGGAAGCAGCGGCCTTGGTCTTGCGATTACAAAAAAAATCATTGATCTCCACAATGGATCCATTTACGCAGAGAGTGAATTATCGAAGGGAACAGCTTTTCATATCACGATTCCCAAGTTGTAAACCTTTGTTCATATTGTGTTCATATTCCAAACCTATACTGTGATTAAGAGTTAAGCAACACTAAAGGAAATGCTCCTTATGAATCTTGCTTATACTGCTTTTCAATATAGGAATGGAGTTGGTTTATATGTTTCTCGCACTTCGTGAAATGAAGCATGCCAAGCTGCGCTACTTATTAATCGGACTGATTATGGTCCTCATTTCATGGCTGGTACTTTTTGTAACAGGCCTTGCAAATGGGCTTTCATCTGATAATGCTTCATCAATTCAGAACATGAACGCTGATTATTTAATTCTTCAAAAAGACTCGGACAATCAGGTTAACCGGTCTGAAATAACGAAAGACCTAGCCAAAGAGGCTGGCAAATATACCGATGCTTCTGATACTGAAAAACTCGGCTTGCAAATGTCCACTGTCCTGAAAGGCGAAACATCAAAGAAATTGGATGTTACATTTTTTGCAGTGGATCAAGAGGGATTTTTAGCACCGAAAATAACAGAAGGCAAAGCAATAGACAACAATGACAAAAATGGAATTGTTGCGAATGCTTCTTTGAAAAACGAAGGCCTCCGCCTTGGAGACAAAATCAAAGACCAAATATCCGGAAAAGTTTTTACCATTAAAGGCTTTACTGAAGGCCAATCCTTCAGCCATACTCCTGTCGTATTCGTGAACCTCGAAGAGTGGGGCAATATCCAATCTTCAGTCGGTCAGGAAGAAACAACTGTGAACGCAATTGCCCTGAAGGCGACGGACAAAACTGCCGCGAAAATTGAAAAAGAAATGAAGGACGTAAATGTCCTCACTGTTGATGAGTCCCTGAAAGGGATACCTGGCTACTCGCAGGAACAAAGCTCACTATTGATGATGATTGTCTTCCTGTTCATCATTTCTGCCATCGTCCTGGCTGTCTTCTTCTACGTCATCACACTGCAGAAAATCAACCAGTTTGGAGTATTGAAGGCAATTGGCGCAAAAACAAGCTATCTGTCGATCAACATTGTTTCGCAAGTAACTTTCCTGACAATATTAAGTCTCATCGTCAGCGTTTCGATTACTTATGGACTCAGCTTTATCCTCCCTGCGGGAATGCCATTTGTCCTTACCCCTTCAGTGGTCCTTATATGTTCGGGACTGTTCCTGGTGGTTTCACTTGGAGGAGCTGCATTGTCACTCTACCGGGTAGCGAAAGTTGATGCAATAGATGCGATTGGGAGGGCTGTATAATGGATTACAAACTCATTCTTGAAGATATAAGCAAAGTTTACGGAGATGGCGATACTTCGATTAAAGTACTTGACCGTGTCTCATTGAAAGTGGAAGCTGGAGAATTGGTGGCTGTTGTCGGCCCTTCCGGCTCAGGAAAAAGCACATTCCTGTCCATTGCGGGTGCACTGCTTAGTCCGACAAAAGGCAGAATTGTCATTGCCGATAAAGAAATCAATAAGCTTTCTGAGAAAAAATTGAACAGAGTCAGAATGGAAAGCATTGGATTTGTGTTTCAGTCCGCCAACCTTATCCCCTATTTAACGGTAAAGGAACAATTGCTCCTTATCCCGAAGCTTGCGGGCAAGCATACAAAAGACGATGAGGAAAAAGCGGATGATTTACTGAAGCGGCTCGGTCTTTATCATCGGGCCGACCACTATCCTGAAAGCTTATCCGGCGGTGAAAAGCAGCGGGTGGCGATTGCCCGCGCCTGGATGAATGATCCTGAAATCATTCTTGCTGACGAACCGACTGCGAGTCTTGATTCCGAAAGAGGACGATCTGTCGTCCACATGCTTGCAGATGAAGTCAAATTAAGAAGTAAGGCTGCCATCATGGTCACACATGATAAGCGTATGCTCGACCTATGCGACCGAGTCGTGTACATTGAAGATGGAAAATTAACTGAAATCTCAAATCAAGAATAACCTAAAAACCGAACCTCACATATATGAGGTTCGGTTTTTTTGCTTAAAAATTTACCTGTTTGAAATAAGGCCACTCTGCTGAAAAATAATATCCCGCAGCCAGAACAACCAAAAAGTAACCTATGAAAAGCACATCATTCCACGAAAATCCCGTTTGATAATAATAGGTCCTTTGTCCGGCCATCCTGAACCTTTTTGCTTCCATGGCTACTGCGATTCTGTGCGCCCTTCGAATGCTTTGCGAAAGCAGCGGAATAGAATAGGCAGATATTTTTCGAAAAAAGCCTCCCGCCCCTTTCTTCCCTTCCCACCCCCGCACTTTGCGTGCATGCCGGATTGTCTGGAATTCTTCTGCCATGATTGGCAGCATCCTCATGGCAGCCATGAAGCTATATGCGTATGCCGGACGGAGTTTCATCTGCTGCATCAGCGAGTAGAACAGAAGGACCGGTTTAGTCGTCAAGGCAAAGGTTAGTCCAAGTGCAGCTGTTGCAAGAGCTCTCAATCCAACAAGCAATCCCCTATAGAAACTCTCTTCTGTTATATGGATCAGCCCAAATTTCAGGATTGTGGTCTCCCCTTTACCGAACAAAATCATGGTGAAGGAGGTCGATACAAATACGACGAAGAAAGGAATGGAGAACAGTAAAATCCGTTTAAAAGGGTGACCTGTGAATAGGATGAATAAGAGAAGAACCGCAATTGTAAAAGAAAACAGATAGTTCAGATCGTCGATCAAGAGCATGACGGTAAAAAGGCTGATAATAACCAGCAGTTTTAGGCTGGGATTAATTTGGTGCAGCCATGTCTCTTTTGGACTCCACTCGATGTACATGATTCTCCCTCTCTTTACACGGTGCAGGTCATCCCTGCCCGCTCACTTTCCAGGATATATTCATTCTTGATGATACGGCCGTGATCAATTGCCAACACTCTCGTGGCGAAGCCTTCGACAATCTGCTCGTCATGTGACACCATGATGATTGCCGCCCCTTTTTTTCTGAATTCCTCCAGCTTGTCGAGAATAGCAAACGTGTTTTTTGCATCCTGCCCGAACGTAGGTTCATCCAGGAGAAGAATATCCGGGTCTGCGATGATAGAAGCAGCCACGCTTAATCGACGCTTCTGCCCAGTTGACAATTGATACGGATGTAGATGCTGCTGTTTCTCGAGAGCGAAAACCCTCAGCGTGTTCTCAACCATGGCGGCGATGTTACCTTCTTCTAAGCCTTTCATCCTTAATGAAAAAGCAGTTTCTTCATATACTGTGCCTGCAACAAACTGAAACTCTGGATTTTGAAAGACAAAAGCTACTTCTTTAGCGGGATTCACGCCTTTTAGAATACGTTTCCCTTTTAAAAGATAATTCCCTTTTGTTTTGATAAATTGCATTAAAGCATGAAGGAATGTGCTTTTGCCTGCACCATTTTTCCCAGTGATGACTACCCATTCCCCGGCCTGTACTTTCAGATCATCGACATGGATTTTCACTTCTTTACCGTGAATGCCTTTGAAATCACTAAGGCTGATAACTTCTTTCCCATTTGCCGGGATACTCTTACTCCCTGCTGGTATTTGGCTGATATATTCCTCCCAAACTCCAGGAAACCAGATTCCCTGTTCCCTCAGTTCAGTTCTGTGCCTTGCAAAGATTTCTCCTTTTGTTCCATCAGCCATTAAGTTTCCATTTCCATCCAACAAGATGATCCTGCCAGCAAAGTCGAGCACATGATCGATTTTGTGCTCCACAATGATGACAGTTTTGTCTCTTCCCACCTTTTTCAGCGTATCCCAAATATCTTTTGTTCCTTCAGGGTCGAGCATGGCTGTCGGCTCATCTAAAAAAAGCACTTCCGGTTTCAGTGCAAGAACCGATGCGATCGCAAGCCTCTGTTTCATTCCTCCGGAAAGTGACTGTATCTTTGTGTGAAGGGCGGGAAGTCTTATACCAACTGCTGAGAGCAGTTCTTCCATCCTTTCCGCCATTTTTTCTCTCGGAGTCTGGAGATTTTCGAGAACAAAAGCCATTTCTTCGTCAACGTATGGCATGCAAAACTGTGCATCAGGATCCTGAAAAACATATCCCCACTCCTGAGGGATCTCTAACGCTTCTGCACGGCAGGGAATATCGATAGAGCCAGGGATAATGCCGGACAAAAGCTGCAGGAATGTGGACTTCCCGCAGCCTGAAGGACCGAGGATCAATACCTTCTCACCTTTGTTAAATGACACGGAGAAATCCTTGAACAGCATGTTTTTGCTTCCTGGAAACGCCAAACGCAATTTTTCAACCTGTACAATTGGCTTCAACTTTCTCCTCCTACTGATTCAATGTGTCATAGTCTTTGTCTGTAGCAGGACGCACGAGATTTGTGACACCTGTCGCTTCGAGTGCTTTCACCAGATAATATGGCAGCACGCCTGCAAACAATGCACCGCCAAGGAAGCGGGCAATCATAAATAATGTGAGGTTCCAGGCGGAGAGGCTGCCGATTTCACCGTAATAGTAATCCATGATGACAGACCCGGCGGCTGCAGCTAATCCGCCAAGTATCATAACGCCAATATTGAACTTTTTGTATTTAAAAGCCATCAGCACAAACTCGAAAAATAGACCCTGGACGACTCCATAAAGAAGTATGGTAAGGCCCCAGGCTGAGCCTAGCAAAAATTCTCCTGAAGCAGCTGCAATTTCAGCCAGCAGCGCAACTCCCGGCTTTCGGATGATTAAGAATGCAACCGGAGCTGCAATAAACCACATACCGTAGATAAACTGGTCCATCTGCAGTCCCAGAGGCTTCAAAGCGTAATATAATGTTCCCCAGAGGATATATACTAGCCCGAAAGCAACCGCGATCATGACTGTAATGAGGATTTCCGTTAATTTCATACTTTTTTTCATTTTATAAGTCTCCCTGTTATCATACTTATCTTACTGGCTGTGCTGATAATGGCCATTCTTCCCGTGTATAGGCCATCTCCCAGAACATGTACTCATATTCCGTACTGATCATGAAATGCTCTTTCATTCTCACTCGGTCCGCTGCTGTAACATGTTCGGCTGCTTGATCTAATCTTGCTACTTCTTCTTCAACAATTGCGCGGAACCAATCACTGCCGTAAGCAGCAATCATTTCCTGATAAATCGGCTCAGCTGGATTGCAGTCCTTCAGCAATTCGCCTATATCATAATAAAGCCAGTAGCATGGCAATAGTGCTGCGAGAGTATCTCCGAACTGCCCTGTCAAAGCAGCCCTGTACATATGTGAAACATAGGCATAGGCTGTCGGCGACGGTTTGAAGCTTTTTCTTTCTGCATCGGTAATGCCGAGCCTCTTTGAAAAGTTCTCATGAAGTGAAAGCTCAGCTTGATATGTAGACTGTGCATGTGAAGCCAGACGGCTTGTTCCTTCCAAGTCTGGGGCCTGGGAAGCACCAATTGCCTGGATTCTTGAAAAGTGGGACAAGTAGTAGGCGTCCTGAAGCACGTAATATCTGAAGTTCTCAAGCGGGAGAGTTCCGTCTCCTATTCCAGTTACGAAAGGATGTGTAAAGCTTGCCTCCCAAATAGCACTTGCATCTTTGCGGATTTCTTCTGAAAATGTCATGAATGTTCCCTCCTGTTTTTAGTGGTGCCGGCTTCCTGCCCTGCTCGCAAAAAAAGCCACTAAAAAAGCCACTTTTTTTGCCTGCGCAAAGAAAGTGGCTGGTAATGGACATAGTCAGATAGCCTTGTGGCTACAAGAAAAAAAAAATATGGGCCCGTTACTCCACTTCCCTACGCTGGTATGATCCAGATCAGGTTCCAAGGGTCAAAAGTATCACTTTCATCTCAGCCTTAAACTAAGGCTCCCCTAGTGGAAAAACTATTAAATTAGCTTTCTTACAAAAAAATCTATGTTCATCGTAACATGATTCACAAAAAAGTCAAACTTTTTGATGGTATGACTTTTGGTTTTGTGGTTGAGCGGAAAGGACGCTTGGCGCTGCTCGCTATTTGCATCACGCTAGCCAATGACACTGGACCAAAAATTAAAGCGGAGATTTAGTAAGGTATAAATGCTTAAAATTCTGATCTTCTAAAAAAAGAGCTCTGGCTAATGGAGAGGGCCTAGCTGTCCCGAAACCCAGCTTTGCTCAATTTGAAGTGGCTGATGGTGAAGAAAGTTTAGATGATTTTAACCAGATATGAACCAACCGTAGATAGAATGGTCTTTACCGGAGATAGATTGGCCGTAATCGAAGATACGGCACTCTGGCATGAGAAATTCGCATAATAGATACTATCGCGAAACCGGTTACAGGTGATATTGGACAAGAACGTTGGCTAATCAAGGACAGAATCCTTCTTTTTTTTAACTTAAATCACGCCAAATTTCCTGTGTTTTTTTAAAAAATCACTAAGGTTCGTAAGTTCCAAAAAAAAGATCGCCTTAGCTAAGCTATGACGATCTTTGTCTTATCTCATTTTTTAAATATATTAGACTTTCCGGGCCTCCTATCCTTCTTAGGACGCCGCTTACGATAAATGGCTGAGGACAAGCGAGCATAGGAGGCCGCTTGCTGCAATCAGCCCAACAATTGGGCCTCCTTCCTCATATGCCTCCGGCATCATGGTGGATGATACCATTGATACCACGCCGCCTGCTGCAAATGCCCCGATTCCTCCAATCAGGACGGGTGATGCATCCGCTAGCAGGATATAGCCTGCAAATGAACTTACTGCGGATAAAGCGAGGACAACCAGCCATAAAATTAGGATTTTACGGTTCGAATAGCCATCTTTTTTCAAACCCACACTGCTCGACATTCCTTCTGGAATATTGCTGATAAAAATGGCTGCAACGAGAAGCCAGCTAACCGATTTTGACTCCAACAGACTTACTCCGAGGATGACAGATTCAGGTATCGCATCGAACACTGTACCGAAAAAAATGGCAAGTCCAGTAGAATTACGTGAACCTTCCCTCGAACGCTTCCGTTCCTTTCCGCCTTTCCTTGAAAGGAGAATATCCACAACTGTAAATATGAGAGCACCTGCGAGAAAGCCGGCCACAGTCGCAGCTAGACCCCCTTCATTTACGGAATCGGCCAAAAGTTCAAAGGAGGCTGCACCAATCAGGACTCCGGTTCCGAAAGCCATAATGGCCCCGATGATGTTTCTCCTAATGTTAAAAAGAATTCCTGCAATTGCTCCCAATAAAACTGCGGATCCTGCGATTCCTCCCCACAATGCTGCTTGCCACATATTTCCACCTGCCTGTCTGAATGACGGATACCTAATATAAAAGAACCATTTGTGTCTTTTTCTTCATAAGAGCTGTATCTTTATTATTTTATTTCTAATCTTTTATATTCAGCGGGAATTAATTTATAAACTTTGAACAAACTTTTCAGTCTGCTTTTTCTTTGTAAATGTGTTAACCCGTGTGACTTGTTTTCCGTTTGATACAACCACTAGATAGCCATCAGAGACGCCAATAATATCCGCGGATCCATTCTTCCCGGTCTATCACTATGACCCCAAATATGGAAAACGCTAACGCACATTAGCACGCTACCCACCCAAAGCGTGCCTGACCCCCGGCGCGGTGGTGCGGTATTGTGTTAAAAATATTTATTTTGGTGAAACTCTGCCTACCTTTTTTTCGTCTAATGGGAGGGTAGAGTTGTTGATAGGAAAAACAGTAAATCTAAAGTGCTTTAAGCTTTGCCAATAGTTTTAAAAAACCGCTAAATAATGAGAAAGTTTTCAGACAAACCAAGTTTTTGTGGTTTATAATAGTCTTATAGACTCATTTCGTAATAATGCTCTTTTTTCCTAGATACTGGACCTGTTAATCTTTTGAAGATTAGTATAATCATAAAAGTGGTATGTAGTAGCAAGAAACCTGGAAAGGGAGGGATAAAAAATGAGAGATAAATTGCAAAAGGCTCCCTTTTTGCTATTTTTGCTCGTTATGCCTATCTTGGGCAGTATCTATAAATTACTGAATAATCACCCGAGGGATGCTGTGATTCTGTCTACTAAGGTGGATACAGCGATTCCGTTCATTCCGGCCTTTATCGTGCCTTATATATTTTGGTATATTTTTATAGTAGGCTATCTCGTTTACTTTTGTTTCAAGGATACAAAAGTGTATTTGAAAACGCTGGGTGTCATTGTCATCGGTGAACTGATCTGCTTCATCATCTACTTCTTCTTCCAAACAACAGTCCCAAGACCTATGCTCCGCGGGGACGGCCTGTTTATAGATTTAGTCGGAATGATTTACCAGCACGATCAGCCATTCAACTGCTTCCCAAGCATTCATGTCCTGACTACTTTTGCCATCATGCTTGGATCAATCCATATCAAAAATAAATCTCTGTTTCATTCTGTCTTCATCCCGCTGATAGGCTCAATGATCATTATTTCCACTTTATTCGTTAAACAGCACTTCATCCTTGATATGTTTGGTTCAATGTTTCTGACTACTTTCGTCTACGGCATCGTTTTTGAACTCTTACATGTTCCGGTGGCAGAAAAGTCCAGAACTCTTTATGTAAAAAAATAAACAAAATCAATGTGTCGGACATTTATTGAAAATTTGCTAAAGGCTGCCTACTCATCGTGGCAGCCTTTTTGTTTTCTATAAATTTACATAGCCGTAAGGATTCATCATTGTGCTGCTATCAACAGTTTCACCAAGTCCATATCATTCATAAAATGGACCTCAGTGACCGCCCCAGCCCCATAGTCCGGGCCTTACCCAAATCCACGGTCTTGGCCGGAACCAGCCCCACGGTTGGCCGTAACCCCACCAAGGCCTTCCAAATCCGTAGCCATAAGGACGGACTCTCTCATTTAATTTCTCGTATTGTAAATCTTGGCCGGGCAGACCATACATAAATTGCATTTCTGGATTCATACTTAATTCTTCCTCTTTTAGCGCTCCATTAACATTATTCAATTACCCAGACGCAGGGTTGGGCGAATGACCCAATAAGCAACTATTGTCGATGTCTTCACTTTAAGGTCCCATACAAACTGGCTTACCTAGTCGGATCTTTAACCCAAAAACAAGTGATGTAAAAAAACTTAGTCAGCCGTTTAAAATGCATCTATTTTATAATTATTATAAATAAGTATTTACTTTCATCTTAAAAGGTATATAATAAGATTACCTAATATTCCTTGAAATTTTCCCACTTAAAACTTTAACTTGAGGTGAACCTTATGAAAGTCACACCAGATGTGTGCCAAAGATGCCATACAAAAATCAAACAATTAAAGCATAGCACGGTTTGCGGCTGCGGCGTTAAGCTGAAAAGGTTTAAAAACATCGTCTAAAAAACCGCCCTCAGCGAGCAATAAAAAAGGTTCCTGCTCCCCGGTCTCACCGGGTCAAACAGTCTGATGTAATAACTTCACCATTGATAAATACTAGATTTGCATTCATAAATACACCATCCTTTTTTCATTTTTATGCAAACTATGATATATTAAATTTTCACTGATTGTTCTTCTTGATAGATAATTTCACCATCAATAATAGTTGTTTCTACTTTTAAATCTTTAATTTGGTTTGGGTTGACACTTAAAATGCTGTCATTTAATATAACTAAATCCGCCAACTTTCCGACCTCTATGCTTCCTTTTATCTTTTCTTCAAAACTCGCATAAGCGCCATTCCAGGTGTATAGTTTAATAGCTTCCATTACGCTTATAGATTGATTAGCACCAAACTCCATTCCAGACTGGCTTTTTCTATTGACAGCAACATGAATTCCTAATAAAGGATTATAGTCAGTAACTGGCGCGTCCGATCCACCTGCTGCCATGATGCCACGATCAATAAAATCACGAACAGCGTACATTTGATTAACACGATCACCATAGTGGTGGACATATATCTCTCCAAATTCATATGGAAAAGGAGGATTTGGAATAGGAACCATCTCAAGTTTTTTCATTCTCTCTTGTAAATCTGGTGAAGAAATTCCCGCGTGCTCAATCCGATGACGATGGTTTTTTCTTGGTGATTCCTCCAACGCCTTTTCCACACAATTTAAATACATTTCAATGGCTTTATCACCTTGTGCATGTACAGTGATTTGATAGCCTTTTTTATGTGCTTCACCTAAAACCTGGTAGATTTCTTCCTCACTATAATAAAGAATGCCATAATTGTTAGAGTCACTGGAGTACGACTCACGGGTTGCAATTGTAGGCCCGGTGCTACTTCCATCTGTAAACAATTTAACTGGTCCAACTTTGAATCTCTCATCTCCGGTACCAGTTACCACACCAGCTTCGACCATTTTATTAACAAATTCATGGGAGTTATTTACCTGACATATCATTGCATATATTCGGACACGAATATCCTTACTCTTCACAGCTTGTTGCAGTAAACGGTAACTCTCAGGACCATTTCCACCTGCCTCATGTATACTTGTTATGCCCGCTGCAACGAAATGATCTGATGCAATTTTCACAGCCTTCATCAGTTCACTTTCTGTATAACTTGCAACCTCGCTCATACCCATATTTGCTGCTTCAATTAACTTTCCTGTAAGCCTTCCTGCCTGATTCTTTTCAATAACTCCCCCATTAGGATCCGGGGTGTTCTCGTTAATTTGCGCAATTTCTAATGCTATGCTGTTCACCACGCTTATATGGCTGCAAGTACGTGATACAATAATGGGGTGTTCAACTGAAATTTCATCCAGCTCAGCGATTGTTGGATAACGCTTTTCCTTCACAGAGGTTTCATTAAAGCCCCAAGCACGTATCCATTCACCTTTAGGAGTTTCTAAGGCTTTCTTTTTCAGGTCATCTAACAAAGCCTCGATAGAATCGATATGTTCGGCTTTACAACTTACCGCCAACTGATTCACCCCATAAAAAATGAGGTGAATATGAGAATCAATGAATCCAGGAAGAAGCGTTTTTCCTTGCAGGTCAATTACATCCGTTTTTTCTCCTATAAAACTCTTAACCTCCTGATTTGAACCAACAACTGCGATACGATTATCTTTTATTGCTACAGCTTCGACTACTGTATTCTTTTGGTCTACTGTAATAACTTCTCCATTTATCAATACAACATCAGCTTTCATAAACTCATCCCTTTCGAAATTACTCTTTTAGAGTGATCAGTTCAGTATTTAAAGCTATATCTCTCGATATGCTATTCCGCTTTTTAACAAGATTTATCAATAATTAGTTAAAGTTGAGATAAACATTCTTTTATTGTTTTAACAATAAAAGTAAAGTCTTCTTCTGTGATGCATAATGGAGGAGCAAGCTGCAAAATATTATTGTAACCTGCAACAGTGTCACCATTTTTACCAATAATTAAACCTTTTTCTTTACAAGCATTGATGACTTTGTTCACCTTTTCAATGGCAGCCGGTTCTTTTGTTTGCTTATCTTCCACTAGTTCAATACCTAAAAGAAGGCCTTTTCCGCGAACATCTCCTACGTTTGGATGCTCTTTTACATCCTCTAGTTCATATAACAGTCGTTCACCCAATTCTTTGGAACGTTCAATGAGTTTCTCATTCTCCATAATTTCCAAATTCTTCAAAGCCAGGGCGCAAGCAGCAGGATTTCCTCCGAACGTATTCACATGGCGGAAGCGATCATAATCTTCACTGCCCATGTATGCCTCATAAACCTCTCGTCTGACTGCTGTTGCTGACAAAGGAAGATACGCACTTGTAATACCTTTTGCCATTGTAATGATATCTGGTTTGACGCCATAGTTCATAAATCCAAACGGCTTCCCTGTCCGGCCAAATCCACATATAACTTCATCACAAATGAGCAACGCACCGTGCTTCTCGCAAATTTCTTTTACTTTTGCCATATATCCATCAGGAGGCATTAAAATTCCGCCCCCGGTAATAATCGGCTCCATAATTAGGCCGGCTACTGTTTGGCTTAACTCCCATGTCATGACACGATCGATTTCATCAGCACTTGCCAGTGTATTAACATCATCTGGATTGCGATACGTATCAGGCGGTGCTACATGCAGAAATCCTTGCCCCAATGGTTCATATTTGTACTTTCGTTGTGCTTGACCTGTTGCTGCAAGAGCCCCCATTGAATTACCATGGTAAGCGCGATAGCGTGAAATAAACTTATAGCGTCCATGGCCCCCTTTTTGCTGATGATATTGACGAGCAATTTTAAACGCCGTTTCATTCGCTTCCGACCCGCTGTTAGAAAAGAAAATGACATAATCATCACCAAGCCATTCATTCAATTTTTCTGCTAACTTAATAGCAGGAACATGGCTTTGTGTCAGAGGAAAGTACGGCATTTCTTCAAGCTGTTCAAAAGCTGCTCTCGCAAGCTCTTTGCGGCCATACCCAACATTCACACACCAAAGACCGGACATACCGTCTAAATAACGATTTCCATCAATATCCGTCACCCATGCCCCTTCTGCTTTTGTGATAATTAAATTCGTTGGACTAGGAGCTGCTCCTCTCATTGCATGCCAAAGGTACTTTTCATCTGCTTTTTGCAAATTTTGTGTTTGTTCTGTCGCTTGCACAATCACCAACTCCATTCTATCCTTTTATGATTTTACATCACTCTTTTAATAACGAGCGGTAAGCATTTTCTTGCGAGTATAGAATTCTACGCCATCTTTTCCATTTGCATGGAGATCGCCATAGAAGGATTTCTTATAACCTGAGAATGGGAAGAATGCCATTGGTGCAGGAACTCCAAGATTGACCCCAAGCATACCTGCATCAATTTCTTCACGGAATTCACGAATGGCTTTAGCACTATTGGTGTACAGGCATGCACCATTTGCGAATGGCGATGCATTAGCAACATTAATCGCTTCCGTCAAGTCTTTTACGCGTACAACAGAAAGAACCGGTGCGAAGATTTCATCCTGCCAGATTTTCATTTCCTGTGTCACATTGTCAAAAATCGTTGGGCCAACAAAATAACCTTGGCCGTTTGCTGCATCGTCTTCACGTCCGTCACGAATAAGTGTCGCTCCCTGCTCTACACCGGATTGAATGTAGCCGAGTGTCCGCTCTTTATGTCCTTCACGAATAACGGGACCAAGGAAAACACCTTCTTCCAGGCCATTGCCAATAGTAATAACATTAGCCGCTTGACGCAGTCTATTAACGAGCTCATCTGCAACGTCTTCTTCCACGACAACAACAGCCGCCGCCATACATCGTTCACCGGCTGAACCGAAGGCAGCATTTGTAATTTCTTTCGCTGCAGAACTAAGGTCCGCATCTTTTAATACGATCGAATGATTTTTTGCCCCTGCAAGAGCTTGTACACGTTTGCCGTTAGCTGCTGCTGTTTTATATATATACTCAGCCACAGGTTGAGAACCAACGAAAGATACAGCCTTCACATCCTCATTGTCAAGAATGCCATTAACAACGTCATGTGCACCATGCACAACATTTAGTACTCCATCTGGAAGACCTGCTTCTTTAAACAGTTCAGCTAAGCGATTAACCAGCAACGGTGTTCTTTCAGATGGTTTTAATACAAACGTGTTTCCGCATGCAATCGCGAGTGGAAACATCCAGCATGGAACCATCATCGGAAAGTTAAATGGCGTTATTCCTCCGATTACTCCGATCGGGTAACGATACATCCCCGAATCAACACCAGTAGCAATATCCGGAAGTTGCTGACCCATCATTAAAGTTGGTGCACCTGCGGCAAATTCAACGCATTCAATCCCGCGTAACACTTCACCGTAAGCTTCTTCATAACTTTTTCCGTTTTCTAGCGTAACGAGTTTAGCTAACTCATCCCAGTTTTCAACTAATAATTGTTGATAGCGAAATAGAATACGAGCACGTCGAGGTACAGCGACCTTTCTCCATGTTTTGAATGCTTCATTAGCAGTTGTAACAGCCCTATCTAAATCTTCTTTAGTCGAAAGCGGCACACGAGCAATGATCTCTCCTGTTGCTGGATTTGGTACAACTTCAACCTGTTTACTTGTGGATTCTATCCATTGTCCGCCAATATAATTTTTCAATGTTAGTACATTTTTCGTTACTGCCATGGTGAAACCTCCTATTTTTAGATAACCGTCCTATGTATTTATTGTATCTGCAAAAGAAAGCGCATTTATTAGACGGTATGTAAACTAATTTGCATAAATTTCACTACATTTCGTCAACATCTAGTATAAATATTGACAACAGGAGCAGTCATCTCCTTAGCATTTGCCCCCTCCCCATTTCACATTATTTCAGATTGATCTCATGGTTCATTTTATAATTCTTTTTCAAAAATACTGGACAATCCCATTCACAGACAAGGTCCTTAGACAAGGAAACGACCCAGTCCTTTGTTATATGATACTTTTTTCCATTAACAGTAATAAACACTTCACCGTCTGTCACATAGAAAACTTCCTGTTCTTCTAAATGCCACGTTCCTTTATCCGGTTCGCCTACCCATGGTTCCCACGTGTCAACACCTAGTTGTTGTGCTTCTACTGCTGTAAGTTTTTTCGCAAAAAACATGATGATCCTCTCTCTTTCTTGTAGGTAATTTTGAAGGAATAGGTTCTATAAACGTACTGTCTTAACATTTGAATCTTTTAAACGTTTGAACTCTTTTTTCATAAAGTATATGGCAATGAGAAGGCCTGGAATTTCTGCAGCAGGACCAGCGTACCATATACCTTCTACACCCCAGAATTTCGGGAAAATAAATAAAAACGGGAACATGAACAACAGCATTTTGCTAACACTAATAAACGTTGCGGACCAGTTTCTCTCTTGTGCTTCGAAATAACCGGAGATAAGCAAGCTGACTGCATTAAGCGTAAACAAACAATTGAATACAACTGTCGTCCAAATGCCCAGTTTCTGCAATTCAGGATTACCAACGGAAAAAAATGACACAATTGGATCTGCAAAAATGATTAGTATGGCTGTCACAATCACAAAGAAGGCAACCGTAAAAATGAGTCCCATCTTAATTGCTTGTTTAACACGATCAAGGTTGCCCGCACCGTAATTATAACTAATGATCGGTTGAAGTCCTGTCATCCCACCGAGCGCTGCTAAGGCGAGCATATTTGTAATGTAACCGTTTTGAATCGTGAAAGCGGCAACGTGAAGCCCACCACCGTAGCTTTGCAGCATGTTGTTGAAGAAAATAATGGCAATAAACATCATGAAAAGACTCGAGAAAGATGCAAAGCCCGTCCAAGCCACTTCACCGATCGTCTTGAGATTAATCATCATATCTTTCATTTTTGGCTTAAGTTTTGTTTTACCAAACCAGAAATAAAAGATAAGGAAAACAGGGATCGATTGCGAAATCGTATTGGCCCATGAGGAACCCATCATCCCCATGTCATACTTCGTTACCATAATCCATTCTGTAATCCCACCAACAACTGCTGCGACTAACCAACTGTTCATTGATAATACAGGTTTTTCATCGATATTTGTTAAAACACTTAATACAACAGCCAATATCGTTAATGGCAATGAAATCCATAGCAGTCGGCTATATTGCACCGCATATGGAAGCGCTTCATCACTTGCTCCGAATAAGGTCATAATTTGATTTTCAAAGACCACTCCAATTACAGCTAGCAAAATGGAGAAGAAAAGAGTAAACCATAAGGTTTGTCCCATAATACCTCTAGCTTCTTCGATTTTCCCTTTTCCAAGTCGAAGTGAAATGACCGCTCCGGCTCCCACACCCAAAAGAACTCCAAGCATACGGGTAATAACCATGACCGTAAATCCAATTCCAATCCCTTCGACTTCCACCTCCTGAAAGCCACTGACAAAATAGCCATCGACAACCGCTGCAACCCCTAGAATCGCGTTAGCCATAATTCCTGCCAAAGCAAATCGTAAATATAGTAATGGAATACTTTTAGTTCCCAGCAATGAATCATACGCTGGCTTATTCATTACTTCTACTTGCTCTATCTTCGATGACGGACGGTTGTCTGCTATTTTCATGAGCATGTCCCCCTATAAATAATAGATGTAGTAAGTTAAGCTCAATTAATTCGCATACCAACCTACAGGATTGGCATGCTGGTGGATATTGATTTGCTTCGTTTCCATAAAGTGCTCCAGCCCAACAGCACCTAAGGCTCTGCCGATTCCACTTTGCTTATATCCTCCCCAAGGACCTTCAACATAAGCGAGATGATAACTATTAATCCAAGTAATTCCCGCACGCAATTTACTAATGACACGTTTTGCTCGATCCATATCTTCAGTAAATACAGCACCAGCTAATCCATAAATGGAATCATTCGCTTTTTGGATGGCATCTTCCTCATCTTTAAATTTCTGTACAACAAGGACTGGACCAAAAATCTCTTCCTTAACAATACGCATATTCGCATTTACATCAGCAAAGATCGTTGGCGCAATAAAAAATCCTCGATCAAGACCATTTTCTGTTAAGCGCTTACCACCACAAATTAATTTTGCACCTTCTTCGATTCCGCTCTTGATGTAATGTAAAACTTCATTCATATGAGGCTCGTTTGTGAGGGCTCCCATTTCAATGTTTTCGCTTTCCCCGTTGCCAACTACAATTTTGCTTGCACGCTCGGCTAATCTTTCAACAAACTTATCGTAAATGGTCTCTTGTACAAGCAAACGAGATGCAGCTGAACAAACTTGCCCAGCATTGTGGAAAATACCAAACAACGCATTCTCGACTGCAGTCTCAAAATCCACATCGTCGAACACAATAAGTGGAGATTTACCACCCAGTTCAAGTGTGATTTTTTTCATATTTCCCGCAGCTGCGCGCATAATGCTTTGGCCTGTTTTTGTTCCGCCGGTAAAGGCAATCTTGTCAACATCACGGCTCTCGGCAAGCTCATTCCCAACTGTTGATCCAGGTCCCAATAGCAAGTTTGCCACTCCGGCCGGAAGTCCAACCTCTTCGATAATTTCAAATAATTTGAAAACGCTTACAGGAGTGACCTCAGCAGGCTTAAGTACAATTGTATTCCCTGCGGCGAGTGCAGGAGCAATTTGCCAAACAGCTAACATAAGCGGGAAGTTCCAAGGTACGATAAGTCCACAAACACCAATCGGTTCATGAATAATAATTGTTTCTGAACAATCAGCACGAGTATAAGATTCCTTTTTCATGCCTTTGATCAAGTCAGCATAATAGCGGAAGCATTGAATCGATACCGGAATATCCACATAGGTGGTTGCACGAATAACCTTACCGTTATTTGCAGTTTCCAAACGTGCAATTTCAGCTGCCTTCTCTTCAAGACGGTCTGCAATCTTATAGAGATAGTCAGCTCTTTCATCAGCTGATAAATCCGACCAGATCCCGCTGTCAAACGCTTTACGAGCCGCCTTGATTGCTATTTTCGCATCGTCTGCTGATCCATCAGCAGACGTTGCGATCACCTCTCCGGTTGCAGGATTGATAATGTTTCGTCTATCAGCGGATAACGCTTCTACCCATTTCCCGTCAATGAACATGTTTATTTTCATAAACAACTCTCCTTTAAGCAATAATATCCACCAATTTAAAACCAATATGTGCCAGATTTACCAGCATGGTTTTCTGATTATAGAATGGGAATGATTTGAGGCGTTCCTTTTCAAATCGATATCCACCTGCACTCCCCGTAACGATCCATTGTGCCAATAACTTGCCAAACAATGTCGAGAGAGAAGCGCCGTGGCCCGTATAACCCGTTGCGAAATATGCGCCTTCTTTGGATTTGCCGATAACAGGGAACGTATCAATTGTAACCCCGATAAATCCACCCCAACTGAAATCAATCTTGCTTCCTGCTAGTTTTGGCATTATTTTAACCATGGCATCGTAAACACTTTGATAAACGGCATCGCCTAAGTTTGGACGAATATCGCCACCGCCGAATACGATCCGATTATCTGGTGTCCGTCGGAAATAGTAAAGGAAATTACTTGTATCAAAAACCATGCGATTTTTAGGAATGACGGTATTCACCAGTGATTCTGGAAGCTGTTCAGTAGCAATAATACGTGCCGAAATTGGCAGTACGCCTTTGTTCAGTTCATTCATGATTTTTCCGGAGTAACCATCTGTAGCGACAATAATGTCTTTCGCAGTAACAGCTCCTTTTTCTGTTACAACTTTCACTCTGTTTTGACCGTACTCAATAGATAGTGCTTTCGAATGCTCAAAGATTTTTGCACCGATCGATTTAGCTGCTTCTCCCAAACCAATTGCATAATTCAGTGGCTGGAACGAGTAACTCGAGTTGTCGACTAAGCACCCATAATAAAGTGGGGAATCGATCTCTTGATGCAACTGACTTCGATCAAGCACGCTTGAATCGTACCCGAAATTTTTGTTTAAGAATTCGCTTTCATGTTTCAATTCTTCAAAATGCTTGGCTTTGTAAGCCGCCACAATGTGACCTGTCTTTCTAAAGTCACAGTTGATTTGATGCTCGTCAATGATTTTTTTAACCAGTTCAACGCTAAACAAGGAGAGATCGTTAAGCTGTCTTGCCTCGTCAGCACCATATTTTTTGGCAAGCTCTTTCATCGTTGGCTTATAGCCTGGCAATACCATCCCGCCGTTACGACCGCTGGCACCATATCCGATCGTTTCTTGCTCAAGGACAATGACACTCTTCCCTAATTTTTGCAAATGATACGCAGAAGAAAGACCTGTGAAACCTGCGCCAATAATGACAACATCCGCCTCTTCATTTCCTTCAAGAAACTTTGCTTTTTCATAGCTGTTTGCAGTCACCGCCCACAGTGATAGAGTATCCATTCGATCCATCTTATCCATGCTTGTTATTCTCCTTATGTGACATGTATGCTATAATACAGTCAAATTGTATTCACAATATTCACACTTATTGAGTCCATCATATGACTTGGAGTTTCCTCCAAGTCAATAGCCATTTGAGAGTTTTTTGAATTCATTTTCGTAAAAAAGTGGAGGAACTCCACTTTCTTTATTGGGGGGCATCTATGAAAATTGGTACATTTGCAAAGCTTTTTCATGTTACCACCGATACCGTTCGTTATTACATTGAACTGGGATTATTAATACCAGACAAAAAAAACACCCAGTATCAAATGAACCAATTGTGTCTAGACGACATGGCTTTTATTACTGAGCTGAAAAAATTTTATTTTTCACTGCTAGAAATTCAACAAATTTTATCGTATCAGCGTGTCACAAACTTCTCGGACCATGAGGATATCGACTACTACAACAACTTTCTCATTGATAAAAAGAACCAGCTGACCAAGAAAAAAGAAGACATATCAAAAGCTATCCAATTGATTGAAAAAGCGGTTCAAACCAACTCGCCTTCATCCAAAGAAGAGAATTTTACAGGGGTCCCACTTTCCTTTGTAAATTTGCTCTATTGTCCGAAGTGCCACATTCCACTTGAAATGAAAGATGTGACGATTAAAGTCTACATTCAAACTGGGAGTTTAACTTGTACCTGTGGATACGAGGCAGCTATCGAGGAAGGTATTATCATTACCGGGAACTTGTACGAGACGTCTCCTTATCCATCTTATTTTTACGATAAAGAAACGATTAAAGAGATCAATCCCAATATGATTAACTTATTTGAAAAAAGTAATTTTTGGTTTCAAAAAGTTCTACAAAATGTAGATTTGAAAAACAAGTTAATCGTGGAAACAAACGTTGACGCTTTTGTGTCACTACCCAAATATATCGATGTTCTTGAAACGAGCGCATCCTATGTATTCAGTGGCTATTCGCTTGCGATGCTCAAGAAGGTTAGAAAAAGAATTGAGCGTATGATTCCGAAGCCAAATGTCCTTTATATTTTAAATTCTGATTTAAATCTGCCATTGAAACCGCTTAGCATCGATGTTTTTGTGGATAGTTTTACAGCAAATGATTTTTCACTGCTCAATCCGCAGTTCCCAATTCATATTCTAAAAAACTATTTACATAGCAGTTCAACAATTGTCGGCGGGTACTCCTATTATGATAGCTCGGCCAAATCCTTGAAAAATATTTCAGCATTATATCCATTTTCCCACGAGCATATTTTATATCCAAAATACATAGAAGAAAATATATCAGTCAACGGATATCAAATTACGCAAAGTGAAAATATCGGTTACTGTACAGATCCAGGACCTTTTTTTGATTATCATGTAATAGACGAAAAATTCCACATGCTAATGTATTTGGCTAGTACAAAAAAATAGCACACAAAGGGAGACTATAACTTTCACTTTTAATTAACATTACATGTATGTAGGCCGACTGGATACTATGGGTATCCGGATTTTTATGTTATCGTTCAATCCTAAGTCTTAAAGGGAAAGGAGTAGTCCTAGAATCAAATGAATAACTTGATAAAAAAAGAAGGATAGATCAGGTGAATGATCTATCCTTCTTTTTGCCAATAAAACTGATGATTAAATGGGTTTATGCAGGATTGCATCTCGCTGAAGCAAGCTCTAGGAAGTGGAAAGGCCAAATTGTTCTTTCCAAACGTGGAAGATCACCTGCGGCGTTACCTCTTCCTTGCGACCATGAGTCTGGTGATGAATAACCCTGAGTTTAAAGCCCTACACTCGAATAATGTTAAATTGAAGAAGATTAAGAAAATAAAATCCATCATGAAACTTTGTGGGAAAACTCGCCCGTGTCCTAGTAGGGATTGCTCGTAATGGCTTTGTCTAACATCAAATCATAATTGAGAATGCTCCATACAAGCTTTTATCAGGCAGGATGTTTTTCGGCAATCGTTTGCTTTAGCTGCTTTCTGGCACGGTGAAGCCTTGATTTAACTGTCGCAGATTTCAAATCAAGCACGCTGGCAATTTCTTTTTCCTGCAAGCCGTATTGCAGCCGGAGAATCAGTACTTCCCTGTACTCTTCGGATAGCGTAAAGACAGACCGATTCAACTCTTCCTTAAATAGCCGAATATCTACTTCCTCTTCAGGAGTAAGCCCACTTTCAGGATAGTATAGGACCTGCTCCATAATCAATTGGTCTGCAGGCATCCAGTGTTTCCTTTTTTCAGCACGGAGAAAATCGATGGCTGTCCTTGTAGCAATGGCAGACAGCCATGCCCCCACTTTCTCAGTACTCTCTATCGTATCCATTTTCTTAAAAGCCTTCACGAACGTTTCCTGAACCACGTCTTCCGCAAGGTGTACATCCCTTGTAACTGAGAAGGCTAGATAATGCAATCGCTTTGAATGAGCAATGTACATTTCGTCAAAATCAACCTCTACCATGCTCACCACTCCATTGTCTATTTCATCTTTTCTTTAATCACATCTGGCAGATGCTTTTCATCAAAATATATAATTTCTTTATAACTGTCGTTTTTATATTTCACAACCGCTGTATAACGCTGAGGGTTGGCTGAAGCGTTTTTTATGGCAAGATCGATTGTAGCTTTGTCTTCCACTTTCACTGTTCCTGCCTGCTTCTTTAAATCCTTTTCGATTTTACCTTCCCCTGTTGATAACTTATATTTTTTGTCCCCGATTAAGATACTCTCCACATTATTTGACGTCTCAGAAGAAAAGTGATTCAATTTTTTCTTTTCGAGCCATTGAGAGAACTTTTTGAAGGAAGGACGAATCTCTATTTGGTTGTATATGGTTGATGGCCCAACAACCTCCATATAGAATCCACTGTTTCGGTAATAGTGATACTCTTCATACGACTCCTCCATAATATCTTCTTTCAACGCCGCTATAGCCTCTTCTTTATCTTTTGGATTCGAAATTGAGAATGAATTCCCGTATGGAGAACTGTTACTAATACTCAGGCTTTTGACCATATCAAGGTTAAGATGGAATACCTCCTGTGAAGTCTGTTTATACTCAGCCGAAGTGTAAATAGGTTTAATCATATCTTCGTACAGGCGCTCATTGAATGAGTACATCCTGACCATTTTACTTCCGTTTTTCAATTCATACTTGATAATAAAAGTATTGTTATCATCCATGCTGTTTTCTGCCTGCTGATTGATTTTTTTGTCCTTGATAATTTGCTTATGCAGTTTTGTCACCATTTCAATGTTTTCTTTTTCCTTCATTGGCAATGGTACAAAATATTCGGGCTGTTGGTCATTGTATCCCATATAGTAATCTTGGTCATCGGAGAGCAATACACTCTTCACTTCACTTGCTTCAGGAACATTTTTTTCATAAATTCCAGAGAAATTGACAGCCACAGCAACAATTGCTGTCACAGCTGCGAATACGATCAATCCTTTGTAGCTCCTGGCAACGCGCCACGTCTTCTGAAGAATCATTTCTGACACAAAATACCCGATAATAGCACCTGCCGCATACCCAAAAACCGTCCAGCTGTTCGCGCTGTTTTGCAATTCGTTGAAATACAAGCCACCTGTTAGCATCGTGGATGCCGTTACTCCGTATTTAAATACAGATTTCATGCTTTTAAATGCAATCGCCTCAGAAGCCGATTCGGTTTTTCTTTTTTTATAAAAGAAAAGAGACAATGCGTACAATACAAACGACAATACTATGAACACAATGATTTCTTTCATTTTTACATTATTACTATCAAGCCTCACAGCAAAGAACAGTGGAGAAAGTGCTTCGATGTTCCGTCCAAAAAAATATTCATTTGGAAATCCATACTGCAGCTTTTTCAGGTTCCCAAGAACCAATAAGGTAAACCCTGTAGGAAAAATCAGCAGGATGTAAGTCAGGACAGCGTGAAACACCGATATTCCTGTCATCATGGCAATAAAGATTCCCACCGAGTAAAACAGAAGATTAAGCAAAATTGTTACTCCTGCCCAGGAGGCTATTTCACTAAACGGGAAATATGTACCCAGGTCCATAGCAATGTGAACCATCATTATGATAAAAGCAGTAAGTAGGACAGGAACTATTAAAAATACTAGGCCAGTCAGTGCATGATAATGAAACAGCTTTGTCCTGGTCATTGGAAGGCTGTGTATCATATTGGCTGAATGCTTGACGTGGAGATACCTGAACAAGAAAACAGCCATCATGACTGGCAATGTGACAAGCAAAATCAGCTGAATGGGAAAATCGAAATAAAATAAATTCTGAATTTTTTCACCGTCAAAATAATTTTCTTCAGTAGAAAAGCGGTTAACCATTCGGATCGGAAGGGCAAACAGCAAGCCGAGGAAATAAATAATTGAAATCCAGCCTGTATTTCTAGCGATTTGCAGCAGTATTTCCTTATTTAACGATGACGTTTTCGATGGCATAGCCGATGTCCCCCATTTCGTAAATAAAAATTTCCTCTAGCGTAAGTGGCAGGATATCGAAAATGAGCGGATTCGTCTTTTTCACTTGTTTAAAAATGTCCTCTTCATCCCCTCTTACAATACATAAGAGAATACTGCCGCGCTTTTCTGTATGTACGAGCGACAGGTTTTTCAGCAAATCTTTCGGCACTTCTCCCCTATAGGCAATCTGGATTTTGTGAATATCCGATTTAAGATCATCCAACTCTTTCTGTAGGACAATCTTTCCTTTATGGATAATTCCGACCGTATCACAGATATCTTCAATTTCCCGAAGGTTATGGGAAGAAATTAATATCGACATTTCTCTTTCTGCGACATCCGTGATCAGCAGATTCTTCACTTTTTTCCTAACGACTGGATCAAGACCATCCATTGGTTCATCGAGAAAAAGGATGTCGGGTTTGCAGGAAAGTGCAAGAATGAATGCTGCCTGGCGCTGCCAGCCTTTTGAAAATGTATGAAGCTTCTTTTTCACATCGAACGCGAAAGACTTGACGAGAGTTTCAAACCTTTCATCTGACCAATTTGGATAAAGACTTTTATAATAGCGGGCCATCATGCTGATGGTATATTGTGACAAGAATACTGGCGAATCAGGTATGTAAAACATTTTTTGCTTTACGTCTACGTTTTCATAAACAGGCTGACCGATTATTGTCACTTTTCCTTTATCCTGTCTGTAAATGCCGGCAAGAAGCTTGATCAATGTCGTCTTACCTGCCCCGTTAGAACCAATCAGTCCGTAAATTGACCCTTTGGCGATTGACAGACTGACATCAGACAACGCGGTATAATGGTCAAAATGTTTCATGATTCCTTCCATTTTAATCATTGCTTTCTTCTCCCCCTTTTGGAGCATCGAGTTCACGAATCAGCTTCACCATTTCTTCCGGACGGATGCCAAGGTATAAGGCTTCCAAAATCAGCTTTTCCAGTTCCCTCAGGACCGTTTCTATTTTTTTAAGGTCTATTTGCTGGTTGTTTGGATTCACAAAGCTCCCCTTACCTTTCTGTGAATAGATAAACCCTTGTGTTTCAAGTTCCCTGTATGCTTTTTGGATCGTGTTTGGGTTGATCGTCAGCTGCTGCGCAAGGGTCCGTACGGATGGCAGCTGTTCGTCGGGCTTAAGCACTTCATTTATGATTAATTCCTTCAGCTTGTCGACAAGCTGTTCGTAAATCGGTTTTCGGCTTCTCAAATCAAGTTCAAACATTCAATCACCCCATTCCGTACTAAGTGTACTATTATTCTTAATACAGTTTGATTATATGTCATGCTTTTCCAAAAGAAAACCCTTTTTGTAAATATTTTTTCATAACCTTTCCTCCGAAGCACATGAAAAATAATGCTGTGACCATACTAAAACGGAGGTGAATACTTTTGAAAATTGGATGGACATTAGGCCTTTTTTTATTAACCCTGAATATGCATACAGTCAGTGCTGCCTCTCCTCCTTTTATCGAGACAGACTCAATAACTGTCCGTTATCTCAAAAAGGAGGCTGCAACCGTCAGTAAAGAAGAATTTTCTCTGCCAGTGACTGACCTGACATTCGCCGACACCGATAAAATAGCTGACCTTTCTAAAAAAATGGAAAATATCGTCTACAAAGCACCGATAGATGCGTCACTTGACAGCGATGGGAACATCATTCCGGAAAAGAATGGTACAGTACTGGACCAAGCCGCTTTCACAGCTTCCTTCCTGCAATCCTTTTACAGTAGCGAAGAACAAATTCTGGTGCTTCCCGTCAAACCAATGTACGCAAGAGTTGACAGCGAACTGTTAGCCAATATCAAGACAAAGCAAATTGGACACTATGTAACGACTTATAACAATCATAATTGGGAAAGGTCACATAATATCAGCCTTGCTGCCAAGGCAATCGATAACAAGGTCGTCTTTCCCGGGGAAACATTTTCTTTTAATTCTATTGTTGGCCAAAGGACAGAGGCACGGGGATACAAGCCTGCCCCCGTCATTGTGAAGGGTGAACTGTCAGAGGGGGTTGGCGGAGGAATTTGCCAAGTATCGTCCACCTTGTACAATGCAGTGGATTTTTCCGGACTGAAAGTATTAAGGCGCTATAAGCATAGCAAGGAAGTGCCATACGTGCCGCCTGGCCGGGACGCTGCAGTCAGTTGGGCAGGCCCCGATTTTATTTTTAAAAATGAGTATAAACAGCCTGTTCTAATTAAAGCAAAAGCCGCTTCAGGCCGGATAGCAGTGCGAATTTTTTCTTCTGACAGCATTGAAATAAAGAAAAAGTAAAATGGTGTCCTTTTGTAAAGTTGGCAGCAACCGATCATATAAAGCAAAAGCGGCCTGATGGCCGCTTTTAACATGTTTACCTGATATTTGATTATCTTTAAGGCCTGCTTGAGTGTACTGAAAGTAGAGATATCCGTAAAATCAAGACCGAGCTGAATGGAAGTTTGCGCCACTTCCGGCCTGATGCCGGAAAGGATAGACTCAATCCCCAAAAGTCTCAGTGTACCAACGAGACTGAATATTTGATGGGCCACCATCGTGTCGATGATTGGGACGCCCGATAAATCAATAAACAATGTTGTAATCTTTAGTTCCGAACATCTTCCCGGAATGAAATCAAGTATCTCTTTTGCCCGCTGCCTATCAATATCCCCCTACCAATGGCATCACACCGGCTCTGTCGATGATCGGGATGACAGGCGAGCCTAGTTCAGTAATCAACGCCTGCTGGGCAACCAGTCTGGCGTTTGTTAGTTCATAATAAAGTTCAGTGAATTTATGTATCATTTTATCAAATGTTGAATTGATAACAGTACTCCAACGGACAATGTCGCCATGATTGACTTCGCCTATGTTCTCAGAAATGAACCTGCCCACAAAACTCCAATACGTCTCTCTTACCTTCCGCAATGCCTCAATTACTTCATGGATGGGTGTCCCGGTTTCCACCTTGCTTTTTGCAGCAGTCATTGCCCAGTCAGTCATATGTCTCTCAAACAAATCAGTACTTTCAAGAAAAAGGCTAGAAATAGTTTTGATTGTCATCTTGTTTTATCTCTCAGCATTTTTTCCATTGAAGCATCTGTATAAATAGAATGCACATTTCCTTTAGCTGTCACGACTGTTACTAACCAAGCATCCGTTATTTCATTCATATTGACTTCGATATAATCATAAAGCCTCTTATCAAGCTGTGTCATAATCCTTCCCCTAACTTCATTCTTTTCTGGGCCTCACTCTCTATAGTTACCCCCAAAAAACGATTTTGAACCTAAAAATGAGGAAGGAAGCTGTTCGGTTAAGCTAAAAAAGTCCTGCTTCTCTTGCAGCCGCGATGCTGTCTCTTGCAAAAGCGAATGGACATCCTGTATTTTCCTAATGCATATACATCTACCGCGGCTTGTCAAAAAGCCAATGGTTATGAAGGGCCGTTACGATAATCTCTCTTTCACGCAGTGCGGAAAGGAAAGGATTAATTTCTTCCTGCAATATTACTGTTCCCCAAGATTAAGTGTCTCATAATTTCTGTCATCCTCAAATGACAAGGCGAATGGAAGTGCAAGTGGAGATGCCGTCTTCCTCCCTAATATTTTCGCATCAATATCCCTAAGCCGCTGCACAACACATAGATTCTCATTTGATACTAAAACAGATCCTCCAATAATTTTCGCTAATTTTCTGCAACCTGAACTCATACAATATTCATCTCCTTTTGTATTTGCTGATAATATATGAAAAATACTCTCATCATGTTTGGACAAACAGCCTGTTGGATAAAAAAGTGGCTAACCAATTACACAAGGACCTTTTTACCTATAAACCTTTGGGAAAATTTCGAAACTAGTAAGCCATTAACCTGGTAATTTATGATAAAATATTTTAAAAGATTAATTCGTTTAATAAGGGGGTTAATCATGTATACATGCAATTTGGCACTGAAAAATCAGATTGAAGCCTTACGAAGTGAAATGGTCTCAGCAGGGATTCTCTATGGATTTCAACATATTAAAACCATTAACCTTAGTGTAGAGCTTGATATTTTGCTAAACAAATTTCAGAAACAATAATCGTCATTCATATATCACCCTAAAAAAATGTCTGGAAACAGGCATTTTTTTGTTGCAAGAGAGACTATCCCCTTCTTTTCCCAAAAGGTTTTAACTGGAAAACGTTTACTCAAGAACATTCTTTTCATGGTAAAATAGAATGGAAAGGGTTTGTTCACACATCCCTATGAATCGGACTATAATTCTCGAAGAAAACTTTGAATTCTGGCTGGAGGTGGCTGCAGTGGAAACAGAAAAGAGCCTGCAAGGAGAAAATGTTGTGCTTTGTCAGCTCTTGGAGGACGATTTGCCTCTTTTATGGGAGCTTGTCTATCATAATCCGCATCCAGAATGGAAGAAATGGGATTCACCCAATATTTCATGTCATGAAATAAATTATGAAAAATACCACGACCAAACAGCCAATCTAATGAAGCAAGGCTGTGATAACCAGTTCACAATCAAGGTTGAGGACAAAATCATTGGAGTGGTTTCCTATGAATGGGAGCATGAGTCATCAAACAGCCTTGAAATTGAAATTTCCATCTACAAGCCGGAATATTGGGATAAAGGATATGGAACAGATGCCTTGAAAACATGGATCACTCGTTTGTTCGGGCTTTTCTCCGTCCCAAGAATCGGGTTTACCACCTGGTCGGGAAACCAAAGGATGGTTGCAGTCGGCAAAAAGCTCGGAATGAAGGAAGAAGGAAGAATCCGTAATAGCCATCTCCAACACGGCCGTTATTATGATACAGTGAAAATGGGTGTGTTGCGCGAGGATTGGAATGGTGCTAGAGGAAAAGGTTTTACTCCTAATAAAATGGGATAAAAGGGGATTAGCTGCTATTGATTTTTGACAAGAAAAAGCTATGGATTGGGATTGCTTTCCAGCCTACTGTTGGCTTTTCGATTCGGATTCCAGCCATTAAAGGTCGTTATATTCAAAAAAACGATGAAGATTGCTGAAGTCAAACCTGATTTCCAGAGTGGAAATACCCAGCAAATAGAACTCGTAGTTGAACAAGGGAAAAATAAAAGAAAGCTATAAAAGAGCCCAGTTTATGAAAACTGGGCTCTTCGCTTTCGCTATTTCCACCAGCTGTCGTGAATGGATGCAGGCATATGCCGTTTGTGTTCAGAAATTCGGTAATGTTTTTCGATTTTTTCAGCTGCCTGAAGGCTGACTTCTTTGCCTTCAAGATAATCATCCAGTTCTTCGTACGAAATGCCAAGCTCTGTTTCATCCGACTGCAATGGCTTACGATCGAGGAGGTCGGCTGTAGGGACCTTTAAATACAGGCGTTCTTCGGCGCCAAGCTCTTTCAGCAGTTCTCTTCCCTGCTGCTTGTTGAGCCCTGAAAGAGGGAGAAGATCCGCGCCGCCATCGCCAAATTTTGTATAGAAGCCTGTTACAGCCTCCGCGGCATGGTCTGTCCCAATGACCAGTAGCCCTTCTTCTCCAGCGAATGCATACTGTGCGATCATTCTTGCCCTTGCTTTAATATTTCCTTTTTGGAAATCGCTGAGTTTGCTGCCGCTAATTTGATCAAATTCTTCTTTCGCAGCATCGACGGATTTCTTTATATTGTAGGAATATTCTCTGTCAGCTTTTATAAAGTCAAGTGCCAGCTGTGCATCATCCTCGTCATGCTGTGTACCGTACGGAAGTCTGAGCGCCACAAACTCGGCATTTCCCCCTTCCTTCCTGATTTCCTCAGCCGCAATTTGCCCAAGCCGGCCGGCCAGCGTAGAATCTTGGCCGCCGCTGATGCCCAGGACGAATCCTTTTGCTCCCGATTTGTGCAAGTATGCCTTCAGGAACTCTACTCTGTCCCTTATCTCCTGTTTAGGATCAATACTCGGCTTGACATGAAGTGTTTCTATAATTTGTTTTTGGATGCTCATACCATCAACCGCCTTTTTTAAATTCTATTATATAAGATTTCCCTCTTTCTTGCGTGTCTAAGGGTTCTACTCCTTAGATTCCCTTATTGTGTCCTTACTTAAACACAGCCTGCTCCACATTCGACAACCCTTTGAGAAAATCGTTGTCCCTGCACTTTCTTTGCCGAAAAAGAACTTGTTTTGTCAACAGCAAAGGATTCGCCTTCCGGACAGCGAATTTCTTTTTACAACAGGAGGGATGGAGATGAATACAAATGCAGTCGCCAAGCTGCTGGGGGTTTCTCAAAGCACGATCCAGCGCTGGGTAAAACAAGCCAATCTCAAAATGAGCCGGAATGAACTTGGACACTATGTGTTTTCGGAGGACAGCATTGAGGTGCTGAAACATATCCAGGAACAAGTGAACAATGGTGTCCTTCTCCAGGAAATTGCTGCCGCCCGCCAAACCGTCCGTACCGGAACCGTAAAACAAGTAAAACAGCCCGACTCCAATGCTGCAGTTGAAAAGCTCATCGAAAAAGTCTCAGACCTTGAGAGAAGGATCGATGGAAAAGCTGATGATGTTGTTACCTACCAGCTCTTACAGCATCGCAGGGAAATCGAGGAACTGAACGGCCAGGTACGGCAGCTGATGACATTGATTGAAACACTTGAACAACAAAATGAAAGTAAAGAGGAAACAGTGCCCGACCTCTCACTAGAAGGACCATCCAAGCTGATGAACAAATTCAAGAAAAAGAAAATCATCGGAATGCTGTTCGGATTTTAACCATATCTGCTTGATGGAAGCCTATTGCAGGCTTCCTTTTTATGAGTTTTGATTGCAGTAATTGGACGGGTGGTTGATATATTCGTTGTGTTGGTTGATTTATGTACCAGGATGATCGATATGGTCGCTGAGTTGTTTGATTTCTGCGTCAAGTTGATCGATATCTTTGCTGGATTGGGTGATAAGTCCGTTTGCAGTAATCGTATTTACTCGCGCGAAGGTCAAAATATTTACGAAAAACCAAGTGACTTCAGAATTCAGAAGACAATAGAATACAAAAAAGCCGCCTTCAACTGTTGAAAACGGCTTTTTCATATGCATTACGGAAGTATGACATACTTGCCCAGGAATGTCCTCGCTGACGGGGTATCAAGGCGGTATGTTGCGTTTGTAGCCTTACACATCGAATCACCTGTGACTGTCACACCTGCTATAATGTTGGTTGCACCGCTGCCTGCACCAAGGAAATTAGGGCCTCCAGAATCGCCGAAGCATGTGCCAGAGTTTCCCGCTGCATTGTTTTGCGACAGCCGGAGCCATGTGGCGTTTAACGCATTGAACTCAGAAACGGACATTCTTTTTAATCCATCATACGGAAAAATCGGTCCGCCCGGTTGGTTGACTGGCTCCTGAACACCATAGCCGGCTGCCGTGAAAGTTGCATCTTTCATTTTTCCTTTCTCGGCCATTTCATTAAACAAATTCTCTGTTGGAAGTTCGGCCGGTTTAATATTTTTCACCGACTCATCCAGCAAAACTACCGCAATATCACCGGTATCTGACTGCCTGTGCGAATACTCTGGATTTGTAACGGCATGCCCGGAGTAAAGCTTTGTTTCTGCATTAACAGGATCAACATCTTCATCAAAGCTCACCCACACTTCATTATCCTCCGGCAAATCAGATGTACAGTGCGAAGCAGTCAAGAAGACATTAGACTGTAAAAGCGTACCGGAACAAATCTGCCGCTTCCCTCCCTTTTCAGATTTCACAATCAATGCTCCGACATTCGGATGCCGGCCATTATCGAGCTCTCCATATGTGACTGCACCGGCCAAGTCAGCCATTGATCCCCAAGCAAAACCTAAAAGAAGTAATAACAACAGCAGTTTTTTCTTTCCTCCCATTTCTCAACCACCTATCCCCATTTTTTTTGCATCCGAAATACTATATGGCTCCTTCCCCTAAAATATGCTCCCCATGCCTTTGTACGTTTAGAGCTCCTCACTGCGGGTACAGCTATAGTAGACAAAATGAAGGAGGAATTTGATATGGGCGACTTATCCGATAAAATGAAAGGCGCAGTGAATAAGGTAAAGGCCGAAGCTAAAGATCAAGCTGGCAGCAAAAAATGATCCGGCCTCCAGGCTGAAGAAAAATGGAATAATTAAAGGGCATGAGCCCAGTACAGTACCGGGTTCATGCCCTAGACGGTGCCTAATGAAATAACCGTGTCTAACTTTATGGGGTCACTTCACTTTGACCAGTTTTTTGTATTAAAAAGTCTTCGCAAAAATACAGGTATCGCGCAATCGACCTGAGCCATCCTCAGCCAGCGAATCTTGCTTTAAAATCCCTTCCAGCGAAAAGCCGAGTCTCTCAGGAATCGCCCTGCTTTTAACATTCAAGGAATCACAGCGGATCTCAACCCGCCGGGCGCCTAGCTCATTTCGCGCAAATTCAGTGATCCCTTCGACAGCTTCTGTAATATAGCCTTTTCCACTGTGGCGGGTATCTATCCAGTACCCGATTTCAAATTTGCGCACATCCCAATCAATCCTATGAAGACCGGAAGATGCCACTAGCTCTCCCGTCTCTTTCAAAAAGACAAGCAGTCTTAAATCCTCTCTTTTTAGAAAATTGATATAGGCTTCCCTGATATTGATTTCTACATCCTCTTCGGTTTGCTCTTTTTGTGCAAACGGCATCCATGGCTTAAGCTCGTTAATGGATGCGAGGATTGCACCATGTACAATTTTGCCATCACCAGCTTTTGCTGCTCTGATTACAAGCCTCTCTGTCGTGAATTCTGTTGGAAAATCAAGTAAAATCGGATTCAAATCTTCCCTACCCCCTCTATATTTCATCTATAATTCGGCACCCCCTTGTCCATTTCCTTCCAAGATAAAAAAATTTGTATTCACCGTATGTTTACGATTCGATGCCCACACAATACAAATTTAAAAAGAAGATGGGTTTCCATACTGGAAAAATAGGGTTAATAGAAAAGAGAGAGTATTTGTGAAAGAGATAAAAATGAGTAGATACTATGGCAATGAATGAACAAATTCCACGAGACAAAAGCCTCGACAGCACAATTGACATCATGCGTGATGGCTATCTTTTTATTAAGCTGTTTTCGTAAACTTTGTTGCTTTTGATTAAGCAAGCCTTTAACCCCAACAATACAATAATATGTTAAAATTATTAAAAAATGGAAAGCGGGTAGTGTTATGGTAGCTTCAGCAGTTTATTTGTACATAATCATTGGTCTTATCGCCTTTTTCGTAGTTTCTTTCACACTTTTTATCCGAAGATTGCTTATCAATTCTTCAGTTAAAAGTAATCAATCAGTTGAAATTGAAAAGAAACTTGATAAAATCATAGAATTACTTGAAAAGGATAAGAACTCCTAATTAACATAGCAAGCCCGCAACATTTCAACAGTTGTTTTGTTAGATTTGTTGACACGCGAAGCAAGCATTTGCTCCACTTGTTTTTCAAAGGATAAATCCTTGTCTAATTCGGAAACCAGTATAAGTCATTGTCTAACTAATTGGTCGCAACACCTTGAAAGCGGTCAATCCAAGTCTTTAAACGGCTATGGAAGTTGTTCACATTCTGAACTTGGAAAATCCCTTTTTCCACAGGTTGCTTTTGTCGTTCGTTCACTGCTTCGTGTTGTAAAAAAGTTTGGCGAACTTCTTATAGTTTGTAGCTGTATTTGTACATAGCAAAGAAGATGGGTTGATATACTTTCCAATTGCAGCATCTATTTCTTCCGTTTTGATACGACCTGTTCCAGCCTTTAAAGCGATAATATTATGATTGCGGTCTTTAGCTACGACAACCACGATTTTTAAGTATGAAATACCTCTTTTTTCGTCTCTTGTAGCACGTTTTTTCGCTTTACGATGAGTTTACGATGAGTTTACGATGAGTTACTTCACGACCTTTAAAGGACTCACGAAAGAAGGTCTCGTCACTTTCAACGATACCTGGAAGTTGTTCAAAGTCTAATGAACGTAAAGCATTCAGTATTTTATGTCTCCAGTAAAAAGCTGTGGAGATGTGAATTTTAAGGCGTTTTGCGATTTTAAGCAGCGTATAGCCTTCAACCACGACTCAAGTTGATCCTGAATTAGCAGAAGTTGTGCAAACAGGCTTTAAAGTCATGGAGAGAATCATTGAAAAAGGCTATATCGGTATCGCTGGATTCGAAGTACTAATCAGCGGCAGAAAGCACTATTTTATCGACTTGAACGTCCGCTTTAACGGCTCGACCAGCAGCCTTCTCCTGCATGACAGCATCCTCAACAAATATGGTAAACCAAAGATGCGCTTTTGCAACCTAGAATGGACAGATCTCATCCCAGTCTTGGATCATTACTTGACTGCTGGGCAGTTTGTCCCCCTCAGCCTATTGGATGCAGACTAACCCCGTTGGAAATCGTATATCAAAAGCAGTCGGTATCGTCATGGGGCACTCCGTCAAAGAAGTCGAAGGAATCCTTGAAAAGATGGCCGCAGACGGACTCTGTCATAAAGAGTAAAAGCAAGCCAGCACCCGTTGCGGGGGCTGGCTGCTTTGTTGGTCTTTTTTACACACCAATATTTCCCATGTTATAATATCGATGATGGGGGTGGTTTAATTGAAAAAAGACTGGTTATCAACGTTATATATTGTGATTCTTGCCATTTTTGCTTTTTATACTGGAGAAATTGTCACTTTCATCATGCTTGGAGTAATTTTGATTGTACTTACTAACATAAATAGAACGCTCAAACAATTGCTTGCAGCGGTAAAAGCAAAAAACGGGTAATCCGCAGCTTAGAAGAATGGCTAACCTTTTTTCTCTAGCCATTCTTCTCTCAGCATACCCATCCTAATTGAATCATAATATTTCCCGTTGTGATAACGGACCTTCCGTATCCTTGCCTCAAGCATCATGCCGAGCTTTTCCCCAACCTTGACCATTCTTTCGTTACCCGACCACGTCGTATAGCCAACTCTAACTATAGGCATCGTTTGGAATAAATGGTCAATCCATTGCTTCAGCGCTTCTGTGCCATATCCGCCGCTCCAATATTGGGGATGATAGATTGTTATGCCCATTTCAAGCCACTTTGAAGACTCGTGCTCCCAATAGTAGCTTACAGAGCCAATAACATTGCCTTCCATTTCAATTGCGTAGCGGTCGGCACGGTCCACCCACTTATCCTTTTTGCCAATGAACTCTTCCCATGTCAGTCGGACGAACGGAAAATAAGGCGCATCCCACTTTTTCCACTCTGGATCCATTTCTCCATGCATCACTTTCCATAGCTCCGGCAAATCATCTTCCTTAATTGGACGAATCTTTACTCTGCACACTAATTTCTCCCCCCATTTTCAGCAGAAAACCATTAAAATTCTTCAGCAAGTCCTTCCTTCTCTTGAGGAACTCCTTCCTTACTGTATTCCAGGGAGATGCTCCCATGCTTTAACTCTGCCTCTTTACTATAACGGATTGGACGAACCTATCAAATTTTCCTTTGTCACCCTTGTCCTTCTTTCTTGGGATGAAAAACATGATGTTTGGTTTTGTTTCATAATCTTTATAGGAAGCGTCCTGATCAGCTCCCACGTCAAGCTCTGCCCCTACACGTTTATCATAATGAATCCATATATCCTCATAATAAGGGAACTGGCTTTTCAGGAGCGGTTTAACCTCTTTCTCAAGCTCATTCTCCCACTTAGCAGCAATATAACTGTCTTCCATCTTACCTGTCTGTTGATTTTCAAAAACGAGAAATTGAATCCCATCCTACTTGTTCTCTACTTTTACCGCATAATCAAAATGATCAAAATTCCCCATGCTGTTATACAGGGCATCATTAACTACTACATCTGCAAACTTTCGAGAAATATATTCTTTTGCCTGCGATCTTATTTTCTCTTCCTCATCCTTGTCTGGCTTCATGCTTTGCACAAACAGAAACGCTAGAAGAGCTGCGACGAGGAATAGTACCCCTAGGAAAATTTAGGTTCTTCTTAACCACTTATTTAGTGTCCCCATCCCCCTGACATGATGTCTTACAACATTAAGATGGAACCATACCAAGTCATTCCCGCCTAAATAAAAAAAGCACCGGCCGATGCTTTTTTATTAGGCTTATAAGTACTCATTTTCCTGCAAGGAAACTGTCAGGCATTACGACCCCCACTACCTCACCTTTTGCACATGTCTTACCATCTGCAAAAACTTCAACTTCCACTTTCCACTTTTTTGGATGGATTTCATGGACGGTACCAACTGCTTTCAACGGCACGCCGTGTAGTGTTGGCTTCATAAAATCGACGTGGAGCGAAGCTGTAACAAAGCGCGGCGGCTCTGCCCCTTCTCCAGGTTCATGCCCATTCTTCCTGTGCAATGCGAGTGCGGCCGATCCGGTCCCATGACAATCAATCAACGAAGCAATCACACCTCCGTAGACAAAGCCAGGAAGTGCCATCTCTTCTTGTTTTGGCGTATATATCGTAACTGTTTGGTCCCCATCCCAACAGGTCCGAAAATGGTGTCCAGCTTTATTAAGCCGACCGCATCCGTAGCACCAGGCAAAATCATCCGGATAATCATCCTGAATAGCATTCAATATTTTTTCCATTTTTCCTCCCCATTCCCCTTTGAGCTTTTTAATTCAGTGGAAACATTGGTACGAATCCAGTTTCCGTCACTGAGAACGGAAAAAATTCAATTGCACCTTTTTCATCAGCAAACGGTACTCCTATGTACATACTGCCATCTGCATTAAAGCGAATAACTTCTAGTTTATTGGCACCTTCCCTCTTCAGACCCTTTTCTCTCAGCTGCTTGTTCGCTGATTTGTAGCTGTCACTCTTAAACAAACCGGCAACCAGTTTATTCCTTTCTGCACCATTCAACATCGTGACATCACAGTTACAATCATCATCTGATGCCAGTACGGCACCGCTGGGTACAAACACAAGCGATGTTGCAATGACACCAGCACAAAGAAGAGATCCTATAGCTTTCATTTTCTTTCCTCCTTTTTTTCTCTATCGAGTAATAATTCGCCTTAGGAATCGGAAAATCCTTCAACAGCTATAGTCTTTTTTACCTATTATCCGACAGGAAAGCTTAAATGAAAGAAAGTATAAAATGACAAGGGACGACGAACCATTGAGCTTTGCCAGCTTATTCTTTTTGTTCGTCACATCGTATGGTCCCAGATCAACACTGGAATAACCTTTTTCATATCCGAAACCATATGAAGGCGGAAGAACCGTTTTGCTCCGCTCCCACATCACTCCCCCACTTATTCCAAGGAAAAGGACAATTGCCCCGGTGCCAATGAGAACTTGCTTTTTATCAAAAATCACCCTGTCTTTCCTTTGGCGTTCAAAAATAATAAATCCTAATAGAGTGAATAAATAGTAGAAAAACGGAACCAGAAAGACATTTAATATCTCACCATTGAGAGCCGAGATTACACTAGATGGCAAGAAAGGAAAGGTGAGCAAAATAAACGCAAGCCAGTAATCATGACCAAGGAATCCTTTGGTGATAAGCATTAAAACAGCCGCCGTGCCGGTAACCAAAAAAATCGGTAAGTATACAGGCAAATAACGTGTTTGGAATATTTCATTAAGATTCTCCTTATTACCGTATAGTAGACCCATCAATAGCCCCGCGGGAAGAAGCATTGCCAAATATGCAAGCGGAGATAAGAAAAAAATTGAAAATGATAAAAGAAACGGAACAATTATAATATACAACAACATAAATACACCCTTTTTGTGTAATATTACACCAAAAATGATGTTTAATAAATACAAATTATGGACTTTTTGCTATAAAATTATGTTTTCCGAAATAATCATTCGTTTTATAAAGAAGGGAAAATTACATTCTAATATTTACAAATGTAGTATAATATAGGAAAAGTTAGTGTGTCTCCACCTAATAAATACTAAAGGAGTCTGGCTGATTACATCCATAATGTCTGGAGGATTTTCATGAAAAAAACGAACAAAAGATTGTTAACAGCGATAGCATTGGTTGCTATATTATTAATCTCGAGTGTGGCGTTTTTACTTATGCGAGAAAATGATCATTATAAGTATTTCACTGGTTTGGGCAACAAGATTTCCCTTTCGCACGATGACCGAAAGTTTGCTTTTTCCTATTACCAGGATGGAAAAGAAGCTATCTATGCATCAAGGACGGAAGGCGGAAAAACTGAAAAACTCACAAATCCGGCAAAAGATCGTCATCGTCAGCCTGTCTTTTCAAGCGACGGTAAAAAAATCCTTTATTTATCAGCTAACCCTGACAAAGTTCAGAGTTTGCATATCATGAATGCTGACGGAAGCCACGATAAGAAGCTGACCAACGATAAACTTTCTGTCGGGGGGGCCATTTTTTCAGCCGATGGAAAGCAAATTTTCTTTTCTGGCTTTCCCTCTAAAGAGTTGGGAAAAGCTGAGGGGGAGTCAAAGGAAGGTTCTGATTTATTCTCCGTTTCTATTGATGGCAAAAACCAAAAGAAGCTGACAGATCAAGATTTTTATACAATGGAAAATTTAATGCTCTCCTCCAATGGTGACAAAATAATATTAAAAGACTTTGATGACTTGAAAGAATACGACTTGAAAGATACATCAGTAAGCAGTTCAAGTATACTTGGCAAACTGCCATCCCAGTCCTATAACATTGCCATGTCCCCTGACAACATCAAAGCAGCCTATACAGCAGTAACAAAAGAATCAAAAAACAGTTCCCTTTACAAGTATGAACTGTTCTTCACAGACTTTGGAACAGGCAAGAAAAAACAGCTGACCAACTTGAAATCTGCAATTGACTCACCCGTCTTTTTCCATAAGGAAAATAAAATCGCTTTTCTTCATAATACAAACTGGGCGGGTGAACCTGTAAAATTTAAACTGATGACAGTTAATACTGAAACGAAAGAAACAGCTGAAATTGGATTGGATTTACCTAAATCTATAAGAAGCAATATAATTATGAAAGCTATTGACTACTCGGTGAACGATTGGACAGTTGGACTGCTCTATACCGCGCTCCTCTGTCTTTCGACTTATTATCTGCGACATGGCAAGGTGTACCGTCCGGGACTAATTAGTTTGGGATTATCCCTGCTTACTTTTGCTTCCAGCTTTATTATCGCTGCAAAGTATGATCCATGGGCCGGTATAGCCGTGGGAGGACTGGCAGTAGCAGTATTCATCTGCAGCATTCTTGCATTGATCTTTGCATTCATTGTAAAAAGATTTGTATCATAACATTATTCAATTTTTTGCCCTTGCTAATGCAGGGGCTTTTGTTAATTGGGTTGGATCGTACGATACGAAAATTTTATTTTCCTATTTTCACATTTTATTTTTTTTCTTTCCCCTCTAATTTACATTCCAAGATACCGATTTTATTTCCCTGCTTGTCACTTTTATTTTCCTGGCGCGGTATGAGGCCTGCTTCGGAAGTTTTATTTTCTACATCAGGTGATTTGACCAAGACAAAAAGAAAAGGCACAGCGAAATTAATCACTGTACCTGCTTTCTTCCAGCAAAAAGTGTAAGCATAGCAGAAAGATAGTTCCCGTACCTTCTCCAACGAGCATGGAAAAGTCCATTACATTTTCATACATGTACGCCTACCATACCCACAATAAATAAAAATAGGAAACCGGCCGAATAACTCCCTTTCTATATCCACATGACAAACCAGGCGACGTAAAGGGCCGCGGGTAGGAAGACGAGCTGTGCTGCGACGGTGCCAGCAAGCTTGGAACCAATCATAGTCACGGAGTAACTTTTCAAATAAATATAACTGCTCTCCTTTTTTGCGACCCTGTCGGCGAGCACGGACACCTTTGGATCTATAAACAATGTCAATAGAATGGTCGCGATACCGTTGATAATACCTGAAGAAAGAACAGCTGCCTGTCTATAATCTTCCGGAACGATCAGGGATGCGTATAATGCAGACATCACGCCTGTCGTATAAACAGCAGAAATAACAATATTCAGCACAAAAAGCCGTTTTGGTATTGTTTGCAGTGTAATCCCTCTCAGGTCGGCAAACCTGGGCAGCCTGATGTATGCTAAAACCTTCCTTCCCCCCCTGAGATTGGCCCATTTTCGCACCACTGCTAAAACAGATCCCTTCTCTTCCGACAATTCGATGATTCCCCGCGAAAAAATGCTGATAAAAGTAGGAAACATAATAATCCCCACCAATACCCCAAGCGTTGTCACAGCAATAAGGATTCGGTACTGATCTTGTAAAAACGAAAGCGGATCACGGTTCGGCGCTTCAACGATGAGTTTCCCCATTAGAGGCTGCTGGAACATAACAGACATACGTGAGAAGATGACCATTGTACTGAACAGCGATACCGCTGTGCTAATCAGCCTCACCCTTGCTCCTGAAATCCTCGTTGCATAAGCCAGCGTCTCAATAACTGTCACAGTCATTAAAAAGAACGAAATAATTAATAGCTTATCTGTAAACAAATCCATCGTTAAAACAATCTCCTTATTTTTTCCATTTCAAGAATTCAAGCCGATTACCAAAGGGATCATTAACATAAAACCGTTCCGCTCCTTCCAGCAAATCATCATCCTTTATAGATATGTTTTGCTCAGTCAGTTTTTGCTGGAGTTCTTCAAGGTTCTCCACTTCAAAAGCCGGATGAGCTTTCACTGCAGGTGAAAACTCATTCTGAATGCCAATATGGACCTGGTTAGTCCCGCATTGGAACCACACCCCGCCCCGCTTCGCCAGGTTTGCAGGTTTAGGGACTTCTTGCATAGCTAAAATCTGTCCATAAAATTTTCTTGCCTGATCTTCGCTCCCAGCAGGTGCAGCAAGTTGGACATGGTCTATTTTTTTATACCGAATACCCATTTGACACCATCCTTACATTATTTATCCATACATTATCATATTATCATTATTTTTTCTGAAAAGTATAACTTTTACAGAGGCAAACAGGAACTATTTGAAAATACCAAATGTTCCTCTCCAAAAAGAACGCGGATTGTGTTACACTACGTTACGATACTGCAGGAAAAGTTATCGGGGAAGATGAGGGGATAGTTTTGCAGCAGCGATCGGTTGCGATACCACTGACCATTTCAATTATTGCTGTTTCATTTGCAGCGATTTTTGTCAAATGGTCCGATGCGCCCGCCACGATTTTGAGTATGTACAGGATGTGGCTTGCCAGCCTGTTTTTGCTTCCAATCATGTGGAAAAAGCGGACTGAGTTCTCAAAAATAAAAAAGCGTGATTGGGCATTTTTATTGTTATCAGGATTATTCTTGGCGTTGCATTTCGCCCTTTGGTTTGGGTCTTTAAAGCTTACGACTGTGGCTAGCTCAACGATTATACTCGCGCTGCAGCCAATTATTTCGCTTGTAGGAGGATTCTTTCTTTTTAAAGAGCGTACAACCGCAGCGGCATTACTGAGCATGGGAATCGCTGTGATAGGAGCAATCATGGTCGGCTGGGGTGACTTTGCCCTTAGCGAGATGGCCATTCTCGGTGATATCCTGTCATTCTTAAGTGTCATTGCCGTTGTGGGTTACCTTTTGATTGGACAGAGCGTCGTAAAAAAAGTATCCCACTGGATATACAGCTTCACCGTCTTTTTTTTCGCCGCCATTGCATTGACGGTTTATAACCTGGCAGCAGGCGTGCATATCCTTGGATACAGCCAGCATGAGTGGGGAATCTTCCTTCTGCTTGCGATTGTTCCGACCATTACACACCTAATCAACAACTGGCTCTTGAACTATATCAATGCCACTGCCATTTCGATGAGTATTCTCGGCGAACCAGTGGGAGCCACAGCGCTGGCCATCCTCCTGCTTGATGAAAAAGTCAGCCTCGTCCAGGCAGCCGGAGGAGTCCTCGTTCTTTGTGGAGTTTTTGTCTTCCTGGCAAGACAGCAAAGAGGCAGAGTATATAAAGATCAGGCAGCATAAAAAAGGAGCCTTAAATAGACTCCTTTTTGCATTCTGGGTCAGTTGACGGCAAGGGCCCGCTTCCCAATTTCATTATAAATATTAATGAATTCAGCCTTGGACATTTTCACATCTTTACGCACTGCTGCCAATCCAAATTATGTTATGGCGTTTTTCCAAACAATCTTATTTTCTAGTAACAAAATCTTCCACTACCCTCTTAAACAACTTCTTTTCTTCCAAAAATGGATAGTGGTTGCTGCTTTCAAAAATGTGCAGTTTCGAATTGGGGATGTGCTGGTCCATTTCGATTGAGAAACCGACAGGGCATTGCACATCATGCCTACCGCAAAGAATAAGGGTTCTTGTTTTTATTTTGTGCAATTGCCTTGTCACGTCGTAAATTGAAAACTCCCTGTTAAAAAAATTCAGCCGAACAACACACATTTTTTTTGAAATCGGCTTAGAAAAATACTTGCCATGCATAGCCGGATGATACAGCGATAGCTTTGTTCGTTCTTTAGATAAATTTTTACGTTCATCAGCCGAAAGAGTTGGCAATTTCAGCTTTTCCATCAAGTCCTGCATGTTCTCAAATTGGGGGTGTTCAGGATGATAAATGCATTCACTGGAATCAGAAGCGTATTCCCGTGCAGCAGCCCCGACGAGGATCAGGGCCGTCAGAGACTCTGAAAAATGAATCCCATAAAGAACGCCAATCATCCCTCCCGTTGAATGGCCTGCATAACTCCATGTACTATAGCCAAATTCCTCGCGAATAGCCTCCAAATCGAGAACCGCATCGAGCATACTTAACCGGTAAGGCTCTGTAGCTTTTTCGGAATGCCCTGCCTCCCTAAGGTTAACAAGGATGACCCTATGCGAACGGGTAAAGCTGTCGGCAAAATAATCACCAGATTCATTAAACTCCGAATAGTGATGTGTCACCACGCCAGGAGGACCATCCCCCTTTATAAAAACTTCAAACTCTCCCCGTGTTGTTGCCACCAATTTCCTTTCCCAATTCCCCATATATTCTCCTCCTTTTCCACTTTAAGGATAGCACAAGCACATAAAAAAACGCCCGCACATCGTTCTGTGCGGGCATCTTCTCTTCTCTTACATTTCTTCTGGCGCTTCCATACCAAGCAGGCGGAGACCTTCTTTAACGACCATTGTGACTGCGGAGACAAGTGCCAGGCGGGCTGGTTTTTTCTCGGACGGCTCAAGGATCTTGACTTCTGCATAATACTTGTTGAACTCACGTGAAAGGTCAATTACATACTTCGCAATCTGAGATGGATCGTACTTATCCATTGCTCTCTTGACCGCTTCTGGGAACTCAGCCAGTGCAGTGATGACTTTCCACTCTTCGGTCCAGGATAATGGGAATTCTGCCGGAATCTCCGATTTATCCCAATTTCCTTTACGAAGGATAGAGCACGCACGCGCATAGGTGTATTGGATGTATGGGCCGGTCTCCCCTTCGAAACGAAGCATGTCTTCAAGCGAGAATTCAATATCGTTCAATCGGTAGTTTTTCAAGTCATGGAACACGACAGCGCCCACGCCCACCATTCTGGCAACATCATCCTTATTGGTGAGGTTCGGGTTCTTCTCTTGAATATTTTTCGCAGACATCGCAATCGATTCAGCGAGCACTTCTTCAAGCAGAATGACCTTGCCTTTACGGGTAGACATCTTTTTGCCATCCTTCAGCATCATGCCGAATGGAATGTGCTTCATTGTGTTTGCCCATTCATATCCCATTTTATCAAGTACAGCGATCAGCTGCTTGAAGTGCAGGCTCTGCTCATTCCCAACAACATAAAGTGATTGGACAAAATTGTAGTTTTCTTTTCTGTACAATGCGGCTGCAAGGTCACGCGTTGCATAAAGTGTTGCACCGTCGGACTTCTTGATGAGGCATGGAGGAAGCTCAAGGTCGGACAGATCCACCACTTTTGCGTCATCTGATTCGACCAGCAAGCCCTTTTCCTCGATCAAGTCAATGACACGGTCCATTTTGTCATTGTAAAATGCTTCGCCGGCACTTGAATCAAACTCGATGCCGAGCAAATCATAAATGCGCGTGAATTCTTTCAGTGATTCGTCACGGAACCATGTCCACAGCTCCATCGCTTCTTCATTGCCGTTCTCAAGTTTCTTAAACCAAAGACGCCCGTCGTCTTCAAGGGATGGATTATTAATCGCTTCCTCATGGAACTTAACATATAAGGATAGCAGTTCCTTGATCGGGTTTTGAGAAACCTTTTCTTCAGAGCCCCATAGCTTATAAGCCGTGATCAGTTTCCCGAACTGTGTACCCCAGTCGCCTAAATGGTTGATTTTAAACGGCTTGAAACCGGATTTCTCAGCAATCAATGCGATTGAATTACCGATGACAGTGGAACGGAGGTGACCCATCGAGAATGGCTTAGCGATGTTCGGCGATGACATGTCAATCGTCATCACGCCGCCGGTGCCAGCGTCGGAGCGGCCAAACTCTCCTTGCTCTGACAATACTTGTTTAAGGATGTCTAATGCAGCTGTTTCCTTGTTAAAAAAGACATTCACATAACCGCCGGCCACTTCTACTTTTTCAAAAAGTGGCGATGAAATTTTTTCGCTTAGTTCTGCAGCAATCTTCTGCGGAGCCTGGCGGAAAATTTTCGCAAGCGAGAAACATGGGAAAGCCAAGTCCCCGTGTTCAGGCTGTTTCGGTTTTTCAAGTACAATTTCAATTTGTTCTGCTGTCAGCTGTCCGTCAACCTGTGCCGAAAGCAGCTGTGCAAATTCCTTTTTAAAATTAATCATAGGATTCATCCACCTTTTTTAGAAAATAAAAAACTCCCGTCTCTTAAATAAGAGACGAGAGTATAATCCCGCGGTACCACTCAAATTGTCCGGAAAATTTCCAGACCTGCTTTCCTTCGTAACGTGAAGCCCCGGCTGTCCCTACTAAGTTTCAGGAGAGCATCTCTAAAGTGCGTTTCACTTTCTGCTCCGCACCGGGCTTCCACCATCCCCGGTTCGCTTGGCCTTTGCCGAAAGCTACTCTCTTCTTCATTGATTTTTACTATTACAATATATTATCGCCATTATATCGAATATCATTCTTTTTTACCAGAGATTTTCTTCCTGTTTCGCGGATTTTTTTCTCAAAACTATTTTGCAGGCTATTTTACGTTTGCTCCCCGCAACTTTTCTGCACGTTTGTTTACGCTTTCAAGCGCATCATTATATTCCTGACCGAGCTGGTCGATAATGTCTGCTGCTGATTGTATCTGACGGATTGCCCCAACTCCATGCCCAGCAGACCAAATATCACGCCACGCCTTAGCATCTGTTTCTTTTTGCATGCTGTCAAAATTCACTTTATCTTTTTTCTTCAGCTGCTCCGGATCAAGTCCCGCCTTAACAATGCTTGGTTTCAGCATATTCGCCCGTACGCCCGAAAAAGCATCTGTCAGAATTAAGTCCTCCTGGCTTGCTTCCACAAGCATTTCCCTGTAATCCTCTGAAGCCCTGCTTTCTGTTGCCACGATGAACCTTGTGCCCATATAGGCAAGGTCGGCTCCCGCTGCCTGTGCCGCAAGGATGCCTTTACCAGTTGATATGGAACCAGCAAGAATGATGATGCCCTCCCAGAATTCACGTACCATATCAACAAAGGCAAAGCTGTTGATTTCACCAGCGTGCCCTCCGGCTCCGCTTGCAACGAGAATCAGCCCATCCACTCCTGACTCAGCAGCTTTCTTCGCAAACTTCACATCGCTGACATCGGAAAAAACAAGCCCTCCGTATCCATGGACGATTTCCACGACTTTTTTGGGGCTGCCGAGCGAAGTAATCACAAGCTCTGGCTGATGCTTCCTGATCAGTTCTAGTTCTTCTTCCAGGCGGCTGTATGAACTGTGCGTCACCATATTCATAGCCCACGGAGCGATTTTACCTTCCGGATTTGTTGCTCTTGCCTCGGTGACCGCTTTGCTCAGTTCTGTCATCCAGCTGTCCAGCACTTCAATCGGCCTTGCATTCGGAGCAGGAAAAGAACCTATAACACCATTTAAACAGCATGCTTTTACCAGCTCTGGCCCTGATACCAGGAACATCGGCGCGGCAATAGCCGGCAGAGCCATACTGTCCTGCCACGTTTCGGGAATACCTTTTCTCATTCTTGAGTCCTCCTGACGTTATTTCTAAATTTTCTGAATTAACTTTATTCCATCATAATTTATTTATCCAAAAATTACAAATGGAAAGAGGAAAAGCGAAAGCGTCCGTCTAGCGCCGTATAGACTGGAGCACAACCGACTGAGATAAAGGAAACACGAAGAGCACTAGCGATTCGATGTTGACTTATAACGCTTAGGGCAGGCACGTCCTGTGCGCAACGCCTTACTCGTACATCCTGTGCTTCGTCGTAGAGAGGTGGGCGAAGTCCACTAGGCGCTGGGCGCTGTAGCTGGACAAAGAAAAGCGAAAGCGCCCGTTTAGTGCCGTATGGACTGGAGCCAGCGGACATAGGATAGCGGGAGTCTTCAATGTAGAAAAGACTTTTTCTATTTATTGTTAAATGAGCCGAAAGGCAGATTTCCTGAACACCAAAAAGGATGCTGCAGTACAGCATCCCCTTTTCTCTATTCAGAAGCAGCTTCAGGAAATTTGAAGTAAAAGGTTGTCCCTTTGCCGACTTCGCTGTTTACCTTAATGGTTCCATCCATCGCACGAACGATACTGTAGACCACCATCATGCCAAGTCCCGTTCCCCTTTTTCCTTTTGTCGAATAATATGGCTCCCCGAGCCGCTCGACCTGCTCTTTCGTCATTCCCATTCCGGTATCAGTCACAATAACCGAGATATCAGAACGGTTAGACGTGACCCGTATCGTTAAATATCCGCCGCCCGGCATTGCTTCCACTGCGTTTTTCAAGACATTGATGAACACCTGATGAAATTTTTGTCGATCGCCTCTTAGGCAGCCGCTGCCGGTAAAAAAGGTCGCAATTTCGACAGAATTTTGATTGGCAAGCGGCTGGACCACCCGGATGACATGCTCCACTTCCTCGATGACAGAAAAATCATCTTGCTTCTCGATCGCCGGCTTGGCAAAAGTCAAATAATCTCTAATTACTTTCTCGGCGGCATCCAGCTCATCCCTGACAAGTGAAAGATAAATCTCCCTTTTTACTGGCGGAAGCTCGGCTTCTTTCAGCAGCTGGACGAACCCGCTCGCAGCGGCAAGAGGATTGCGAATCTCATGGGAAATTGCAGCTCCCATTTGTTCAACTGCCTGAAGCTTCTCTGCTTTGATAACCCGATTCCTAATTTCAATGTTTTTGTTAACAAATTCTATCAGATAGGAAATAATACCGATTCCAAGAGGACTGATTGCCAAATACGCAAACCACAGATCGTACCATTCATTTGGAGTATGGATAAATTCCATACACATTACAATGATAGCTCCGAGTAACATTCCTAGCAAAATAGAATATCTAATCCGATAATCAGACTTAAGTTTCAAAAACCATGGATGCATCCAGCGCAGCACAAAAGAAAATACAACGTATAAAATAAGGGTTTCAACAAATCCTGCATCCAAACCGTACAGCATCCTGATTCCGATGACGGCAAAAGCTAGCAAATATCCGTATTTCAGATATAGACCGCCAATGACAAAAGGAATGATACGCAAGTCACAACGGACTTCTGGGACAGGATTGTACGCCATATGTATGCAAAACCATATCAAAGCAACAAATCCGATAAAGAGCTTCGGCTGTGAAAAATTAAATTTTATTTTCCTGTCGAAGATCACAAGACAAAAAAATAACAAAATCATCATTAAAGCGAGGATATTAAAAAAATGCCTGGTAATTTCCATATTACACCTCCTAAATACAAATATAGGAAAATTTCACAAGATGATTCACCGAGAAAACAACAGGATATTTACCTGTTTTTCGACTAAAAGATAAGTTCTTCTTGGATAACGACTTAATGAGACGCAGACTTTTTATATTTTTCAACAAAATCTTTTATTTTCATTTTTATTACTTTTGTCCGCTCATCATTATGATTTTCAGCACCAAGCATATATCTTTTCAACAAATACTGGGCCGCTTCCTCAATCAGGACAAGTAAAACTATGAAAGCAACCGCAACGGTCATCCATTTGAGCATCCCTTCAGCCCCCTTCTAGTTGAGTAAACTGCATGATTATGTAATAACAGTATTTAGGAATATTTCGCCAAAGACTCGATTTTCCCCTGCTTTTGTCATTTGTATTTGGTTAGGTCGATATTTTCGCGAAGTTGATCGATATCTTTATTTTCTAGGTCGATATCTGGCAATTATGAGCCTTAAACGCAAAAAAAGCACCCCGCAGGCGCTTTTTCAAAATTATACATTTTTCAAGACCATATATAGCCTCTTGTTTCGCTCACTGCGCTCTTCTTCCGAGGCAAGGTCATATTTTTTGAGGAGGTGAAACGCTTGATTCAAGATATCCTGCGTGTGCTCTTCTGCGAAAAATTGCTGAAATAACGGACGCATTTCCTCCGGCAAATATGCTGCCTGTTCCTGATACTTCTTGCTGACATCCTCATGGCTGTGGTCGATCTTGCATTCACTCATTATTCTGCCTCCTTTCCATTCCTTCTTATACCATACCAAAATAGGATAGAGATTACTTCATAATGTGCATAAGACTTGGCACCATTTAGGCAAACTGTTTATTGACTGGCCAACTAGTTCAGGTTAAAATAACCTCCATCGTTCAACAATTAGATTGTATGAATGCATTTAGCTTTCAAGGAGATGTACAAAATGAAACACGGGAAACAAGAAATGAATAAACGGCTTGTCTTGACCGGCCTGATCATCGGGATGTTCTTTAGCGCCCTGGAACAGACGGTTGTGGGGACTGCAATGCCAACAATCATTGCCGAATTGAATGGATTTTCCATTTTCGCATGGGTTACGACCGCCTATATGATCTCTTCAACGACAGTCATCCCGATTGTCGGGAAACTGTCCGACCTTTATGGCCGGCGCGTGCTTTACCTTTTAGGAACTATCATATTTATCATCAGCTCCGGGCTATGCGCAACAGCAACTACCATGGAGCAGCTTATTCTGTACCGCGGCATCCAGGGAATCGGTGGTGGGATGATCATGCCACTTTCACAAACCATTGTCGGGGATATTTTCACTGCTGAGCAGCGGGCAAAATGGCAGGGTGTCTTTGGAGCACTTTTTGGCTTAAGCTCTGTCATTGGGCCTTTTCTTGGCGGCTTTCTTGTGGATACGATCAGCTGGCATTGGATTTTTCTAATCAATGTGCCATTCGGTCTTCTATCTGCCATCCTAATTTTTATTGGACTCAAACATGAAACGTTTGAAAAAAAGAAAAATGCGCCGATCGACTTTGGCGGGATTTTCACAATGATTCCGGCAGTTGTCCTTTTGCTCGGCGGCCTCACGTTTGCAGGAGACAAATTTGCGTGGGCATCCATGGAAAGCTTATTCATTTTTGGCGGTGCGGCCATCCTTTTGGCAGCCTTCCTTGTGATTGAAAGAAAAGCGCAAGAACCTGTTCTTGATTTATCCCTTTTTAAAAATCGTGTTTTCGCAACGACTAGCGGACTGGGATTCCTAATCGGGCTTGGCATGTTCGGGGCCATTATGTTCGTACCAATGTTCATGCAGGGAATTCTCGGCGTAACTCCAACCCGGGCTGGCTCAACAATGACACCAATGATGATTGCACTGATTTTCGCTTCCGTACTAGGGGGGCGCTTGTTATTAAAATTCCGGTTCCGAACTGTTTTAACCGCTGGGATGGCTATTGCGGTTGCCGGCTTTTACTTCATGAGCACAATGGGGCCGGATTCGAGCACACTTACTGCTTATTCATACATGGTCATCCTAGGATTTGGAATGGGGCTTGTTATGCCGACGCTAATGATTGCCATACAGAATGAATTTCCGAAAAACAAGCTTGGCGCTGTCACTTCTGCATCAACCTTTTTCCGGTCAATCGGAGGAACCATTGGTGTTACGGTCCTGAACGTAGTCATGAACCATTCACTCGAGAAAAACCTTGCTGATGTCATTGAGACTGAAAAAAATCCAATCATCGCCCAAATTTTAACCAAAATTGGCGAGAAAACAGATGCCTTATTTGGTATCCTGGTAAAACCTGAACTGCTGAAAGTACCAGCGGAAATAAAAAAACCTGTTATTGAAGGAATCGAAACGGCCTGGACACAATCATTCTCTACGGTCTTTTTGACTGGATTGATTTTTATCTCAATTGGCATAGTTGTTGCCCTGTCGGTGGGAAACGGGAAAATCAAGCGGGACAGCGATCTTCCCAAAGAACAGGAGAACGGGGCAGCAGAATAATGCTAAATCCCTGCAATGGTTTTATCATTGGCTCTCTAACATGTTAAAATAGGTCTTGTGCCAGCTCGACTGGGAAAAATGCATTCGTAAGCTGGGAAGGAGACCTTCTATGATTAGAACAATTGCTATCACCAAAGACGGAAAAATCGTAAAGGATGTTCCTCCAGAAATGCTTGTAAGAGGTCAGTACAACTGGTTCTGGGTTGATTTTGACGTGCCGGAAGAAACGGAAATGGCATTGCTGTCGGAAACCTTTCACTTCCACCCGCTCGCCATTGAAGACTGTATCCATACGCTTCAAAGGCCAAAGCTTGATTACTATGAGGACCATACCTTTTTTGTCGTACATAAGCTTGACCCTAAGACACTTGGAAAGGAAGAAGTCGATATTTTCCTTGGTGATTCATATATCGTTACCTACCATAATAAAAGTTCAATGGAAGTTGATGAGGTGTGGAACCGGCTTTTGCTGACAAAAACCTTGAAAAAGTGGAATCCAGGTCTTGCTTTTTACCATGTGCTCGATAAGATTGTCGACAACTATTTTCCGATTGTCTATTCATTTGAGGATGCTTTGAACGAACTGGAGGATAACAGTAAAGGAAAGTCAATGGAATTATTGCTTGATCAACTGTTTGACATCCGTCACGACCTTCTCTCCTTCCGGCATACAGTCGTACCCATGAGGGATTTGGTTTACAGGATGCTCAATTCTCACAGACTCACTACTGTGCTTAAGCAACTGGAATACTTCCATGATATTCATGACCATCTTTTGAAGCTGAACGAAATGACTGAATCCAATCGGGAACTGACAACCGACATCCGCGACAGCTACCTGTCAATGAATGCACATGAAACAAACCGGGTAATGAAAGTCTTAACCGTGATCACAACGATTTTCATGCCCCTCACCTTCATCGCTGGCCTTTATGGAATGAACTTTCAGCATATGCCAGAGCTCCAGTGGCATTACGGCTATTTCATGGCCCTTTTTGCAATGGCCACCATCGGTGGAGTCATGTTTCTCTTTTTCAAAAACAAGGGATGGTTTAAATAGGAGAGACTGGCCTCATGGCCAGTCTCTTCCCTTATATCAGTATTTTGTGATACGTGTCAAAGCTGTTTGCTTCTCGACATCAGAAAAGGCCCATAATATAATTATGAAAAATCAAAATTATGGAGGGTTCCTGCTTGTTAAAAATTTATATAAGAGTGACGGGGCTTATCGCAGCAATAATCGCCATTTTTTTGCTGATTGCGGACGGACGAAACACTTGGATTATGCCTTTTATGAGTTTATTTCTAGGATTAATGCTTTTTGGATTGGGGCTTTCAAAACTCAAAAATAAACATAAATTTTCAGCTTACAGTTTTTTCTTTATTTCTATCTTCAATTTATGGATCGCAGTTTATACTATTTTCTATTAAAAAGAAAAACACCCACAAATGGATGTTTTTCAAATTCGGCCATTTTCAGCCAGTCTCTATTAAAAGTATTTCTTTTTCCAAAATATAAATGCCGTCATCGTCGCCATGAAGAGCGCTACGATGAGCGTCATGAAGAAGGCGTACGGGTTATCAGCGAATGGTAGCTTTACGTTCATACCGTAGAAGCTGGCCACGATTGTCGGGAATGACAATATAATTGTGATCGAGGTCAAAAACTTCATGACGATGTTCAGGTTATTGGAAATGATGGACGCAAAGGCATCCATCATACCGCTCAGGATGGAGCTGTATGTGTCAGACATGTCAATTGCCTGAGTGTTTTCAATGATGACATCTTCGAGCAAATCTTTGTCTTCCTCATACATGCGAATGTAATTGAAGCGCATGATTTTTTCCAGTACCACTTTATTGGATTTCAGCGAGGTTGTAAAATAAACCAGGCTTTTCTCCAGAGCGAGGAATGCGTACAGTTCTTTGTTTTTCATCGACTGGTGCAGCTCGCGCTCAATCTCATTCGTTTTCTTATTGATTTGCTTCAGGTAACGAAGATAATAGGAAGAGATTGAGAACAGGATTTGCAGCGCAAACCTTGTCTTCTTATATGTGAAAAATTCCTTGATTTTGCTGTTTTTAAATGCTCCGAGTATTGGTGTATCCTTCAGCGATACAGTGATGATACATTCAGGTGTGAGAACAATCCCAACAGGAATCGTTTCATAAATGGGAAAGCCTGATTCATCATAGGTGAAATACGGATAGTCGACAATAATATAGACATTGCCGTCGTCCTTTTCGATTCGCGGCCGTTCTTCATCATCGAGCGCGTCTTGGATGAAGTCGGCAGCAATCCCAGCTTCGCTCGTAATCCGGGAAATTTCCTGGGAGGATGGCATTACCATATTCACCCAGCAGCCTTTTTCAATTTCATTTAATACCACTAATTCCTTTGTTTCCGTGCTTTTGAAAATTTCCAGCATTCCATTAACCTCCTCTCTGATAGGAGGAAGCCATCTTACCTTGTAAGAGTTGATATTCTTGCGGTATCCAAATCTATCAATTCAAAGATAACCCCGGCTCCCTCCGGCCTGGCGGGTTCAGGCTCTGACGAATAACTCAACAATATCAACTCCTTTTCAGCATCTTTTTATATCCTCTTACATCTTACTCCTCTAAAGGAAAAACGACAAACCATTTTTTTGAATAAGCCATTGGAATTTCATTGGTATATTAGGAATCAGCGACAACGAGCACATCCAGGTGTCGAGTGCACCTTAACAGTTTTTTCACGATGTTACCTCCAACGTAACCTTTTAGAAATGACTTGTAGGAATGGCCAATCACCACTTGAGTTACTTTTCTTTTCTCCATTTCATTTAAAAGAGGATTTACAACCCTCTTGGTTGTCCCGCTTTCAATGAGCATAAATATCCCCCCAAGATTTTCCGTCAATGCTCTCAGTTTGCCCAGCATTTTTTTTTCATCATTCGAAAACGTTCCCCTCTCTTTTGCATGCGCCACATACCAGACCGCCTTTAGCCGATATGCCATTCGAAACCCTTTCCTGACCAGCTTCTCACCGTCAGGGCGTAACGGGATGCATACAAAAATGGCTTCTTCTTTTCGCCATGGTCCTCTCATCCCTTTGTTCCTTTCCCAGGATTCGAGCCGCTCGTCTACATCATCCGCCAGCTCTCTCAATGCAAGCTCTCTTAAAGCGATGAGGTTGCCTAGTGAAAAAAAGTTGTTCAGTGCCTGATTGACTTTATCCCTCCGATATATATTCCCATCCTTCATCCGTTGCCTCAAGGCTTTGGGCGAGAGATCGACAAGCTCCATTTCATCCGCTTCCTTAAGCACATAGTCAGGAACGGTTTCACGTACCTTTACGCCTGTAATCTGCCTTATGGCATCATTTAGGCTCTCCACATGCTGAATGTTCAATGTCGCGATGACAGAGATACCTGCTGAGAGAATCCTTTCAATATCTTCATACCTTTTAGCTTTCAAGCTGCCAGGGATATTCGTGTGGGCTAGTTCATCGATCAGGGCCACCTCCGGCTTCCGTTCAATGATCGCTTCTGTATCCATTTCCTCCAGCAATACTGTTTTATAGGAGATTTTTTTACGCGGGATTGTTTCAAGGCCCTCAGCCTGTGCCTGTGTCTCTATCCGGCCATGCGTCTCAAGAAGACCAATGACTACGTCTGCTCCTTTTTCCTTTAAAAATCTTCCCTCCGCTAGCATAGTATAGGTTTTCCCGACACCAGGCGCTGCACCGATGTATATTTTAAATTTCCCGCGGTGCAGCTTTTCCAACTGCTTTTGCTTTTCTTCTTCCGATAACCTTTTAAAGCTTTCCTTTCTCCGCTGGTTTTCATTTTTTGCCGGCAGCAGTCTCTCTCCATACGTATCGGCACGGTCTGGGACAAGGATGACATCGATGTTTTTTGCTTTTTTCAAAATGTGGTTCAGGATTGACCCATGAAATGCTTCCTGGAGGCGGCTTTGCTTGGAGTGCCCCATTACAAGCCTTGTGGCACAGCTTTTTATTGCATACTCCACGATTTCATCCGCAATATGTTTTTGTACAACCCGTAATTCGGTAATTCCCGCATCAAGTTTATCCGCCAACTTCTCCAGGGATGCTTTGAATGCAGCCTCTTCCAATGTGAGCTTTTTATTTTTCGGCAAGAAACAAGCAATCACGAGTTCTGCACCAAGACGTTTGGCAATTTGATGCCCTCTCCTCACGAGAATGGATCCGTTCCAATGATACTGTGCAGCCACCATGATTTTCTCAGTTGAACCACTTGCTCCTTTCATCCCTCGGCTGATGCGGTACTCTTCAAGGTCGGCATGAACTTCCCCGGCCAGCACCCGCAGGGAAATCTCTCTCAGGATTGCAAGATGTTCAGCCCTTCTCATGATTATTTCGGGTATATCACCGTTTTTCGATATTTTGATATTTCCTTCCTTTGACCTTGCGAAAATGGATTCAGGCGATACATCAAGCAATTTGACTTCATCAGCAATTTCTAGGATGGAAATAGGGAGGCGGCAGCTTTTCACCTTGATGCCTGTATGTGAATGGACTAGTTCCCCAACCCTTTCTAGATCGGTGATATTCATGGTGGCAATGACGGAAATATTTGCGGCAAGAAGTTCCTTCACATCCTCAAGCCTTGTTTTATTTCTCGCACAGGGACGGTTCCTGCCGGCAAGCGTATCGATGAGAACCACTTCAGGGTTCGTATCGAGCAGCCGTTCCAGGTTGATATCATGGTTCTCCCGTCCTTTATGATTCCAAATCACAGGAGGAAAGATTTCAAGAAAACCAATTTGGTCGCGCAATCCGGGATAATCAAATGTATCAGCAATCCCTATACAGGTTGTAATTCCTTTGGCCGCAAGCCTGTTACCTTCTTCCAGCAAATGAAATGTTTTTCCTGCTCCGCTGACAGCCCCAAGAATGATTTTTAGGCTGCCTCTGCCCATTTTTTCCTGGGCAGCCAAATATGCTTTCGCAGACTTTCTGCCAAACTCCTCATTCACAAGTTTTCCCCCTCTTAAAAAAATGGTAAAAAGGAGAGGTGTAATCCTCCCCTTTCTCACCGTATCTATTTTTCATCAAGACTTCGATTAAGCATCAGTACATTCACTCTAGGCTCTCCAAAAATGCCTAGCTGTCGGCCTTCCGTCTGTTCTTTGATCAGCTTTCTTAGCACTTCTTCCTGTATGCCCCGCTCTTTGCTGATACGAGGAACCTGTATCAAAGCGGCAAGCGGCGAGATATGCGGGTCAAGTCCCGAACCTGAATTTGTCAGCAAATCTGCCGGAATGTCTTCTTTTTTCACCCCTGGATTGGCAACGAGGAAGGCATTAATGTCGTCTTTTGTCCGTTTTGCAAGCTCCTCATTGGAAGCAGCATAGTTATTAGAGCCAGATCCCGCTCCGTCATATTTGATGGAAGAAACACGACCGCTAAAATATTTTGGTTCGTTAAAAGCCTGGCCAATCAATTCCGATCCCCTCACTTTACCGCTTTCTTCGATTAAGCTGCCATTGGCCTTCTCAGGCATAAGCAGATTCGCTGCGCCATTTACAGCCAGCGGATAAACAAGGCCGCACGCAAATAGAAGCACAAGGACAATTCGCAAATTCTTAAACATAAAATTCACCGCTTTCTTTATTTATAAAACAAATGCAAGAGCAAGGTCGATCAGCTTGATACCGGCAAATGGCACGACCACTCCGCCCAGCCCGTAAATTAAAAGGTTCTTTCTTAATAGCTTTGTTGCACTCATCGGCACATATTCGATACCTTTCATGGCGAGGGGGATGAGAATCGGTATGATGACAGCGTTAAAGATAAGCGCCGACAGTATTGCACTCTCCGGTGTCTCGAGCCCCATCAGATTCAATGATTCCATTTCGGGTATGGCCAAAAGTAGCATTGCCGGGATAATGGCAAAGTATTTTGCGATATCATTCGCGATGCTGAATGTCGTCAGCGCCCCCCGTGTCATGAGCAGCTGCTTGCCTATCGCAATGACTTCTATGATTTTCGTCGGGTCGGAATCAAGATCGACCATATTGGCCGCTTCTTTTGCAGCAGCCGTACCGCTGTTCATCGCAACTCCTACATCTGCCTGTGCGAGGGCAGGGGCATCATTCGTACCGTCCCCTGACATTGCAACGAGTTTGCCTTCCCCCTGCTCTCTGCGAATCAGCTCAAGCTTGTCTTCCGGGCGGGCTTCAGGAATATAATCATCGACACCTGCCTCTCTAGCTATTGTTGCCGCTGTCAGAGGATTATCCCCTGTGCACATGATAGTTTTGATGCCCATTTTGCGAAGTTCTGCAAAGCGTTCCTTCATTCCCGGCTTCACAGTATCCTTTAAATAGACGAGACCTAGGATTTTATTCCCATCCGCCACCGCCAGCGGTGTTCCCCCTTCCCTGGCAATGCCTTCCGCCAATTTGTCCATGTCACCCGGGATTGTTCCTCCAAAGCTCTCCACATATCTTCTTACGGCATCGACCGCCCCTTTCCTGACAGCTCTTCCATCGGGAAAATCCGTACCGCTCATGCGCGTTTCAGCCTTAAATTCGATGCCTATTGAATTTTTAACAGTCGGCAATCTCTCACCAAGCTTCTTAGATAGCCCGATGATCGACTTTCCTTCCGGCGTTTCATCGTGAAGCGAGCTTTCCGCTGCTGCCTCGCTCAGCTCCCCTATGGAATAACCGCCGCAAGGGATGAATTCAGAAGCCATCCTGTTCCCATATGTAATGGTACCCGTCTTATCGAGGATGAGCGTATTGATATCACCTGCGGCTTCAACTGCTTTGCCCGACATGGCAATGACATTGAATTTCGTAACCCGGTCCATTCCGGCGATCCCGATGGCGGAAAGCAGCCCTCCAATCGTTGTGGGAATCAGGCAGACAAGGAGCGCAATCAGCGTTGATACAGGTATGTGCACATCCACATAGGAGCCGATTGGGACAAGAGTCGCGCAAACGACGATAAAAATAAGCGTGAGGCTGATCAACAATGTGTTCAAAGCAATTTCATTAGGTGTTTTCTTTCTCTTCGCCCCTTCGACCATACTGATCATCCTGTCGAGGAAGGACTCTCCCGGCTCCGCAGTGATCCTGATTTTGATCCAGTCACTCGCCACCCTTGTGCCTCCAGTGACGGAGCAAAAATCTCCACCTGCTTCTTTAATGACAGGTGCCGACTCCCCAGTGATGGCAGACTCATCGACTGAGGCCACGCCTTCGATGACTTCGCCGTCTCCAGGAATGATATCATTCGCCTCGGCAAGCACAATATCTCCCTTCCTAAGCTCCGGCGAGAAAACCGGCACGATGGAACCATCTTTTACGAGCAGCTTCGCCTCGACATCGCGCTTCGATTTTTTCAGGCTCTCCGCCTGTGCCCTGCCCCGTCCTTCAGCAAGCGCCTCGGCAAAATTTGCAAACAGGATGGTGACAAGAAGTATCATGGATACTGCGCCATTGTAGATCCGGTCTGACGGTTCGCCGAATATCCCTGGAAAAACAGTAAGTATCAAGGTGATGAAAAAACCGGCTTCAACTGTGAACATGACCGGATTCTTGATCATCACCGCCGGATTCAGCTTTATAAACGCTTCCACGATGGCTTTTTTAATGGTTGATGGGCGTTGACCGGATGCTGGCTCTGTCCCCGGCAGCATCACCGGATTTTCGATTACTGCTTTATTAGAAGTATCCATTTCTCATAAACTCCTTTTCAATTTCAATTAGCATTAGCGAAGTGTCAGCGCATCTGCCACAGGGCCAAGCGCGAGGACAGGAAAGAACGTCAGCGCTCCGACAACAAGGACCGTTCCAAGGAGGATCGCCATATATGTGCTGTTATCGGTTTTGAAGGTACCGATTGTTTCCGGTACAGGTTTTTTCACCATCATTGATGCACCGACTGCCAGCATGGCAATGATGGAAAAATATCGTCCAAACAGCATAACCAAACCTGTAGATATATTCCAAAAAGGTGTGTTATCGCCAAGTCCTTCAAAACCAGACCCATTGTTCGCAGCAGAAGAAGTAAATTCGTACAGAACCTGTGAGATGCCATGGTAGCCTGGATTGGATACTGCGGCTGAGCCCATGCCTGTCGCAAGTGCGATTGCCGATGGAACTAGGATGATCAATGGATGGATAAGAATGGTGATGGCAATCAGCTTCATTTCCCCCGCTTCTATCTTTCTCCCCAAGAATTCCGGTGTCCTCCCAACCATCAGCCCAGCGATGAAAACGGCAAGGATGCCATACATCAGGATATTGATGAGTCCTACCCCGTCACCGCCAAACACGCAGTTTAGCATCATTTGCGCTACCGGCACCATTCCTCCAAGCGGCGTCAGCGTATCATGCATGTTGTTGACCGTACCTGTCGTGGCAGCTGTCGTCACGGCTGTGAACAATGTGCTTTGGGCAATGCCAAATCTTACTTCCTTCCCTTCCATGTTCCCTTCCTCCTGGGAGAGTCCAGCCTCTTGTAATGCCATGTTCCCATAGGTTTCGCTGATGTAAGCAACAGACAGGAAACCTAAAAACATGATTGCCATCGCTCCAAACAACATCCGGCCAGTCTTCTTTCTGCCGCTCATGCTGCCAAACGCGAACGGTAGCGATGCAGGGAGGAGAAACATGGACAGAATCTCGATGACATTAGAGAGCGGCGTGGGATTTTCAAAAGGATGTGAAGAATTGACTCCAAAAAAACCACCCCCGTTGGTCCCAAGATGCTTAATCGATTCAAGCGCCGCCACGGGCCCTCTCGCAATTTGCTGCACGTTTCCTTCCTGGGTCATAGCTTCCACATTCGGACTCAAAGTCTGCGGAACACCTTGGGACACGAGCAGCATTGATACAAGAAAGGATAAAGGGAGCAAAATTCTCGTATGCGCCCTGACGAGATCAACATAAAAGTTGCCAAGGCTTTCTTTCCCTGTCAGCCCCCTGATGAAGGCCATGCAGACCGCAAGGCCTGTTGCAGGTGTCGTGAACATCAAAAACATAATTACCATCATTTGTGACAAGTACGTGAGCCCTGACTCCCCACTGTAATGCTGCAAATTTGTATTTGTCAAAAAGCTTGCCGCCGTGTTGAAGCTCAGCAAAGGATCCATGTTTCCAATCTCATTCGGATTTAACGGTAGAAAGGTTTGCAGGCGAAGTATCAGATAACCCGCTCCGAACATGACAAAGTTGCTGATGATGACTGCCTTTGCATACTGTTTCCATGTCATGCTATCTCCTGCTATCCCTCCGAGCCTGAAAATAATACCTTCTATTTTTCCAAATCCTTTATCAAGCTTCGTGCTTTCCAGCGAGAAAACAGCAGCTATGTACTTCCCCATTGGAACGGCAAGTGTTACTACCATGAGTAGAACAATTCCGGTTTGCAATAAATCCATTTGTCTATTCCCCCTGCTAAATGATTAATATTTTTCCGGATGGAGCAATGCATCTAATAGATAAAGAGACAATGCTCCGGTGATGACTGCGAGTACCGTCATTTTTCTCCGCTCCTTTCCCTGTTGATAATCGAGTCGCAAAAGCTGATGAACCCAAGGAACAGACCTAGGCTCGCCAATGCAAGCAGAATGGAAACAATGTCCAACCTTTTCACCTCCCGTACATTCTGGTTTTTTGCAGATCCTTTCTGGAATACAAAAAAGACCAGTGCGCACTTTTCCAATTAGTGAATACAGGTTGAGACCGTCATTGCGGAAACTCATCCTTACATCCATGTTTGAAAAAAGTATGCACTGGTCTACTTAACGCCAGACGGGTGAATGCCCTTCATGCGTTCTGTCTCCCATGCAGCCTCCTTTAATAGGCATAGCAAAAAGACCTGCTATTCGCCAGACTGCTCCTCTGCTGCTCGCCGCAACAAAAAAAGCCCCCTGGATAAGGCGGTCTTTTGGACCTCCTTCGCTTTAGCCGACGAAGTTAGCTGACGGGTAGGATGGCGAAAGAGCATTCTCATCCCTTCTGTACTGTGTACAAAATTAACCCCAATTGATTGGTTCCTCCGCTCTCGTTTCGAGATTAGGCCGAATTAAGCTGTTAGAGGAAATATTAACCTCGTATCCTTTTACTTGCAAACCGCAAAAAGCCTTAATATTTCTCATTTTCGAAAGATTCTTCATCAATTTCTATGTTTATCTCTTAAATGCTACGTTTTTCTCACTATCTTACAGCATTGACAAATTTCAAGAAGAGTCAGTAAGATAGTTGGCAATGATTATTATCACTTTTTTCCAATGGAGGATATCCTTATGACGAACGTTAAAAAGAAGCTCGAAGCCGACTTGAGCGAGGCTTTCATTAAATTTCAGAGAGAACTCATTGGACGAGGCCCCCAGGAAACCAAGACTTATATTGTCAAAGACATGGTGATTACAAGGTTCAAAGGGGTATTGACTGTTGAAGAAAAACACCTCGTACAAAATGAAAACGGTAAAAAACTGGTGAAGCAAATGCGGCAGCTCTTAAGAGAGATGTACAGCAAGGAATTCGAGGAAATCGTGGAAAGACACACAAAATGTAAAGTTATCTGCAGCCACAGCGACATCAGCACAAAAATTGGGGAGCGGATTGAAGTGTTTATTTTGGAAAAAGATCTTGAGAAGTATTTATGCCAAGACTAGAAAGGTTTCTGATACAGTAGGCTTTTACAGCATTCAAGGTTCATATCCCTCTCGTCTCTTTCGCTATTGATACGGACTAATGGTTTTTCGCCTAAAGTTTGTGGGAATATCTGAAATCTAATAAGGGCAGTACATAAGTGTCAGACCTCCGATTCCAGCTAGAAAATAGACTGTACTGTCTTTTCCTCGTTCAATGCTCCCTCACTTAAACAAAATAATTGAATGCCGCGCTATGCCCCAAAGAGAATCCTCAGATATTCCGTGATAAATAAGCAATCATATAGGTTCCACATCATAAACTCTTTATGTGTCATATTATTTTTAGATTCTTCTTACCAACGATGTAATTACCAATCAATAATAGAAAGTTATGATTCTTATAAATAACGCTAAGGAGATGTTGTTTAATGAAAAAAGGCCATTTTCTTAAACAGATGGGGATTGATTATCCCATCATTCAGGCCCCTATGGCAGGCGGAGTCACGACGAATGAATTGGTGGCAGCTGTTTCGAATGCTGGAGGGCTTGGCATGGTTGGGGCAGGCTACCTGAATCCCAGTCAGCTCTCGGAGCAAATTTTATCCATCAGGGAAATGACAGACAAGCCGTTTGGTGTTAATTTATTTGTTGCGTCTACAGTACATATTGATCAAAAGAGAATCAACAGATCCCAAAAGTTGCTATCCCCTCTCGCAGAACAACTTGGAATTGAAAATAACAGTGCTCCACTTCCTTCACAGGAAGAAATTGACTCAACCTTCCGACAGCATATTGATGTCCTTTTGAAAAAAGGTGTACGCATTTGTTCCTTTACATTCGGGATTCCGGAAGCAGAAGTCATCCAAAAATTGAAAACGGAAGGTGTCTTTGTGATTGGAACAGCAACTACGGTCGAAGAAGCATCCCTAAATGAGAAGGCAGGAATGGATGCTGTCGTCCTGCAAGGAAGCGAAGCCGGCGGGCACAGGGGGACATTTGCAGCAGCTCCAGAAAAGGGGCAAGTCGGGTTAATGTCACTGATTCCGCAGGCGGCAGACAAGGTTGGAATTCCGTTGATTGCCTCTGGCGGGATCATGGACGGTCGCGGTCTGCTCGCTGCAAAAATTCTCGGAGCTTCCGCAGTTCAAATGGGGAGTGCTTTTCTAGTATGTAACGAAAGCGGAGCTCATACTGTACATAAAGATGCGATTTTGCAGGCCTGTGACGATGGTACCATCCTGACCCGCTCTTTTTCCGGAAAGCTTGCACGCGGAATCAATAACGTATTTATTCAATCTTTGAAGGGTTACGAAGAAGAATTCCCGGAATTTCCGGTTCAAAATACCTTAACGTCAAAAATACGAAAAACAGCTTCGCTCCAACAGAATCCTGATTATATGTCCCTATGGTCGGGCCAATCCCCCCTGCTCGCCCGACCACTATCCGCAAGTGACCTCGTTTTAAAGGTGATGGAGGAGGCAAAAATAGCGGAGAGGGATTGGATGAAATAATTACAAATTTTAATTTTTCTGTTTCCTTCTGCGACATGAGGAGATAGTCCTATTTAAGGCCAAAGCCATGGCCCGAAAGATAAATCGATGGGAGGATACCAAATGTTTTATCATGTAAAACAGCTGCAATTCGAGGCAAAACCAGACAGGCCCGATCCGCTCTATGCGAAAAGCTCCAGGAATTAATCGGCGGGCAATATGGAGAAATGAGCCCGGGCCTCCTACCACCAAAATCAGTGGGCTTCTTCAATCGCAGAGATTGAAGAAAAAGAAGGCTTTCTTGTTCCATGGACTTTCCCTCGTAAAAAAGAACGTATGGATGTCGCCTACAAACTCTTCAATTTCTCTGAAGGGGAAGATAGCAGCACAGGACGATGGGTATAAGGTACAAGCATCGATGGGCAGTGCGCATTTGAATATGTTCGCTATCCCAAGCCTGAAGGCGAAAAACCAATGCAGAAGCCAGCTCCATCCAATCTGCACAACACCCTTCCGGCGGATGGAACAAAATTCAGTCAATAAAAAAAATTTGAGAATGGGGCCTGTTGGCTCCTTCTTTTATTGTTGGTATTTTTTTTATAAAATTAGTGAGTTATATGGAGGCATGTTAAAAATAATTTACAGTTTGGTGCGTTTTTCTCTGCAAAGTTGGTTATCTAAATTCCTATATATTGTCTAATTGTCCGAATGAGTAGGATTCTTGTCTTAATCAATCCGTTTTTTGTCCGAATCAACTGCTTCCTTGTCTTAATCAACGGGATTTTTGTCCGAATCAACTGCTTCCTTGTCTTAATCAACGGGTTTTTTGTCCGAATCCGCCGTTTTTGTGTCCGAATCACTCCATTATCGCTACAAGTGATCGATTTTAGCCAGCCAAGTAGAGCCGATTTACTGCATTCTCCCAAAATGGTGGCCATTCTCCTCAAAAACTCTCTGATTCTCCGCGAAAAATGCTTGATTCTATCCATATTTAGCTTCATTCTCCCCCATCAAAGCTTCATTCTCCTCGATAGACAATTATTGTAAAAAACCCTCCAAGACTAACCCATCTTCCCCGCACCAAAACCAATTTCATAATGCTGGTCATAGCCTAAGCTGTCACACCATAAAATGAACTAAGCTGAAGAGGAGGTATAGCATGGCAGTTGTGAAGGCAAGAACGGCAGATATTGACCTATTGGCCAGGCTGCTCAGGGCCGAAGCAGAAGGCGAAGGACAACAGGGCATGCTGCTTGTAGGCAATGTCGGGATTAACAGAATCAGGGCTAATTGTTCTGACTTCAAAGGCTTAAGAACAATCCCCCAGATGGTCTATCAGCCACATGCTTTTGAAGCTACTATCAAGGGATACTTTTACCAGCGGGCACGCGACAGTGAGAGGCGCCTCGCAAAGCGTGCTGTCAATGGCGAAAGGTTGTGGCCTGGGAGGTTCAGCCTCTGGTATTTCAGACCCCCCGGAGACTGTCCTGCCCGTTGGTATAATCAGCCGCTAGTAGGCCGATATAAACTTCACTGCTTCTATGAACCAACAGGAACAGAATGTGAAAATATTTACAACACTTTTTAAATTAAGGATGAAACATCCGTTGATCGGCTGTTTCATCCTACAGTATAGTTTACATAATAAAATTATTATCAATATATACATAACATCATTTTCAAAATTTTCCACCTTATCATCTTCCAATACCACTTTTTGATTGAATCATTTATAATAAATGAATCATAAGTTCTGCACATTACAACCAGCCGGCTTCTTTTTAGCCACTGGCGGAAAAAGTTGGGAGATACTATGGGGAAATTAAATACGCTGTGGGAGGCTGTTGTCCGGTTTTGGAAACGGAAGCATCTTACCCAAATACTTTTGCTTATTGGACTAGTTGTCGTTTTGCTGACAATCCTCTTTTTTGCCTTCATTGCAAGCCAAACGGATGTCCAAAGCCTTAAAGATGGATTGAAAGAATCTACTGTAATATATGACAAGGATGGAGATGTCGCCGGAAAGGTTGCGACGGACCGACTTGACGGTGTCACATTCAATAACATGCCAGAACATGTGCCAAATGCCGTCATCGCCATTGAGGACGAGCGTTTTTACCAACACAACGGATTTGATGTAAAAGGAATCGCAAGGGCCTTTTTTGGCAACCTATTTGCAGGCCGGATCACTGGAGGCGGAAGCACTATTACGCAGCAGTTGACCAAAAATGCTCTCCTCTCGCCTGAACGCTCGTATAAACGAAAAATTGAGGAACTTTTCCTCGCAGTCGAAATAGAAAAAGCTTATTCAAAAGAAGAAATCATGGAGATGTACCTGAACCAGGTGTATTTTGGCAGCGGTGCCTGGGGAATCAGCAACGCATCCAAAAAGTATTTTAACAAGGACATTGGTGATGTGACGGTCAGTGAAGCAGCAGTGCTAGCAGCACTCCTTCAGGCACCGTCTGCCCTTGATCCGTATGAGCATTATGACAAGGCCATGGAGCGGCGAAACGTCGTGCTTGGCAAAATGAAGGAACACAAGATGATCAGCAAGGAAGAATATGATCAGGCCATCAATGAAAACATCGAGTTAAATGACGGAGGCGGAAGCGTTGTAGACCGAAAATATCCATATTATATGGACGCAGTTCTCGATGAAGCTATCGATGAATATGGACTGACACAGGAAGAAATCCTGACACGGGGTTACAAGATTTACACAGCCCTTGATCAAAATTTACAGACAAGCCTTGAAAAAGTTTATTCCGAGGACTGGAATTTCCCTGTCGGCCGAGGCGGCGAGCTTGTACAGAGCGGCGGCGTCCTTCTTGACGCACAGTCGGGCGGTGTTCGTGCACTTGTCGGCGGGCGCGGTGAACATGTCTTCCGCGGTTTCAACCGGGCAACCCACCTGAAGGCGCAGCCGGGATCGACAATGAAGCCGCTCGCAGTTTACACGCCAGCTCTTGAGGAAGGCTACAAACCAACCTCCATCCTGCAGGATAAACAAACTTCTTTTGGTACCTATGAGCCTCAGAACTTTTCGAGGACCTATTCCGGCGAAGTTCCGATGTACGAGGCAGTTGAGAAATCGTTGAACGTTCCCGCTGTCTGGCTTCTGGACAAAATCGGCCTGGACAAAGGGGTTGATTCGGCGCAGCGGTTTGGAATCCCAGTGAAAAAAGAAGATGAAAACTTGGCTCTTGCACTAGGAGGCCTCCATCATGGCGTTTCGCCGTTAAGAATGGCTGAGGCATTCTCTGTTTTTCCAAATGAGGGTGTTCGTAAAGATGGCCATCTTATTACGAAAATCGTCGGACCCACAGGAAAAACAATTGCCGAACATGAAGAAGAAACAGTAAAAGTCACTACAAAACGAGTCTCAAGGGATATGACATCCATGCTTCTGAATGTTGTCGAAACAGGCACAGGCAGAAGGGCAAATATACCGGGACTTGAGATTGCAGGGAAAACGGGATCAACCCAACTCCCTTACAGTGACATTGATGGAACAAAAGATCAATGGTTCGTAGGGTATACACCGGAACTTGTGGGTTCTGTCTGGCTCGGATACGACAAGACCGACCGTGAACATTACATGTCGAGCAGCAGTTCTGAAAATGTCGTTCCCCTCTTCCGGAAAATCATGGAGCAGGCTTCTCCTTACCTGGAAAAAACAGAGTTTGATGTTCAATCCATCAATGAAAAGAATGCAGAGAAAGATAGCATAGATCAGGATTTTAAAGAGAAAGCAAAGGAGCTCGAGAAAGAGCTTCGTGAACGGGCAGGAAAAGTAGAAGATAAAATTAAGGAAGAAGCACCGAAGTGGAAGCGAGTCATGGAAGAAGCCAAGGAGGATGCGAATTCACTCGGCAGTAAAATAAAAGAAAAACTAAAAGGTTTAAATGGTCAATAATAAACAGAAACAAAAAAACAGCCTTGCGCCAAAATGGTGCAAGGCTGTTTTAACATTTCTCTATATACTGATGTCCCTTTTCTGGAAGAAAACAAAAGTAACAACGATAAAAATTAAATAGTAGACACCGAGAATCCCAAGCGACATCGGCAAAGTAATGTTTCCCATGATTTTGTCCTGAAAGGCAAAGATTTTCAAGTCAAGATGCGGGAAGATCAGAAATTTAGCCCATGTATACTTGTCTGCAAGCATAACGATTAAGCCGCCGACGGTTGACGAAAAGAATAGAACAAAGATTCCGATTCCCACGGCCAAGGCCTGGCTTTTGAACAAGGTTGACAGCATGAATGCAATCGTCATGATAACAAAAAGGCTCGGGAGAAGATACAGTATCTTCATGAAGAACTGAGGGCCAGCCTCGGCTATTTTTTGTCCATCCAGCGTCATTTCATACATCTTCATGTTGAAATCACTGTTTCCGCACAAGATGATGCTGATTAAATATCCTGAAACAACGAGCACTGCGACCATCATCAATGCGTAAAGAACCATAGCTATATACTTGCTTAATAGGACGCTCCATCTTCGGTGAGGCCGGATGAGCAGCTGTTTGATTGTGCCATCGGAAAACTCTGCCGAGACATTCGCACTGCCGACAATCACGACAAACAAGGTGACAAGCGAACTGACACCCATCACAACTTCATTCATAAAATGCCAGCTTGTTTTGGAGTTAGGATCGATATTTTCTTTTAAGTAGTATTGCTTTTGTTCGATTTCCCTTTGTAAAAATTCTTTTTCCCCTTTATCCTTAGAGGATTTTACCTGTGCTTCGAGCTGGGTTACTTCCGCCTTCATCTCGCTACGCCAATTAGGATTAGAATCCTCAGTAAATTTCACATAGATAATCCCACCGATTAAAATGGCGAGGACGATGGCAACCATATAAATCCAGCTGGCTTTTTTGCCGAATATTTTCATCATTTCGTTTTGAATTAACCCAATCATGCTTGATACGCCTCCCTTTCCTTTCCGGTAATTTCAAGGAAACGCTCCTCAAGCGAAGCTTTGACATTAATGATTTCATAAACCAGAATTTCATTCTCGACCAACATCCGGTTGATTTCAGGGATGGTATCCCGTGCTGCTGATATAGATAGACGCTGCAGCCCCTTTGCCGCAAGTCCAGCATCCGGAAAATATCTCCGGACCAGATCTGCTGCCCGGACAGAATCATTTACTTCAAACTCGACATCATGAATGTCCGTCTCTTTTTCCTCATTCATAGACGAAATGACAACGAGTTTCCCCCTCTCTATGATTGCAAAACGATCGCACATTTGCTGCATTTCTGACAGCAGATGTGACGATACAAGAACGGAGGTCCCTTCATTGGCAAGCTTTCTGAGATATTCCCTGAATTCGCGGATTCCCTGCGGGTCAAGCCCATTCGTCGGCTCATCCAGGATTAATAGTGATGGTTTATGTAATATTGCCTGTGCCACGCCTAGTCGTTGTCGCATTCCTAGGGAATACGTTTTGACTTTATCATGGATCGCTTCCTCAAGTCCGACAAGCTCCGTCACTTCCTTGATTCGGCTGCCTGGAATGTCTGAAAGCGCCATGCGTTCATAATGGCGGAGGTTTTTGTAACCGCTCAAGTACTTATAAAACTCTGGATTTTCAACGATGGCACCAAGATTGTCCATTGCCAGCGTGAATTCATCGTCAAGGTCGCGGCCATTGATGATGACTTCCCCGCCTGACCGGTTAATTAGACTGACAATCATTCTGATGATCGTTGTTTTCCCGGCGCCATTTGGTCCGAGCAATCCGAAGATTTCCCCTTTTTTCACTTGAAAACTGACATTATCGACAATTGTCTTTTTGCCGATTTTTTTCGTCAGTGATTTTACTTCAAGGGCGAAAGATGACATGTTTTTCCCTCATTTCTATTCACAAAAGTTTCCTGCAGATATATATACGATAAAAAGCAGCCTTTAGTTTCACATTTATCCATATTTTCCATAATTTCATCCAGTGTTCACCAAATTCACGGTTTGTTCATGATTCAAGGTAATATTTTCTTCTATAATTTGACTAAAGGAAAATATTTATAGAATTGGGTTGATATCATGGCAAAATTGCTCTATATTACGGCCAATCCAAAAGGATCCGGGCTTTCAAAAGGCCTGCAAATTGGTGAAGCTTTCATTGAGCGCTTTGCAGAAGAGAAGCAGAACATCGAAATCACAAGGCACAATCTTTTTCATTTTGACATCCCTGAAATGGATGCGGACCTTGTTTCTGCACGCGGAAAAATTGGCGGCTATGGCATGACGCTTGAACAGCTAGAACCTGTTGAACGTGAGAAAATCATTAAAATGCATCAACTCGCAGATGAATTTGTAAAGCATGATTATTTTGTGTTTGTATCTCCAGTATGGAATTTCGGCTCTCCTGCTGTCCTGAAGGCTTACCTAGACAATCTCTTTGTCCACGGGAAGACGTTCGCTTTTACTCCGGCTGGTGCCAAAGGTCTTTTAACGGGGAAGAAAGCCATTCACATCCAGACAAGGGGTGGTATTTATTCATCAGGACCTTTAAAAGAACTAGAATCAGGAGACCGTTACTTAAAAATCGCACTCACATTCCTTGGTATTGAAATGTTGGATACCGTGTTTGCAGAAGGGCTGGACCATTTTCCGAAAAAGGTTCCTGAAATTGTCGCTGCAGCAAAGGAACAAGCACGAGAAGCAGCATGCAAAATGGCGCATATGACTGCAAGGAGCAATCTATAGATTGAATAAAAAAACCGCCGGAAGAATCCTGATTTCAGGACTTCCAAGGCGGTTTTTATTTAGGTTCCACATGATGCTTTTGGAATTCACTTTCATCCTCTTCATTATCGCGGACAACTTTTGCTACTGTAAATGATGAAACAATGATGCCTACCATTCCCATCAGATAATAGCCTTTAACCATTAATGGTTCTTTCAATGTATAAAGGCCAACAAGATTCAGTCCGCAAAACAGTATCAGCCCCAACCATGCAAGCATAGTAAAAGCGGGTGTGTTTCTTCTTCTTACTCTCGCCATTACAAAATCAACCTCCCCTTCCAGTATTTATAATATATCGACAGTGGTAAAATGTCTAGATTTTTTCATGAATTAAACGTATTTTCTGTTTAAGGATTAAGGGCATAATCCCGGCGGTTTTGACAGATGCTAAGTAAGATATTCTGCAGAATATCAGCATGTTCCAAAATCCATTCCTGAGGTGATTTTGATGAGTTACAGAGATCATTTAGATCCGCAATCGAAACTTTTCCATTATCCATGGACAAGGCCGAAGCACCTGAACTCTCAGGTTAACGGAGAGACGCGTGTAACACTCAATACAATCATTGCCAGAGGAAATGCCAAAGCACATCGTTGGTAAGGAACTTGCATCAAGAATGAGGAAAGACGCAGGTTTGGCGTCTTTCCTGTTCTTACATTGGTGAAAGGGGACTGGCTGCTCTTGAAGGTTATGAAAACATTAAATGGCGGTCGCTAAAAATACCGTGTATACAGCACTTTGAGTATATTTGGAGTCACAAAGAAATAAATCGCATCATTCCTGGAAACTGGAGTACCGGGTATATTACTAGTCCATGATTAGTTCCAAGCCCTACAGTCGGATTTCGGTTAAATAGCTTTGCAGTCACCTCCGCTGCATCGGCCATCTATGGTAAGGAACATATTTACATCCAGAACGAGAAAGACGCCGTTTGGGCGTCTCTCTTTTTTATAACAGGCGCTTTGTTTGATGAAGGAACAGTGCCTCCCTTGATGAGTGAAAGCGGGGTATCATTAATATATAGAGGAGCAGGTTTCAGGACAGGCTTTTTCGCACATGGCAAAGGATTTTCAACAAACTTGAACTCTCCTTCCCCATCCATGTTCGGTCCGCTCTCCCATCTTCCTGCGGTCTCATTCCCTGCTGATAAGTTGAACAAAACTTGGGAAGCCTCACGCTTTTCGAGGCTGCGCGGGGCCGTGCTCGGTACGACGGTATTTTCATTTCCCTATAATTCCTTGATGGCAGCAATCCATTGGTTCTGGTGCATTGTATCCCGGGCAATTTAGCCACGATAGCATATCCTTCACTCTCCGGTTGGATACAGTCTCATACAGCCTGACTTCCTGAAGCCTTCCTTGGGACTCCGCGTTAAGGTTCGCCCTAAAATCGGCAAGTAAATTGCCGTGGGAATTATATAATCCGCCGTCCACCTGTTTCCAACACTATCTGCAGCCAAAGCTCCTAGTTCGGAAACAATGGCATGCTCCAGCTACACTAACTCTCCTGTTCCTTGCCGGAACACCCAATATTTTTGCCCGGCATAATTGGAAATGGTATATAAGGCTGTGCCCATAAAGACGGCCAATACATCTGCTGAAAAGAAACCCTGCATCCATATAGGAAGCAAATAGCCGGCAGCCACCCTGCTGGTCCCATAACTGAACATATAACAGAGAAGAATGACGGTAATGAACCTCGGAAGTGCTTCCGGTACACTTGCATTGCTGCGAAATGTGAATGACCGGTTCAATATATAACTGACTGCTGCGCCGACTGCATTTCCTGCCAGTGTCGCTGGCATATAAGGCCAGCGGAGCAGTTCAAGCAGAACGAGCATGATGGTAAGGCCAGTTGCTGTATTAATCACACCGACCAGCAGAAAACGGATGAACGGGCTAGTTCGTTTCAGGCAGCTGTCCAGCATCCATGCTATAGTACTCATCCGTCCTCTCTCCATTCAATAAATGTCTCGGCAATGGAAAATTGAACAAATCCATATCAACTATGTATTTCGGCCGCCTTTTAGTTTCCTTATAAATCTTACCAATATATTCCCCGACAAGCCCTAAACCCATAAGCTGAAGCCCCCCAATCAGCCAGATGGATGTGATCAGCGAAGTCCAGCCTGTTTCGGTTTCCCCGAAGAACTTCAGCAGGAGAAAATAGCCCCCAAACCCTAGGCTTCCGAGAAAGGATAGGACCCCAACGAGCAGCACCATTCGAATCGGTGTAATGGAAAATGATGTGATCCCGTCAAATGCGAATGCAAGCATTTTTTTCAGCGGATATTTCGTCTCGCCTGCTAGCCGCTCTTTCCTGTCATAATAGACTTCTGCCGTCTTGAAGCCAATTAGCGGGACGATGCCTCGAAGAAACATATTGCTCTCCCCGAACTTTTCGAGCTCCTCGACAGCCCTTCGTCCCATCAGGCGGAAGTCCGCATGGTTATAGACAAGGTCGACGCCCATTCGTCCCATCAGCTTATAAAAGCTTTCTGCTGTCGTCCGCTTGAAAAAGGAATCAGTCTTTCGTTTTGCCCTGACGCCATAAACAATCTCGCAACCCTCCTTGAATCTTTCAATAAACGAAGGAATGACATGGATATCATCCTGGAGATCCGCATCAATCGTTACCATGCAGTCCGATGCTTCTTTAGCAGCAGAAATGCCCGCGAGAAGCGCGTTCTGGTGTCCCGCATTTCTAGCAAGCTTGAGCCCTTTGACAAACCCACCTTTGATGATTTCTTTGTAGATGATTTTCCATGTATGATCCTTGCTTCCGTCATCGACAAACAGAAGCCTGCTTCCCTGATCCACCTGATGCCGCCCAATCATATCTTCGAGAAGCGCAGATAGGGCGGAAATCGTTTCCGGCAAAATTTCTTCTTCGTTGTAGCATGGTATCACAATAGTAAGTAAAGGTGCTTGCATTGCTGTCTCCTCCTGTTGCTAGATGGCTCTGTAAAGATGAATTTTCCACGCTGAAGTGTCTGAATGGAACACTTTTTCAAGCTCCAGCCTATTATCCGCGGCATTCTGAATCGGCAGCGCGGACAGAATATACCTTCCGCCCATCTGCTTGAATTGCTCCGTGTTCAATTCAAGCTTTTCAATCTTTTTTCTGGACGTCTTTTTGAAGCTATAATGCTTTCCAAGCTCCGCGCTATAAAGGTAGCAGCGCCCCCCCCACTCATCAAAATAAATGCGGAGCCGCCTGCTTTTCTCCAGTTCTTTTTCAATGATTTTCCGGAATTGTCTTTTATAGGTAAGCGGATAAAAATTATTGTACGTATCAAGAGTGTAGAAGCCATTGTACTGAGATATTGCTGGATGAAGACCGAGACTTGCAACCCGGTACTCTTCCTGTGACAGCCCGATATAATCCTTCACATCTGAAAACTGCTCCACCGCATAAAATTCTTTTACGCTCGGCTTGTTGCGGTATACAATTTCGTCATTTCCGAGCAGAAGAACAATGACTTGTGCCGCTCCCAGCCACGACACTGCTTTTTTCCCTCCTCCGCCAGCATGCCAAAGAACTTTCAAGCCTAATGCAAACAGCAGATAGAGAATGAGTGGCCTCACAAAGTGGTATCTGGCAAAATTGAACGTATCGAGAAAATGGAATCGTTCCGTCAATGGCAACCAGCCCTTGTAAAACCAAAAAGCATACCAAAGGGACAGCAGGAAATTCAGTACAAACAGAAAAGTAAAGACTTTTTCTTCCCGCCAGCTGTTTCGTTTCCAAATCATAAATAAAGCCGTAAATATGACAGGCAGGATCACGAGTGTATGCAGTGTCAATACATGTGTATGGCCAAGCAAATAATTTTTGAAGGTCAACCTGACGGAATCAAAGAATGAAAGCCTCGCATGAAAATATTCGTCCCGGCTGTTTGGTTCCTGGTCGAATAAAAAAGAATAGACGAGCCTATAATCAAGCAATAGGTACACAAACGTCATATAGGCAATTGAAAGAAGGAAGCGCCAATTCCATCCTCTCCCCCTGAGGACATCCGTAAGCCAGAAAATTCCCATCATCGTAATGAAAAAGAAAAAGCCGAGGACGATGCTCGAATAAAAAGGAAGCAGTGTGAGGACCAAATAGTTAACCCAGCCCCTCTCCCCATTCCTGATATTGAGAAATGCCCATAGAGCAAGCGGCATTCCAAGTGTGCTCAGCATCCCTGATGGCCAAAAGGGTGTAAGGGCAAATGCGAGCGCAGAGAGGACTGTAATGGATGACATCCTGGAATCAGGAAGCAAATGTTTTTTTAAGAGAAGATACATTCCCAAAAAGGCAGCGAATCTTGTGATTGCCTGGCTCAGCGTATAGGCTGCCATTGTCGGCAATAGGGCATACAGCCAGACAATCAGGGTGTATTCCGTCCCAAATGCATTCCGCTGCAGTTGCCCGTTGATGATTTGCGGAATCCGCGCATCAACGTCTCCCATCATTTCCCCGCTATTGGCTAACACCTTATACCAGGCAAGATTGGAATCCAGATTATCGTGTACACGGATATGGGCATCCTCCCCAAGAATCACCAAAGGCGAGAGATACAGCGCAAGGACAATAAGCGCCCCAGCGATCATCCTGCTGTCCTTTTTCTTTTCAAGTGAAGCCATTTCCACACCCCATCAGCCTTAAGGTCAAGTTCAATACTTTTAAGATTGGCTTTTTAAAATGATACTATTCCTTTTTTCCAAAACGCGGGATAGTCCGGGCCCCGCCCTTCATACGATAACAATGAAACTCTTTTCGTACAGAAGGAGGAAAAACTGATGATCAAAAAAGCGGTCATTCCCGCAGCAGGCCTGGGCACACGTTTTTTGCCGGCCACGAAAGCCCAACCTAAGGAAATGCTGCCCATTGTCGATAAGCCGGCCATTCAGTACATCATCGAGGAAGCGATCGAATCGGGTATTGAGGATATTATCATTGTTACGGGTCGAAATAAAAGGGCAATTGAAGACCATTTTGACAAATCCGTTGAGCTTGAGCTTTTACTCAAGCGAACAAGGAAGCTTGACCTCCTCCAGGTTGTGGATAAAATTTCTTATCTGTCCGACATTCATTATGTCAGGCAAAAACAGCCGCTAGGGCTGGGCCACGCTGTTCTGTGTGCTAAAAAATTCATCGGAAATGAACCATTTGCCGTCCTGCTCGGCGATGATATTATAGACAGTCAAACCCCTGCCCTGCTGCAAATGATCCAAAAGTATAACCAGGTTCATTCAAGCATTCTTGGCTGCAGTGAGGTCCCAGAAAGCGACGTAGGAAAATACGGAATCGTTGGCTATAACGGCCGACAGGGAGAATTATTCCAGGTTGAACAGCTCGTTGAAAAACCTCACCCTCTTGCCGCACCCTCCAGACAGGCGATCATCGGGAGGTACATCCTGACACCAGCCATATTCGACAGTTTAACCACAGTGGTTGCTGACAGCAAAGGAGAAATACAGCTGACTGACGCCCTCGGACATCTTCTGGAAACAGAAAAAATTTACTCCTGCCTAATAAACGGGCGACGATACGATATCGGAGATAAGTTCGGTTTCCTGAAGGCCAATATCGATTTCGCCCTGAGACGCGATGATTTAAAAAGCCAAATGAAAGAGTACATCGATGGCCTCGACTTAATGGAAAAAGATGAATATCCCGCACATTGAGCGTTCAATGTCACAATTCACTCACATTTTTTAGGGGGGCAATAATGCTCTCGTCCCTTCATCTATCGCCCGCCCCGCTTCTCCATTAGCAGCTTAAACCTTGTCATGACAAGGTCTAAGCTCTTTTTTATGCAGATTTCTGTTTTATACCTCACTCCACTTGTTACATAAAATTACCAACCAGGAAATTACTATAATCCTATTTATATCGTGCTTTTATTACTTATAATGATAGATAGATTCGATAAGGAGTTGGGCAAATTGAATTCAAATTATTCAAAGCGTCTTTCAAAAATTGTCCCGATACTAGTTTTTACGATACTCATCATGATTGCCACTCTGACTTGGTTTGTTCAGTCAGCGAGCCATGAAATCACTGTCCCTTTTTCTTCCATGGCAAATACGGTTGAAAGACTTAACGGAGAAACAGCCACACTCACCGAACAGGCCGACGGCTCTCTTGAACTCCAGACAAAGGACGCAACATATGTCTCTCAAGTCCCTCCTAACAGCCAAATGGTCGAAAAGCTTGTCGAAAACCATAATGTAAACTATGTATATTCAAATAATAGTAAATACGGTACTTGGATCATCGCAGGTGTGCTTGTTGCCATGACCGGCACGGCCATTGTCATCCAAAGAAAAGCACAGGGCGGAGCCGGCACAAGCGGCAAATTGAAATCCGGTGTCTCAAAGCCCTCCCCGCTTCCTGATATTACGCTCGACGATGTAGGCGGACTCCAGGATGAAATGAAAGAAGAAATCCTGCAGACACTTTCTATTCTTAAGGACAAGGACCGGTCTTCGCGAATGGGGATTAAACCGCCAAAAGGGATTTTGCTTTACGGCCCTCCAGGAACAGGCAAGACGCTTCTCGCCCAGGCAATGGCCCATGAACTGAATGCGAACTTCTTCACAGCCAGCGGATCTGCCTTCAATGAAATGTTCATAGGTGTTGGAGCTTCAAGAGTGAGGAGCCTTTTCCAAAATGCAAGAAAGCAGACACCTGCCGTTATCTTCATCGATGAAGTTGATGCACTCGCCGGAAAAAGGAAACCACATGGAGGAGAAGAAGCAGAGAAAACATTGACTGAGCTTCTTGTCCAGCTTGACGGCGGCCATGATAACGATGGAATATTGTTTATCGCTGCTACGAACCGAAAAGATATGCTCGATGATGCGTTCCTGCGTCCAGGACGGATTGATTTCAGCTTTCAGGTTCCCCTTCCGGACATGAGAGGAAGACGGGAAATCATCGACATCCATTTGAAAGGAAAAAATATTTCAGAAGGTGTCCTTGATTCGATCGATAATCTCGCAGAAAGCACATCAGGTTTCTCGGGTGCCGAACTTCAATCTCTATTTGAAACGGCAAGCCGCAGAGCCTTGCGGAACGGGCAGGATACCATCGAAAAAAGCGATATTGATTATGCCCTTGACAGAACGATTCTCGGCAATACAAACAGGCCCCTTCAGGACCTCGATACAAAGCGTAGGGTTGCCATTCACGAGGCAGGGCACGCACTCGTTTCATCCGTTACAAAGCCGGGCTCTGTCAGAAAAGCAACCATTATCCCGCGCGGACAGGCACTTGGATATGTCGCTCCAGTCCCAAAAGAGCTGCAGCTCTCGACTACCAGCGACCTGCTTGACCGTGTTGCCATGATTCTTGCCGGCGGTGTTGCCGAGCGGCTAATCCTCGGCGAGCACAGCATCGGTGTCAGCGGCGATGTCCAGCAGGCCAAGCAGATTATCGAGCAGATGGTGGACACAGGACTGCTTCAGGAAGGATTCACACTAACTTTTAACAAAGGTGACAAAGAAACGAAGATGCAGGAGCTTTTCCAGGATGCACTTGAGAAAGCCGAACTGATCATCCGTTCCCGTGAATCTCAGTTCCACTCTCTAGTTGAAAGCCTCATGAAAAAAGAAACACTTGAAGGAGACGAGGTCGAAGAAATTGTCCATAATCTTCAGCCTTTAGAGGAAGTCATCTTTGCCTAAAACCCCTTCTATTATTATGCAAGCTAAAGCCTTTGCCGGCTGTTCCCGATCAGCAGCCAGGCAAAAGCTTTTTTATTTTGTCCTTTTACCACTTTTCCTGATATGTTGTGTTTCCAAGCCTGTCCTGCGGGAATAAGGCTAATAGAAAAGCTTTTTCCTTAACCAAAAATACTGCTGGTTTGTTGAGGAAGCCGGAATGCACTATACTAGAATAGAGACCATAACGTTATTGTTTGGGAGTGAACTCGAATGGGGCAGAGAAATTAAAGATTAGCGAATTGGCTAAGAAAGCCAACGTGACCAAAAGAACAATTGACTATTATACGCATATCGGCCTCCTGACACCCAAGCGATCTGATTCCAACTATCGATATTATGATGAGTCAGCTGTCGAACAGCTGCAATTCATTGCAAAATGTAAAAAAGACCATTTAACATTAGAGGAAATTAAAAGCCTGCTGCAGGGGGGAGAAGCAGAAAAAGTCGATATCAGGCTGCTCAATGCAAAAATGCAGTCGCTTGAACAGGAGTTGCTGAACCAGCTCTCCCTGTTAAAAAACAGCAGTGAAGCCGAAAAAATTGCAGTTAAACGTCAGCTTTCCGAGCGAGGCCAAAGTCTGATTAAAGCTCTTAAGCCTTTAATCAAATAACCGCCCGAATCTGAGGGAATGCTTTTGTAAACGTATCATTTTAGGAGGTGTGCGCCTTACCCTGTAAGGCATAAATTTGGAAATGTTAAACTTGTTTCTCGTGTTCGCACTCATTGCCTTAACGGCTATATTTGTTGCAACTGAATTTTCTATCGTAAAAATGCGTACATCAAGGATTGACCAGCTTATCGAGGAAGGAAATAAAAATGCCATGGCTGCGAAAACAGTCGTTACCCATTTGGATGAGTACTTGTCCGCATGCCAGCTCGGCATCACCATCACAGCTCTCGGCCTTGGGTGGCTCGGTGAACCTACTTTTGAAAAGCTGCTGCACCCTATTCTTAAAGAGTTCCACATTAACGAATCGATTGAGGGCGTGATTTCTTTTATCATTGCTTTTGCAGTGGTCACATTCTTGCATGTTGTGGTCGGCGAACTAGCTCCTAAGACGGTCGCGATCCAGAAGACCGAAACAATGGTCCTAATGCTGGCAAAGCCAATTATCTGGTTCTACAAAATTGCTTATCCATTTATCTGGATTTTGAATGTTTCTGCACGTGGTGTTACTGGTTTGTTTGGATTAAAACCAGCTGCGGAGCACGAGATCGCCCATTCGGAAGAAGAGCTGAGGATCATCCTATCGGAAAGCTTCGAAAGTGGTGAAATTAATCAATCTGAGTTAACGTATGTGAACAATATTTTTGAATTCGACAACCGCATAGCCAAAGAAATCATGGTTCCAAGAACTGAGATTGTCACGCTTTCGGTTGAAGATACGCTTGAAGATATTTTGGCGACTATCCAGGAGGAACAATATACCCGTTATCCCGTTGTCAGTGGAGACAAGGACAATGTTTTGGGTATGATGAATATAAAGGATATTCTTGTCGCTTCTATTAAGCGCCATAGGCCTAAAAACACGGCTGAATTAGAATCGCTCATCAAACCTGTAATCCGGGTAATCGAAACAATCCCGATTCATGACCTGCTGCTGAAAATGCAAAAAGAGCGTACACATATGGCTATTTTAACTGACGAGTATGGTGGAACAGCCGGACTTGTAACAGTAGAGGATATCCTTGAAGAGATTGTCGGTGAAATTCGCGATGAATTTGACGCGGATGAAGTTTCCGACATCCGTAAGATTGCCGAAAACCATTATATTTTAAGTGGCCGCGTGTTGATGGAAGATGTAAATGACTTGCTTGGTATCCATTTGTGTGAGGACGAAGTGGATACAATTGGCGGCTGGTTCCTATCTCACCATTACGATGTTAAGCTTGGTGATGAAATAGCGGAGGAAGGCTACTTTTTCAAAGTGAAAGAACTAGATGGACACCATATTGTCTATATTGAAGTAAAAAAAGCTGCGGATCGTGTTTGACCCTGCAGCTTTTTTCTTGCAGTCATTCCCCTCTTCTCATCCATAAAAAATACCGCCAGATTTACTAGCGGCGAGGTACATTTTTCACATACTATATTACTTGTTAGCCATTAGCGCGGATATCTCCTGGGGTCGATTGCCTCTTCCAAAAGGATGATATCCTCCATGATCAACTGTTTGATTTTCTTGTCACTGCATTTTTCATAATCCTTAAAAAGGCGCCCCAGTTCCTCCATAAAGATCATAACCTCTTCTACTTCTGCCATAAGCAAACCCCTTTATGCATGCTAAACCCGGACGACATGACAACAAGCGGCCTGAATTTATTCGATGGCAGCCTTCCCTTCCCAGCAATGGTGCACTGCTGTATCTAAAAGGATGACACCTGCAACTTTACCCCGTGACCTAAATTATTAAACCTCTATAGTTAATTCCAATTTTTGAGCGTGTGCACCCACTTACCAATGGCGGGTATTTTCTAAAAGCTTGTCTATTTCAATCTCTTTCAGGATGATGGCAGTGCCATCCTGGGCAAGCTTTTCTGTTGCCTCCAGCAAATCGTCAATATCCTCCGTGCGCAATGTGAGCATACTGCACCTCCACATCCCCCCGCCTCTAACGGCAGCGTTATATTTACTATAAGATTCGGAAGATTACACACTTTTCTGGGGCTAAATGGGAAACTTGTGACAAAAGCTAAAGAGAAATTTCGAGGAAATAAAAAGAAGGCCTAAAAAGAAGGCCTTCTCTTCTAAAAATTCAGTTTTTCCTCAGATTGGAGGCCAAATCGGTCCAAGTGATGCGCTTCGAGAAACTACAGTTTGAAAAAATTGAGTCATTTTTCTTCCTCCCCTTAAATAATTTTTTCTAAATATAAGACCGCTTTATCAGCCTTCCCAATGCTTTTATAATGGCTGGAAAGCAGCTTATAAAATTTGTTAAGGTCAACGGTCAGCGCATTGCAGCCGTTGACAGCAGGTAGAACCTTTGTCTCAAGATATTCAACAGACTTGTCAGGTGAGTTAATTGAAAGCAAATAATAATTCACAAGTATTAGATATCTTTTGTTATCAAGTTCTTTAGCTAAATCATTCACTTGGGAAAATATTGTTCTTGCCTCTTCCTGCTCACCTAATTCATACTGGGTTTCTCCAATTGAAAACAATGTTACAAGATAATTAAAGGTGTCCGGCTTTTGAAGTGAGAGGCTCTTCTTATAATAATACAGAGCCTTTTCGGTCTCACCCATCTTCGACTGCAAATAGCCCATATTGTGAAATACCTGCGCCTTAAAAACGAGGTCTTCTAGCAGGGACAAATTTCTGATCAAATGCTGCAAGCAGCTTAACGCCTCTTCATAAATTTTAGACTGGGTATAGCTTATAGCTAGAAGCATGAGTGTGTGAAGAATCCTAATAAAGTTATGAGTGTTTTTGAAGGATTGAAGGGCCTGATTTCCAAAATGTATTGAATGTCCCGTCTGCTCCAAGAATGCTTTTGAAAGCGAGATATCATAAAGAAGTTCTCCACGGTCAATACCATCCATCCATTCCGGTAGCAGACTAATAAGTATTTCATCCGCTTTTTGGTAATTCCCCTTCTTCAATAACAATACAGCATTTAGATAGCGGAATAAACAATTCTCATATTGGGAAAAATTTTTCTTATGTTTATTCAGCATTTCCTGCTGCTTTTCCGCCTCAGGAATTTTTCCTATAAAGATTAAGTATCGGTACTTGGCCATTTCATATAAATAGAGGCTGGAGGAAAAAGGAATGACGTGTTCCTTTTCCTTTAATTTGCTCATCAAAATTTCGGCATCATCTTTCAGTTGGTAATCAATCAGTTCGTTCAGTTCGGCTAGAAGTCCCTTAATTTGGCCTTCCTGTCCCTGGATTTCCTCCTGATCGATGCCTAGGCGCTCAAGCAGCATTTTTACTGTTTCTTCATTGGCTTCCTTCGAATTGCCTTCGATTTTGCTCAAATGGGGAACAGAACAGATTCCTGCCGCGAGTTCCTTTTGTGTCATGCCCAATTGCGTTCTGAAATATTTGATCAACGGACCGAATTCCATGTGTTCACCTGCCATTTATATTAAATGTAACATTTTTTCACTGAAGGTAAACAGTCATAAAGTCTCATTTTTCTCATTTTTCACTATATTTGTATGATTTATTAAAAAAAAGAGAAGCAGCTGGAGGAAAAACCACCAGCTGTTCTTTCTTTTAACTATCTTACGCGAGGGAATCCGAAACCTGATGCATAATCGTCTCCCGTCATTGCGCCTGTACCACCCTTAATGTCATAAAGCTTTGCACGCCTTTGCAGCTCTACACGCATCTGGACATTGCTCAATGCTTTATTTGAAGACCACAGTTTAGCTGCAAGTCCTGCAATATGCGGTGTAGCCATGGATGTTCCGCTCATAGTCGTATAGCCGCCTGAAACGGAAGTCGAGTAAACAGATCCGCCCGGTGCTGCAACTTCTACATCTCTCTCTTGAATGATGTAATCTCCATCAGTGTTTGGATTGCCTCTTGATGAAAAATCGGAAACCTTATGTGTGCCATTGACAAAAGTATTATCAAGCGATGCTACCGCGACTGCGTTCACAAGAGCGCCTGGATAGCCAATCGTATTGCTGCTCGGCCCGCTGTTTCCAGCTGCCGCAATGACTAGGACACCTTTGCTGTAGGCATAGTCAACAGCGCTGGCAATCATGGTATTTTTTGAGCTTGATCCAAGAGACATGTTAATGACAACTTTCGTGCCCGTTCGCGCACTTTCATCTGCTGCATGTCGGATTGCTGCAGAAATATCATCAGAATAACCTGATCCGCTGTCATTTAGTACTTTATATCCCCAAAGCTCCGATTGCGGAGCGACACCGTAAATGCCTGAACCCGTGCTGCCGCCATTCGCTACTGCTGTTCCGGAGACATGTGTTCCATGTCCTTGGCGGTCAACGCATGTACCATTGATAATCGGTGCACTCGTTTGGGTAAAATCCTTACATTGTTCTACATTGCTGGCCAAATCTGGGTGATTCCTATTGATCCCGGTATCAAGGACTGCAACCTTGACTCCATCGCCGCCGGATGTCGACTGAATGGCTGAATCATTATAGATGGCAGCAATTCCCCATGGTGTCTGGTCTGAAGGGATAGCGAGCGCTGAAGCATCGCCAGGTTTTGTTTCCACAGTCGTATCGAGAGTCACTTCAGGTACTAGTTCTACTTTCAGGTTTTTATTTTTTTTGAGAGCCAGATACTGGCTGGAGTTAACAGTGGTCGTGAAACCCTCCCCGCCAAAATCCCAGCGCTTGCCATAATTCTGTTTTGCCATCGCCTCTGCTGAATTTGTTCCTTTTATTAAAACCCGGTATGTTTCCTGCTTGCCTGCCTCCTGTCCGAAAGCACCCGTAGCAAAAACTGATAGAAGTAACAGCATACTAAGTAGTGTAGAACCGAAAACCTTTTTTCTCCTCATCCTTTCACCTCTTCCAAAATATTCACAGCCTTCTGTGGCTGCTTCATCATTATAATTTCAATTTTCTGATATCCGCAATCATCAGACAGGATATTCTAATTGGGAAAATCCCTTGCTCTCTTGGCAGTTTGCTGAATCCGGTATCTTTTTCCATGTTTAATTGAAAAATAGATTGACTCCTTTTACAAACTACTGGAATATTGAAACAAATATAGAGTCGTATTTAAATGTTACAAGGAGGAGCTTAAAAAATGATAAAAAAGTTAAAGGAAGAAGACAATGCCCAACTGTCAGAATTTCTAGCAGAAGAGCGATCTATGAATCTCTTTATCATTGGAGATATTGAAGCATTTGGATATGATACTGATTTTCAGGAGTTATGGGGGGATTTCTCGGAAAGCGGAAAGCTTCGTGCCGTCCTGCTAAGATATTTTGAAATGTTCATTCCTTACGCAAAGGGGCCTTTTGATGTGGAGGGTTTCGGCAACATCATAAAAAAATGTTGCAGCAGTCCTATATTATCAGGAAAAAAAGAGATAGCTGAACAATTTGAACATATGTCAGGACTAAATCTTGGTGAGAAGAACGAAACTTATTTTGCGGAGCTTCTTTCTCTCAGTGAGATAGGAACAAGCGACCATTCTATCAAAAAGGCGACAATTGAGGACATTGACCGAATTATCGGGCTGCGGTCCTCCATCGGGGAATTCAAAATGGGGCCTAATGCCCGGGATTTGCTTCTGAAAACGTTCGAAAGTAAAACAGGCCGAACTTACTATATGGAAGAGGAAGGAAGAATGATTGCTTCCGCCTCGACAACCGCTGAAAGTTCAAATGCAGCGATGATTGTAGCTGTTTGTTCCCTGAAGGAATACCGTCGTCAGGGGTTCGCTACAGCAGTCATGCAACGGTTGATTTGTGATATGCTTGCTGAAAATAAAGTTCTTTGCCTCTTCTACTCCAATCCGAAAGCAGGCCGGATCTATAAGCGCCTAGGCTTCAAAGATATTGGGATGTGGACCATGTTCAGATAACGCAAACAGAGCCTCTTCTTTGCCAGACGGGTAAAGGAAGCCCCTTATCCTCCATTAATCGAACAATTAGCATCCACACTGGCAAGCCATTCTATAAAACTCGGGAAAGTTAATGAAGTACACTAATCAGCAACATGATATCCTCATAGATTTGCTGCTTAAATTCTTGTTCTCGGCACTTTTCATAGTCATGAATCAGCCGGCCAAGTTCCTTGATGAAAAACTTTTTCTCTTCTTCCTGGATCATGTGCATACTCCTTTTGTAGGTAAAAAGTCACGTTACTCTAAATATCGCCCAACCATTGAATGAAGTGAATAATATTCCAGCGGTCGCGGCAACTGTGATTAGATGGTTTTCATGTTAGTAGCTCCTTTGTAATGATACAGACTAATAGTAAAGTTCTGGTTAATAGATTGGTTTCAATAAAAGCTTGTTAAGAATGAAGATGTTTCCACCCATTAACCTGAAATTTTTTTATAAAAAGAGCCAAAAACCCTTGATTTTTCTAGGTTTGCGGCTCTTTTTACATTGGTTCCTAAAAATGTGTAATCTTCCCAAAACATAAACTTAATGACTCTGTAACCTTAATATTTGCAACCTTTTCTTCCATTTTCACGTCTGTTTTTATTTGTCCTTCAATTGGTCGTTATAAAGATCAATATGCAAACAGCCATTGCTATCCACTTGTGCCATAAATACATCTTTTGTGGAAAGTCCCCGCTTGGCCATTTCTTCTTGCAACCATGCCTTGCTTTTTCCCGATTCCAAAAGCGCTTTGTCCAAAATAGATCCATCCATCAAGACGGTAATTGTCTCTTTTTCCGTTGCGGTCTCAAGCCCAATATCCTTTGGGGTTAGTGCCTGCTTCTCCTTTTTCAACAAGACGCTCAGTTCCCCTTTTGGCTCTAGGACCGCAAATTCAACGTCAGTAAAAGTAAAAACATTCTTTTCTCGAAGCAAGGAAGATAACTCATCAATTGAGTATTTCTCCTTTTTCATGTTTTCCTCAAGTACTTTTCCATCCTTAATCAAGACGGTAGCTTTACCATCGATAATGTCCCGGAATGTTTTACTTTTAATGGATAAAACATCAACAAGATAAGTCGTCGTCCCGAAAATAACAATTGCCGTGATTCCATGTAAGATATTATTTTCCAGCCCCATGATCACTTCCCCGGCAATGCTTCCAATTGTAATGCCAGATACATATTCAAAAAAGGATAGTTCAGCAAGCTGTTTTTTCCCGACTAGCTTTGTCATGATGAAGAGCATGAATAAAAAAATAAACGATCTAACGATTAAATCGAGATATTCCGGCAATGAATACACCCCAGACATTCAAGTTTTGATGCATTTCCTTCTATATAATAGTGTGTACAGACCCGGAAAATGTATGCAAATACATTTAGAGTCAAAACCAGCATTGGAGAAAAAGCCCTTTTGTTCCATGCTTACATTTTGTGATTGTAGAATAATTGTAACAATCCCTACATTTTTATACTGATATCGAATTTATAATGAACTTATAAATGCAATGAAGCTTTTACTCATTTGCATGCAATAAAAGTAAAGTATGGTGATGATCATGCATGGACAAAGAACGCCTATTATTGGGAAACACCCACATGGAAAAGGCATGCACCCTGGTGCTGTCGATTTCGATGTAAATCCATATATTATTATCTGGGAAGTTACAAGAGCTTGCCAGCTAAAATGCGTGCACTGCCGCGCAGATGCCCAAACAGAACCCGATCCCCGCGAGCTTTCGCATGAGGAAGGGCTGAACCTGATCGACCAAATCTACGAGATGGACAACCCTATGCTTGTTTTTACAGGCGGAGACTGCATGATGCGGGAAGATCTGTTTGACCTCGCCGACTATGCTGTAAAAAAAGGCATGCGCGTCTCCATGACGCCAAGCGCAACGCCAACGGTGACAAAAGAGAAAATGGCAAGGGCAAAGGAAGTTGGACTGTCGCGCTGGGGATTCAGCATAGATGGCCCAACGCCGGAAATCCATGACCATTTTCGCGGTACTCCTGGGGCTTTCGATTTAACGCTTGAAAAAATCCAGTACTTGAATGAACTTAATATGCCTCTGCAAATCAACACAGTCATATCCAGATACAATTATGACCATCTTGAGGAAATGGTGCAGCTTGTAACAGATATGAAAGCGGTCATGTGGTACATTTTCCTTCTTGTACCGACAGGACGCGGTCAAATCGAAGACTGCCTCACTCCCGCAGAGCATGAAAAAGTATTCAGGTGGCTTTATGATTTGAGCAAAACAGCTCCTTTTGACATTAAGACAACTGCAGCCCAGCATTACCGCCGGGTCGTTTTCCAGCAAAAAGCACGGGAACATCTTGTGGACAAAACGGAGATCAACTATGCTGATACACTTACAAAAGATATGGCCTCTGTTATTGACGGTCTAAAGCGCGCTCCTAAAGGTGTGAATGACGGAAATGGTTTTGCTTTTGTTTCCCATATCGGAGACGTCATGCCAAGCGGGCTCCTCCCTATTGTTGGCGGGAACGTACGGGAAAAACCGCTGGCAGAGATTTATCGTGAAGCAAAAGTGTTCAAGGACCTTCGCCGCCCTGATAACTACAAAGGAAAGTGCGGTGTCTGCGAATTCAGGCATGTATGCGGAGGCTCCCGTTCCAGAACATACGCAATGACCGGTGACTACATGGAAAGCGAACCATTCTGCGTATACATTCCCGAAGCAATGAGAAAAAAAGGAAAAGTTCACGGTTGAACCAGGCTTCAAATGGCAATTGCCTGTTGAACATACTCTTTTAAGGATGGTGCCGTATCCATGATTACAATCGAAAATCATGCATTAAAATGGTTTGAAAGTGAGTTCAGTACACAAAAGCCGTTTTTCATCCGACTATACCCTCAATACGCTGGATTTGGAGAGAAGAACAAAGGTTACAGCCTTGCATTTTCACTCGAGCAGCCGGCAAATGCTGCCGAGCAGCAGGAGATTGATGGCATTACCTTCTACTTCGAATCAAATGACACCTGGTTTTTCCAAGACACAGACGTTGAAATTAAGGTCTGCGACCAAACAAGTGAAATCTGTGCTTCCTATAAAGAAACTCAGCATTAACCTCTAATAAATTCCGGTGCTCTCCCAGCGAGGGCGCCGGTTTTTTTGAAGAGCTAGGCCCGGTGCTGCGTTTTTTCTGGATTCATTCTGAGCTTTCAGTGAAAATTAAGCAAAAATAGAAATGCGAAAAATACTGATACTGAAAAACGAGTCTTCCGCACTACCTTGACCTGCAATTACAATCCCTGTAATTCTCCAATAACCAGAACCCCCGCAAATGCCTCTTCAGCATTCAGCCTCTAGCTTTTAGGCTGCCGAGAAAAATCAATTACGAAGATGCAAATGTAATTCGTATAGATATAGACAGGGTTGAGGATTGAGTCGATTTTTTAACCGGAATACGAACCAATCTGCAGTTAATTGGAAATTCATTGAAGCAATTGCAAATAGATTAGCCATTACCGTAGATAGCATTCTTACCAAAGCAAAATCCTCTCAATACGCCTCTGTGGAGCCGGTTACATATAGTACTCAGGGAGACCACTTGCTAATAAAGGGGGTAAAAGCATATTTCCTCCTCAATATGCCTTGAAAGGCCATCACGTTTCCCCCAAAAAACGAACAGTTTTTTTAAAAAAACCTTAAACAAAAATATATCGTCTTTCTCAGCTAAGCTAGCTAAAGGATGACGATCAACTTTTTTATTCATCTACTTAAAAAGGTCACTATCTCTTCAATTCAAAGAGCCCCTGTGCTGCAGGGGCTCTCTACTTTTTCTATTTATATTTTCAGCTTCGCCAAACCCGTTTGTTTTCAACTCTTCTTGTAAGTCCCATGGCATCAAGTCGTTCTAGGAAAGGAATCAGGTATTTACGGGATAGGCCCACTGCTGCTTTGGCGTCCCCTACTTCAAAATCAGTACCGGTTCCCCGTCTCATTGTGTCAACAGCACGTTCAAATAGCTCTGAGTGCCAGTAGTACTGCTGGTCGAGCGGCACAATACTCCGCTCATCTTCAAGGAACTTTTTCAATTCTTCTGCTAGGTTACCCGGTATCCCAGCATCTTGTAAATAGTCCGCAAAATAGCGAACCTGCAATCCATCGCGCTTCAAAGCTTCCAGCATGCCAGCCGTGCGCTTTTCCCAGTTTTTCGGTACATGCGGGATGAATTTCCCGAGCCTTATGAACTGATCCTTTCGAGCAAAGATTCCTCTTTGCAAACCGTTTTCGACCACATAATCCAATAGTGTCTTAGGGAAGGCCTTTTGCATCGTCTGCAGTAGTTCTGCTTTGTTCAGGCCCTGTCTCATTGGGGTTTCTCGATGGAAATCCTCAAGACGATCCGTGATATCATCCTCTATTGCATCTGCCAGCCCACGTACAGTGAATTCTTTTCCATTGATTGGAACAAACTCTTCCCTCATCAAATGCTGCCGAAGCGTTTCTTCAGGAAGTGCCGTTCTCTTGATCAGTTCTTCAGTCGAAAGACTTTTTGCTTCATATAGGGCAGCTGTAATCCTTTCAACAGGTGTTCCAGCCTTTTTCTTTTCCAATTCTTGTATCGTCTGCTCGCCAAATCGGTATTTGTTTCCCCTGGGATCAATAACCCAGCCCCCGCCAATTGTTTCCTGCGGACTTGGCCTGCGGATAATGAAGCGGTCCCCGCGCTTTGTGACAGCCTCTTCTTCCAGCCTTAGCTGGCAGAGAATTTCATCGGATTCTTCCTTGAGCTCATTCCGGTCAAAAAAGACAATTCTCCCCATCACCTCAGCCGTACCAATATGGCATTTAACAGGTGTACGCTGCTTGACGAGATGCTCAAGATCTTCAACGACCCGGATGGCTACATCGATTGTCCTCGTTACAATAAACTGCTCCGATGAGACAAGCACATCGCCGCGTTCAAGGTCTTCTCTCGAAATTCCCGAAAGGTTGATGGCCGCCCGCTGTCCGGCAAAAGCAGTTTTTGCCTGTTTATGGTGAACCTGCAGCTGTCTTGCTTTTACCTCCAGCCCTTTTGGCATGACCATCAGTGACTGTCCTTCTTCAACCGTGCCTTCATAGACTGTGCCCCTAACAACGGTTCCCTGACCTTTGACCGTGAACACCTGGTCGACCGGAAGACGGAATGCCCCCCGGACATCGCGCATTTCCTGGCTTTTCAGCGTATCAATAATGAGCTTCTTCAGCTCTTCCGTTCCCTTTTTTGCGAGTGAATCGACAAGCATAAATGGCGCGTCTGCGAATACGGTTCCTTCCAATTCACCTAGAATATCATCTTTGACCAGATCGATAAACTCGTCTTCTACCCGGTCAATTTTTGTAATTGCCACGATTCCCGATTGGATTCCAAGGAAGCCGAGAATATCAAGATGTTCCCTAGTTTGTGGCATCACACCTTCATCTGCCGCCACAACAAGAACGACAAGGTCAATCCCGCCCACACCGGCAATCATCTGGCGGATAAAACGTTCGTGCCCAGGAACATCAATTACCGAAATTTGGACTTCTTCATCTTCATATAATGGTGCAAAACCCAATTCAATCGAAATCTGGCGTTCTTTCTCTTCTTTCAGCCGGTCTGTGTCCACGTTTGTTAGCGCTTTTGTAAGCGAGGTTTTTCCGTGGTCAATATGGCCGGCCATTCCAATAGTAAAAAATCGTTTTACCATGCTGCCACCTACTTTTATGTATCTTCTCTCCTACTTTATCGTGAAAGCCGCTTGAGTTCAAGAAACCATTATAATGTAAAAAAAAATGCAGGCTTTTTTAGCATATATCTAACAAGGCAGGAAAATGATCCGATAATAATACAGTGCCTTATTTCCATATTCCAAATAATAATTTTTCCCTTAACGAATCATTTCCCTTTTCCAAATATAGATTCATTGTTTGGAATAAATTGATAATACACTAAAACCAATTTAACCCTTGCAGTCTATTTCCCAATCGATTTACAATTGAATTTGTATCCATTCGGACGGATAGAAAAGTATATATTAAGGATGATAGAATGAAACCCACTAAGTTTACCTACCTAGCTTTGACTCTCGTTTTTCTAATTGGAGGATTCTTCTTCCTCTTGAAGTCAAATCAGGCCCAGCAAACGGCGCAAGTTAAGAAAAGCAACAATACTACTATCGAGCATTCAAAATACGAGGGAGTCGATATTAAGTCAGCAATCAGCGATGAAGAAACATTCCACAGCGCAATTCACTATCCAATATTTCAAGAAGAAGCACTGAACAAAAAAATAGAAAAAAGCATCTCCAAAATTCATAATAATTTTCGTGAAGAAGTGAGCATAGAAAGCAAAAAACACCTGAAAGAAAATCCTGCCACGCTGCTTGTCTCGTTCGATATATATGAAGCTGCAGACGATGTCTATTCGATTGTCTTTTCCGAGGAAAGCTATGTTAACGGCGCAAACGGCCGCGCCAAAACAAAAATATTTTTAGTTGATACAAAAGAAGGAAAATTTATTAAACAGCACGAAATTTTTACTGATGATAGAAAGGCTGGTGAAAAACTCTATCTTCTCCTCAATCAGCAATTCAAATCATCTAAAGATTACAGGGATTATTATTTCGAGGACCAGTTAAAAGAGCGAATAAAAGATAATTCCAACCTGGAAAATATGTATTTGACTGATAAATCGATGAACTATAAGTTTGGGAAATACGAAGTTACGGCTGGTGCGGCTGGTATGCCTGAAATTTCGATTCCTTTATCTAAAGTTCAGGATTTGTTAGCTCCCCAATGGAAAAAAAGGCTGAAGCTTCAAGATAATATAAAGGAAGATCAATCTAATCCCGAGGCACAAAACAAGAAGAATGAGAACAATAAGTTAAGTGCCCAGCAAGAGCCCACAGCACCTGCGCCTCAAAGCGGCAAGCAAGTTGCCTTAACGTTTGATGACGGCCCGCATCCTCAAAATACTCCAGCCATTTTGAACCTGCTCAAAAAATATGATGCGAAAGCAACCTTTTTCATGCTGGGAAGCAGGGTCGACTTTTATCCGGACGTCGCCAAACAAGTTGCTGAGCAAGGACATGAGCTTGGAAACCATACATGGGATCACAAGGATTTGACAACACTTCCGGCTTTCGAAGTCCAGGATGAAATCAAAAAAACGGATTATGCAATCAAAAAAGCTACAGGCATTCCTTCTTCGGCCTACCGGCCTCCATACGGAGCTTTCAATGACCAAGTGAAAAACTCTGCAGGTGGGACACCTGTGTTATGGTCAGTCGACACCTTGGATTGGAAATCAAAAAACCCGAATGAAGTTCTCTCCATTGTAAAGTCAAATGTGGGAGATAATTCGATTATATTGATGCATGACATTCATGCGACAACCGTTGAAGCATTAGATAAAGTTTTGCAATACCTTAAATCAGAGGGCTACCACTTTGTAACAGTTTCCGAAATTCAGGCGTAAACAGACAGAAAGGCCGAGACAGGAAAATATCTGTCTCGGCCTTTCTTATTATAATTGGGGGCTAATTTTGTATTGAACAAAGCTATGGAAAATCAGACCAGTTTAGTGCTTTTTCCTGATCTTCTCAATCACGGCTTCCATTTCCTCAGGCCTAACAAACTCAATCGGTGAGAAACCTTTTTCAAACACAACAGAGTCCGCTTCAATCATGAGAACATATTTCCCTCCTACTTTCGCCAGGTGGACAGTCTCCCCAAAATCAGACAGCAGCCCTTTGACAGCGACATGGTCCAGCTTCATCTTCAGCTCAAGTTCCGGTGTATGCTCTACGAGCTGCGCTGCCGCCTCGATTACCTGTTCGGGGGCAAAACGCTCCTGCAATTCCCGCTTTTCGCTCGCAGCCCAAATTTCCATCGAGTTTTCAAGTTCTTCTCGTTCTTCACTCTCAGGCTCATACATATCTTCAATATGCCCGCGCACCATTTCAATTACCTGGGTTTTAACAATTTCGGGCATCGACTGGCCATACTCGACAAATTTCAAAAAATCTTCGAAATAGCGGGCGTGCGAAGCTTGGTTAATCTTCAATTCATTCTCTTCGATCATGCCTTCCTCGGGCATAAATGGGTAGACAATCGACTTCATACCTTTTGTCGTAATGGCCATTTCCACATTCCGGATTAACGTTGCTTCATCTGAAATTGCAGCCACTTTCGGTTCGAAGTCGCATTTTAAGACAAAGATGAAGGAATCGTCAAAGTACTTCCTGAGCTTGGCCCTGGCCACGATAAAAACGCCGCCCCTGACCGCGCTTGCCTCTACATACGCTAGGGCAAACTTCTCGCTTTCTTCCATAAACGCTTCCTTTGTGTCAGCCTGGCGCGCCCGGCTAAACAAATTATAATTGGGGTTTGACGTGAGATCATACCCTTCTTCTACAATGAAATATCCTATCTTTGTCGGTACTTCCTCCGTCTTTGGATGGCGGTCTGCCTTCCGCTTCATAATTTTCGTGAATTCCCCATCAAGAAAATCCTTAAGAGAACTATCTTCGTATTCTTCTTCCGTCAATGTCTGGAAATGACGACAGCGCTTGTCTGCCTGCTCTCCTTTGCCATCGACTGTAACTACATAAAATGATAGAAATTGAACCTGAAAATCCATTCATACTCTCCCTGCAATCTTTAATATACAACTCTCTAACCGTTCATCAAAACAAATTCCGTGCGGCTCCCCGACTGTGTGGACATGACTTCTAGCCTCGCGTCAATTCTCTCTTTCAGTTCTGGTACATGCGATATGATACCGACAAGGCGACCGCTGCTTTGAATATCGATCAAAGCCTCGATAGCCTGGTCCAGCGATTCCGGATCAAGCGTCCCAAAGCCTTCATCAATAAACATTGTTTCAAGCGATACACCACCCGCATAGTTTTGAACTACGTCTGCAAGACCAAGTGCAAGCGACAGGGCAGCTTTAAAGCTCTCTCCTCCCGAGAGTGTCTTCACATGACGTTCCTGCCCGGTATACTGGTCAAACACAAGGAGCTCCAGCCCGCTTTGCACATTCCCTTTGGAACGGTCTGTTTTCCGGAGGAGCCGGTAGCGTCCGCCGGTCATTTTACCAAGCCTGATATTTGCTTCAGCAAGTATATCATCGAGAAAGGACGCAAGAACATATCGTTCAAACGTAATTCTGTAAGTGTTCTGTCCTCTTGAAATATCTGAAAGATGCCCAACCAGTTTATATCGTTCTTCCAGGAACCTGATTTGCTCGTTGATTCTATCAACGGCTGCAATCAACTGGTCATTTTCCCGTTTACAGTACAACAGAGCTTGATACGTTTCTTCGGATATTTTCATCTCTTGATCTATTTCTTCCAGTTTACTCTTCAGCAAATTCAGATCGGGTTTCGAGACATCCTTTAAAATCTCTGACAAATTATCATACTGGTCGGATACAGACCGCCAGTCTTCCCGGTACTGGCGGACAGCCGACTCCAGACGTTGCACTTCACTTTGCTCCCGTTTCGAAATATTGTATTCTTGGTAATTTTCGAATCCCTGGCTGACCATGTTCGACCGGAAGTGCTCACGTTCTTTTCCTAGCTTTTCAGTGGATTCTTTGAGAAGCTTGTCCAATTCATCAGCCCTTGCATTTTCAACACTGAGTTTTTCCTTTGCTTCCTGAAACTTCCGCTGGGCCATCTCCAGCTGGCTGATCATACTTTTATGTGTGTCAACAGCCTGCTGATATTGAACGTTAAAAGCGGACAGTGAACGAAGATTCTCAGGTACCGATACCATCATACGTTCAAGTGTGGTCTTTCTCCCTGTATATTCAACCAACAGCCTTCCGATTTCTTCATCGATTTCTCTCAAGCTCTTTTCCTTCAAGTCACGCTGTTCTTCAGCCTTATGTTCTTTCTCTTTTAACTGTGGAATTTTCCTGGCAGCATGTAAAAGCAATTCATGCTGATTTTCCGAGTCTGCTTTTTTTGCCTCAAGCTGATCCGTTTCTTCTCGGAGGCAATCTTTATCAAAACCCGGAGCATCAGCCAAAATTTCCTTGAGCATTTCACTGCCAGTTTCCCTGAGGCTATTCAATGCGGATTCTGCTTCTATAAAATTCTTTTCTTCCTTTGACTTAAGCTGTTCTAGCATGCCAGCCTGTTCACGTGCGGATTTTAGATCGTCCTGTGACGGAATAAAGCCATGCGGAGCAGCAGCTGGGGTTGGATGGCTTTCCGAGCCGCAAACCGGACAAGCACATCCAGTCTTTAAGGAGGAAGCAAGAGCTGCTGCCTGAGTATCAAGCCATTGCTGCTCCAGTTTCCCCACCGTCGCCTTCCCATCCGAAAGTCGGCGGCAGGCATGTTCATAAGCCGCTTGTTTCCCACCAAAATCAGCAACAGCTTTTAGCTCGCGTTTCAAGTGGGACTCCAGCTTCCTATGCTTTAAAAGTTGCGAGTCCAGCTTGTCCAGGTTCCGTTGATTTTCGACCGCGTCCATTTGAGCCTTCTCAGCAGCTTCCCGCTCTTTTTTCAATGATTTCAGCCGAGAGGACAATTCAAGAGTCTCTCCCTCAAGTACTTGCTTCTTGTTTTTCGAAAGTGTCAGTGATTGTTTCAGGTTCCCGGTTAGTTTCATTGTTGCGTCAAACGCCTTGACATCTTCCCGGATATGGTCGAGCCTGCTGATCCTGTCGGCCGCTGCCTTTCTTTCATGTTCAAGCGCCTCAAGCTTCTCGAATTCCTGTTGATGGCTCTGTACAGTCTCTTCACTGTAGCGGATGGCCGCTGCCATTCTTTCAAGCTCTCCCCCGAGCGCATCGCAGTCTTTTTTCAGCCTATGGCATAGTTCCTCTTGGCTTGCCAGCAATTCCGCTTTTTTCGCAAGCTCCGCTTCTTTTTCCACGGATTCGAATTCTGCTTTTCTGCTCTGCAGTTCTTCCATTTTTCCTCTCAATTCTTCCAGTGTAACCAGCTGCTTTAAGATGGACTCTGCCTCAAACAGCTTTTGCTGCAGGCGGTTACGCTCCTCCTGCTTTTCAACCCGCTCCAATGCTAGTCTTTCAAGCTCTTCCCCCATAAGGATTAGCTCATCTTTCAGAAGAGGAATGAGCAGGCTTTCATTCGTGCTGCCTGCATCAAGATAAGCTCTCAGCTCTTCGCTTTTAAACGGGTGGGCTTTTAACAGAGCGGCATTTCGTTCTTCCGCCTGCTTCTCCACATGCTGCTTCAGTTCTGCAGCCTCCGCTTTCAGCTTTTCCTCGATTTTTTTATACAGGCCTGTATGGAACAGCCGCTGCAGGATGACTTCCTTGTCTTTGCTGTCGGATGTCAGGAGTTTGCGGAACTCTCCCTGCGGAATCATGAGGATTTGCCTGAACTGGCTGCTGTCGATAATCATAATTTCCCGGACCTTTTCATCCACATCACGCACATTAGCGGCAAGCAGGCGGGCTTTCCCGTCATCATCGATCATGTAAAGCTCCGCCTTAGCACCGACGGTTGTAAAGCCGTCACCCCGCTCTTTTCTTTTTTCCTGCTGGGGCGAGCGTGAAATCCGGTAAGTTTTCTGCCGAAGCAAAAACTCAAGGGTAATTTCGGTAGGCAGATGATCCCTTGCAAACTGGCTTCGGAGGTCTGTACCGTTCCGATCCTCGCCGCTGGCTTTCCCATAAATTGCATAGCTGATTCCATCGAAAATCGTTGTCTTCCCTGAACCAGTCTTTCCCGAAATGACGAACATCGTCCTATTCCCAAGCACTGTGAAATCAATTGTTTCCGTTCCGGCATAAGGGCCGAAAGCCTGAATGGTGAGTTTCAGCGGCTTCATTTCCCACCCTCCTCCTTCAAGACATCGTCGATGACACTGGCAATGGCCTCTCGCTTTTCCCTGGTGAATTCAGCTGTCGTCATCTCCTGGTAAAATTGTTCAAAGAGCTCAAGCTCAGATTTCTTTTCTTCCCGGGCAAAAATCATGTTATGCTTTTCTTTTTTATCGGCTGCCTCAATCTTCCTTTCTAGATGCAAAACGTTCGGATACACCTGGCGAAGCTTTCCTATCGGGTCAATCAGTGCACCATCGTCCAATAGCGTGATTTTAAGATAGTCATCCGTTTTTTCTTTTTCATAGAAAGAAGGATCAAGCAGTTCTTCGAGATGGCCCGCAATCTCTCTCATATCCTGCCTTGGATCAAGCGTATGGCTTCGCGCCTTGAAAGTGCCGTTATCGGACATCTCAATGATCGATACCGCTTTTCGCTGCTTTGCCTCGGAAAAAGAATACTTCATGAGTGAGCCGGAATATTTTACTTTTTCATGCCGAATGGCATCTGGACTATGCAAATGGCCAAGTGCCGTATAAGAAAATGCATCAAATAGATCTGCCGAGACACTTCCGGATCCTCCAACGGAGAGCAGCCGCTCTGAATCACATGTCTCCCCGCCCTGTACGAACGCATGCCCGACCAGAACATTGGGTTCATTTGGGTTCAAACTCTCCTCAATTTTCCCGATGACTCTTTTCATCGCATCCTGGTGAGTATGGACGGAAGCATCATCATACAAGTAACGGACGGTTCCCGGCTCAGCGTAAGGTACAAGGTGGAAATTGACACCATTAATATGTATCGGCTGAGGGCGGTCTGTCAGCTTCCCTGTCAGGTAAAAATGGTTATGGCGGTACCACGAGCTTCCAAACGAAAGCCTTTCGGCGCTGTCGTGGTTCCCGGCAATGGCCACGATCGGCGTATTAAGTTCCACATTGATCCTGAACAGGATTTCATCAAGCAGTTCCACTGCTTCAACAGGCGGGACGGAACGATCATACAAATCACCTGCGATAACGACGGCGTCAGGTTGTTCCTCTGCGACAAGGCCGATAAATTGATCTAGAATATGCCGCTGGTCCCCAGTCATGTACAAGCCATGTACAAGCTTCCCCAGGTGCCAGTCACCCGTATGGATAAATTTCATGTATTTCACCCCTGCTGAAATGTTCTGCCGGCAATCTCTTCCGGCGGATAACGATTCAGTGATTTTAATTAATGCTACTATTATACCAAACTGGCGCTCTGCAAAAATCTTACAAATGAAGGAAAAAGCCAGAACCTTTGTTCTTATCTTATCAAAGGACTGGCAGGTTTTCTAGTTGCTTTTATCTTAGCTTGCGATTCATAGGTAAATATCAAGGGAAGACAGCCGCGTATTTTTTCAGATTTGGTTTAAACGTTTAGTACAGACTCCCCTATGGTCGCGTATAGATACAGTACATCTATACTCTCATGATGTAAAAAGGAGTGAGTTATATTACTATTTCCCTCTACCACCGGAAGGGAGGTGCTGAAAAATGACACAATTGACCATCTTCTTGACACTGTTCGCCTTTATTTTCACCATGGTCTTGATCTTTTGGAGGCCAATGGGCATTAATGAGGCCATCCCTGCCACGATTGGGGCCGTCATCGTATTGATCGCCGGCAGTGTGACGCTTGGAGACATAGGAGAAATCAGTTCGAAGGTGACGGGTGCAACCATTACCATTGTTGCCACGATGGTAATGGCCATCACACTTGAAAGCATCGGCTTTTTTCATTGGGTGTCCCAAACAATGCTGAAAGCTTCAAATGGTTCCGGTATTAGACTTTACTGGCTGACGAACCTGCTCTGCTTCCTGATGACACTTTTCCTCAACAATGATGGCAGCATCCTAATTACAACCCCGATCCTGCTGCTACTTCTCAAATACCTGGATTTGAAAAATCATCAGATGCTCCCTTATTTAATAAGCGGTGCCATTATAGCAACCGCTTCAAGTGCTCCCATTGGCGTCAGCAATATTGTCAATCTAATATCACTACAAATGATTGACATGGACCTGTACTTACACACTATGATGATGTTTGTACCTGCAACGATTGGGCTCCTATTTTTGTCCAGTATCCTGTTTGCCCTTTTTTACAAACAAATCCCAGTAAAGCTTCCTTCGTATTGGAAAAATGCTCAAATGCATGTCATCTATAGGCTACACCCGCTTCAATCACCTGCTGACCCGCCTGATTCTAAAAAGAGGTCAAAAGTCATGAAGTATGTACTTCTGTATGTATTCCTTGTCCGCGTCTCCTTGTTTGCTGCATCATATGTAGGCGTATCCGTTTCAGCGGTTGCCATTTTTGGCTCCATCGCCTTGTTACTATGGAGATGGCATTATCTCAAAATCCCCCCAAGTGATATGGTGAAAAAAACGCCTTGGCAGATTTTCCTTTTTGCATTTAGTATGTATGTCATTATTTATGGACTGCATAATATCGGTCTTACCAGCCTGCTAATTGAATACCTTGAACCGATAGTATCAGAAAATCTTTTCCATGCCACACTGATCATGGGAACACTCCTATCCTTGCTGTCCAATTTGTTCAACAATCATCCTGCCCTGATGGTCGGTACACTTACCATTGCTGAAATGGGCCTCGACCCGCTTACCTTAAAGACCATTTACCTGGCAAATATTATCGGCAGTGATATTGGATCGCTTTTGCTGCCGACCGGTACACTCGCCACACTAATCTGGATGAATATCCTTCGAAAGCACAAGGTAAAAGTTTCTTGGAGTGATTATGTAAAGGTTACCATCATTGCCATTCCCATTTCCGTCCTCTTCACCCTGAGTGTTCTATATGCATGGATTCGCTTCATTTATCTATAAAATTCGCAGCAGGCTTTTATAAGGGAACAGCCAGAAACTTAGAATTCACAGTGCATCAAAGACACGTATTCTAGGCAGACATTTCTCAACCCATTCGCCGTTTGAATTGAGGGGAGGAATAAAAAGTTCACAAAAAAATGGTCCCCTTTTCTTTCATTAATGGGGGCCATTGTTATGTAAATGAACAGGAGACCATTTCTTGTAGAAGGGCTCACGAAAAAGCCTGAAGAACAGCATTTGTATTAGAATGCCGACTCCAGGCACTAAACCAGCTATTTTTCTTTTCTTCATCTATGGAATATGGACCGTTTTTAAATGATGCATTTTCCAAAAAATATTCCGGCCTTCTGCATTGATCAATTCTACAATATTATGGTTAATTCCTTTTACAAGTCCTGCTTTATCTGGATGGTCGCCAAGGTCAAAAACAAGAAGCTTGCCTTCATATTTTTTCAGTTGCTCCTCAAACGACCTTGCCAATGCAAGAGAAGCGGGTACGATTGGAAGTTCGCTGCTGCTCAGTTTGTAGGGAGCCAGGCTGCTCATATATGGTGTTAGCCATTTCAGATGCTGCATCGAAATGAACAGTGTTTTAAATACCGGCGAGTAAAAAACGATATAATCATTCAGTACACTTGTAATATAGCCGTGGATGGACCTATTTCCCGTCACGAAAACTTCCAGGAATTGTCCTTTGGCATTTGTGAGGATTTTTCGATAGGAAATATTCTCTGCCTCGCTCTTTAATGGCATCGGGACTTTAGGCTGCTCGGTTTTTTCCTCGAAACCAGCCAATTCCCTTTCCTTGATATTGTGAAGGTGAATCATCGGAATATACAAATATTTTTTGCCGTTGAAAAGTACAAGTATATCAAGACCCACATCAATGAGGATCCCGCTGACCACGGTACTCCCTGAAATTTCAACTTTCACGTCCAGTCCTAGCAGACTTTTAATGCTAGTCACCGTGTTCCCTCCCTTCCGCTCTGTTTAGAAAAAAGGTGCATCAGTCCTATTCACTAATGCACCATTTATTTTTCAAAATCATCTAGAGCATTTCCAAACATAATCAATTGTCTTGGTAACCTTCTCACGGGTATAACTGCAATGGCTTCGTCTTTCATCAGGAAACTCTCTGTAGCGTGAAGAGTGATAATCGTGAGATGAGGATTCACAAGAGGACGATTCCTCTTCATAATGACTAGAATTGTACTGATCAGAACTTTCGGATTCATCGCCATTGCTCTGCCCTTGTCCTGCATTCATTTCATTTTCATTCTCGTTCTGCTTCTTTAGACTACCCTTCGGCCCGCAGCTGATGCTCTTGATATGGAATGGATGCACACGCAAGACTTCCTGATTGCATACCAGAGTATAATTACCACTTGTGTTTTCAACCAGTACACCTTCCATTGCCTCAGGTCCACCTCGGTTAATCGATACCCAGTTATGTTCCAAATATTTGAAAACATCATGGAAGTCCATCGCGTTGATCATGGCAGGATACTGGACGTTTTCCTGCCCGCTGCCCTCCTCCTCGTCTTCCTGCTCATCGCTGTTGAGTGAAATACTCTTTACATGGTGCAGGTTAAAATAAACAGTGCCGTCATCCTCCGTAAATAGGGCTAGAAAATCTTTGTTTGCGCCAAGCAAAGTGCCAGCTTTCGACTCAGGTCCTCCTTGGTTGATTTTAATGGAATTTTGAATGAGCTGATTGATAAGTGAGGCGAAACAGTCTGCCTCGTAATAATCTACTTCTTCCTCCGTACCCTGGACAAGCTGAATGGAATTATTTTTCGAATCCTCACTAATGCTCTTTACATGTGAAGCCTGATAATAAATGACATCGCTGCTGTCCTGGACGGACAGCGTTACATAATCGGAACCCACCTCCAGCAATCTCCCTGTTTTAGATTCGGGTCCACCTCGATAGACTGTTACGGTCTTGCCTCTCAGAGACCCAGGAAAAGAATGGTTAGACGCTGTAGGTTTATGACTGCCAATATTCTTGTTTCTCATTGATATCCTCCTTGTTATATGTCCATATTGGATGTTTATACCTTATATATACGTGACTCATTTTGTTATGGCATGAGTAACAAACCTAATTACCGCAAAAAATAAACACTGGCATATGAAATTCTTAATCAAGTTGGGACATCTGATCGTGAATGAAGCGGCTCCGTTCCCTGATAAAGCTGTAGATGAATTCCGGTTCACGGTCGAATACTTCGGTGCGCTCTTTTTTGTAAGGATCCTTCAATAGATAAGGCCGTATGGAGGAAACCAGAGTTTCGATTTTCGGTGCAAGGTACTCCACCGTGAATTGTTTCTGCAGGAATTCCTGGAGGAGACCTTTATATCTTTTCCTGAAGGCTGGCACGTCCAGCAGCCTAGCCGTCAGGGAATTAAAACCCTCCACCGGAACGTAATCATGCTCCATCCATCTTCCATGCAAATCTCTCCCCCATGTGGCATCATAATCCCACGGCAAAATTTCAAACAGTTTGGTTTCGCTGTTCCGATAGAGCGCATAATTGTGCACAAACCCGTCATAGTTCTGTGTCAGCACAACACCAGCTAGCCAGATTAAATATTGTTCGACATTAAGCAACTTTCCGATTTCTTTTTCAAATGAGGCTCTCGGAATAGTATTAATACTGATTATTAGCTCCTCAAGGAATAAATCATCAGCTGGTTTCCCAAACTTTCTTTCATATCCGTAATCGAGTGCTGCCTTCACTTTTTGGTCAATGTCGCTCATCAATGAAAAATTGGCATCTCCATTGACCGCGTAATAAATGGGACCTTCGGGCAGGTTTCTATTCTTTAAAAAATGTTCATCAACCGACTCTAATTCCAGATACACCCCCTCATCCTTTCCATTCACGTTAAGGAATACATACCTCGAGCTTGGAGACAGACAGCCAATATCCGAAAAAAAATCTAGCGATAGTTTATTTCGGATTATGGAGGGATCTTTGTATTCTGCGTTGAGGTGAATTTCTTTTGCCTGCCTATAAATCGGAGGATTGTAGAAAGCAATATGGTAGCTTTTCTTCTCAAACTCCCGGATATGCGAGCCGCGAAAAACAAGATCAATGTCCATTTTCTTCTTCCCAACCGTTAGCTTGCCAGTGACAGGGGCATCATTCCAAATGTCTCTTCTAAGTTCGATAATGTCCTTTGGGTGTATATAGAGCCTGTAAACAGGCAAAGTTTGCGTACTCATACTTACCCCCCTTCCTTATTTACTGTATATCTATGAAAAAAGGCGGAAAGCACATAAGGCATTTGTCTATTTTTGCAAAATTACGCACTTGTCTAATACATTTTTCCGTTAAAAACGTATCTTAGAAGTAGGAAAGAGGAAAATGACGGAATTTCTGTTAAGATATGAATTCCAATCACATTTCCCCTTTTCTTTACAAAAACGAATAGGAGGAATAATGATGGGACTTTTTTCAGATAGGGATATTCAGAAGGCTGCAGAATCTGCTAATCATCAAGGATTAGGGGGATACATGTTTGCGGACCCATGCGGCAGAGGCCCTGCTAGACAGAGAAGAAGGCGCAGCTCCTCTAAAAATCAAGACCGTTGCTCAATCGAAAGCTCGCGTAGCAGCCACTCTCGAAAATCAAGCAGAAGGTCGCGCAGGACCTGCTCTCGGAGAGGAAGCATAAGGTCGCGCAGGAGCCGCTCTCGGAGAGGAAGCAGAGGGTCGCGCAGGAGCCGCTCTCGGAGAGGAAGCAG
>NZ_QWVT01000070.1 GCF_003570705.1 Mesobacillus zeae
CTTACTTATTCTTAATAAGGACTACAGCACTGTTTCAAAACAATACCAGCATATTCGAATCCCTTTAAGTAAAAATTAAGTCTTGGAAGGTGAAGACACAAACAAAGCTTTCCAATTTCCAGGAAGGGATTGTTTCCATTTGAATAATAACTGGATAACAGCGATAAGCCAACCCTTGGTGAATATGCTTGGAAAAAGAAACACAAAAGGTGTTATGTGGGGATCTTTGCTGAGTTTGGGTGTAAGCATAGCCGCATATATGTTAAGCAAAAACCAAAACAGGAATATGCCTTCTGCTGCGAAAAACTTGATGAATACTTTTGCGGGCGGCAATGCAGGCCAAACTCCGAGTATGGCCGGTTTAACAGAGTTCTCCAAGGAAATGCTTCCTAATACGAACCAATCCACAAACAAATAGTTTTTCAATGCCCGCTTCCAGCGGGCATTTTTCAGGAGGTTCTAAAAAAGATTTTGTATAAATGAAAAGAAACCTTATGTGGTTTCATGAAAATGTTCTAAAAATCGCGATATGGATAAGAATAGGGATTTGACAATACCAAGTCCCAGTATAATCATTTACTCTTTAATAAAAACCGTACTAACAATTTATTATGCAGTTTTGACAGGAAGAGTAAAGCAATAATTGAACCGATAAAAGTACATGACATATCCCATTGTGAATCCCAAATGTCCCCTTGGTTACCTAAAAAATCCTTAGCCGTTTTTCCTCCCTTTGAAATTTCAGAAAATAACCATTCAATGATCTCATACAAGGCAGCAATAGCAAGGGAAATACTTAAAGATATAGCCGCTAGCCAAAAACCTTTGGTAAGTGCAGTTTTTCTTATAAGTATTTCTCTTATGACAATCACGGATAATCCTTTTAGAAGATGGCCAAACCGATCATAGTGATTGCGGTCAAAATTCATTACGTCTTTTACCCAATTGAAAAGTGGCACCCTTGAGTATGTGTAATGACCGCCTACGAACATAATAATCGACAGAATCACAATAATGCTGTAGGAAAGGGTTGTTAAACGAAACTTACTGTATGTGGCAATTATGATTGTAAGTCCGATAACGGCAGGTGCAACTTCCAATATCCAAATCGGGTAACCAGCAGGTTTTATACCTGACCATATAAAGACGCCTGCAGCAGCTAAGAATAAAGTTAAATGAAGCATTGTAATTTTCTCTCCAACCATTTTTTCAC
>NZ_QWVT01000071.1 GCF_003570705.1 Mesobacillus zeae
AAGAAACTGACCATCTACTCCCTCTATACTCATGAAATAATGAATATCATCATTTAGTTTTTTAGCTCTATTGCTCTTAAGAGATAATGAGTAAAGCTTTCCTTGACTTCCTTGAGAATTTTCTGGCTCGATATAGAAGTAAATATTTTCGTCATCAACAAGAAAAATTTCTCCTCCGTCCCCTGGTACGGTAAATAGAGGAATAGGCTTATTATTATGAATATCCATCTTGTAAAATCCGTTTTTAACAGTATCATAATAATAAATCCAATTCCCTATAACTTGAACGTAACTTGCACTCTCAGCTAATTTTTTTCTATGTGTTCCGTCCAATTTAACTTTAAACAGTCTCTCCTCGTCCAGAAATGCTGAGGAAGTGTAAAAAACCCATTCCCCCCTTACGTTAATAAATCTCAAGTGATTAGGGGCGATTTTATAATTAGTATCCTCCCCTTCTTTTCTTCCCATTAAGAAGTCTTTTGAAGGGGAATCGTAATCACTCGATTTTTTAAAAAACACCCAATCATCCTGGGCTGCAACAAACCCACCATTACGAATATTTGAAAAAGAATTGCCGACTTCATTTTCTTTCTCAATCACATATTTCTTAATTCCATACTCCTGGTCGGAGCTTTCTGGTAACAACCAAATTGCAAGAGTAACTGGTAAAATTAATAATAACAAAATAATAAATAATACCCTTTTCATATAATCACTCCTCAGAAACTATTTATGGAACTAATAGATTATTTAGATTTAATAAGGAGGACGGGAGAGAGCTTGACACTCTCTCCCGAATTTTAGTATTTATATAGATTAATAAAAAGTTTGTTTCAGTCAACTTTGCATTGATTACTATTTGTAATTAATAATGTTCCACTACTTTAGTGTGGGCACTGTTTGGAGTCAAATAACGAGAGCTAATGTGTTTGTAGCCATAAATCATCCCATCGATTTGTCGCTTTTGAGTAATATTTCCGCTGACAAACCAAATATTCTAGTAAGGTAGGTAGGATCTTTCACTAAACATACTCCATTCAAAATATTATAAAGTAATTAGTTTCATTACCCATCAAATAACCATTAAGATAACTAATTGAAACCGATTAAATATGTAATATGAATGTACTATTTTCTACCAGTTTTAATATTATATCAAATTATCATTCTTTATGTGTATAGTTCGTTAAATTAGAGTTTAACGCGAAAATAAATTATACATTAGCGCATATATGTATTCCGTCGGATCTTCCTCCCGATACTTATCCAATTCTCCTACTTTCCAAAAGTTTCATAGATTCCTTGATGTAGCTTTAAAATAAAGTTAGATTAAAAATATCGTGTTAAACCGTATTCTATGGTAAATAAAAAGAAACCATTTTGAAAAAGGATTAATCAAAATGGTTTCTTATCCAGTAGGTTTATGTTTCGGTTTTATAAAAAAGTTAGATCATTTTCTGCCTGTGTTACTCCACAATCGCGCCCTATCGTATTATAAGGTCATCCAGAATAT
>NZ_QWVT01000072.1 GCF_003570705.1 Mesobacillus zeae
GGGAATGGTGGTGGAAGGGTAGTTGAGGATGTTGATAAGGGTACGGGAAAAGTGTATCCAACGAGACAAATAGATTCAGTAGCAGAAGCACATATAATTGATAGAGTGAAAGAGCTAAGAGGGAATTTACTAAGTAAATATAAAAAAGCTGGTAATTTTGCTCTTGCAGAGGTGGATGTAAGTGGGATAAGTAAATCTGAGTTTTATGCTCAAAGTAGAATAAATAATCTTAAAGGAAGTCTTGAGGATAAGGTACCTGATATATCTTTACAACCTGAAAATCCGATGTTTAAAGCTACGAAGGCAGTTGGTAAAGATGGAGAAAGTTACTTAAGGGATACTGATACGGAGTATAAGATACTAAATGATATTGCTTCTAGGCTTGGAGAAAATACGCAAGCTACAGGAACAATCAAATTATTTACAGAATTAGACACTTGTGACAGTTGTAGTAGAGTTATAGCAGATTTTGCTGCTAAATATAAAAATATTAAGTTAGAAATTATACACAATGATGGTAACAGGATCATACCTTAAACATTAATATTTTTGGAGGATAAGAACTATGAAGGATTGGGAGTATAATGAATTGATAGAGGCAATTCAGGAAACATATGGAGAATTACTAGAAGAAGATAGAGGATATAGATATGCTCTAGCAAAACTAGCAGATGAGTTTGATAACTTAGGTAAGATAGAAGATGTTATTGTTGATACTGCTATTGGAGAAATTGCAATTAAACATGATAAGGTCTTTATTGGACGAATTGAAGGAATAACAAAAAGGTTGAGTATGTTTAATCCTTTAGACGCAGAAGGTGAATTAACAAAAGATGAAATTTATGATTTAACAAACAGAATAAATAAAGTAATAGATGGTCTTAGAAATGTAGAAGTTGACTATAATTCATCAGCAGAATAGTAATTTTTATAAGAGATTGACTATATTGGAAGTATAAATGAAAAATTGATAGCTCATGATGATATTACCATCATTGAGTATTATGACAATACTATGAAAATAAAAAACATCAAAATTAATTAATACTATAGCAAATTTTTAAAAACCTTGATTGACTAAAACCTTCAAGGTTTTTTGTTCGGTAATTAAATGAAGAAGTATCCAAAATCCAGCGGTTCGCAGCAGCGAATGATATCCC
>NZ_QWVT01000073.1 GCF_003570705.1 Mesobacillus zeae
TGTACCCTCGTATTTTGACTTGGTGATCGATTCGGCCGAGGTATTCAATATGGCCATCGTGAGTCCATCTGACCAAATCTCCGGTTTTGTACATTCTTTCATTGTCTACGTTGGGGTTTTCTACAAACCTCTCAGCTGTTAAACTTGGACGATTTAAATAACCACGAGCCAAACCAACACCAGCAATACATAATTCTCCGACGACTCCAATAGGTAAGAGTTCATGATTTGCCCCTAAAATGTAAGCACGATAGTTTCTTACAGGTTTACCAATTGGGATTGTTTTTTTATTTTCTGTACCGTCACATTGATAAATCAATGCGTTAATCGTTGTTTCTGTAGGACCATATACGTTATAAATATTAGCCGCATCTATATGATGTGAAAGCTTTCTGTATAATGAGGATGGAAATGCTTCTCCTCCTAGGACAAATCGTAACCCTTTAGAGCTAGAGTTTATATTATTTACGATTTGCTCCATTTGAGCAGGCACCATATCTATGAATGCAACTTCATTTTGAATCACATATTCATACAGGGACTCGTAATCTGATTCAGTTCTTTCAGTCATTACATGTAAGGTAGAGCCACTACATAATGCGGTAAAGATATGCTGTACAGATACATCGAATACAGCTTTACTATAGAGCATATGATTTTTCATATTCTCATAACCGAAATCTTGCATTAGTCCGAGAATTTGGTTTGATAAGCTCCTATGTTCAATCATTACACCTTTTGGTTTCCCTGTACTTCCAGATGTATAAATAACATAAGCAAGATTTTGAGATGTTAATTCGTTTCTTCGTTGCTCTAAATGCAGTTGTTCAATCTTCTGATTTTCAAGGCTCGTTATGTTCAATATGTTTCCAGAATAATTTAGATGAAGATCATCAATCTTCGTAAAGTTGGCAAGTAAAAATTTACACTCACTATCTTCTAAGAGATACTCTATTCTTTCTTTTGGATAACTACTATCTATAGGAAGGTACGCTCCACCTGCTTTTTGTATGGCAAGTATAGCTACAATCATATCAATAGATCTATCCACCATCAGCGCTACAATTGTTTCAACTTGCACCCCCTCATTTATCAGGGCTTGGGCTAATTTATTTACTCTCTCAGACAATTCCTCATAGGTGATTTTTGCAGCGCCATGTACAAGTGCCACCTGTGAAGGATGTGCCTTTATCTGCTCCTCAAATAAGTCTATGACTGTTTGCTCGTGAGGATATTCAACCTTTGTATCATTAAATTTATTTAATAGTTGCTCTTTCTCTTCTTTGTCTAGTACTTCGATATCCCTGAGTCTTTGATCTGTCTTTATGCTGATTTCGATTAAAGTCTTTACATAATGCTTCATCATTTGTTCGATGGTTTCACTTCTAAATAATTGACTCCGATATTCCATTTCGCAGATCAGCTTGCCCTGTACTTCTTCCATGCTTAATGTGATGTCGAGTTGGGATACTTTTCTATTTATTTCATAGTGACTAATTAATGTCCCATCCATTTCTAGTTCATGTTGTTCTGTATTCTGTAAAACGAGCATGACATCGAATAATGGATTTCGGTTGAGATCTCTCTTTACATTCACTTCTTCAACGAGTTCCTCAAATGGGTACTCTTGGTTTTCGTAAGCTTGGACTAGTTTTTGCTTGGCTTCAAGGAGATAATCTTCGATTCTCTTATCCCCTTCAGGATAGCTTCGAAACGCTAGTGTATTGACAAACATTCCAGCTACTTTTTCTAGCTCTGCATGCCTTCTTCCAGCGATCGGAGTCCCGATCACAATGTCTTCCTGTCCACTATACTTGGATAGCAAGATGCTGTAGCCGGCCATGAGTCCCATAAACAGCGTTCCACCAAGGCGGGACATCGTTTCTCTTAAGCCTGTGACGATTCCTTCTTCGATCTCAAATCGGATTCGATCTCCTTCGTTGTTCTCGATCTGGCTTCTAACACCATCTAACGGGAGCTCTAATACAGGAAGTTCTCCTGCAAATTCTTGCTTCCAATAGGTTTTTTGTTCTTCCCATACTCCATTTACTTTCTGTTCTCTTTCCCATGATGCGTATTCTTTGTACTGGATCTCTTCTGCTACTAGTGTTTCTCCTTCATATGCCTTCATGAAGTCTTCTGCCAACAGTCCCATGGTAGCCCCAT
>NZ_QWVT01000074.1 GCF_003570705.1 Mesobacillus zeae
CGATATGGAGCACCTAAGATTCATTTCCTTCTATATTGTGAGTATAAAAATCATTGATTGTTTTCATAAATTAGAATGTTGTTTTTCACTATATTTAAAATTTTATTGATATCCTCCGTGTGTATTTCAATTGTTAACTCAGGTACGCCTGGAGATAGTAGAAATTTATTATAATTATAGATTTTTTTATCTATAATAAGGGTAATCTCATCCTGATATCCGAAAGGGGCTACACAACCGGGAACACAGGAAGTCTTTTCAATCAACTCTTCAGCTGAACAAATAGAAACCCTCTTGCCAATTAGTTCTTTCATTGATTTTGAATCTAATTTTTCGCCTTCAATCGTAACAAGCACATAATTATGTCCGGTTTTATCTTTTAGAAATAAACTTTTACTTGGTACACCTTCTAAATTAAATCTTTTTCGTATTTCTCTATCTGTAACATAATCCAAATTGGGTTCATGTTTGTATTGTTGATAAGAAATATTAGCTTGATCTAATAGTTGTATCACTTGATTATACATAATCATCCTCCCTCTATAAATGTTGATTTATCAACGGTTTAGCCCGTTGGTGGGGTGTCAAAAAAATATTTTTCGACACATGACCTAACAGATATTTATAAATATGTGATTCTCTTACAAATGTCAGGTACGCTACGCGGTCACTACTGGATAATGGTGGAAAGTAGTGAGTGCCAGCTTCTCCGTGTCATCCTGTTGTCTAGGTCTGTTAAGGGGATGTAGAGCTTTACAAAGCCTCTGCGAGACTAGGAATATCCCTCATCATTCGCTTAGCGTCAAACGCTTTGTGCTTCGTGCAGATTCCATGTAACACTTTTAATAGTTTCCCGCATAGAACCACGATGGATTGCTTCTTGCGCAATAGATTAACCTGACGGGTTGTGTAATACTCGTGTAGCTTCCTAAAGGCTTCATTATGGCGAATCATCGGCATCATCACTCGGAAAAGAAGGGCTCGCAGCTTTATTCTGCCACGTTTGGAGAGTAAACGTCAAGTAACCCAAATACTACATGGATGGTGCATTTCGGGACTATGTTTTGTCTAAAAGCAGGGTTTTCAGTTAGTCTTAAACGAGTTCAACGGCTTATGAGAAAGGCGGAAATATATTCGATTACGACTAAAAAATTTCGTCCACAGCCCCAATTGAAGCCCGTGAAAACGTACTACAACAGAATTTTTCCACGTCCAAATTGAACGAAAAATGGGTGGCCGATATCACCTATATCCACACTTTGCGAGATGGCTGGTGTTATTTAGCCACGGTTTTGGACCTGTATTCTATCGGATATTCTTTCTCCCGTTCCATGACGACTGAACTTGTTTTAGATGCTTTAAACAATGCCACTTCTGTCCAACAGCCGTTGCCTGGCCTCATTTTGCACACGGATCTTGGCTCTCAATATA
>NZ_QWVT01000075.1 GCF_003570705.1 Mesobacillus zeae
TAGACACTTGGATCAACACCAGCGAATGCAACGAGCTTTTTTGGATGATTAAACCGATCTATTTCACCGACTTCAGAAATAATCGTGGCGGCGATTTTTTCTCCTATACCGGGAATAGACTGGATAATCTGATATTCTTCAATTTCTTTAGCGAGGACATCTATTTCTGTTGAGATCTTTGATAGATGCTCTTGATATTGAAGAACGATGTTCGTTAATATCTCCAAATTGAAGATATGACTTTCATATAAGTTTCGTTGAAACGGATTACGTAGAGCTGCCTCTCTCAGTTTCTGCGCTTTTTCTTTGGCCCACTTCTCTGAACGACTTTTACATAACGACGCAATCTTTTCTACTAAAACTGATTCATCGACATTTAATACTGCCTCTGACGTAGGAAAAGACCTGAGAGTTAATAACGATACCTTAGAATATAAACTTCCAAATACTCCTCTGTATTCAGGAAACACCTGATCCAATAAAGAGTGAAGTTGTAGCTTAATATTCGCAGATATTTCCGCAATCGTCTCCTGTTGTCTGGTAAGATTACGAAGGTTCAAGAGTTGTATTCCGCGCTTTTTATAGGGCTCCAAGTCTTCTTTATAATACAGCTCGCACAAATGATAAGCATCAACCGCATCCGTTTTGACCTTTCGTAAACTAGAGCTTTTCGCTCTGTGTGAAATAAGAGGATTAACGACAATATATACATATTTTTTTTCCTCTAAAAACTGAATGACGGGTGTATGGTAGTGACCAGTTGATTCTAAAACCACCGAAGGTGGGTGGCCATGAGCTTGCCTTTCAACTTCTTGAAGGAACTCTACTAGTTTTCCCAATCCATCAATAGTATGCTCAATACTAAAGCTCTTACGGTAAGGCTTTCCCTTTTCCAGAAATGCTTGAACCTGACTTTCTCCTTTTGATACATCCAGACCAACGACTGGATTCATAATTGAACCTCCTCCTTGAAAATAAATTAGTCGGTAACCCCTAGAGCTGCTTGTAATGTCATAGGTTCGCTTGTTAAACGGGATCAATGTCCCAACCAGCCTGAAACATGTTCATACAAGTAGGGGGCGAACAGTTTAACTAACGGGATCGAGTCCCACGGGTGCGACGTTCTACCCCGACTACCGTTATCATAAGACCATATAAA
>NZ_QWVT01000076.1 GCF_003570705.1 Mesobacillus zeae
ACAAGGAACATAAATAATCAATCTTTTTTATAAAAGAATAATGGGAATAAGTATGATAAGAGCATGTTTTGTTACAAAGCTACAGTGTTTGTTTATGATCAAAAATGTTGTATTTTAAATAAAAAATTCGTTTAAAAGAAAATAAAGTTGTTTAACAATCGAGATGGTCTGATGGAAGTTCATACCATCTTTATTTATTTCATATATAATGAAAGGACGCAATATTCCGATATTTATTTTATTAAAATAAGGGTAGAAATAAGGAGAACGATATTGTGCAAAAGAGAAAAGAACAAATAATACTTCACTTTGAAAAAACAATTTCTTGGGTTGAAAAATTGAATCATGTAACAGAAGATGAATGGAGAACACCTATTGCATATAATAAATGGACATTAGCTGAAATTGTTGGGCATTTTAAGTTTTGGGACGAGTTTGTTCTGTTTCAAAGATTACCGTATTTCTTTGAAAATAAACCATTACCAAAAGCACCAGATGTAAACCTAATGAATCACCAATCATCTATTCTTAGTAAAAAAAATTCAAAAGAAGCAACCATCTTTAAATTTATCGAGTGCAGAAGAAATCTTATTAAGGCTATAAATAATTTATCTAATGACTTATGGAATAGTGAATTTTTTATTGGGGATAGTTCCTATATTTTAGCAAGTTACTTTGAAAGTCAGGTAGAACATGATCTACATCATTTTAATCAAATTCATCAAAAGTTGCCTCGTCTCTCTCTCCAATAAAATGGGGGCTAAAAACGGATTTTACAAGATGGATATTCATAATAATAAGCCTATTCGTCTATTTACCGTACCGGGGAACGGAGGAGAAATTTTTCTTGTTGATGATGAAAATATTTACTTCTATATCGAGCCGGAAAATTCTCAAGGAAGTCAAGGAAGGCTTTATTCATTATCTCTTAAGAGTAATAGAGATAAAAAACTTAATGATGATATGCATTACATGAGTATAGAGGGAGTAGATGGTCAGTTTCTT
>NZ_QWVT01000077.1 GCF_003570705.1 Mesobacillus zeae
CATCGAATCGCTCCGCTCTTCGTGTTTCCTTTATATCAGTCGGAGCGGGTCCCTGGCCATATGTCGCTAAACGTGCGCTTCCGCTTTTCTTATTGAATGGCTGGAAATTTTATTTTGATGGTGAACTCCTGGTCTTTATAGACAAAGTCTAAAAAGCCGTGGTGGTCATTTACGATCTCCTTAATGATCTTCGTCCCAAGTCACTCATGACCATTCGCTTTAGTTGTTTTTCCGTAAGTCTGGAACAATCCATCTAATATTGCAGTAGGGATGGCCAGGCTGTTATTTTTACAAATGAGCAAATACAAACCGCTTGCGTTTATAAAATTGCAGTGTGATCACAGCCTGTTGTTTATGTTCCTTTTGCCAGTCATCAAAAGCCTCGATGCTATTTGATAACAGATTTCCAAGCAGTTTTACCATGACGGTATCTGTGTTTTACCAAAAGAACCTTGAATCTATTTGAATTTTTCACATTAGAGGAGTACAGTTAAAAAGTGTATAAAAGTAGAAAGAAGGTCTTTTCGTTGAGTAAGCTGCAACAAGGTACTAAAGCCTTTCGTAAAGCCAATTTCGCCCTCTTTGCAGGGGGATTTATAACTTTTTCTATTCTTTATGATGTCCAGCCGTTAATGCCGATTTTCACAAAAGAGTTTCATGTGACAGCGGCAGCGGGGAGTCTGACGTTGTCGGTGACGACGTTCGCTCTTGCTGTGGCAATGCTTTTTACCAGTTCTTTATCTGAAGCATGGGGAAGAAAACCGATTATGGCTTCTTCCTTAATCCTTTCCTCCCTTATTGTCATTTTTACTGCCTTCAGTCCCACATTTGGGTCGTTAATCGTCTTTCGCATCCTGCAAGGGATCGTTCTTGCGGGACTGCCGGCCATCGCTATGGCCTATTTGAGTGAAGAAGTTGACCCAAGAAGTCTTGGGGTTGCCATGGGGATTTATATTAGCGGGAACTCCATTGGCGGCATGGCAGGAAGAATTATTACCGGCTCTGTTACGGACTTTTTTTCTTGGCGGGTTGCCATGGGTAGTATTGGGGTGATTAGCCTCGTACTTAGTCTGTGGTTCTGGTTTAATTTGCCGAGATCCAACTATTTTGCACCAAAGTCATTGAAACTAAATACGTTAGTCAAATCCATGGTGGGTCATTTAAAAGACCCGGCATTATTATGTTTATTTTCTATTGCTTTTATCTTAATGGGAAGCTTTGTCACGTTGTATAACTACATTGGCTTTGAATTAATGGCACCTCCGTATCAATTGAGCCAGACAATAGTCGGCTGGATTTTCATTGTTTATTTAACTGGCACCTTTAGTTCAACATGGATGGGGCGCCTCTCTGATACGCTCGGCCGCCGTAAGGTCTTATGGCTTGGCCTAGTCATTATGGTTACTGGAGCGGCATTGACACTTGTAGAGCCCTTGGTGTTAAAGATAATCGGTATCGCTATTTTTACCTTTGGCTTTTTTGGCTCCCATTCGATCGCTTCAAGCTGGGTAGGGCGAAGAGCACATACTGCAAAAGCGCAAGCTTCTTCGTTATATTTATTTTTTTATTATTTTGGTTCGAGCGCTGCAGGTACTGCCGGCGGATTTTTCTGGTCAAATTTCGGCTGGGGTGGAGTAATTGGCTTTATTATTTGTTTACTGCTGTTAGCCTTTCCATTATCGATTAAACTTTCATCGGTGCCGGTAAAAACCTTGCAGACGAAATAAATGGTACTCATGCTATTGATAAATAGACTGTACTAAAGGAAAAAATTTGATGGATAAATTCCGACTTTGAGAATTGTCTAGCTTCATAAGAATAAGCTTCGGAAGGGATACCTCGCACGAAGGAAAAGCGTTAGCTTTTTCGAGGAGCGCCCAGCGTATAGTGGCCATCCCACTCCTCCCTACGATAAGTCAACATCGAATCGCTCCG
>NZ_QWVT01000078.1 GCF_003570705.1 Mesobacillus zeae
GAGAACTTCCTGTATTAGAGCTCCCGTTAGATGGTGTTAGAAGCCAGATCGAGAACAACGAAGGAGATCGAATCCGATTTGAGATCGAAGAAGGAATTGTCACAGGCTTAAGAGAAACGATGTCCCGCCTTGGTGGAACGCTGTTTATGGGACTCATGGCCGGCTATAGCATCTTGCTATCCAAGTATAGTGGACAGGAAGATATTGTGATCGGGACTCCGATCGCTGGAAGAAGGCATGCAGAGCTAGAAAAAGTAGCTGGAATGTTTGTCAATACACTAGCGTTTCGAAGCTATCCTGAAGGAGAAAAGAGAATTGAAGACTATCTCCTCGAAGCCAAGCACAAACTGGTCCAAGCTTACGAAAACCAAGAGTACCCATTTGAAGAACTTGTTGAAGAATTGAACGTGAAGAGAGATCTAAGCCGAAATCCACTATTTGAAGTTATACTCGTCCTACAGAATACTGAATTAAAAGAGATGGTTTTGTCAGATATCCAGATTAAACCCTATGCTAAAAACCAGAACAAAGCTAAATTTGACATTAGCTTAAACATAGAAGAAGTAGGAGATCAGCTCGTATGTGAAATGGAATATCGGAGTCGTTTATTTAGAAGAGAAACCATTGAACAAATGAGGAAGCACTACATTAAGATTCTTCAAGAGATCAGTACTAAAACCGAACATAAGCTCAATGACATCGACTTGCTAAACGAGGAAGAAACGCAACAGCTACTAGTTGCCTACAATCAAACATTAGCTGACTACCCTAGGGAAAAAACAGTGATCGATGTTATCGATGAACAGGTAAATGAGCAACCGAATGCGACGGCATTAGTCTATAAAGATAGTTTCCTCACTTATGGTGAGATGAATCGAAGATCAAATCAATTGGCCCACTACCTTGAGAGAAAAGGGGTGGCTAAAGGGGATCGTGTAGCCATCATCGCTACTCATTCTTATGAGTTAGTCATCGGGATCTTAGCGACACTGAGAGCAGGGGCAGCCTACGTTCCCATCGATCCGAAGTATCCATCAGAAAGAATCGAGTACATGCTTCAAGATTCAGAGGCAAAGGTACTTTATACGAATATAGAAATAGAAGGTCTTTCGTACAATCAAGAGTTAATAACGGCTCATGATAAAAGCATAGAGAAGGAAGACCCAACCTATGCAAGCAAGGCAACAGCAGAAGACGTGGCTTATATCATCTATACGTCTGGATCAACAGGAAGATCAAAAGGTGTGATGATTGAACACAGGGGATTACTGAATTATATATGGTGGGCAAGAAAAACGTATCTAAAAGATGAAAAAGAAGTATTTGCACTCTATTCTTCCATCACGTTTGATTTAACTATCACATCGATCTTTACTCCGCTTTTATCTGGTCAAGTGATTGCAATTTATGAGGATAATGGAGAGGAATTTATTTTAGATAAAGTGTTAAAAGATAAGAAAGTAAGCGTGATTAAAGTAACACCAGCCCATCTGACCTTAATCAAGGATCAACCAAACCAGTCATCATCCGTCAAACGATTTATCGTCGGTGGAGAGAATTTACCAGTTAAACTAGCGAAAGAAGTCCTTGATAGTTTTGGAGGAGAAGTAGAGATATACAACGAGTATGGTCCGACAGAGACAGTGGTAGGATGTATGATCTATCAATATCGACCAGAGTATGACCACAGATATTCTGTCCCTATTGGAAGACCAGCCGATAATGTAGAAATCTATCTCTTGGATAAGAACTTGCAACTAGTGGCTCCAGGAATTGAAGGAGAACTATACATAGCAGGGGAAGGAGTAGCAAGAGGATATCTTAATAAAGAAGAGCTTACCAAGAACGCATTTATTTATCTAAATAATGAGCGATTCCACAACAAGAGAATGTATAAAACAGGCGATCTAGCTAAAATGTTGCCAGATGGGAACATTGAATATATAAGAAGAGTAGATAATCAGGTTAAATTACGTGGGTACAGAATTGAACTAGGGGAAATTGAATGTAGCATAGGCCAACGAGAAGGGGTCAGAGAAGTCGTTGTCTTAAACAGAAAAGATGCTTCAGGAATGGACTATCTATGTGCCTATGTCGTAAAAGAAGAAGCAACAGCGATAGAGAAGATCAAAGAGGGAATTAGCCAAGAACTCCCTCATTACATGGTACCTGGTGCGTTTGTAGAAATCGATGCGATTCCGATTACAGCCAATGGAAAAGTAAATCGAGCCAGGTTGTTAGAGATGGAAGTCACCTACACACGAGAGAATGCTTATGAAGCGGCTACAAATGAACTCGAAGAGAAATTAATAGCCGTATGGGAAGGCGTATTAGGTGTGGAGCGAATTGGAATCCACGACAACTTCTTCGAACTTGGTGGGCATTCCTTAAAAGCTACGATTGTAAGTGGGA
>NZ_QWVT01000079.1 GCF_003570705.1 Mesobacillus zeae
AATCCGTTATAGTTCTCACAAGTGGTTTGAAATCTTGCGAATTAGCGAGCATTCACGAGTAATATGCATCTATCTGAGGGAGTTTAAAAAGTTAGTTTTTCTCCACTTCTCTGCTTTATTATCTATTGATTTTATGTAATCGTTTTTACCTTCTATATACTTTTCAATGTTGGTAGGAAATTTCTCAGCTAGACTTTGCTTTAACTGACTGTATTTCTGAGCTTCTTTTGGATGGGCAATCAAATAATCTCTAAATGTTATGTGACGAGCAATTTCGTCATTTCCTTGTTCAAAAATATGAACGTGGTGGGTTCTGTTGTTACCTTTACTAAAAAAACGCCTGTTAGAAATTCCATATTCTCCGTGAGCATCGTAGCCCAATTGTTCCATCTTATCATTAAATTTATCAACTTTACTGATATTAGCTACTTCAACCATAATATCAATTATTGGTTTAGCATTAATATTTGGTATTGCTGTACTTCCAATATGATAAACATTTAAAATTACATCACCTAACACATCTTTAATTTTATCGCTCTCCTCTTGAAACATCATGAACCATTCCTCTTTATGTGGGGATATCTCAACTTTTCGCATAATAATCTCCTCGTAAAAAATTCCTAATATAGTATTTAAATTCTATCCTATATCCACTTAATCCTGCTAGTTTCGGAAGGTCTTTACTGCCCCGATCATTTCAGGAATTCCTGATGCTTCAACCAGTTCACAAAAGGCCAATAGCTTCTCTTTCACCAATCCGATCTTCTATTGTCCTCTTTCCTTGGCATTGGAAAACCAGACCCGGTAGGCTTCTTTAAGCTGACAGGCAGTCCTTAGTTCACCGGACAGTTCAAGGTATCGATTTAGATGCCATTTCTCTTCTTGGCTGAGCTTTCCAGAGTCTTTATGAAAGACATACTTCATCCTCCTGCAAAGAAGTAAAAATTGAAAAGACTCTATTCCCGGAATAGGAGAAAAAATCGCCGCCACGATTATTTCTGAAGTCAGTGAAATAGATCGGTTTAATCACCCAAAAAAGTTCGTTGCATTCGCTGGTGTTGATCCAAGTGTCTA
>NZ_QWVT01000008.1 GCF_003570705.1 Mesobacillus zeae
TCGTGTTTCCTTTATCTCAGTCGGGTGGCTCCAGCCCATACGGCGCTAAACGTGCGCTTCCGCTTTTCTTATTTTGCAAAAGAGTGATAATATTGTAAAATATCTTATAACGGTTTTAATCCGTCCAATATATTACGAATGAGGATGACATAAGCTTTGAATACAAGATCGATGATTTTTACATTATACGGTGATTATATTTCCCACTACGGCAGTAATATTTGGATTGGTAGCCTGATTCGTTTGCTTAATGAATTCGGGCATAATGACCAGTCTGTCAGGGCGGCCATTTCCCGGATGAACAAGCAGGGGTGGGTACAGGCTGAAAAAGTTGGCAATAAGAGTTATTATTCATTGACTCCCCGCGGCCAAAAGAGGATTGATGAAGCGGGCAAACGGATTTTTAAGCTGAAACCAGAGAAGTGGGACGGCAAATGGAGAATCCTGATGTACACTATACCTGAAGAAATCCGCAACGTGAGGGATGAACTGAGGAAGGAACTGATTTGGAGCGGCTTCGGGTCGATGTCAAACAGCTTCTGGATTTCCGCGAACAATCTTGAAAGGCAAGTAAACGACTTGATTGAAAAATATGAAATCGAACAGTATGTCGATTTTTTTGTCGCTGAATACAAGGGACCCCATGAAAATCAGCGTCTTGTTGAAAAAAGCTGGGATCTAGAGGATATTAACGCAAAGTACCAAGATTTCATCAGTGAATACAGTCAGAAATATATCATCGATAAAAATAAGATTGCCAGGAGAAGCATGACGGATGCCGAATGTTTCGTTGAACGTACGAAGCTTGTGCACGAATACCGCAAGTTCCTGTTTTTCGACCCAGGGCTGCCGGAAGAACTGCTGCCTGAAAAATGGCTTGGAAGCCATGCGGCCTCGTTATTTGGTGAGTATTACAAGGAGCTCGCAGAGCCTGCATCCCGTTTTTTTGAATCGGTGTTCAGGGAAGGAAATGAAATGAAAAATAAAGCACAGGACTATGACGTCATGGATCATCCTTACATTTTGGAGTAGAGCAAGGCCGCCCTTAAACCGGGTGGCTTTTCTGCTGACAAGCAATCCTGTTCCATGAAACAATCCGGATTTTGTGTTACTGTTAGAAAAAGGAATTATAAGGAGAGATGTATATGCTCGATAAAGAAGCATTGAAAGAAGAGATTCTAGAAGCTTTTCAATTCAGGCATGCGACAAAGGAATTTGATCCTTCAAAGAAAATCCATGAAGATGACTTCCGTTTCATTTTGGAAACAGGGCGGCTGTCTCCAAGTTCCTTTGGATTCGAGCCTTGGCGCTTCCTGGTGGTCCAAAGTCCGGAACTTCGCGAAAAAATAAAAAACACTGCGTGGGGGGCTGCTGGTAAACTTCCTAATGCCAGCCATTTCATCGTGATTCTTGCGCGGACAAAAGCTGATACAAAGTATGATTCTGACTATTTGAAAGACCATTTTAAAAATGTTAAACAGCTGCCAGAAGAATTCATGGCAAAATACCTCGAGAGAATAGAAGAATTCCAACAGAAGGATTTTGACTTACTGGACGGGGAACGCCCTTTGTATGACTGGGCCTCTAAGCAAACGTATATCGCACTTGCGAACATGATGACTGCAGCAGCTCAAATCGGAATTGATTCCTGTCCGATTGAAGGCTTTAATTTTGAAAAAATGAATGAACTTCTTACTGAAGAAGGGTTGCTGGAGGAAGGGCATTTTCAAATCTCGGTCATGGCCGCCTTTGGCTATAGAGTGAAAGATCCGAATTCGAAAACCCGACGCTCATATGAAGATATTGTAAAGTGGGTTTAATCCGGGAATAAAATTGAATGCTTTAATAGAAAGGAAGGGGATTGCGATCCGCTTCCTTTTTCATTGAAACTGAATTTCCCTCGATCATAAGACCTATCAAATCATGTGAAATAAGGAATTTCACCTAAAAAACAAAGAATCACTTTTAGTCATTTGTAAACTTTTCCGAAAAGTCTTTTTTTATTCTTAGTAATACAATAGGAAAAGGAGAATATTTTATGTTTAAATTTCCTGCGAAAATCTTGCGTGTACATTTGCCGTTACTCTGGCAGGCAGCGGCCTGGCACTCGCTTGTGAGGATGGACAGAAGAATTATATCGAGGGCGGGCAATCCACCTTGGAGGAATTTCACTTGTTCAGGGCTCAAAAAATTTCCAGCATTTAAAAGAAGTTGCCGCTATTCCTATAAAGGAAATGAAAGGTTCGTCCGTTACAACGGCAGACGTTTTTGCTCACAAGGGATTTGCCTACACGGGAACTCATAGAGACAAAATGACGAACGAAGGTGTTAGGATATTTGATATGAAAGACCCTTCGAATCCTAAGGAAGTGGCAGTCATCGGGAATGATATCCCTGGAACATGGCAGGAAAAGGTCATCGTCCAATCAGTAAGCACACCATCCTTTAAAGGCGACATTGCCGCGATTAGTGTTCAAAAGGTAGACAAAGAACGGTATGGGTATGAAGGAGAAATAGCTCCAAATGGCGGTGTTGTATTATATGATGTCACAAATCCGGAAGAACCAAGAAAGCTGGGCTTTTGGAAAACGCCTGCGGAGCTGCCGACCGGAACGCATGAGTTTTGGCTGACAGAATAAAATAATCGGTTATTATTGCTTGCAACAAACTATCAGGCTAAAAGATACAAGGATAAAGGCGTCAAGGTCCATGATTTTTCTATTGTTGATATTACGAATCCAGCCAAGCCAAAGGAGATTTCAAACTGGGACCAACAGAGGTTGGCGGTGCTTTTGATGGGAACTACACATATAACGATGAAAACGGGGCATCAAGGACTGCATACCTTCATAGCGTCATAGCTGATGAAACTGGAAAGTATGCTTACCTTTTCTACTGGGATTCTCGGAACAATTATCCTGAACATCGAAGATCCTGAGCATCCAAAGTTGGTGGGAAGAACGCAATTTGAACGGGATGTACAGGGAGCTGCCCATTCAGCTGCGCTTGCCCATGGAGGAAATATCTTGATTGAAACAAGGGAAATATTCAATCCTGATCCTCACGATCCTGAATTTAAAAGAGGCTGGGACTACGTTCGTATTTATGATATTAAAGATAAGAGTAATCCCAAGTTACTCAGCACATTTAGGACTCTAAACTCCGTCTTACAGATTAAAGCGGGAGAACGCCAGCCAGGGACATATACAGTTCACGATCCAAAAGTCAGAGGAAACACGCTGTACCTTTCCCACTACTCGGATGGAATTCGGACGGTCGACATTACGGATCCTGTGAACCCAGTTGAAGTTGGCTCCTATGTTTCAGACAAGGCCAATGTTTGGGGAGTGTTCGTAGACCGGAATTATGTGCTCGCTTCAGATATGGGGCAGGGATTGAAAGTGCTGCAGAAGGTTGGCACTGGATTGAGATAACTAGTAACAGAAAAGCCTTGGAACCTAAAGCGTTCCAAGGCCTTTTTTCATTGCTGCTTCAAATGCTCCCTGTACTCCTTGCCTTTTTGTACATATGTATCGATTGAGAGCTGGATCAGTTCCAAGTCTTTCTCACCGATTTCCCTGATGACTTTTCCTGGGGAGCCGACTACGAGGGAGCGCGGCGGTATGATTTTACCGGCAGGAATCAGTGTATTTGCCCCGATAATGCTTTCCTCACCGATTACAGCGCCGTCAAGAATGGTTGAACCCATGCCGATGATGCATCTTTTTCTAATCGTACAGCCATGCAAAATTGCATTATGGCCAACGGTGACCTCATCCTCGATCACAAGTGGGGAGCCTTCGTACAAGTGGCAGGTCACATTGTCCTGGATGCTGCAGCTTTCACCAATTGTAATCGTATCTTCATCACCCCGAAGCACAGCGTTAAACCAGACAGTGGAGTTCCTGCCAATCCTTACATCTCCAATAATGTAGCTGCCTGGAGCCTGGAATACCGTGCCATCAACGGCAGGCTGTTTATTTAAATAAGAAAGAATCAAAAAAACCACTCCTTTTCGCAATTGTCATAATCTTAAAATTAGTATAACATTATTTTAACGAAGGGGGAATTTATGTGAATGGAATAACATCTGTCCTTGGCATTAAATATCCAATTATCCAGGGCGGGATGGGGAACATCAGCAATGCGGTTTTGACTGCGGCAGTTTCGGAATCAGGCGGCCTTGGCACCATTGGCGCTGGCACGATGTACCCTGATGAGGTTGAAGGAATCATTGTGGAAACAAAAGGGAGGACTTCGAAGCCGTTTTCACTGAATGTGGCCTTGGGTGTTTCTCCGAATGTCGTTGAGGTACTAAAGCTTGCTGTGAAGCATAAAGTGGCAGTCGTTACTCTCTCAGCAGGCAATCCAGCTCCTTTCATCCCAAAACTGCATGATGCAGGAATAAAGGTTATTGCAGTTATTGCAACGGTTAAGCAAGCGAAAAAAGCCGAAAACGCAGGGGCTGATATATTGGTTGCTGAAGGCTATGAAGCCGCAGGGATCAACTCAGCCCTCGAGACAACAACGCTGGCACTGATCCCTCAAATTCTGGCAAATGTCAGCATACCTGTTGTGGCGGCAGGCGGAATTGGCGACGGAAAAGGGCTGGCGGCCATGCTTGCACTCGGCGCAAGCGGAGTTCAAATGGGGACGAGATTCATCGCGACGCAGGAAGCACCATTCCATGAAACTTATAAGAAAAAATTGCTCCAGGCAAATGATCATGAAACCGTTATTGTCGGCCGTTCTGTCGGAAGAATCAGAAGGCTCCTGAACACTCCATACTCACAGCAGCTGCTGCAGGCTGAAGCAGAGGGAATCACAATCGAGGAATTTGCTGAACTGACATCTGAAGAGATCCATAAAAAAGGGGCTCTGGAAGGAAATGAGGAAGAGGGCTTTATGAACGGCGGCCAGGTGTCAGGACTGATTTCGGACATTCCTGCCGTCAGGGAGCTGTTAGAGCGAATGGTGAACGAAGCAAAAAATCAGCTGAAAATTGCTGGAAACTGCATTTAAGAAATTGTCCATGCTCCTGTATAGGGGCATGTTTTTTTACTTAATATTAAAATAGCTTGCTTGTTCATGTAAGAGGTGGTTTAATTAGTAATTAAAAATCATAAGATACTAAATGTTTTGAATATTATTGACACTTATTTTGGTGGGTGTTAATATAACGTTGTATTTACGGTGTTAATAGTTGATATCATGCGTTTGTAATCGTTTTCACAATGGTGGTTTCCGGCGGCCTCAAAATAGATGCTTCGCCGGTTTTATAAAAAGTATAGGGGGATCTCAATTGAAAAAATCAGTAAAGGCAATTTCTGTCGTCCTTGCCAGTGCCCTTTTATTGGCTGGTTGCGGAGGGAAAGAAAAGACGAGCGGCAATACCGAGAAAAAACAATATCAGATTGGTTTAACCCAGTATGCGGAACATCTATCGCTGGATGCCGCCACAAAAGGTTTCAAAAAAGCACTTGAAGAAAAAGGCTTTAAAGAAGGCGAGAATGTAAAATATAACTTTCAGAATGCACAGGGTGATCAAAATAACACTGCTTCCATTGCCAATAATTTTATTGGTGACAAAGTGGATTTGATTTTTGCCAATGCGACCCCAAGCGCGGTTGCAGCACTCAATGCCACGAAAGAGATTCCGATCATTTTCACATCTGTAACGGATCCGGTGGGAGCGGGACTGGTAGAGGCTCTAGACAAGCCTGGTGACAATATCACCGGTACGACGGACAACCATCCGGATGCAACGAAAAAGACGATTGATTTCATGACAAAGGAAATTGGGGCAAAGAAAATTGGTGTCATTTACAATGCCGGCGAGCAAAACTCTGAAGTTCAGCTTAAAGAAGTGAAAAAGCTCGCTGAATCCAGTGGAGCGAAAGTGACGGAAGCATCGATTTCAACCTCTTCAGAAGTAAAGCAGGCAGCGGAATCGCTCGTTGGCCGTGTTGATGCGATCTATGTCCCTACCGACAATACGGTTGTATCGGCCCTTGAATCCGTCATTTCGGTGGCGAACAGCAAAAAGATTCCATTGTTTGTTGGGGAGCTTGACTCGATGAAGAAAGGTGCCGTCGCAGCTAGCGGGTTTAACTATTTCGACATCGGTTACCAATCAGGATTGATGGCAGCTAAAATTTTGTCAGGCGAAAAGAAAGCTTCAGAAATTCCTGTTGAGCTTCCTGCATCACTCACTCTTACCATCAATAAAAAAGCAGCCAAAGAACAAGGCGTGGAAGTGAAAGAGGAATGGGGAAAAGACGCGGAGTTCCTGGAAGAATAACAGAAAGGATGATTCAGCTTGTTCACTGCAATTTTTGGAGCGTTTGAGTCCGGTATCATTTATGCGATCATGGCTCTTGGCGTATACCTATCCTTTCGAATACTAGATTTTCCGGATTTAACGGTTGATGGAAGCTTTGTAACAGGAGCTGCCGTTGCTGCGATTATGATTGTGAATGGGGTCAATCCATTTGCTGCAACGATGACGGCGTTAGTCGTCGGCTTTTTTGCAGGCTGCCTGACAGGAGTTATTCATACAGTTGGGAAGGTCAATGCTCTTCTGTCGGGAATTTTGATGATGATTGCTTTGTATTCGATTAATTTAAGAATCATGGGCAGATCAAATGTCCCATTGCTGAACAGTGATACGGCCATGACTGCGGTCAAGGATTTTTCAGAAACAACAGGTATCGATGGATTCTTTAATGGGATGTTAACAGCTGTTGGGTTAGGAGATAGCCTGCCAAGGACATGGGGAATATTGCTGTTCATGATTGTTGTCACATTTTCCATCAAGTTTATCACGGATGCTTTCCTCAAAACTGAAATCGGGCTGGCTGTCAGAGCGACAGGTGATAATGAAAGGATGATCCGGAGTTTTTCTTCGAATACAAATTTGATGATCATTCTTGGACTTGGCCTTTCCAATGCAATGGTGGCTTTTTCGGGAGCATTGATTGCCCAACAGGGTGGCTTTGCCGATGTCGGCATGGGAATTGGGATGATTATTATCGGTCTTGCCTCCGTCATTATCGGGGAAGCGATATTTGGCACAAAATCAATCGCTAGGACTACTCTTGCAGTCATTGGTGGTTCGATCATTTACCGAATCGTCGTTACGCTGGCCTTAAGGGTTGAGTTTCTTGAGCCGGGCGACATGAAGCTGATTACAGCTTTTATCGTCATTCTTGCGCTGACAGCGCCAAAGATGATTGGTACCTACAAGGAGAAAAAGAGGAAGGCCAGGCGGCAGCTTGAAGGGTTGGCAGCATTGAATATACCTCTAGAAAGAAAGGGTGAGGCTGGTGCTGCGCTTAAGTCAGATTCATAAAATTTTCAATGAAGGCACGCCTGATGAAAAAATTGCCTTGAACAATATCAACCTAACAATGAACAAGGGAGACTTTGTAACAGTCATCGGCAGTAACGGCGCCGGAAAATCAACTCTTATGAACATGATCTCAGGTGTGATGCAGCCGGATCATGGGCAGGTTTCTCTCGACAGTAAAGATGTGACGTTCATGACGGAGTACAATCGCTCGAAGATGATTGGCCGTGTGTTTCAGGATCCAATGGCTGGCACGGCTCCGAGCATGACAATCGAGGAAAACCTTGCGATTGCCTATTCAAGGAACAAGCGCCGCACCTTAAGGCTCGGGGTAACAAAAAAACGGCGGGAGCTGTTCAGGGAGGTTCTGGAGTCACTTCATTTAGGATTAGAGAACCGGCTGAATGCAAAGGTCGGACTGTTGTCAGGCGGAGAACGGCAGGCACTGTCACTCCTGATGGCAACCTTTACGGAACCGTCAATCCTTCTGCTGGATGAGCACACAGCCGCGCTTGACCCGTCCCGTGCCGAACTGATTACGAAATTGACGAAGGAAATTGTTGACCAATATCATCTGACGACACTGATGGTCACTCACAATATGCAGCAGGCCCTTGATCTTGGCAACAGGCTGATCATGATGGATAAGGGACAGATTATTTTTGAAGTGAATGAAGAAGAAAAGGCGAAGCTATCAATCGAAGACTTGCTGAATGAATTCCAGCGAATTCGCGGAACGAAAATGGCAAGTGACAGGGCGTTGCTAAGTTAGATTAAGGCCGTATTCCTTAGGGATTGCGGCCTTATTTTTATGCTGCTAATTGAATTCTACTTGGTATATTGATAACTTTGATCGATAAGTTCTCAAACTTCATTGATATCTTCATATTTTTAACTGGAAGCTTGCAAAAGTGCGGCAGAGTTCTAATATTTACCGCAAGACAGTCCACTTTTTTCCTGAAAAGTGGATGTGTTTTCAGGGGAAATAATATCATTCTCTCGGGAAATAACCTGATTGGGACATCACTCTGCTTGATTCGGACAACAAAGTGATGAATTCGGACAAAAATTTAAGCGATTTGGACAGAAAACTGGCTGATTCGGACAATTAGACAATTTATGGAATCTGCATCTTACTCCAGTATAGAACGTATTTAAAGAATAAATGGGGCTCATAATTCAACTGAAATATAAATATAATATTATACCACAATCATTTTCGGAAAATATTAAAATTTCTTACAATTCATTGACCGTTTATTTAACGGAATGTTATGATAACGTTAAATAAACGTTATACATATTCTCATAGTGAAAAGGTGGGATATAGTGCTTGAGGGTTTTGCAATTGGGCAGACGGCAGTTATAGATGTGACGGTAACGCCAGATATGTTCGCAAGGTTTGAAGGGCAGCTCGTTCATCCGGTGTACTCCACTGTTTCAATGGTATATCACATGGAATGGGTATCAAGACAGACAATCCTTCCCTTTTTGGAAGAACATGAGGAAGGGATGGGCGGAGCTGTGACGGTTAAGCACAATGCCCCATGCCCTGAAGGGACAGTTATCAGTTTTACGGCAACTGTCAGTGATCGAAAGGATAACGTGGTCATCACAACTGTGAGGGCGGAAAGCGAAGGCCGGCTTGTTGGTGTCGGGGAGGTTACGCAAGTCATTCTTCCTAAATCAAAAATAGCAAGCCTGGTAGCAGGAAGCGGATAAAAATTTTTCTGAAAAAATGAAAGCGCTAACATGGTTTAACGGAATAAAGGGGGAAAGAAGAATGGATATGTTTGAGCAAATCAGGGAACACGAGCAAGTGGTATTTTGTAATGATGAATCAACAGGATTGAAGGCAATTATCGCCATCCACAGTACGAGACTTGGCCCCGCCCTTGGCGGTTGCCGCATGTATCCTTACAAGTCCGTTGATGATGCTCTTCTGGATGTGCTTCGGCTTTCAAAAGGAATGACGTATAAATGTGCTGCGGCGGATGTGGACTTTGGCGGAGGGAAAGCGGTTATCATCGGTAATCCCGAAAAGGATAAAAGTCCGGAGCTTTTCAGGGCGTTTGGCCAAATTGTTGAATCCATCAATGGCCGCTTCTATACAGGGACCGATATGGGAACATCCCCAGAGGATTTCATCCATGCGCTGAAAGAAACAAACTGCATTGTAGGTGTGGATGAAGTATATGGTGGAAGTGGCGATTCTTCCGTCCCGACTGCACAAGGTGTTATTTATGGTTTGCAGGCGACGAACAATGCTATTTGGGGAAGCGATGATCTTTCAGGGAAATCGTATGCGATTCAGGGGCTGGGCAAAGTGGGCTTCAAAGTAGCTGAGGTGCTTCTTGAAAATGGAGCGGATTTATATGTGACGGATATCAATGAGAGGGCGATTGACCAGATTGTCCAAAAGGCAAGTTCAATGGGAGCGGGAATCAAGGTTGTAAAGAGCGAAGAAATTTATTCACAGCCTGCAGATATTTTCATCCCGTGTGCAATGGGAGGTATCATCAACGATGATACTATTCCACAGCTGAAGACAAAGGGAGTTGTCGGCTCGGCAAATAACCAGCTGAAAGAAGAAAGGCATGGCGAGTCGCTCCAACAAAAAGGCATACTTTATGCACCTGATTATATCGTCAATGCTGGCGGATTGATACAGGTAGCTGATGAGCTTTATTCGCCTAATAAGGAACGCGTCTTAAGGAAGACAAAAGCTATTTATACTTCGCTGATGAATGTGTACAGCCAGGCAGAGCAAGAAAGGATGCCAACTGTACAAGCTGCGAATCTGTTCTGTGAAAACAGGATTGAGGCCAGAACGAGGCGCAATAGCTTTTTCTCCCATATGAAGCGGCCGAAATGGGCAGTGAGAATGTAAGTATTCGAGAATAACAGCACATTTAATACAGTATTTATAAAAAGGGTGAGCCGATGGAAAAACTATTTCCGATTATAAGAGTGATAGACCAAGGCGGAAATGTCGTTTCTGATGAGCATAAAGAGTTGGTAACAGAAGAACGGGTCAAATCATTTTATAGTGAAATGGCCAGAATCCGAATGTTTGACCGAAAGGCAATCAGTCTGCAGCGCCAGGGGAGGATTGGGACATACGCTCCGTTTGAAGGCCAGGAAGCATCTCAGGTTGGAAGTGCGCTTGCGCTTGAAGGTGACGACTGGATGTTCCCAACTTACCGCGATCATGGGGCGGCGATGGTGTTTGGCCATTCGCTGAGGAACATTTTCCTTTTTTGGAATGGGAGGAACGAAGGGTGCATTCCCCCGGATGGAAAAAAAATCTTCCCGCCTGCGATACCAATTGCTACACAAATTCCTCATGCCGCCGGGGCTGCTTTTGCCGAGAAGCAAAAAGGAACGAAGAATGCGGCCATCTGTTATTTTGGCGATGGGGCAACATCCGAAGGGGATTTTCACGAAGGGCTCAATTTTGCCAGTGTTTTCAAATCTCCGGTTGTTTTTTTCAATCAAAACAATCAATACGCAATTTCTGTTCCGGTCAGCAGGCAGATGAACTCCGCTACAATCGCCCAGAAAGCAATTGCCTACGATATGCCAGGAGTAAGAATCGATGGGAATGATGTATTCGCAGTATACCTTGAAACGAGCCGTGCTTTGGAACGCGCCAGAAATGGGGAAGGACCTTCATTAATTGAAGCTATGACCTGGAGATACGGCGCGCATACCACGGCTGACGATCCTGCAAAATATCGGAACCAGGACGAAAGCGCAATGAAGAGGGCGGAAACCGATCCTCTGCTTCGTCTTGAACGCTGGCTGAAAAACGAAGGTTTATTTGATGAAGCCTGGGTGAAGGAAATCGAGGAGAAGGCAGCTATGGAAATTGACGCAGCAGTCCGGGAAATGGAAAGCTATCCGCCTGCAGACCCGGCTGTGATTTTTGACTATGTTTTTGCTAAGTCAACTTGGACGATTGAAAAGCAAAAGAGAGAATACCTTAAGCTGATCGGAAGTGACGGCCGATGAAAATGGCACTCCAAACAAAGACATTGACCCTCGTGCAGGCAATAACAGATGGACTTGATATTATGCTGGAAGATAGAGAGGATGTCATCCTGCTAGGTGAAGATATCGGCACCAATGGCGGCGTCTTCAGGGTAACTGAAGGACTTCAGAAGAAGTATGGCGAGCATCGTGTAATTGATACGCCGTTGAGTGAAGCAGGGTTTGTCGGGGCAGCGATTGGGATGGCTGCGAACGGATTCCGTCCCGTTGTGGAGATTCAGTTCCTTGGATTCATTTACCCTGCATACGAACAAATCATGACACATGCATCGAGACTGCGGATGCGGACAATGGGGCATTTTACCGTGCCTATGGTCATCCGTGCCCCGTACGGTGCAGGTGTAAGGGCGCCGGAAATCCATTGTGACAGCACCGAATCGATTTTCACGCATATGCCGGGAATCAAGGTTGTCTGTCCATCAAATGCGTATGACGCAAAAGGGCTGATGATTGCTGCCATTGAGGATCCGGATCCAGTCTTGTTTCTAGAACCAATGAGAAGCTACCGTTCTTCTAGGGAAGAAGTTCCTGAAGGGAAATATACGGTTGAAATAGGCAAAGGCAATAAGCTTACACATGGCGATGATGTAACAGTGATTGCCTGGGGAGCGATGATTCCGGTTGCAATGAAGGCGGCTGAAGAAATGAAGCAAAAAGGCGTGGAATGCGATGTGCTCGATTTAAGGACTCTTTATCCGATTGATAAAGACCTTATCATCCAATCAGTCCAAAAAACGGGCAGGACTGTTATTGTCCATGAGGCGCATGAGACTGGCGGGACTGGCAGCGATTTGATTTCTCTGATTAATGATGAGGCATTTCTTTACCAGAAAGCGCCGGCTGAAAGGGTGACAGGCTTTGATGCGCCAGTTCCATATTTCGGCTTTGAGGAATATTATTTGCCGACGCCAAAAAGAGTTGCAGCCGCAATTGAGAAAGTGATGAAGTTTTAGGAGGCGAGCCATGGTTGAAGTTAAGCTTCATGATATTGGAGAAGGGATGACGGAAGCCGGCATTAACTGCTATTTAGTTAAAGCCGGGGACATCGTCAAAGCTGATGACCCATTGGTGGAAGTTCAGACAGATAAAATGACCGCGGAAATTCCCGCGCCGCAGTCTGGCGTGATCAAACAGATTCTTTTGAATCCAGGTGAAACCGCAAAGGTAGGAGCAACGCTGCTGATTATGGAAGAACTGGATTCTGCAAGGCTGCCCGAGAGCGGCCAGGGAAGGCCGAAACGGATTCTTGCTTCACCTTACACAAGGAAAATTGCCCGGGAAAATCACGTTAATATTATGGAAGTATCGGGGACAGGGCCCGCTGGGCGCATAATGGATCATGATGTGCTTGGGTATATGAAACGAAGAGATTCGGACATTGTGAATGTTTCGGAAGCAGGTTCTGAATTCAGCGTTCCGGAGCTTTCGGAGCCAGCTTCCGGAGGCACGGGAACGATTCGCAATCATTCTCCGAAAGCTTCAAATCAGATCGAGACTGATACACTCCCATTCCGCGGCCGCCGTAAGCAAATTGCGAAAAAAATGGTCCAGTCCCTTTATACGATTCCGCATTGCACACATTTTGAGGAAATCGATGTAAGTGACCTGATCAGCTTTAGGCAAGAGTTAAAAGCAATGAATCAATCTGTCTCGGCGACAGCTTTTTTCATCAAAGGATTGTCGCTTTGTTTAAAGGAATTTCCTGTATTCAACGCAAAGCTTGATGAAGAACATGAAACAATCCAGCTGTTAAGGGAGCATCACATTGGATTGGCTGTCGATACTCCGGAGGGGCTGATCGTACCGGTAATCCGGAATGTGGAGCAGAAGAATGTGAAGCAAATCCATAGCGAAATGAAGAGGCTGACGAAGCTTGCTTTCGACGATAAACTGACAGCGAAGGATATTTCCGGAGGGACATTTACGATCAGCAATGTCGGCCCTCTTGGAGGAAGCATTGGTGCAACGCCGATCATCCAGCACCCTCAGACAGCCCTCGTTTCTTTTCATAAAACAAAGAAACGCCCTGTTGTGACCGACCAGGATGAAATCGCCATCCGTTCAATGATGAATATTTCGATGGCTTTTGATCATCGCGTTGCCGATGGTGCGACTGCTGTTTCATTTACGAACCGCTTCGCCCAATGTATCGAAAATCCGAAAATGATGCTGCTGGAGTTGATATAAATGGTCGTTGGAGAATTAGCGCATGAAAAGGATCTAGTTATTATCGGCGGCGGGCCTGGGGGGTACCATGCCGCCATCAGGGCGGCGCAGCTCGGCAAGACGGTCACAATGGTTGAAAAAGAAAGCCTTGGCGGAGTCTGCCTGAACAAAGGCTGCATTCCTTCCAAAGTGTTTGCGCATGGAGCGGAAAGGCTGGCTGCGGCAAAGCAGGATGAAATGCTTGGCATTGTGTCATCGGGAATCTCTTTTGAACTAGCAAAGCTTGCAAGCTATAAAAACCAAGTCGTCAAGCAGCTTCGCGATGGAGTAGAGGCTTTGTGCAGGGCGAATAAAATCGAAGTCATTAGGGGAAGCGCCTTTTTCCTTTCTACTGACAGAATTGGCGTCGAAAACGAAGACAGCTATGAAGTGTACCGCTTTAAAGAAGCAATCATAGCGACCGGTGGCACTCCGGTAAAATTGGCTGGTCCGCCTGAGGTTAATGCCCGGGTGATTGACAGCTGGTCAATAGCAAACCTGGCCGAAGTTCCAGAGCATCTCGTTATACTTGGGGATGATTATATCGCACTGGAAACAGCCATGACATTTAAAGCTTTTGGATCAAAGGTGACGCTGGTTTTATGTGGGGAAAGAGAGGAATTTTCTTTCGATGCTTCGATAAACCGTGAGCTGAACCGTATCTTGAAAAAATCAGGTATAACCGTGGCAAAGGGATACTCGTTCGAGGAAGTTGGACTAAAGAGCGATGGAGTATCCATTTTGCTTAATGGCAAAAAAGGGGCAAGGAAGATAGAGGGCAGCCATTTATTCTATTCTCTTGGAACAAAACCTTTGCTCGATAACCTGGGAATCGACCGGCTTGGTATGGAACTGTCAGAGGAAGGCTTAGTTGTTACAGATTCATCCGGCCGGACGTCAATCAGGAACATTTTTGCAATCGGGGATGTTACTGAGGGGCCACAGCTCGCGGTTAAAGCAATCAAACAGGGGAAGACTGCTGCTGAGACAATTTGCGGCCGGAAGAGCGAAAATGACTTGACTTTTCTTCCAGTCATAGCCCGTACCCGCCCTCCAATTGCCTGTGCCGGTTTGACCGAGCAGGAGGCTAAACATCAGGGGTATGATGTTACAGTTGGTGAATTTTCGCTGGCAGGCAACGGCTATGCTACAATTCTTGGAAAAAAAGACGGGCTTGTAAAAGTCGTTTTCGATAAGGAGAGCGATTTGATGCTTGGCGTTCACTTGATTGGGCAAGGAGCGGTTGAGCTGATTTCAAATGGAATAACTGCGCTCGAAATGGCAGCCCGTGACGAGGATATTATTTTCCCGGCATATCCTCATCCGAGCATCAATGAAGCATTGCTTGAGGCAGCAGAAGCCTTTAAAGGAGAAGCCATTCACAGCATTCCAAAGAAAGTGACGGTCAAGATATAAGTTTCTCAACTTTACAAAAAACAAGAAATTCCTTCACCACATAACAGCATTATAGCTTTACATCATACTCTTGAGAGCTGGAAAAGAATTGATGTAAAATAATTTTGAATATTAAAATTATTACCATGGGAGGTTTTTGCATGCAAGAAAAAGGATTGGCTGCAGGACAAACAGCTGAAGATTTTTTTCCGGTAAAGGAAGTTGATTATTTAGAGCTTTATGCAGGAAATGCGAAACAGACGGCCCACTTTTTCCAGACCGCATTTGGTTTCGAGGTTGTTGCATATTCAGGACTGGAGACAGGCAACAGGGAGACAGCGTCCTATGTTCTTCAGCAGGGGAAAATCCGGCTTGTCGTTACAGGATCATATACGGAATCAAGCCGGGTAGCTGCATTTGTCCAGGCGCACGGGGACGGAGTGAAGGATATTGCTTTGAGAGTGGAAGATGTCGAAAAGGCTTACGAAGCAGCCGTCAGCCGCGGGGGGATAGCAATCCAGCCGCCTTTTGAACTTTCCGATGAAAATGGCACCGTGAAAAAGGCTGTCATTGGTACATACGGAGACACAATCCATACGCTCGTTGAACGGAAAAATTACCGTGGTGTATTTCTGCCTGGATTTGTGGCATATGAAACATCAGTGCCATTCGAGGATGTTGGCTTGATTGGCATTGACCATGTTGTCGGCAATGTTGAGAGAATGGAAGAATGGGTAAGTTATTACGCTAATGTAATGGGCTTTAAAGAAATGAAGCACTTCTCGGATAAAGATATTACGACTGAATACTCCGCTCTGATGTCAAAAGTAATGCACAATGGCGGCCGGATCAAGTTTCCAATCAACGAACCTGCCGAGGGCAAACGTAAGTCTCAAATCCAGGAATACCTTGAGTTTTACAATGGACCTGGCGTCCAGCACCTCGCCATTTTAACTGAGGATATCGTCAGCACGGTAGCCGCTCTCCGTAAAAACGGTGTTGAATTCCTGAACACTCCTGACTCTTACTATGAAATGCTGTCAGAGCGTGTTGGGAAAATTGATGAAGAAATCGATAAGCTTCGTGAGCTCAGCATTCTAGTTGACCGCGATGACGAAGGCTACTTGCTCCAAATCTTCACAAAGCCAATCGTTGACCGCCCGACATTATTCATCGAAGTCATCCAGCGCAAGGGAGCAAGGGGCTTTGGTGAAGGAAACTTCAAGGCATTGTTTGAATCAATTGAACGGGAACAGGAAAAACGCGGTAATCTGTAGCAGCCGTATCGGGAGGGGGCAAATCGCTCCCTTTTCGTCATTAGGAATTGGGGGATTAGCATGAAGGTAAAATCCAAAGAAGAGCTCGACGGAATCACGCCATATGCCCTAGGACACTCAATCGAGGAAATCAAGGAACAGTATGGATTACAAACAGTAAGAAAAATGTCCGACAATGAAAATGTATATGGGACCTCCCCGATGGTCAAGGAAGCGCTATTGAAGGAAGCGGTGTATTTGAATTTATACCCTGACGGCATGGCTTCCCGTCTCGTTGAAAAGCTGGCCTCCCATTATAAAATCGATCAGAAGCATTTATTTGTATCGAACGGCTCTGAAGAAATACTGCGGCTGCTGACGCGAGCGTACATTATCAAGGGTGATGAAGCTGTTATGGCAGAGGTGACCTTTCCTCGCTATCAATCGAATGTGCTGATTGAAGGCGGAAAAGCAGTCACAGTGCCGATGAAGGACGGGAAACATGACCTCGAAAAAATGCTCGAGGCTGTCAATAGCCGTACAAAAATGGTCTTTGTCTGTAATCCCAATAATCCTACGGGAACGGTTGTCGGGAAACAAGAGCTGCTAGCATTCATTGACAGCATTCCTTCCAATGTCTTGATCATCATGGATGAAGCTTATTTTGAATATGCCCGTTCCGATGACTATTTAAATACTCTTCCTCTCTTAGAAAAATACCGGAATCTAATCATTTTAAGGACATTTTCAAAAATCTATGGCCTTGCAAGCCTTCGTGTTGGCTACGGTATCACGAACGAAGCAATCGTGAAAGAACTTCATAAAGTAAGGGATGTTTTTAATGTAAATCAGCTTGCGCAAACGGCTGCAACTGCAGCGCTGGACGATCAGGACTTTATCCATGATTGTGCCGCCAAAAATGGTGCTGAAAGAGAGTACCTGAGGCAAAAGCTGAAGGAATATGAGATAGACAGCTTCCCTTCGGAAACGAACTTTTTATTCGCGTTTACAAATCGCCAGGTTGTCCAAAGTTTGACCGAAAATGGCATCCTTGTCCGCCAAATGCAGTTGGCAGGCTATAAGGAAGCATTCCGGATTACTTTGGGGACTAGGAAAGACCATGAATTCATTTTACAAGTTCTTGGCGAGCTTTTTCATGAAAGGGCGGTATGAAATATGGAGATAAATCCGGAATCCTTACAATGGAGAGAGTCCTATAAATTGTTAGTCGGCTCGATTCTTCCACGCCCGATTGCTCTTTCGTATCAAGCAGGGACGAAGACGGAAATGACAATCTCGCGCCTTTCAGTTTCTTTACTGCAATTTGCGCTGACCCTATGATGGTCTGCTTTTCACCGATGCGAAGGGGAACTGATGGAGGAAAAAAAGATACGCTGAAAAACATCGAAGCTACGAAACAATTTGTCATAAATATCGTTGGTGAGGAAATCGTCCAGCAGATGAATGACTGCGCGTCTGAATTCCCGGCCGATATTGATGAATTTGAAGCTTCTGGCCTGACTAAGGAAAAGAGCGTCCTAGTAAAGCCGGCAAGAGTGAAGGAGTCTCATGTCCATCTTGAGTGCAAATTGGAACAGGTCCTTCATTTTGGTGAAAAAACAGGAGGAGGAAGCCTCGTGATCGGCAAGGTCCTGCATGTCCATGTCAGTGATGAGCTTTATGAAAATGGCCGCATTAATTCTGAAAAATTGAAACCTGTAGGCCGACTTGCCGGTGCTACTTATACACTGCCGATGGCAAAAACTTTCGAGCTGCAAAGGAAATAGGTGAAGATCATGAAATTCATTACTTTTGCGAAAAAAGATGGTTCATACAGTGCCGGATGGCTGAATTCTGAAAATAGAGCCGTGGATATGCATGAAGCCTCAAACGGGGAACTTCCTGACAATATGCTTTCTTTTATCGAAAAGCATGAGCGGTACATGGAATATATCATCGAAAATAAAAGCTTATTGGAGACAAGTGCTTCATATCCTTTAGAAGTAATGAACTTAAAAGCTCCGCTGCCAAACCCGAAAAGTGTCCGAGATTTTTACGCATTTGAGCAGCATGTGAAAACGGCGCGTGAAAACCGCGGGCTGGAAATGATTCCAGAATGGTATGAGATTCCGGTGTTTTACTTTACCAACCATCTTGCCATCAAAGGGCCCGAGGAGGAAATCAGAAGGCCAAAAAGTTGTCATTGGCTTGATTATGAACTGGAAATCGCCTGTGTGATCGGAAAGCAAGGGCGGAATATCATAGCTGAGGAAGCAGATGACCATATTTTCGGCTATTTTATCATGAATGACTGGAGCGCACGCGATTTGCAGCGCAAAGAAATGAAGGTTGGTCTCGGTCCTGCAAAAGGCAAGGACTTTGCGACCTCATTTGGGCCTTATCTCGTTACGAAGGACGAACTAGGGCCTCGGAAAGCCGGAAAAGGCTATGACCTTGAGATGGCTGCACGGGTGAATGGCACGGAACTTTCACGGGGTAATATGAAAGATCTCTATTATTCTTTTGGTGAAATGATCCAACACGCTTCTGAAGGAACGACTCTTTATCCTGGTGAGGTCATCGGGTCGGGAACTGTCGGAACAGGCTGTATACTTGAGCTTGGCACTGATGTGCACCGCTGGCTTGAGCCTGGTGATGAGGTAGAATTGGAGATTGCTGGTCTCGGTGTTTTGAAAAATAAAATCATTGATGACAAGAAAGAAGGTGTTTAAATGTATTACCGCCAGCTTGGAAAGATACCGAAAAAGCGACATACCGTATTTAGGAAAGATGATGGAACTCTTTTTAGGGAACAGGTCATGGGAACAAAAGGTTTTTCAGGAACACAGTCGATTCTTTATCACCACCATATGCCCACGGAGGTTGCCAAAAGTGAATCACTTGGCAGCTATTTGCCTCAATATGAGGAGCAGGGTGCTCTAAACCACAGACATTTTTTAACTGATAGAATCACGAAAAGCGGGGATGCTCTCGATGGAAGAGAGTATATCCTTGGAAATGACGACCTGTTGATTGGCTTTGTGACTATCAGTCAGCCAATGAAGGCGTACTGCCGCAATGGCGATGGTGATGAAATGTTGTTTATTCACCATGGTACAGGAGTGGTGGAGACAATGTTCGGAACGCTTATGTACCACCCTGGGGATTATATCGTGATCCCAATCGGGACGATTTACAGAGTGATTCCTGATACGAAAGAGGCAACAAAGGCGCTATTTGTGGAATCCTTCAGCCAGATTACGACCCCAAGGCGATACCGAAACGAATATGGACAGCTGCTTGAGCACAGTCCGTTTTGCGAACGTGATATCAGAGGGCCGGAAACACTTCAAACGTTTGCGGATAAAGGTGAATATGAGGTCATCACAAAGTCCCGCGGCTATCTTCACCGCCATGTGCTGAACCATCATCCGCTCGATGTCGTCGGCTGGGACGGCTATCTTTACCCTTGGGCATTCAACATCGGGGATTTCGAGCCGATAACAGGCAGAATCCATCAGCCGCCCCCAGTGCACCAAACCTTCGAAGGCAATAATTTTGTCGTATGCTCCTTTGTTCCAAGACTATACGATTACCATCCTGAAGCTATCCCTGCTCCGTATTACCATAGCAACGTCAACAGCGACGAGCTGTTGTATTATGTTGAAGGTAATTTTATGAGTCGCAAGGGAATCAAGGAAGGTTCGATCACTCTCCATCCAAGCGGAATACCACATGGGCCTCACCCTGGCAAAACAGAGGCAAGCATCGGCAAAAAGGAAACACTTGAGCTTGCCGTCATGATTGACACATTCAAGCCTTTGAAAACGGTGGAAAAAGCGAACGAAATCGAAGATGCCCAGTATATGTATACATGGACCTAACAGAAAGCGCACTCAACCAAGAGTGCGCTTTTTTTACAAGATAAGAAAGCACTACTGTTAAAAAGCGTGTGAAATGCTATAATTATTAGAAAATTCAGAAGTTGTCATTTGGAAAATAGGATCAACTAATTGAAAAGGTGATGAAATGCAAAACCTTCGCTATGAGTGGGAACCTTTTTTGAATTATGGGCAGGTGTTTGAGTATGAGAAGAATAAGGTTGTATACCGCCAGGGGGAGAGCGGCCGAGGCATTTATTATTTGAGAAAGGGTGAGATTAAGATTACCTTGCTTTCCAGTAATGGAGATGAGCGGATTATCAATGTGGTGCCGCCTGGGATGTTGTTTGGAGAGCATGGTGTACATGGGGAACCTTATTTGACAAGTGCAACGACAGCAGCCCCTTCGGCGATTTTATTTTTCTCTGATGACGTGCTTGAAGTTATTTGTCAGGAGCATCCGCATGCTGCCGAAATATATATGGATTCACTCATTTATAAGTTCAGGACTCTAGCGGAGATCATTTCACATATTGAAAGTCCTGTTGAACAGCAAATGGCTTTCTACTTGCTGAAGCTTGTCCAGGAGAATGGGAATGCCTCGATGAACCAGACTTCTTTTGCAAAATACATCGGCACTTCCCGAATTACGGTGAATAAGATTATACGAAAGTGGAAGCAGCAAGGATACATAACGCTTAAAAACCGTGAAATTATGACTATAGATATTGAAAGGATCAAGGCAATTGCTAATAACACACAAAAGGGATAAAGACTTTCATTAAGCTGTTTGAAAACTATGTTTTATTTTGAAGTCCTGCTTTCATACAGAAATCCTTTGGAAAGCAATTTATCTACCAACCAGGTTTCTCAGAAAATCTGGTTTTTTTATGTAGTATTTTCGCTTTTGGACTTCAAGGATACCGGCTTCCTGCCATTGTTTCAGTACTTTATAGACAGTGATTCTGGTGAGCCCTGTGCAGCTTGCAAGATCATGCTGACAAAGGGGAATTTCATAATTTTGGAATTCGTCACAAATGTTGTGAAGAAGAAGCGCGAGTTTTTGTTCCGATGTAAGCGCATTCAAATTAATTCGATCTAAGAGGATTTTCATTTTATGAATGACGCTTTTAGAAAATAGTTTGAAGAGTTCTGGATGGGCAACCATGAGCTTCCTGAATTCATTGGCTGGAAAATGATAGACGACGGAATCCTTAACAACTATGGCGGTTGTAAAATGAGTTTTTTGATCCAGTGACTGCACACCCATGAGTTGGTGGGGGATTACGATGTTTAGCATTCTTTCTTTTCCGCTGGCTGTTTTGGTGACAATCCTGACTAGCCCTTTGTTCAGATAATAAAATCCTTCCCCGCAAGTACCTTGTGAGTAGATAGATTCATTCTTTCTGAAGAACCGCCTCATTCCGAATTTTAAATAAGCTTCCCAATCGAAAACATGGTTATAAACCGTAGCCAATACCAAAACCTCCTTTTTTAAAATGACAGGAAAGTGACTTCGATAAATGTTTAGCTTCGATGAACAGGAAGTGGCGTTTATAGAGGGCAGCGCCTAGTGGACTTCGCTAAACAGGGCGCTTCCGCTTTTCTTTGCTATTTCTATCATAGGAGAAACAGGGATTAATTTCTATAATATTTTGATTTTTTAGAAAATTGTTCTCTGAAAATGTTAAATAGGCTACAGTTACATTTAAAAATTAGGATTACAATTCATTTTGTAATCTCTAGTTTTATACGAGGAGGGTGTATATGGGAATTAGGACAGGGGCTCAATATATCGAAGAACTCAAAGCACGTAAACCTGAAGTGTGGCTATCCGGGAAGAAAGTTGCGAATGTTTTTGAAGAACCGGTTTTTAAACAGCCGATTCTGGAAATCGCAAGATTATATGATATGCAGCATGATTCTGAGTATAAAGATAAGATTACCCATGTGTGTGAAGAAACGGGAGAAAGAGTGAACAATGCTTTCCTTGTTCCTAAAAGCTATGAGGATTTGATAAAAAGAAGAGCAGTATTTGAAGCCTTTGCGAAGGCTACATTCGGCTTGATGGGCAGAACGCCGGATTTTCTGAATGTCGTTGTCACGTCTATGTATCACAATTCATGGTTTTTTGAAAAATACAACACTAAATGGGCTGAGAATGTCCGCAATTATTATAAATATCTTCGTGATCATGATTTGTTTTTAACTCACGCAATCATTAACCCGCAGAATGATCGAAGCAAGAATTCGCACGAGCAAAAGGACATGTATACACATTTAGGAGCTGTAAAGGAAACTCCTGATGGGCTTGTCGTAAGGGGAGCGAAAATGCTGGCGACCCTTGCGCCGATTACGGATGAAGTCATTATCTATTCATTCCCGGGATTTGCGCCTGGAGATGAAAAGTATGCGCTTGCATTCGCGTTGCCGATTGGAACTCCTGGCTTGCGTATCATTTGCCGGGAACCGATGCAGGATGGAACCCGGTCATTCTTTGACCACCCGCTAGCATCCAGATTCGAGGAAATGGATGCATTGCTTGTCTTCGATGATGTTGTCGTTCCATGGGATCGCGTATTTTTATATAACAATATTGAGGCTGCGAATAAGCTATATCCGATGACAGGTGCCGGACAGCAGCCCGCACACCAGTCAGGCGTCAGGGGACTCGTGAAATTGCAATTTGCGACAGAAGTGGCGATGAAAGTTGCGGACACAATTGGAGTTGACGGATATTTGAATGTCCAAAACGATCTTGGTGAATTGATTCAATCTCTCGAGTCAATCAGGGCATTGTTGAAAGTGGCTGAATATGAGCATACCATCACTGAGCATGGAGAAGCGATGCCGGATTATGTTGCTCTCGAAACAATCCGCGGCTTGCTGCCGAAGATGTACCCGCGAGCAATCGAAGTTATGCAGATTGTTGGCGCTGGCGGCTTGCTGATGTCACCAACCGGGGCGGACTTTAATAACGGAGAACTAAGAGAGTCGATTGATAACTATTATGTTGGGAGAGAAGGCATTTCTTCTTTGGAAAGAGTCAGCATCTTCAAGCTAGCATGGGATCTGTGCGGTGAGGCATTTGGACAGCGTTTACTGCAATATGAGCGCTACTATACAGGTGATCCGATTAGAAAAAGAGCAATTTTCTTCAACATGTACAAGCGCCAAGCTTCATTGGATATGGTCACTGAAGCATTGAAAGCAGTTGAGCTTGATAAGGAAATGCTCATGAATTAAGGGCTGGTTACAGGAGGAGACGGGCGATGAAGGCACATGTTTATACATCTGTGGAAATGCCATGTTCGATCATTGCGATTGGTGCTTTTGATGGTGTCCATAAAGGGCATCAGGAGGTGATTAAACAGGCTGTTCAGAGGAGTAAGAAACGGAAAGTGCCAAGTGTGGTTTATACTTTCGATCCTCCACCCCTCGTATTTTTCCAAGGAGCGCGCATGTTGACTTCAATTGAGGAAAAACTGGAAAAGATTGAAAAACTCGGAGTTGACCATGTTGTCGTTGCCCGGTTTGACCATTTGTTTGCGAAAAGAAACGCCTATAGGTTCATTGACACTTTAAGGAAATTAAACCCAGCTGAAATCATCGTGGGAGAAGACTTCAGGTTTGGAAAAGACCGGTTGGGGGATATCGCTCTGCTTGAAAAATATTTCAGAATTCAAGTAACCATGCCTGTTTGCTGCTCTAACGGAAATCCTATTTCCTCAACGAGAATTCGCCAGTTGATTTCTGAAGGAGAGACCACTCTTTCGAATGCGTTCCTGGGCTAGCTGAGAGGAAATAGACTTTTAAGAGAATGGGAGATGAAAAGGTGAAGCTCTTGGGTATTTCAGGAACGATTATCGGTGCCAAAACAGGGATTGTCGTCCGGAAGGTGCTCGATGAAGTGAAGAAGAAGCATCCGGACATTGAGGTCGAGCTTTTGGACATGATGGAGTATGATGTTCAATTTTGTGATGGACGTGACCCGTCTACCTATTCGGAAGATACGAAGACAGTAATAGAAAAGGTTTCTAACGCTGATTTCTATATTATTGGGACACCCATTTTTCAAGGGTCCTTTCCAGGTGTACTGAAGAACTTATTCGATTTAATCCACCCGGATGCTTTCCGAAATAAAGTGATGGGGTTTGTGGCAAACGGAGGAACATATCAGCATTTCCTTGTCATTGAGAATCAGTTGAAACCAATTGCCGGATACTTCCGGGCGTTTGTTGCACCAAGCTATGTTTACGCGAATTACGACCACTTTAACAAGGAAAATGAAATTGTGGATGCTGACCTTCTTCAGAGGATTGCGCTATTAGCGGAAGAAGTGGTCCATATGCATAGGTCCTTGAATGGCAGCCCTGTCAAAGTGATGGACGAATCTTAACACAAACGAAGGGAGACAAAGAAATATGAAAAGCCAGTTTGTTCCTATTAATCTTCTGAAATTCATTGAGGAAAACAAGGATCAGCTTAAACCGCCGGTAAATAATAAGGTTATTTGGAAGGACGCGGAACTGATGGTCATGCTGTTAGGCGGTCCGAACAGAAGGCGCGATTTCCATGTCGACCCCTCAGAGGAAATTTTCTATCAAATCAAGGGGAGCTGTTATGTGGAAGTCATTAATGGCCAAGGAAAGCGAGAGGTTGTTGAAGTGAAGGAAGGAGAGATGTTTTTGCTTCCAGCGGACGTCCCACATTCTCCGCACCGTGTTGCAGATACGATTGGATTAGTGATTGAGCGTAATCGGGCAGAAGGTGAGCTTGAAGATTTTGTTTGGTTCTGTGATGAATGCGATTCTGAAATGCATCGGGCAACAATCCAACTTACGAATATTGAAATACAGGTAAAGGAAGCAATCGCCAGTTTCAATGTCAATGAAGAACTGAGAAAGTGTAAAAATTGCGGACATATGATGCCTCCTGAAGCGAGTGAATGGAAATGCGTGTAGATTTTCATACTCATATCATTCCGGAAAACTTTACCGAGCTGACAAAGCGCTTTAACGGAGAAAAGTGGCCGACCCTTGAACGCACCTGTGCATGCGGCGCAAATATCATGGTTGCTGGCAAAGTGTTTCGTGAAGTGACCGATCAGGTGTGGTGTCCCGAGAAGCGGATTAAGGATATGGAGCAGGAATCGGTTGACATCCAGGTTTTATCCCCAATTCCAGTGACATTTTCTTATTGGGCTCCTGCCGGGGAAGCGGAAGTTTTAGCAAGAGTCCAAAATGATTTTATTGCTGAAACCGTAAACATGTTTCCAACAAAGTTCATTGGACTTGGAGCAGTTCCTTTACAGAATGTAGAGGTTGCGATCCGGGAAATGGATCGATGTAAACACGAATTGCGCCTGAGCGGAATTGAGATAGGAACAAATGTAAATGGAGTCAATCTTGATGATCCTTCCTTTATTGAATTTTTCCAATGTGCTGAGCAATGGGATGTACCACTGTTTATCCATCCATGGGAAACGTTAGGGAAAGAAAGGATGCCGCGCCATAACTTGATGTATACGGTCGGTATGCCGAGTGAAACTGCTTTGGCAGGAGCGAGCCTGATTTTAGGCGGTGTGATGGAGAAGTTTCCGAAGTTGAAAATATGTCTGGCGCACGGTGGTGGCGCGCTGCCATATTTGCTTCCTCGCCTTGACCAAGGCTTTAAAGTTTGGCCGCATTTACGTTTGCTCGATAAGCCTCCGAGCCATTACGCAAAGCAATTTTATTATGATTCACTTGTGAATGAGCCAGTCAACCTTCATTATTTACTGCAGAATTTTGGACATGAAAAGATTATTATGGGCTCGGATTATCCATTCCTGTTAAGGGAAGTCCCGCCAGGCAAGGTGGTTGATGAAACTTCTGAACTTACAAAGGAACAGATTGAATGCATTCTCGGGAAAAACGCACTTAGGTTCCTAAATGTTCCTGTGAAGGTTGGGAGCTGATGTTATGGAAAAAGCGGTAATGACACCGGAAGAAAGAATAACGGAGCTGGGGTTGATTTTGCCTGTTCCAAGACATGCTGCGGGAAATTATGTCAGCTGTGTCAGATCAGGAACCTTGATTTTTACATCAGGCCAGGGAACGGATGAATACCGGGGCCGCCTTGGGGAAGATGTTTCAATTGAGACTGGCTACGCTGCGGCGAGGCAGTGCATGCTCAATCTCCTGACTGTTGTGAAAGAAGAGATAGGAGAATTAAGGAAAGTGAAGCGGATTGTCAAAGTACTTGGGTTTGTGAATAGCTCGGCAGATTTTACCGCCCAGCCGAAGGTTATGGACGGGGCCTCTGATTTGCTTGTACAAGTTTTTGGGGAGAAGGGAAAACATGGCCGCTCAGCGGTAGGGATGGCCCAGCTTCCTTTTAATAATGCTGTTGAGGTAGAAATGGTGTTGGAAGTGGAGGAGTAGGAGGGCACATGATGAGAATGATTCAACCACAAGTCATAAAAGATGCAAAGCTCTTTATTAACGGGGAGTATCGCGATTCAATTTCTGGTGAGAGTTTTGATACATTTGACCCTTCCACTAATCAAAAGCTTGCATCGGTCGCAAGGGCTAGTGAAGAGGACGCCAGGGTAGCAATTGATGTTGCACAGCAAACGTTCAGGAGCGGTGTATGGAGCGGAATGCCTGTTGCCGAACGAACGAAAATATTGTGCAGGATGTCAGATTTAGTGTTGGAAAGGGTCGATGAACTGGCGCTTGTCGAGACACTTGATGTCGGAAAGCCAATTAAAGAGAGCCTTGGGTTTGATATTCCGAGGGCAGCAGCCAATCTGAGATTCTTTGCGGAAATGGCCAACTATGTCAATCATGAGCATTATGACCAATCTAAATATATGTCTTACTCAAAGTATTCTCCGGCAGGCGTGACAAGCCTGATCATCCCATGGAACCTGCCCTTCATGCAGATGACATGGAAGGCATCGGCAGCATTAGCGGCCGGCAATACGGTAGTTGTCAAGCCAGCCTCCTATACGCCATTAAGCGCCGTCATGCTTGGTGAAATTGCCAATGAAGCAGGATTGCCGCCTGGTGTTATGAATATTATCACAGGACCTGGAGACACGGTGGGGGCAGAGATGACAAGGCACCCATCTGTCAGAAGGATTTCTTTTGTAGGTGACAGTACGACAGGAAGGACTGTCATGAAGAATGCGGCTTCGCAGTTGATACCTGTTTCGCTGGAACTGGGTGGAAAGTCGGCGAACATCGTGTTTGAAGATGCGGATATGGATGAAGCGATTGCCGGGTCAATCGAGGCGATTTTCAAGAACCAGGGGGAAATCTGTTTGGCTGGTTCACGCTTGCTTGTTCAGGAGAGCATTTATGATTTGTTTCTTGAGAAGTTCTTGGCTGCGGTCGAAAAAATCAATGTCGGCAATCCGCTTGATGAGGATACAGACATGGGCGCTCTCGTTTCGAAGGGACATTTGGAGACGGTTGATCAATATGTGCAAATTGGCCTTTCTGAAGGCGCAAAGCTAGCGGCCGGTGGAAAGAGGATTACAAATCTTGGACCGGGGAACTATTACGAGCCGACTGTTTTATATGATGCCGACAACAAGATGCGTGTTGCACAGGAAGAGATTTTCGGGCCAGTATTGGTTGTGGTTCCTTTTAAGACGGAAGAGGATGCCATTAGGATTGCCAATGATTCAATATATGGCCTTGCCGGTGTTGTCTGGACGAATGACCTTCGTCGGGCGCATCGTGTGGCAGCAATGGTTCATTCAGGGTTATTATGGATCAATTGTTGGTACTACAGGGATTTGCGGACTCCATTTGGAGGATCGAAGGCAAGCGGCATCGGCCGTGAAGGCGGCAAGCATAGCTTTGAATTCTACACAGAAGCGAAAACAGTCACGATGAAATTATAGAGGGTGTAAGGGAGGGAAGTTCATGCACGATGCAGTTAATCGAATCGCGGCTGCTCTTATAGAAGCGGAGGCAAACAAGCAGGCAGTCCCCTCGCTTACTCAGCAGTATGCCGATTTGGAAGTTACAGATGCTTACAATATTCAACTGGAGGTCATAAAGCGGAAGCTGGCAGGAGGTCGGACTGTCATTGGCAAAAAGGTTGGTTTAACAAGTGTGGCAATGCAGCAGATGCTTGGAGTCGAGGAACCTGATTATGGCCACTTACTTGATGGTATGGAGTTATCATGCGGAGAAAAAGTAAAAATCAATGAGCTGCTTCATCCAAAAATTGAAGCAGAAATCGGATTTATCCTTGGAGAAGACCTAGAAGGGCCAAACATTACTTTTTTGGATGTCCTGATGGCGACAAAACATGTGATGCCGACACTTGAAATCATTGACAGTAGAATAGCAGACTGGAAGATTCAGCTAGCCGATACAGTAGCAGACAATGGCTCATCTGCAAAAGTGGTATTGGGAGAACAATTAACCGCAATTGATGGAATTGATTTGCGCAGTGTGGGGATGACTTTATACAAAAATGGAGAAATGATAGCGACTGGCTCAGGAGCAGCGGCTCTTGGACATCCAGCTCATGCAATTGCCTGGCTCGCCAATAAACTGTCTGAGTTCGGGATCAGCCTTAAAGCTGGAGAACTGATTTTGCCTGGTGCGCTTTCAGCAGCGATTGCTGTTGAGGAAGGCGATACGGTTACTGCTCAGTTTGGCCCGCTAGGTTCAGTTTTTGTCAATTTCGAATAGGGGGTGCAGGGTTGGTGAAATTGAATGCGTGTATCATAGGTTCTGGAAATATCGGGACCGATCTTATGTATAAGCTTGAGCGAAGCGAGGTCATTGAACTGACAGCAATGATTGGCATTGATAAGGAATCGGATGGTCTGAACCGGGCAAAAGAACGAGGCTACCAGGTATTTTATAATGGTATCCAGGCTTTAAGGGACCATCCGGATTTGGCTGACATTGTGTTTGATGCAACTTCTGCGAAAACCCATTTGAGACATGCGGAGGTTCTTGAGGAGATGGGAAAGCTTGCGATTGATTTAACTCCTGCAGCAAGAGGGCCTTTCGTCATTCCTGCTGTAAATGGAAATTCCTATTTGGACGTTCCGAATGTTAATTTGATTACTTGCGGAGGGCAAGCTACGATTCCGATTGTGCATGCAATTAATTCTGTAGCTGATGTGAGCTACGCAGAGATCGTGGCAACAATTTCGAGCAAAAGCGCTGGGCAGGGAACACGGGAGAACATCGATGAATTCACGATTACAACAAGGCGCGGGATTGAAGAAGTTGGCAGAGCCGACCAGGGTAAGGCGATTATTATTCTTAACCCGGCTGAACCGCCTATCCTCATGCGCGATACGATTTATTGTGAAGTGAAAAATATGGATGAGGATGAAATTGCGAGATCAATCGATCAGATGGCAGAAAAGGTGAAACAGTACGTCCCGGGCTACCGTTTGAAACAGGACCCGCTGTTTGAAGGAAACCGGGTAACCGTTTTTATTGAAGTGGAAGGTGCCGGCGATTACTTCCCTGTCTACGCTGGAAATCTTGATATCATGACGGCAGCGGCGACACGATATGCCGAGGAATTTGCCTGGCATATGCTAGAAAAGCAAAATGCAAAAAGCGTTTGATGGAAAGGCAGGGTGAAATTATGAATCGCAAAAGTGAAAGGCCAATTAAAATAACGGAAGTATGTCTGCGCGATGGCAGTCATGTTATGCAGCATCAATTTACGGAAGACCAGGTACGGCGTGTGGCACGTGAACTGGACGATGCAGGAATGCATTATATCGAAGTGAGCCATGGAGACGGATTGGGCGGTTCCACGCTTCAATATGGAAAGTCATTCGTTGATGAAATGAAGCTGATTGAAGCGGCTGTTGATGAATGTAAGCAGGCAACGGTTGCCGTTCTGCTCCTTCCCGGAATTGGAACAGTTCATGAACTGAAGCAGGCACACACATTAGGTGCAGGTTTGGTCCGAGTAGCAACGCATGTAACCGAAGCTGACGTTTCCGCACAGCATATTAGCATGGCTTGTGAGCTAGGAATGGAAGCGATTGGATTTCTGATGATGGCCCACATGGCGTCAACGGAAAAATTGGTTGAACAGGCAAAGCTGATGGAAAGCTATGGTGCCCAGGCTGTTTATGTAACAGATTCAGCCGGTGCGATTTTACCGCATGAGGTCCATGAAAAAATTTCTGCGTTGAAAGAATCATTGTCCATTGAAATCGGCTTTCATGCACACAATAACCTTTCGCTTGCTGTTGCTAATACGATTGCAGCGCTAGAAGAGGGAGCGACGAGAATTGACGGAAGTGTCCGCTGCCTTGGTGCAGGGGCAGGAAATGCACAGACAGAGGTGCTTTTATCCGTGTTGGACCGGATGGGCATCAATTTAGGAATTGATATTTATAAGATGATGGATATAGCTGAGCATACGGTAGGGCCGCTGATTCCCAGGCCTCAGGAAATAAATAAAGGCAGCCTCATTTTGGGATATGCAGGAGTATATTCAAGCTTCCTGCTTCATGCAGAACGGGCTGGACAAAGGTTCGGCTTAGATTCAAGAGATATTTTACTGGAGCTGGGAAAAATGAAGGTCGTTGGCGGCCAGGAGGATATGATCCTCGATGTTGCCGCACAACTCGCAAAAGCCCGTAAATTGGAGGTGTAATGATTGACGATTATGAAGGGTGTTGATCTTGAAATAGTAGAATATTTATTTTCTGCCGAGAAAGAGTGTCGTGAAGTTATGAAAGTGACGGATCGATATCCGGAATTAACTTTTGATGAAGCCTATTCCATTCAGGAAAAATTAATCCAAAGACGGGAGATGGATGGTGTCCGCAAAATTGGCTTGAAGCTTGGGTTAACCAGCAAAGCGAAGCAGGAAATGATGGGTGTCCATGAAGCCATTTACGGTTATTTGACTGATGATATGCTGGCACTTGAGTGGGAACCGGTTGATTTTACCGATTTCATCCATCCGAAGGCAGAACCTGAGATCGCTTTTTTTATCAATGAAGAGCTACAGGGAACGAATGTTACTGCTGAGGATGTACTGCGTGTTACGAAATTTGTAGCACCAGCTATCGAAATCATTGACAGCAGATATTTGAACTTTAAGTTTACGCTGGCTGATGTGATCGCTGATAACTGTTCTTCTTCAAAATTGATTATCGGAAGCAAATGGATGTCCCCAGCTGGTTTGGAATTGGGACAGCTTGGAATGGTGATGACGAAAAACGGACAGGTTGTCCAAACCGGGTCAAGTGCCGCGGTATTGGGTCACCCTGCTGTTTCCGTCGCCTGGGCGGTAAATAAGTTGGGAGAGAGAGGAAAGGGAATCAACAAAGGGGATGTTATCCTAAGCGGTGCGGTTTCTGAAGCGATTTCATTTGAGCAAAATGATACTATCCTTGTTCAGTTTGCTGAATTAGGCGGTGTTTCTTTTTCTTGTAAATCCAGCACTTAGTTGTCATGACTAAGTGCATTCTCTGGTTTCAGAATATTTTGATTAAATGGACATAAGGACAGCTTATTATAAAAAAAAGAGGTGCGAGAAATGAGAAGGTTAAGAAATGTGGGACTTTCCTTATTTGTCTTTACGCTAATGCTAATGATTGCTGCGTGCAGCAATTCAGTAGCAAAACCCGCTGCGAAAACCGGTGAAACGTATAACTTTAAGCTTGCACACATTACTCCAACCGATCATATGTGGCACAAGGCTGCAGAAAAGTTTAAAAAAGAGCTAGATCAGCGTTCTGATGGAAGGATGCAACTGGAAATATACCCCGCAAGCCAGCTTGGGACTGAGGCGGATATGGTGCAGCAAATTTCTTCAGGGTCAGTTGATTTTGGATTTATTACCGCAGCTTATATGAGTTCTCGAGCTGAATCGTTCACCGCATGGTTTGCTCCGTACTTGTTCAAAGACCTGGAAGAAGCGAACGCTGCCAGAGATACGGAAGTCGCAAAGAAGATTCTAGGGTCTTTGGATGAACAAGGAATTAAAGGGCTGGATTATCTCTTTGCCGGCAGCCGTGTCATGTTGTTCAAAGATAAAGAAGTAAAGAAACCTGAAGACATGAAAGGGTTATCATTTCGTGTAACGCAGAGCCCTCCGCTGCAGGATTATTATAAATCATTAGGGGCATCGCCTGAATCACTGCCTCTTCCGGAGGTATATGCGGCAATTCAGACGGGTGTAATTGATGGAATGGACATGGATTTGGATGCGACCATCACGAATAAATATCATGAAGTTGCTAAATATGGCGCTGTTACGAACCATATGGTATGGCCATCCGTTGCGATGATCAACAAGGTAACCTATGAAAAAATGTCTGATGGAGATAAGAAAATCATTGATGACTCCATCAAAGCTGCAGCAGATTTTGCGGTAAAGACCCGTTCTGCACAAGAGGATGAATTTAAAAAGACTCTTAGTGATAAGGGAATGAAAATTTACGAAATCGACGAAAAGCTATTCGATCCATATATTAAGAAATTCGATGAGAAGTATGAACAGACTGACCCAGTCATCAAGGAATTTATTGAGACATTCCGCAAGTAACCTATTGGAGGGAAATGCGTGAAAAAACTTAGTAATATGGTAGCCAGTTTCGAAAAGAAACTGGCTATTATCCTCATGTTTACAATGGCTGTAACCGTGGCTGTGGCAGTAATATTCAGGTATGTATTCAATGAACCACTTTTCTGGGCCGGTGAAATATCAATTTTTCTATTAATTTATACAACATTCATTGGCGGCAGTCTTGGACTTAAGTATAAAAAGCAGGCGTCGGTATCCATCGTTACAGATTATCTGCCTAAGAGGATGAAAAAAATTATTTCCATTCTGGGCCATATCTTCATGCTGGTATTTTTGGGAATACTTCTTTTCTATTGTTTTAAGTGGATTACTTCGCCGACAGTTGCATTCCAAAAATCAAGTGCCACCCTTTTTCCAATGTGGATTCCTTATTCGATTCTTCCAATCGGTCTTTCATTTGCGGCGATCCACTTGCTGAATCATCTCCTGGACATGATAAAGGAGAGTGAAGCTCAGTGATGTTTTTAGTGGTTTTAGCTTTTTTCTTATTTTTAATAATGGGTATACCCATTTCACTCGTGCTTGGGATGACAACGATTATGTATTTTTTAGTGACAGGGAATACGATGCTACTGGAGTCTGCACCGCAGCGGCTATATTCAGCAATGGAGAATTTCGGCCTTCTGGCTATCCCGCTTTTTATGCTGACAGGAGAATTAATGAATAGCGGCGGAATTACAAGTCGATTAGTTCATTTTGTGAAAAAGCTGGTGGGGCACGTGCAGGGAGGACTAGCCTATGTAACGGTTCTCGCAAATATGTTCCTGGCTTCAATATTGGGTTCAGCAAACGCCCAGGCTGCGATGATGAGTAAAGTCATGGTCCCCGAAATGGAAAAGGAAGGATATAGCCGGGAATTTTCAGCGGCATTGACTCTCGCTTCATCCATTGTTGCACCAATCATTCCCCCAAGCATGATTTTTATTATCTACGGGACTTTATCAGGAACATCGATAGGTGCATTGTTTATGGCAGGTATTATCCCAGGCATTATGTACGGTGCAGGGTTCGTTGCCCTAATTGCATATTTAGGATACAAGCATAATTTTCCTCGCAGTGAGAAAGCAAGCTTGGATCAAATTTGGAAATCGTTTATAAAAGTATTGCCTGCGCTTCTTGTACCGGTAATCATTACTGTTGGTATTTTAAGTGGGGCATTCACTGCGACAGAGTCAGCCGCAGTTGCAAGTGTGATTGCTTTTATCGTAGGGATGTTTTTTTATAAGGAATTAGAATGGAAAACTATCCCGGCGATATTGATCAATACTGTGATTGGAACAGCAACAGTCACATTCTTGATTGCTATGGCAAACCTATTCGGCTGGATGATTGCATTCGAACAAATTCCGCAAAGTATTGCGAACTGGATGCTGTCAATTTCAGATAATCCATTTGTGTTTCTATTACTGGTAAACATCTTCTTACTATTGATTGGTACAATCTTGGATGGAATTGCGGCACTCATCATTTTAGTTCCTGTCCTGATGCCGCTTGTTACAAGCTTTCAGATTGACCCGATCCATTTTGGTGTGATCATCTGTATTAACCTGACAATTGGACTGCTGACACCACCAGTGGGAACTGGACTTTTCATTGTGTCGTCGATTGCCGAAGTGAAATTTGAAAGACTCGTCAAGTCTGTCATGCCGATGCTGCTGTTAGGTATTGTTATGCTATTCATCATAACCTACTGGGAACAGACAACATTGCTGATTCCTAGATTGCTTGGGTTTTAGCCGGCAGCTCTTTAAGGGAGGATTATTATGCCAATCATTCAAATTCAAATTCTTGAGGGCAGGAGCAGCAAGGCAATCAGAGAGTTAATTTCGGAAATTACAGAGGCAACAGTTAAAGCTCTGGATGTTCAGCCTGAACAGGTTCGCATAATCGTGCAGCCCGTACCGAAGCAGTATTGGGGTGTTGGAGGGGGAACGAAAGAGGAAGCGGAAAGAGATAGGGTATAGCGTTTTGATTATTCTTGGGAAATGCAAGAAAATTCGGAATGGTTCAACAGGCCATTCCATTCAGGAAGTGAGCAAAAACTCGGGTGAGAATCGATAAAATTATTGAAGTCATCAAAGGAATTGCCGACCAAACAATCTTTTGGCACTGAATGCAGCAATTGAATCGTCCAGGGCGGGTGAGGATGGCCGAGGCTTTTCTGTGGTAGCGGAAGAAGTAAGAAAGCTGGCAGAACAGTCAAAGGAATCCGCTAGCCAAATTGCTTCTATCATTGGGGATATGAAAAGTAACAATATGCGTGCGGTAAAGTCTGTTGATAAAGCATCGCAGGAAGTAAAGGAAGTCGTAAATCTGGTCGGGAAAACAGGCAAGGCTTTCGACAAAATTCTCTCATCGATTGAAAATGAAAATGCCGAAATTTATGAAGTTTCAAATGTTACCCAGGAAATATCAGCCAGTGTCGAACAAGTCAATGCTTCTGTTAAAGAAGTCGCGCATATTGCAGAATCATCGGCTGAAAGCACTACAGCGGTAGCCGCCGTTTCTGAAGAGCAGCTGGCAGCCATGCAGGAGGTTAATGCCTCGGCATCGACACTGGCGAACTTGACGGAGAACCTGAAAACGATGATTGGCAAATTTAAAGTGTAACCAGAAAGTTTCAACATATTACGAACATGGCGTGCTTTTTGCCTGGTTTTTCTTATTGATAAAACTGGTTGACAGCATCACTGAGATTTAAGCGAGTTTCCTGCTATAAAGAAATCTTTAATGGATGCAAGTAATTCAAAAACAGCAGGAGATAAATTTCGATCTTTCCAATAGGCAAAGTATACCGTTCTCTTCAGAAACTGTGATGGGAGAGTATGGGTCACTATGTTTGGGTTTGAATTGTATTTAATATAGCTTTCCGGCAAGATGGTAATGCCCAATCCGTGTTCGATCAGGCTGCATGCAGTCTCTAACCGTTCTATCTCGAACTTGATGTCAGGCGTGACGTTTTCATGCTGGAATGCTCTTAATACATCCTCCCTTGTTTGAAAGCCTTCCTTGCAAATAATGAAATCCCTCTCAGAAAGGTCTTCCAATGAAATAGAAGATTTTTTGTTCAGTTCGTCAGCTTTATGGATGACAAGAACAAGATCCTCCGTGTAGATAGGAACAATCTCTATTTCTTCAGACTGAATAGGCTGGTTCGTTATTGTGCAATGGACATCATAGTTGGCTAATGTTTGAAAGACCTTTTTTTCGCCAAGAATTTCTTTAAACTGGAAATGTATATCAGGAAAACTATTTTTGAAATTTATAATAATTTTTGGCAGCCAGTATTTTGCCGATTCAATGAGCCCGATGGAAATAATTCCGTTTCCTTTTTGCCTGAGATCATCTAGCTCTTTAAGCATATGTTCGTATTTGTTAATAAGCTCCAATGACCGTGTATAGAAAATTTCCCCGGATTCGGTTAGTTTAAATCCCCGTGTATTCCTCTCTAAAAGCTGAATTCCTATATCTTTTTCCAGCTTCATTATGGCGGTGCTCAAGGATGGCTGGGAAATATGGAGAAGATTAGCAGCTTTGGAAAAATGCTTTTCTTCCACGACTGCAATAAAATAACGAAGCTGGCGAATATCCATAAAAATTCCTCCTGATTAGATATATAGTTAATAACTATAAATATATATAAATATAGTATTAGTATTTATATATTAACTTAAAATATACTTTAAACAAGTAAAAATTCTGAATTTAACAAATGAAGGAGGATTTATGTATAATCAGCCGTCAAAAAATAATTGGTTTGGAAGAATTGACAGCGAGACAGACATCCTTAGTTTCCGTTTTCATCAGCAGGTTCAGCTAGTTGATCTCCCTTCTGTCACTCATTCATTTGATGTGAAGAAAACCTTTGGCCTCATTGGATTTCAATGTGATGAAGGCGTTAGGCGTAACCAGGGGAGGAGAGGCGCAGCAAAAGCACCGGATGCGGTCAGGCAGGCAATCGGCAAATTGCCATGGCACTTGCCAGGTAATGCGCAAGTTCTCGACATTGGAGATATAGAGTGCCTTGGCGATCGAATGGAAGAAGCGCAGGCTGAATTAGGAAAAGCCGTCTCTTCTCTATTAAATAATAAAATCTGTCCGATTATTATCGGCGGAGGACACGAGACTTTTTACGGTCATTACCTTGGGGCACGTGAGTTCATGGGCCCTGCAGCCCGTTTGGGAATCATTAATATAGATGCTCACTTTGATATGAGGCCATATGATCAGGAGAGCTCTTCAGGCACGATGTTTAAGCAAATACTGGATCAGGATCAGAATTGCGGTTATCTGTGCTTAGGCATTCAAAAGCTCGGCAATACAGCAGCCCTCTTTGAGACAGCTGAAAATTATAATGTGAAGTATGTGATGGAAGAAAATCTGGCTTCTTCAGATATTGCCAAAGCATTCAATGAGGTCGATAGTTTTGCCAGTCAATATGACGCGACTATATTGACACTATGTACCGATGTCATTGGCTCTGCATATGCCCCGGGGGTCAGTGCTCCTGCGCCTTTTGGACTCGACCCAAAAGTTGTGCGATTGTTGATCCAGCATATTGCTTCAAAAGATAAGACTCTCTCTTTTGATGTTTGTGAAGTTAACCCTGATTTAGACGAAAATAAGAAAACGGTTACACTGGCAGCACATTTAATCAATACGGCACTTATGAACTTTGAATATTCCAGAGGGGGATAAAATATGAGCATGTAACTAAACAGCGAAACTACTGTCTTTTTGGCGGTTGCGTTACTGATTCTAGGAGGATTCTTAATTAACAAAGTCGAAATGCTAAAACGGTTTTGCATACCTGCTCCAGTAGTGGGCGGGTTGTTATTCACCGGTTAGGTAACGATTCTAAAACAGACAGGACTTATTACAATATCACTGGATACCACTTTGCAAAGTCTATTCATGTTAACATTTTTTACAACGGTAGGACTCGGTGCAAGTCTTCAACTTGTTAAGCTTGGAGGCAAGCTTTTGATTGTTCGTCCCAATTGTAGGGGCATTTCTCATCGACGTATTTGCAATGCCAATCATTATCACAAACATTAACTTGTTAAAATAATGAAGAAGGGAGCTGCTGAGGCAGCTCCCTATTTGATTACTGGTCTTTTTACTGATTAACAGGCGACAGCTCACTCTCTGTTACCCATTTGTGGTTGGTGACTTTCTTTTCACCGTTTGTTGGAGTGAAATCAACCATGTAAACAGTTGTTTGCTCTGCTATCTCAATGACCCCTTCAGCGCCGTGCATGCCTTCCATATGGTCAGTCATGATGGTCACTTTTGTTCCTGGCTCCACTGCTTTGCTTTCATGGTCTTTAAGCTCTTCGTGGATGACCCATTTGTGGTTCTCCACTCTTTTTCCGCCAGTTGTCGGGTTGTAGGAGACCACATAGGCTGTTGTTTCGTACGCACCAGAAATCGTTGCTTTAGCGCCTTTCATGCCTTCCATATGCCCTGTCGTAATGATCGCCTGTTCTCCTACCTTATACTTTGGATGCTTTGCTTCCACTAACCCCTTGGGTACTTCACTCGAGCCGGAATGATTCATTTCCGAGTGGTTCATGGCTTCTTCTGTACTTTTTGCGGCCGGTTCCTCAGTGTCGTTTTCAGAGCTTTTGTCCGCGCTTCCCGAACATGCTGTCAGAGTGAATGCAAGCGCCAGCGTCAGCAGCAATAGCCATGACTTTCTTATCTTCATATGTTTATCATTCCTTTCTTTTATCATTTCCACTGTTATAACAATAAAATGTGCAGAAATTATGGAGCGAATACATATTACAGCAAAATGTACTTCGTGTGCTTAGTCATTCAAGGATATCGTCCGTCACACTGCAAGGTGTAGGACTTGAATTTTTAGACGTGAAAGTCTCAACAATTTTCAAGAAATCGTCAGAATGTAGATGTATTGGATCCCGGTGTTTCTATTATAGTAAAGATATGTATGTATTTAGGTGTCGTATTACAAGGGGGAGAATTCATGTCAGGCTATAACTGGCTTGAAGCAATAGATATAACAGCGGACAGATTGAAGGGAGATTGCAATGAAAGGCTTCCGGTGATTTGGGTTAGCGCCCTTGAATGCACGGGGTGCAAGGAAGCGCTGATTCGATCTGCCGAGCCGACGGCTTCCGAGTTGCTTTTGGATTTTATTTCGCTTGAATACAGCGAGCTATTTTCTGTGGCCAGCGGTGACAGGATTGAAAGCCATAAACAAACGATTTTCGAAAAGTACAAAGGAAAGTACGTCCTTGTAATTGAAGGGAGCGTTCCCGGGAACAGCGAATTCTTAATGATTGCAGGCAAGTCTGTAAGAGATGAAATACAAGAAGCTGCCATGCATGCCAAAGCCGTGATTGCCGTGGGGAGCTGTTCGGCATGGGGAGGTCTGCCGGCCGCAAGTCCAAATCCTACCGATTCGGAAGACATTAGTGCTTTAATTCCGGAAGTCGTGCCTCTCGCATTAGTCCCTGGCTGCCCTCCAGTGCCCGAGGCCATTACCGGAACGCTATTGTACATCCATTTTCATGGAGAACTACCAGAACTGGACAAGAAACTTCGGCCCAAAATGTTTTACAATACGACAGTACATATGGCGTGTCATCGGAAACCATTTTTTGATCAAAAGCTGTTTGCCGAGTCATTTGATGATGAAGGGGCTAAGAAAGGGTATTGTCTTTTCAAACTTGGCTGCAAAGGCCCAACAGCATTCAATGCCTGTGAATCGCTAGGAATCGACCGCTGTATTCAAGCAGGAATTCCATGCATGGCATGCTCGGAAAAAGGATTCTGGGACAAAGGCGGCTTTACTGGGAAGAAGAAAAAAAGAACATGAATCCATTAATTTGACAAAAATACGGCTGTATATTATAGTTATTCTAAATTAGAGGAATTAAAATAGTTCCTCTAATTTTAACTCAAATATCTCGAATTCGAGATATTTTCAAGAAAGGACGTTATTATATGATAAAAATATATCCTGCAGCTTCCCGGTATAGCTCCGACCATGGCTGGCTCAAAACATCTCACAGTTTTTCGTTTGCGGAATATTATGATCCCTCGAATATGAATTTTGGTCCTCTTCGTGTTTTGAATGATGATTTTGTGGCACCAATGAGAGGTTTTGGTTCCCACCCGCATAAGGAAATGGAAATTGTTTCGATTGTGCTTGACGGCTATTTACAACATACGGACAGCTCCGGCGGCACAGCTACAACGACATTCGGAGAAGTCCAGAGGATGTCGGCGGGTACAGGTGTAGTTCATTCTGAAGTGAATCCCAACCCTGAGGAAAAAGTCAATTTTCTTCAGCTTTGGTTTCTGCCGGAAGAAAAGGGCCTTGTCCCTTCATATGAGAAGACCCGGTTCAATGTTGAAAAAATGAACAATCAATTACTGCCGATTGTTTCGAAACAGTATGCTTCTGATGAGATTTCCTACATCCATCAGGATTTGACCATATATATAGCTGATCTCGAAGCTGATACAAACCTTTCTTATCTTGCAAAAGAAGGCCGTAAAGCTTTTTTGTTCGTCATTGAAGGAGAATTATCCATAAATGAAACGTACAAATTGGACCGCCGTGACTCTGCAAGGGTGTCAGATTTACCTAAAATTGGGCTATCCAGCGTTAATGGTGCACGGTTTATGCTGATTGACCTGCCGTAGTTAGGTTCCTGTAACAAAGGAGTAAGTAGAAAAAATCTGGTTGTAAATGCCATGTTGCAGATCTTTAAATGAGGGAGACACTATTATTGATATCCTCGAAAGGAAGGGATGCCAATGGCTATGGAATGGTTTGACAGGGTAATTGCTGAACTCCAAGATAGTTTGCAATCCATTTGTGATAAATATGATCAGGCAGGACATATGCAAGTAGAGCGAAGTGCGAAACACCCAAGGATCGAGTTCTTCGTGGAGACGGATGATAATGAAAGAGAGTATTTCTTTACACTGTTTTTTGACCCTAACAATGAAGAGTTTTATATGGAAACATATGATTTCGATTTTGAACAGCCTTCCAGGACCATGCTCCCTGATATTGAAGATATCATTGATTCTGTCCATGAAGGCTTTCATGACTACCTGGATATGGAAAGTGACGATACAGACCTTTACGAGTTTGACGAGGCTGATGAAGACGATGAAATGGCAGAATTCGCTGGGGATTCGGATGCGTTAATGGAAGAGGTCGAGGTAGAGTGGGAAACCCCTGAGGTCACGGCTGTCATGTATGAAGATGAAGTCGAGGTGTCATACCAGTTCGGTATCCTGACGGAGACCGGAGACGGCGTCCTGAGAAGGGTCAACCGGATATGGACGGAAGATGAAGAGCTAATTAAAGACGAGTCCAATTTCATTTTTTCTAAAGAAGAGGCCGGAACGATCATTGCAATGATTGCCAGCCATATGGATTCTTTGACGGAATACAGTGAATTCGAATAGGGCAATGGGGTGCCAGGGAGCTGGTACCCTTTTTTTTTGCAATCATACTGTTCATTTCATTAACGCAATCGTTTTTACAACTTAAGGTAGGTAGGCATGCTGTAAATACGAAGAATATTTTGAGAATTTTCTGTGACATTACCCTATTCAAACCTCTGTGAAAGCTTGAAAGTCTATTGCAATACAATGCTCCTAAGCTTATAATTAGTGGCTGAACAATGCTGGATTATAGGCATTTTTACATAGGCGGATCCTTAATGGCGAAGGGCTGTTATTGCCGGATCAGCGATAAGTTTAGCCTACTTTTATAGATGAAAGGCAGTGAAACAAGTTGAAAGCTTTTTTTAAAGGTTACCAGACAACCATTCTTTTATTGGTGGCACTCGTGGCCGGCGGAGCGGCTGGGATTTATTTCGGCCCGAAAGCTGTCATTGTAAAACCTTTTGGTGACTTATTTTTAAACCTGATGTTTATGATTATTGTTCCATTGGTGTTTTTCAGCATTGCATCTGCAATTGCCAACATGAATGGAATGAAGCGGCTTGGAAAGATTATGGGGAGCATTTTTCTCGTATTTGTTGCCACAGCAGCTGTTGCGGCAGTTGTTGGCTTTGCAGGAACGTCAATTATGGACCCTTTAGGAAATGCAGATGTATCCTCCATCAAGGAACTGATGGATCAATCTGGCACTCCGGATGAGAAAACAGAAGAAGTTTCTTTCCTGGCACAGCTTGTAGCGACTTTTACGGTGCCGGATTTTGCCGATCTCTTCTCGAAAAGCAATATGCTTCAGTTAATAGTATTTTCAGTGCTGTTCGGTCTGTCGACTTCACTTGTAGGTGAAAAAGGCAAGCCTGTCGCTGAGTTCTTATCATCAGGAACAGCTGTCATGATGAAAATCGTCCAGATTATCATGTATTATGCCCCAATTGGATTGGGCTGTTATTTTGCCTCGGTGGTTGGGGAGCTTGGACCGCAAATTCTTGAGGGATATGCAAGAGCATTCATACTATATATGATTCTTACTGTAATCTACTTCTTTGGATTTTTCACCCTCTATGCATTTATTGCAGGCGGCCGCGACGGAATCAAGGTGTTTTGGAAAAATGCCGCTACTCCATCTGTGACTGCTATCGCAACCTGCTCCAGTGCAGCGTGTATTCCGGTTAACCTGCAGGCAGTCGGCAAAATGGGCGTACCTAAAGATATTGCTGAAACAATCATCCCGCTAGGAGCGAATACACATAAAGATGGTTCTGTGTTTGGCGGGGTTTTGAAGATTGTTTTTCTTTTCAGCCTGTTTGGAAAAGATATGTCAAGCCTGTCCAGCATTTTAAGTATTTTGGCTGTTTCCTTTTTGGTAGGTGCTGTTATGGGAGCGATCCCTGGAGGCGGGATGATTGGTGAAATGCTGATATTGAGTGTGTTCGGGTTTCCTCCTGAAACGCTTCCAATCATTGCGGTTATCAGTACAATCATTGATGCGCCGGCTACTTTGCTCAATTCAACTGGCAATACGGTTTGTGCGATGCTTGTCACCCGATTGGTCGAAGGCAAGAACTGGCTTGCTGAAAGCTTGAAATTAAATAAAAATATCGCTTCATAGACTCAAGATTGATACATTCAATGCTAATATGTCACCGAATGTTTTTTTGTCAGCTTCTTTATTTGAGGAGTATAATGAGGGAGAAAACCATTTTTTGAATAAGTGAAATGGAGGAATACATATGAATAATCATGAAATTGACTATGTACTTCATGGTGATGACATGCAGTTTGTCGAAGTGGAACTGGATCCCGGTGAAACTGTAATAGCGGAAGCGGGAAGCTTGATGATGATGGAAGACGAAATCCGGATGGAAACCATCTTTGGTGATGGCTCCGGCTCTGGCGGAAGCGGCCTGATGGGCAAGTTGTTCGGAGCAGGAAAGCGGCTCCTGACGGGGGAAAGTTTGTTTATGACGGCTTTTACAAACGAAGGTCAATGCAAGAAACACGCCTCGTTCGCTTCGCCGTATCCTGGCAAAATTGTCCCGATGGATTTAAGCGAGCTTGGTGGAAAAATCATTTGCCAAAAAGATGCATTCCTTGCGGCAGCAAAAGGTGTGGAGGTAGGAATAGAGTTTCAGCGCAAGCTTGGGGCTGGATTTTTTGGCGGGGAAGGCTTCATTATGCAAAAGCTTGAAGGGGACGGAATGGCGTTCGTGCATGCAGGCGGGACCATTCATAAAAAAGTACTCGCACCCGGCGAAGTATTGAGAGTCGACACTGGCTGTCTTGTTGCGATGACAAGTGAAGTGGACTATAACATCGAAATGGTCAAGGGAGTCAAGACCGCCTTGTTTGGCGGAGAAGGTCTGTTTTTTGCCACATTGAGAGGGCCTGGCACAGTCTGGATTCAATCATTGCCGTTCAGCAGGCTTGCAAGCCGTGTCTTTGCGGCGGCACCTCAAGGCGGTTCCCACAACAAGGATGAAGGAAGCATGCTCGGTGGAGTGTTCCGCATGCTTGATGGAGATTGATATTTTACTCAAAAAAGGCTGCTTCGGCGGCTTTTTTCTATAAGGATGAGAAAATTCGCCTAATATGGTCCAGGTTCCAATGGACTGGAAATTCCAGTGAGTCCGTTGCCATAAGATGTGTCGGTTTCAGTGGGTCATTGCTCAGCGGACTCCGTTAAACGGGTGTTTTGGCTTTTTTAGCTCAAATTCATAGAATTTCAGGTAAAAAGGCACCGTTTGTCCATCTTCGTTTATTCATATATAATGAGGGAACAAGGTTATTAAAAATAACTAAACGTTCTCACAGTGATAAACGAGGGTGAAAAATATGAAAAAATCGAAAGAAAACCATTCAAATTCAGATTTATGTCCTAAATTCGAGGCTGCCATGGAGCTGTTGAGCAAAAGGTGGGCCGGATTGATTATTACTCAGCTTTTGGCGGGAAAGAAGCGCTTTACGGAAATATCATCATCTATTCCCATTAGCGGAAGGCTGCTGTCCGCACGATTGAAAGAATTGGAAGAACTGCACCTCGTAACAAGAGTGGTACATGACGAAACCCCTGTCAGGATTGAATATATTCTGACTGACAAAGGCCATGCCATGGAGCCTGTAATTGATGCCGTCACGAAATGGGCTCAGGAATGGGGAGAAAAATAAAAGAAAAGGCAGCCGCCGTAGCTGCCTTTTCCTTTTCCTAAATAAGGCTCGCTGCTTTGTCTATGAATAGTTTGGAAGCCATTGACAGTGTCCTTGCTTTATGGCAGGCAAGGTAGAAGTACCTTTCCTCCGTAAAGTCTTCAATATTGTACATATGAATCATTTTGTTCTCCTGGTAAGGCCTTGCTGCAATTTCTGAAACAATGGAAATACCGATTCCCTCTTTCACCAATTGAATAAGGCTTTGTCCCGAATCGGTGAAGGCTGAAATGTTTAAATGGTCCTTGGAAATACCTTTCCTTTTCAAGTGTTTTTCAAGCATAGAGTTCGTCCCGGAACCCGAATCCCGCATGACAAAAGGGAATTCTAATATTTTTTGTATAGATGCCGGGCCGTCAATGTGGATATCCATTGGAGTAATCAATACAAGTTTTTCCTTCAGCAAAGGTGTGTACTGAAGTTTATCATCCTCATACTTTTCCCCGAGAATACCAAAATCCACCGAACCATTTCGTACTTTTTCCGCAACGGTCCTTGATGGCGATACACGAATATGGAAGGTCACAAGCGGATAATCGGCACGGAATTTCCTGATCATGGCCGGCAGCAGGAATTGTCCAGGGACGGAGCTTGCAGCAATCTTGACTGCCCCTTTATATTCCATTAGCCCCTGTTTAACATCAAGAAGTGCCTGCTCTTTAAGAAGCAGGAGTTTTTGCGCCCATTGGTACAGCCTTTCGCCATGTGGCGTGAGGATAGTTTCCCTTCCAAACCTGTCAAACAGCTTAATGTCCAGCGATTTTTCAAGTGCCTGGACATGTGAGCTAACAGTAGATTGGCTTAGGAAAATATCCTCGGCGGCTTTAGAGAAACTTTTATGCTCAACCACTTTTGAAAAAACATAAAGCTGGTGCAAATCCATTTTTGAAATCACCTCAATCAATAAAAACGATTCAAAACCATTGATAAAATAGATAATTTGAATTTATAACAGGATACCATTTTCTGATAATGTAATCAATGGAACTAAACTTGGTATCCTAGCACTATTACTTGGAAGATGTGGAGGTGATCCCATTGGCGGTTCACTATAATCCTGCATATGTATATGATGCGGGGCCGACAGGATGCGAAGAACTGATAATGAATTTAATTCTTGAACGCCCAAAGGGATGCCGAAACTGATTCGGAGCAATCTCTAAGGCTAAGGGATTGATGTCACCAAAGACCGCGTTAAGGCTGGCGAAGTTCAAGTGCAAGGATATTGTAGAAGAACAAAAAACGGTTAATGTCCCTGTCACGCGAAGAAGTCTATGTAGAAAGACGTACGGTTAATGAAGATGACACTGGGACCGGAGCTATCCTTGATGGAGATGAAACAATCTGGGTACCAATAATGGAAGAAAAAGTGGAAGTCACTAAGCGTCCTGTGGTAAAGGAAGAGCATGTAATTGGTAAACGTGAAGTGCAGGAAACAGAGCAAGTGAAGAAAAATATGAAACGTGAAGAAGCTGATATTGAAACTGATGGCAGCGGGATCGTAAAGGAAACGGATCGAAATAAGTGATATTAAGCTGTAATTAAATTAGAATGACAAAACCCGGCGGTTATTCCTGCTGGTTTCTGTTGTAGTGGTTTTGTAAATGTGGTAAACTGTTTTATAACAGAGATAGGTTTTTTGTTGTGTAATTTCGTTTTATAACTTATAATTCAAAATAGACAAAAAACTTTAAATATTAGGGGGATTTTCTTGGAGAACTTTGTCAAAGCTCTAAACGATGTTTTATGGAGCACACCAGTCATTTATACTTGCCTTGGCGTTGGACTGCTTTTTTCCATACTGACCAGATTCCTGCAAGTCAGGCACTTTAAAGACATGATCAAGCTAATGTTTCATGGGAAAAGTTCCGATGCTGGGGTTTCATCCTTCCAGGCCTTATCCATTGCTCTTTCCGGCCGTGTCGGGACAGGAAATATTGCAGGAACAGCCACAGCGATTGCGATGGGCGGACCGGGCGCTGTCTTTTGGATGTGGGCTATTGCATTTATCGGTGCCTCAAGTGCCTTCATTGAATCCACGCTGGCACAAATTTATAAAGTGAAGCAGGGTGGGATTTACCGGGGCGGACCAGCTTATTATATTGAAAAAGGCATCGGGAAAAAATGGTTCGCTGTTCTTTTCGCCACATCGGCGCTGCTGGCTATGAGCGTTTTAATGCCAGGCATCCAGTCCAATTCCATTGCAGTAGGCATGGATAATGCATTCGGAGTCAGCAAGGCTGTAACTGGAGTTTTCCTTGTCTTGCTTCTTGGTGGTATTATTTTTGGAGGAATCAGAAGGATTGCGACAGTCGCCCAATACGTTGTTCCATTTATGGCACTTGGATATATTCTCGTTTCATTGATTATTGTCGGGATGAATGTAGGGGAACTTCCGGCAGTATTTGCGTTAATTTTCAAAAGCGCCTTTGCGGCCGATTCAATGTTTGGCGGAATTGTCGGAAGCGCGATTGCCTGGGGAGTAAAGCGGGGAATCTATTCCAATGAAGCGGGACAGGGAACAGGTGCACATGCTGCCGCTGCTGCTGAAGTATCCCACCCTGTAAAACAAGGGCTTGTACAGGCATTTTCAGTTTACATCGATACATTGTTTGTCTGTTCTGCAACCGCCTTCATGATCCTGTTCACCGGCTCATTCAATACAGTCGGGCCCGATGGAAAAACATTCATTGTAGAGAACCTTCCTGGTGTTGCTGAAGGACCGGCCTATACACAGGCAGCGATTGAGACAGCATTACCTGGATTTGGAGCAGGATTTGTAGCAGTGTCCTTGTTCTTCTTTGCATTTACAACCATCATGGCCTATTATTATATCGCTGAAACGAATATCGCTTATCTTACAAAAGGCAGAGATAGCAGGCTGCCAATGTTCCTGCTGAAAATAGTAATCCTTGGTGCTACTTTCTATGGTGCTGTCAAAACAGCAAATCTCGCATGGGCTCTTGGAGACGTTGGTCTGGGTCTGATGGTGTGGATAAACCTAATTGCAATTCTTCTTCTGGCAAAGCCTGCGTTAATTGCACTGAAGGATTATGAACAGCAAAAAAAGCAGGGACTTGATCCTGTCTTCAATTCCACTAAGCTTGGAATCAAGAATGCGGAATACTGGGAGCAGGAATATTCGGTGGAGAGTAAGAAAGAAGTTTCCTGATAGCATAGAAAAAGGCGGGTAAAACACCGCCTTTTTTCTATGCCTTCTTTTTCGATAATATGATGATTGTACTGAGGATGAACAGCGTACCGATCCATTCAGCTGGACCAAAAGAAACGTCAAGCCAGATGACGGCTAAGAATGCTGCAGAAAGTGGTTCAACGCTTGCAAGAAGGCTTGTTTCAGAAGCGGAGATAAATTTTAAGCTTTCCATGTAGCAGTAAAAGGCTATGAGGGTGCCGAACAGGACAACAAAAATGATGGCGATGATAGAATTTAAAGACCAGCCACCAGAATATTCCCATGGAGGATTGATAAAACTGAAACCAATACCTCCAATCATCATTCCCCATCCGACTGTATATACCGATCCCCATTTAGACAGAAGTTTTCCTGGCTGCAGTGTATAAAAAGCAAGCGAGAATGCTGAAGCAATACCCCATGCGAGAGCAGGGACTGAAATGGCCATCCGGCCAATATTTCCACCGGTCACAAGAAGGAAAGTGCCCATTATAGCGAGGATGACCGAAAGAATTTCAAGTCCTGAAGGCCAGGCTTTTGAGCGGGCAGCAAGATAACAAGCGATAATAACGGGTGCCAAATATTGCAGTACTGCTGCTGATGCGGCATTACCGTACTCAATAGCAGAAAAAAATGTATACTGGACGCCAAGCATTCCGACTAGGCCAAATACAAGTAACCCAGGGAGATGCTTGCGGTCTTTCCAAATCTTCCATATATCCCTGTTTTCTGAGAAACGGGAATAAAAGAGAAGCAACGCCCCTGACGCCAACAGCCTTACATCAACAAGCCAGGCAGTGCTGATTCCATAGTCTTCGAACAAGTATTGAACAACAGTCCCTGATATTCCCCAAAGTGCTGCGCCAATGATGACGAGGATGATTCCCTTCGCTCTTTGATCTGATAAAACGTTACTTTTTGCATCCATAGTTTCCCCTCATGCCATTTATTTTTGAAATGTTTTTTATAGAATCATATATGATTCTATAAAGCTTATAAACGATTATCTTTTCTTGAAGGAAAAGAGAAGTGGAAGGTGGTGCCACCACCGTTCCTGCTTTCCACTTTAAGCGTTCCCTTCATAGCCCTTACGATGCTGTAGACAACCATCATCCCGAGCCCTGTTCCTTTGCCCTCCTTTGTTGAATAATAAGGCTCACCCAGCCGTTCAAGCTGATCTTTTGTCATTCCAATGCCCGTATCGGCAACAAGGACTATGACACGGGATGGAGTGAACTGTGTTTCGATGGTCAGTCGTCCTCCAGAAGGCATGGCTTCAATTGCGTTTTTAAATACATTTAAAAAGCATTGTCGGAATTTTTGCCTGTCTCCCGCGATAAAACCCACGGCAGCAAAGTTGACTGATATTTCCACAGAGTTTTTGTTGGCCATAGGCTGAATGATGGCAAGGACATGGGATAATTCATGCTTTACATTTAATTCCTCGACTTCAGTCATTGCCGGCTTGGAAAAGGTCAAATAATCCTGGATGACTCTTTCTGCCGACTCCAGTTCTCCTTTTACTAATGAGAGATATTCCTTCGTTTTGGAAGTGTTCACGTTATCCTCCAGCAGCAGCTGTACGAAGCCATTGGCAGCTGTCAGCGGATTGCGAATTTCATGGGAAATGGCGGCGCCCATCTGCTCCACAACTTCCAGTTTTTTTGTTTTGATTAAATGTTTTCGAAGCAAAAGATTTTTTCTGACAAACTCGATTGAATAAGCAATTAAACATGTTCCAATCGGAAGGATAATCAAATAGGCAAGCCAGACCTCCAAACTATGGGAAACAGGCGTAGAGATTTCCAAAGAGATCATTGTCAATAGAGATGTAGCCGCGCAAAAACCCACCGCGAACTGTATCCGGAATTTAAGTTTTTGTTTTGAGAACCAAGGATATAACTTCCACAAAGCGAGACCAATGATAAAATATTGGAGGCATTGCAGAACAAAGCTAGTATCAAGGCCATATACTCCTCTTGCAACCATTGTAAAGAGTGCGAGCTGTGGGCCAAGACCTGCGTAGAGTCCGCCAAGAATGACCGGGATAAGTCCCATGTCCAAGTGGAGGGAACATGAAAGTTTAAAGGGGAATGCCAAACTAATGACGGTTCCTGCGATGTAAAAAAGTGCAATTCCCCTTCTGGAGAGGCTGATGGTATTTTGTCTTTCGGTCCACATGTGTGAAAAATACACATAAATCATCAATAATGAGAGATTAAATAATAAATGCCGTGTTATTTCCACATATTCACCGCCAAAGTGTTTTCTTAGAAAAATTTTACATGTTTATCGGCAATTCGACAATATCTTTTTAATATTCTTTCAAATGAAAATAAAAATGACAAAGATGTTAATGGATTGCGAAATTTGCCATTTCGCTGACACATAGGCAGTTATTATTCCAAGAGTGTTCACAAAAGCCCTCCTTAATCGTAGTATAGTAAATTTAGGGAATTTATTTCCTATCATTTTGAGAGGGTGATTGAATGATATACGACCTAGTACTTTTGCATCCACCAACGGTTTATGATTTTCGAAAGGAAATGGTTTTTACAGGGCCGATTAGCGATGTTGTCCCATCTTCTCCAGTCTTTGAAATGTATCCGATTGGCTTGACAAGCCTAGGGGATTATCTCGAAAGATTTGGCTTAAAGGTAAAAATCATCAATATTGCCAACCGGATGCTTCTTGACCCTGACTTTGATGTGGAGAAAAAACTAGGAAAGATACGCACGAAAGCATTCGGCATTGATTTGCATTGGCTGCCTCATGCGCATGGGAGCATTGAACTCTCTAAAATTGTGAAAAAGCTTCATCCCGATACACCAGTTATATTTGGGGGGCTGTCCTCAACTTATTTTCATAAGGAACTGATAGAATACCCGTCGGTCGATTTTGTCATGCGAGGGGATACAACTGAAAAACCTTTGCTCATGCTTCTTAATCGCCTTGAACAGAACAGAAATGAGTTTGAGGAGATCCCAAACCTGACATGGAAGAACGAAGGAAAGGCGTGTTACAACCCGCTTACATATGTTCCGGACAATCTGGATGAATTCGATTTCCCTGGCTACAAATATATAATCAGGTCTGTGTTTAAATACATGAACCTTCTGGATCCTCTTCCTTATAAAGGCTGGCTCCAATATCCGAATACAGCTCTTTTGACCTCAAAGGGCTGCACGTATAACTGCCTGATTTGCGGAGGGGGTAGGGATGCTTATGACCTGAACTGCAATAGGAAAAAAATCGTCATGAAGTCCCCGCAAAAACTGGTCGAAGACATTGCGTTCATTCAGCGCTTCAGCAGGGCGCCGATTTTTTTGCTGAATGATATTCGCCAGGGAGGCCCTGCCTATGTGGAGGAGTTTTTATCAGGTCTTGAAAAAATGGAAGTAAAGGATGAAATCGTCTTTGAGCTCTTCCAGTCAGCAGATGATGCATTTTTTGAGCGTCTGCATAAGGCGATTCCGAAGTACAGCATTGAACTCACATTGGAGTCTTCAGATGAAGAGCTACGGCGTATGAATGGAAAACTTCCATGTACGAACAAGAAGGTAATTGAGACATTAAAAAGTGCATTAAAAAATGGTTGCGCAAAAATCGATTTATTTTTTATGGTTGGTATTCCGGGCCAAACTTATGAAAGTGCCTTGAACAATATTGATTTTTGTGAAGAGATTCACAAAAAATGCGATGAAAGTTCAAAGATTTCTTATTTTGTAGCGCCTCTTTCACCATTCCTCGATCCAGGGAGCCCGGCATTTGAGAATCCGAACAAGTTTGGATATAAGAAAATTTATCATAAGCTTGAAGACTTCCGCCAAGCGATGCTGCAGCCATCATGGAAGTATATGCTAAGCTATGAAACGGAACAAATGACAAGGGATGGAATTGTAAAAGCTACCTACCATTCAGCAGCTAAATTGAATGAATTCAAGTCGAAATACGGATTGATTGAAGAAAAAGACTATCGTGAAATCAAACATAAAATTGAAAAATCACTGGAATTTATCGAAAGAATAGATCAAATTATCCTATTGCCTGAAGGTGAGCGTAGTGCTGCTCTTAAAATGATCCGGGAGGAAGTAGCTGATTTCAACAGGCATAGTATTTGCGGCAAGAATGAATTGAAGTGGGAAGTGAAAAAACGGTATGCGAATTTAGGGTCTTTGACAATGATTGGGCTGGAACTGCTGCTTGAGGAAATAGCAAGAGGTGTAAAGTGTCAGATTGGAACAGTCGACCGGCATAAAGTCACACTGTAATGTTTTTACAGCAATCCTTCCTGTCCTTTATTCCATTAGAAGGAGCCGGTGTTTCAACACCGTCCCTTAAAGGGGAAAAAAGGATTAAATGAAACAGAAAGGGTTTGCCATGAAAAAAAACATAAATTGATGATTATATTCGTATTTTTATTGTTGGGAGTGCTGGCGGCACGCACCGTGTATGAAAAAAAGGCTGCAAAAAGTGATAACGAACGGCTGATCATGGTATTCGGTGATTCTCTGACATACGGTTACGGAGATGAGAAAGGTTCCGGATATATTGACGCCCTTCAGACAAAACTGAATCAAAAGCATAAAGACGAAGTATTCCGGTATAAAAATGAAGGTATATACGGGCTTGAGTCATCGGGCATACTGAAGCAGCTTTCAGATGTGAGAATTAGCGAGCGGCTGGATGAGGCGGATTATGTGCTTGTCTTTATCGGTACAAATGACCTGATCAACAGCAATGGAGGGGATGTGAATCCGTTGAGGAGTGAAAGGATTGCTGCAGGAAAAAAAGTGTTCAATGAAAATCTGGACACCATTCTTGAATTAGTTAAAGCAGAGAATAGCTATGCTCCCATCCTGCTTCTGAGATTGTATAATCCCTATCCAGACGAACAGAAATATGAGCGTATTTTTGATCAATGAAATGAGGCTACTCTCTCCCTTGTGAAAGGCGATTCCCGGATTCATTATATCCAGACTAACGATTTATTTAAGGGGAAAGACAAAAAAACTTACTTCAGTGACTCCCTTCATCTAAACGATAGGGGATACGATAAAATTGCACAGAGAATAATGGAAGAAATTCATTTTGATTAAAACAGTTTCTACAACCCGTTTCAGTGAAGGTTAATGCCTGGCAGTTTTTTGCTGCCGGGCACTTTTGTGAAACCCTCCATGGGCAGTTTACGTAGTATAGTTTAAGAAAAGGCCGAATGAAAGGGATATTCAATATGAAATGGAAACAATCTTCAAAGCTGCTTACGTTTTTATTAATAGGGGCAGTAATCTTCCTGTATATAGAGTTTTTATATTCCACCCCTTCACCGGTAACCAAGGATGCTCCGCTGCCGGATGGCCTTCATCCAGAGGTTGCCGAAAAAGCAGAGGAGCTTGTTCAAAAAGCTGCGGATAAAGGAATTGTTATCGTTATTACGGATGATTTCAGAAGCTTCGAGGAGCAGGAACAGCTTTATGAGAAAGGAAGAACGGCGGATGGAAAGGTAGTTACCCATGCAAAGGGTGGAGAGTCTTTCCATAACTTCGGGCTTGCAATAGATTTTGCATTGCAATCAGGTAACGGGCAAACTCTCTGGGATATGGATTATGACGGGAATGGGAACAGCCAGTCGGACTGGATGGAGGTGGTCAGCATAGCGAAGTCACTTGGATTTGAATGGGGAGGAGATTGGATTCGATTTAAAGATTATCCTCACCTCCAAATGAATTTTGGGTTAAGCATTCGTGATCTCCAGAATGGGGAAAGGCCACCTGGTCAAACCGCAACAGCTGGAAACGGATAACCGGAATAACTTCATCTATATACAAATAAACAGGCCCCATTTGGGGCCTCAGATTGTAGAGTAACCCCCTATTTATTATTACTGATTTTGAAAATGGGAGTTTTTGAAGTTTTATTATCTCTCGGACCAATATATAGATATTAACCTAATAAACCACAATATATTGTAGTGTATTTATTTTAAAAAGCTGCCGAGACTTTCTCGACAGCCTAAGGCCCCATTTGGGGCCTGTTTTATTTTATTTATTTTCTTGTACGGCTACCTGGTGGTACGGTTTGCTTGTTTTGGCAAACTGCTTTAATACAAGAGAAGGTCCGCCAAGGACAAACAAATAGCGTGCTTCAATAACTTGTTTCATAAAAGCAGCAAACAGGCCGGATATTTTAAAGCCGAATACTTTTCCTACAGCAGCCATTGTTCCAATGGAGGCTACTGTGCCTTTATGATGGTATTCAAACGCTTTTTGCGCCTCTCCACGAATAGCTGCAACCAGGTTAGGTGCGCAAGTTTCTGCCTGTTGGATTGCAACCTGGGCTGTTGGAGGAAGAGAAGAAGTTTCATTCTTCTTGAAATAGGCAGCGTCACCGATGCAATATATATTTTCCGTTCCTGCAACCCTTAAATATTGGTCAACTTCAATCCGGCCCCTGTTGAGGGGAAGGCCAAGTGATTCAAGAATGACATTGCCTCTTACGCCGCCAGACCAGATTAGGGTTCTCGAAGGAACCTCTGATCCATTATCAAGCTTGATTGAAATGGCATTATACTCAAGGATTTTTGTGGAAGTCATTAGTTCAACACCATTCTTCTTCACAAATTTCGTTGTAAAATCGATTGCTTCTTTATCAAATCCAGGCAATACGCTTGGGGAGGCCTCAATATTTACGATCCTTGTCTTTTCAACAGGGACATCAAATTTTTTGCAAAGAGCAGGAATGGCTTCAATGAGTTCACCGACTAGTTCAACGCCAGTGAATCCTGCACCAGCGACTGCAAAGGTAAGGCGGGAAGGATCCTTGTCTTCTTTGTAGGCATCAAACTGTTTGATGATATGGTGGTAAATCGCTTTTGTTGTCTTAAAGCTTTTGATTTTAAAAGCATGTTCCTCAATTCCCGGGATACCGAACGTGTTGACATCGAATCCAAGGGCGATCAGCAGATAATCGTATGAAAGCTTCTCGCCGTTTTGAAGACCTACTTGGCGCTTTTCACAATCAACAGATTCTACTGTTGCTTTCTTGAAAGTAACCTTATTTGTTTTCAGCAAATCCGGGATGTTCATGGTGATTTTATCGTCCGCGGCGGTGCCGGCTCCAGTTTTATGCAGTTGTGTGGCAATATAATGGTATTCGTGCTTGTTGACGAGGGTAACTTCAGCCTCGCCGTTCTTTAACATTTTTTCAAGTTTCCTGCTCGCGATCAACCCGCCATATCCTCCGCCGAGAATGACTATCTTTGGTTTCCCCATGGTAAATCCCTCTTTCATGTATATAATGATTAGAATGTGAAAAGCTTCACATGAGACTCTAAAAAATAGAGAGCCTCAGCTCAAACTTTCGTTACATTGTTTTCTATCATTAGCTTACGACAAATAATATATCTGCGCAAGGATTTTCGGCACCAATTTTATTACAAAACTGGGGCGGAAACGGTTACTCGCGAGAAATTTTAATATTTTTAAAAAGGGAGCGCCAAACGGAAGCGCTTCCTTTTTCATCACTCATTCCATCTCTTTTAAATTTAAGGTTTTTGGCGCATCCTGATCGTTCATTAGCCGGATTGTTTCCGCCTGTATTTTCAAAACGATATAGTCAGGATCATCAGGACTCTTGATCCATTTTTCCATGTGCTCATTCCAGATTCTCGATTTTAAATCCTGGTCTTCCTTTATTTCTGCTGTCCCCTGTATTTCTACAAAGGCATCCCCCATTCCTTCTCCGAAATAGCCAAGAAGGATATGGACATTTGGATTTGTTTCGATCTCTTCAGTTTTGTAAGTGTCTTTTGTTGTTGGTGTGTAAAGAGTCAGCCCTTCATTGAGAAAGGTCATGTAGCGGGAATGAGGTTTATTGTTTTTAATAGTGGCGAGCGAGCCTACTCTATTTCCTTCAAGTACTGATAGAACTTTCTGTTTTAATGAATCATTCATGCGAATTCCTCCTTGCAAGTGATATGTTCCATTATTCCTTGTTTTGTAAAAAAACATGCCCTTGACCAAGGGCATGACAATTACAAGTTATTGTCGAAATCCATATTGTATTTTTTTTCAGAAGAGGACGTATCTTTTGAATGCCGCCCTTTCTTTTCTTCACGCTGCTCTTCCTTCAAATCCTCCAGCGGGATAGGGTCTACTGTTTGTTCTTCTTCAAACATCTCGTGAAGGGTTTTGTTGTCCGTTGTAAACTGCTCAGAGTTGTCCATTCCATTCTGGGCCTTTCTGTCTGTGTATTTTTCTTTTTCCTTCATCGGAAATCACCCCGTAATCCTAATTTTATAGAAATACACGAACGTATTAGCTGTTTGTTCTGTTTTCCTCCTGCGGCTTTTCTGGTTCACGTTCAGGTTCTATATCCTTGTTGCTGCTTTCTTTTTGGCTTGTTCCAACGAGTCGTTATTTTTTCCTTTTTTGGCACCCATATCTATACCTCCTCTTTTTATATGCTTATCCTTACCGTACCCGCTATACCCCGAATGAAAACTAGCTCATAATCGAACCATCTTTTAGGTATAAAGACAGACTGCAAGTGGCAAAACATAATGTAGTATTGATAAAATTGGCAGTTACTGGTTTGCGGTAGACTGTATCGCGATTAGATGAAATCAGAAGGAGCAGGAAAGGTGTCGTTATAAAAATGAAAACAGGGGATCTGCTGATCATTGGCGGCAATGAAGAAAAATGCAAAAAGGGAGACATCCTCGCAGCATTCATTAAGCTTTCTAAAAAAATGCCTGGCCCTGTAGGTATTCTGCCAGCCGCTTCAAAGATTCCGGAACAAGTGAGCAGCGATTATAAAAAGGTCTTCAGTTCGCTTGGTGCGGAGGATCTTATTGTTATAGATGCATCATCTAAGGCAAAGGCCGAGACACAATCAACTCTCGATGCTGTTTCAGAATTATCAGCACTTTTTATTACCGGCGGAGACCAAAAAAGGCTGTCCGATTTTATCAGAGGGACTTCCTTGCATCGTCTTCTAACAGAAAGGTGGAGATCGGGAATGCTGATAGGAGGAACAAGTGCGGGAGCATCAATCATGGGGAAGACAATGATTATTTATTCCGAGATGAAGAGTAATGATGACCACCTTTTCATAGAAATGGGCAAAGGCTTTGGGTTCGTCGACAGCCTTTTGATCGACCAGCATTTTTCCCAGCGTGGGCGATTTGGCCGTTTGATTGGGGCTGTTGCTGAAAATAAAGAACTGATGGGTATTGGAATAGATGAAAATACTGCCATTTTGGTAAGCGAAAATAAATTTAAAGTAATAGGAGAACATCAGGTATTTGTCATTGATGGAAACAGCGGCACTCTTGTCGATTCTGTAAAGACGGAAAGAGGCGGAGAAGAGATGACCATTACCGATTTTAAGCTGCATACACTAACCAGCGGCTACAGCTTTGATCTGACTTCTAGGAAAATACTGTCGGGGAAAGAGGAGCTTAAATGAAAATCAATCGTGTCAGATATTTGAGAGGACCGAACTACTTCAATTACAGGCCGATGATTTGGATTGAACTTGATCTCGAAGAACTTGAGTTTCAGCCTTCAAGTAAAATACCCGGGTTTGCCGATAAACTGTTGGAAATTCTTCCTGGATTGGCGAAGCATACTTGTTCAAGAGGGTATGAAGGAGGTTTTGCGGAGCGCCTTCGGGAAGGTACTTGGATGGGGCATATTCTGGAGCATATGGCGATCGAGCTGCAGATAATGGCAGGGATAGATGTAAAGCATGGCAAAACCATTACTGGCGGCGAAAAAGGCATATATTACGTTACGTATGAATATAAGGAACAAAAATCCGGCTTTTTGGCATTTGAGTTAGCAATGGACATTGCTGGCAAAATATTAAAAAGTGGAAAAGCTGCCCCGGATATATCAGGCAGTGTCGCAACTCTGGGCACTGCGTATTATGAAAATAAGCTCGGGCCAAGCACTGAGGCAATTTACGAGGCTGCATTGGCCATGAAAATCCCTGCTGAAAGGGTTAGAAAAGACAGCCTTCTAAGACTTGGCACCGGCTCAAAACAGAAGTGGGTCCAAGCAACCATCACAAGTGAGACCCCCTTTTTGGCAGTGGAAAATTCATGTGACAAACAAGCAACCAAGGACATCCTTCAAAGCTGCGGTCTCCCTGTTCCAAAAGGCGAAGCAGTGACTGAGTTGAGTGGAATATTCAAGGCATCCAAAAGCATTGGCTATCCTCTTGTTGTTAAACCGTTGAGCGGCAGGCAGGGACAGGGCGTGATTACGAACATCATGAACAGGGATGAACTGTTTAATGTCGTTAATTGCCTGGACAAACATGTGAAAGATTACATTGTTGAAAAGTATTATGAAGGCAATGATTACCGCCTTTTGGTTGTAGGAAAAAAACTGGCGGCGGCGAGCATGAGAATACCCCCGTTTATCATCGGAAATGGACAAGACAGCATCCGGAAACTGATTGCCATTGAGAATACAAATCCGCTGCGGGGGGAAGGGCATGAAAAGCCTATGACAAAAATCCCACTGAATTACACTGTTTCGTGTTTTCTCGAGAAGTTCGATCTTTCGCTAGATTCAATCCCAGAGAAAGGACAGGTCGTCCAAGTGGTAGGCAACGCCAATCTCTCGACAGGTGGCCAGGCAATCGATGTTACGGAAGAAGTCCATCCTGAAGTGGCTGAAATTGCTGTGAATGCAGCCATGGCGGTAGGTCTTGATGTAGCTGGGATTGATTTTATCAGCAAGGATATTTCCAAGCCTTTCGATCCAGCCAATTCTGTGATTATTGAAGTTAACGCGGCACCTGGCATCAGAATGCACCATTATCCTAGCAAAGGGAAAAGTCGTAACGCTGGAAAAGCAATTGTCGAACATTTGTTTAACAGCAGAGGAGAAGCGGCAATACCAGTCATCGCGGTGACCGGGACTAATGGAAAGACAACAACTACAAGGCTAATCAAGCACTTACTCGAAGGCCCTGGAAAAACAATTGGAATGACGAATTCGGACGGAGTCTATATCGGGAACCGCTGCATCGATGAAGGTGATTGCAGCGGGCCAATCAGTGCGCGGAAAGTTCTTGCAAACCCCGCTGTTGATCTTGCTGTTCTTGAGACAGCCCGGGGCGGGATGCTGCGTGAAGGGCTTGCTTTCCGGCACTGTGATGCTGCAGTTGTTACCAATGTGGACGAGGATCACCTCGGTTTGGATGGAATTGATACATTTGGACAGCTTGTTAAGTTAAAGCGCTTAATCACTGAGGTGGTAATTGACGAAGGGCACAGTATCTTGAATGCCGATGATCCGGAAGTGGCCAAAATGGCGGAATATACGAAAGGTCAGGTTATTTTCACTTCATTGAACGAAAAAAATGAACATATTCAACAGTCCATTACCAATGGAAATCCGGCCTGGTTTTTAAATGATGACGGATGGATAATTCACGCTGAAATTGGAGGGGAACTGGTTCGGTTTCTGCCTGCGGCTGAAATTCCTGTTACAATTGAAGGAAGTGCACGCCACAATATTGCTAATCTCCTTCAGGCACTTGCAGCGGCAAAATCTCAGGGAGCGGAACTTGAAATTCTTAAAGAAAAGTCGCTGACTTTTATTCCGGACTTTCGTTATTCAAAAGGACGCTTTAATATACTTGAAATAAAGGGCAGAAATGTAATTGTTGATTATGCCCATAACATCGCCGGACTCCAAGCTGTTTTCGGTACAGTGGCAGCACTGAAAAAAAACAGGCTGCTTACGGTCCTTTCCGCGCCGGGTGACAGGCTAGACAGCGATATTATGGAAATGGGAAAAATATCAGCTAGTCAAACTGATTTGTTCGTGATCAAGGAGGATAGTGATTTAAGGGGACGAAAACCGCTTGAGGCCGCTTTTCTTCTCGAGAAAGCCGCGCTTCACTATATTCAGCGTGAAAAAATACATATCGTCCCGGAAGAGCTTGAAGCTTTCCGTAAGGCCTGGGAATTATCGGTGCCGGGAGATACACTATTGCTTCTATATGAGGAGTTTACAAAGGTTAAGGAATTCATTGCAGCAACAGACAGTAAAACAAGCATTGACCGTTAAAAATCACCTTTTTATTGCCCGGCTGACCTTTCCGCCGGGTTTTTCTTTGGACTCAAAAAGTAAATCGGAAAACTTCTAATAGCCGATCCATGTTCATACTTTCTAAAAAGGACCATCCAAATGGGAGGGATCTTAAGGAGCAATGATCACATTCGATGGAAACCAGCAAGGAATCGATTCTGGCAAACTAAGAGGGAGTGAACTCATTATTTATCGTTCCCTTGAAACTGCCCGTCATGTGTTTATATACCAATCAGCTGGAGAGTTGATGTTCGATATTGTGTTAAGAAAAAATATCATTGAGTCATCCAGGAACATGCTGGCCAGCGGAGCGGCATTTACTTCTTTCCAATACTCTTCCTTCAATCCTGCGTTCTGGTCGCGTACTGACAGCGGATATCTCTTAAGGCCTGATGTGTTGCCGTCAGACGCTGTCAGGGATGTATACATCAACGGAAAGTCTTATGGCTTTGAGTGTTCGACTGCAATGGTGCTGATATTCTACAAAGCTGTATTGGAATCGATCAGGGAGTCGGACTTCAATTATTTGTTCGGCGGATTGCTTGTTTGGAATTGGCACCACGACCCTGATCTTGCTATCATAACAATGCCAGGAACCGAGTTCATTCCTGGTGATGTGATTTATTTTAATAATCCTGAATTTAAAGAGTCCATCTGGAGGGGAGAAAATGCCGTCCTACTTGAAAATGGGCAATTTTATGGGCATGGAGTCGGGATTGCCTCGGCAAGCGAAATAATAGCCGGCTTAAATTCATTAAGAAGGGAAGGCGCTGTAATAAGTGCCTACATGCTGGACCAGCACAGCAGGTTAAATACACGGTACCTATACCGTTTTTCTAACTATGGTTCCACTATTTAAGGCTGCTGTCATGAACGTCAACGAAATCTGTCACCACGCCGTCCAATCCAGTATTTGCTAGCTCTTCAGCGGTTTGTCTGTCCTGTGCTGTCCATCCAATTACTTTTAAGCTGTGTTTTTGGGCTTTTTTGACGAGTGATGCGTTGACCATTGTAACCTTTGGATTAAGATATTGGGCAAATTGAGATATGGCCTTGCACTCTCTTTCCAGAATTCCATAAGGCCTGTGCCGGACTAAAACACCGACAGGAATTGAGGGAAGGAGTTTTTTTATTTTCATTAGAGAGGCTTTGTCAAACGACTGGATGATGATTCTATCCTTGCCGAGTTGATGGAGCCTTAGTTTTATCAGTTCTGCTGCAACCTTTTCCTCTATTCCTGGATACAGGGAGGGTTTTTTTAATTCAATCAGGAATCCTGCCTTGCAGCTGTACCTTTCGAGCACTTCAGAAAAAGAAGGGATTTTTTCGCCTTTAAACCGGGGATGAAACCAGCTACCTGCATCAAGCTTTCGAATTTCCTCAAAAGAGAGGCTGCCGACCTTTCCTTTTCCATTCGTTGTCCGATCTACTGTCACGTCATGGATAACGACAAGCTTTCCATCGCTTGTTTCCTGGACATCGAATTCCAAATAGTGGGCGCCTTTCTCCAAGGCCTTGTCAAAAGAGATGATTGTGTTTTCCGGGCAGAGTCCGGCGGCACCTCTATGACCAATCAGTGTTGGAGGACCGTATTTTCTCATTATTCGGGTGTCTGTGATTTGTCCAGGAATTCGAGCGTTACATATAGAGCCCAGAATTGAAGTAATCCAGTGTAACTTTTTCAATGATTTTCACCTCCTCAGTTTAACTTCTTTGTATTATGGTCTATCCTTCCTGGTTGGTCAATAAGTATTCGATTCGGCCGCATGCATCGTTCATTTATGAACCTTCCCAAGAATAGGCGAATTTTTTTTAAGCTTTTTATTGCACAAATAGCCCCTTCTGAATAGGATATATTGAAATTCGAAAAGGAGGTAATTATAAATGGCTGACGGTTGCGGACATGGCGGAGGTTTCGCCCTTCTGGTTGTGTTGTTCATTCTGCTTATTATTATCGGTGCTTCTTGGGGTTGCGGCGGTTTCTGCTGATTAGACTCCTGAAAAACAGCAAGTAATTGCCTTTTAGCAGGAAATTCAGTTTTTCGGGTTTCCTGCATGAGGGCTGTATATTTTTAAAAAAATGGAATTAGTCTTTATCCTGAAAGAAGGAGGAAACAATATGGGATATGGATACGGCGGAGGCTATGGCTTCGGTGGCGGCGGCTTCGGAGGTTGTGGAATAGGGAACTGCTTTGTGCTGATTGTAGTCCTGTTCATTCTCCTGATCATTGTAGGCTGTGCCTGCTTCAACTAAAAATAGATGGCGGCAGGATTTATTCCTGCCGTTTTTTCGTGTAGGTGTTTTACTCAGGAATCCAACCAGGTTTCACCTCTTCGGTAAGAGGGTAGTGGTTTATTTGTGTCTAAATCGACTTTAATACATATGCTGGAGAGGATTTTATGAAAAAGGGACAATTAATTTTGGCTGGTACCATCATCTTCCTCGGTGTGCTGACAGGCTGCGGCGAAGATGGTAAACAGGCTGAAAAAGAAAAAACAAAAGACGGGAGGACAATCGTAGAATTCTGGTCTTTTTGGGGATCTGAGACAAGAGGTCCTGTTATTGAAAAGATCATAAAAGATTTTAATGATTCCCAGGACCAAGTCTTTGTGAAGCACACTTTCCTCCCATGGGGAGACATATGGACTAAGAACTTAGCTTCGGTTAAAGCAGGCAATCCTGGTGATGTGATTATCAATGATATCAATTCGGTTGCTCTAAGAGCAGAAAATAAACAAGTTGAAGATTTAAGCAAATATCTTGATAATACTTTCCAGGAAAGGTTTTATCCAAACCTCTGGGAAACGGTACTTCATGATAGTAAGCCTTATGCAGTACCGTTCAATACCGATACACGCCTGTTATTTTACAATAAAACAGCGTTCAGGGAAGCAGGGCTGGATCCCAATAAGCCGCCGGAAACATGGACAGAACTAGAGCACTTTGCTAAAAAGCTTGATGATATAAAGCAGAAATGAATAGCCATAACTCTTTGAAGAGGGAAGGGAATCCTTCTCTCTTTGCTTTACGTATTACTTTTTAACATATAGAAGGTTTTAATGTTTCTTCCAAAAAAAGATTGAAAATACATGCCCCGGATGATTACTTTGTTACAGGACCATCCGGGCTGTCAATAATCTTGTTGGTTTCTTCTTTCCAGTGACTGTAATCCAGAAGTTCAGCAGACAGTTGTTTTAATACAAAGCTTAGTACGGCAACATCATCAATAATCCCAATTCCTACAAGGAAATCCGGGACTATGTCAATAGGAGAAACAAAATAAATAATAGCAGCAATCACAGTCACAAGCGTCTTTGCTGATATTTTTTTATATTCTCCTTTTCTCCAGGACCGGATAAGGTCAAATAGAAGAATGAGATTTGACCAGATTTCTGAAAGCGAACTTTTTCTTCGAAAAGCTTTTTGTTGGGCAGCTTTTAAGAGCCGATCTGCCCGTTCTGGGTTTTTTAGGTAGTCGTTCGCGTGATTCTCATATTTTTTATAGCCTATTTCATACTTTTTCCTTCCCAACATTCTTACCCCTCCTATTTATATGCTCAGGAACGTTCCATGATTGTTTGTACCCTTTTGTCCCAGTCCATAAAACACACATGGAATCTTGGCAAAAGGAGTTTCTTTATTTTTCCCCATTGCTAACGAAAATAGCATCGTTATTATAAACGATTGGGTCACAGATGGGATCGAGTGCTGGACTATGGCGAATGAAGCGGCCAGGCATTGTTTGAAACAAGGAACATGGTGGAAAAAGGCTGATATATAAACAGTTCCGGCAGCCTGCATATAAATAAGTACAGGACGGATATCAAGCGAAATGAGGTAGGTATGATGATCCGGATTGAATCGAGCATTGAGGGCAAACAGTTTACACTTGGCGGACTGAAGGAAGTACTTGAGCCGATGGGCTTCACTGTAGGCGGTAACTGGGAATATGATCATGCATATTTCGATTTTAAAATTGATGATGAGCACGGAGATCAGCAGTATTTACGATCCCGGTTAAAGCACTTGACGGGGATTTGGAGAAGGACAGCTTACGCGTGCTGATTGGAACGCCATTTTTGTTAGATCATCAATTTAAGACAGAAGTTGATGAGGAAGGGAATATCGGAAACGTTTCGGCATCCTTGAATCAATTCAAATGACCTGAAGATGAGGATGCACCATTTCCAAAGAGGTATATGGGAATGGTGAGAGATCTAGTTGCTGAAATGGAGAAAGCTTTAGCTGGAAAAGATGTGGTCTAGATCCGAAAGGCAGTCTGGTTAGCCAGGGCTGCCTTTTTCTTGGTGATGCGGAGTGGTATACTGGGGAAGAAAATACATAGTTGAATATTTAAAAAACGGAGTGTGAACAGGAGAATGGAACACAAGCTCTTTTATAAGAATCCGTATATGACTCGATTTAAATCGGAAGCAGTCTCCACTGGCAAAGATGAATCCGGGAGAAGCTACGCTGTATTGAAGGAAACCGCCTTTTATCCAACAGGCGGTGGGCAGCCGTTTGATACAGGAACACTTAATGGTGTAACAGTCACGGATGTGGAAGAAGTGGACGGGGAAATCCGCCACTACTTAACTGCGCCGATGGCAGAAAGGGAAGTTGAAGGGGAAATAGACTGGGCGAGAAGGTTCGACCACATGCAGCAGCATTCTGGCCAGCACATTCTTTCCGCCGCATTTGAAGACTTGTTTGACAGCCAGACTGTCGGGTTCCATCTTGGCAGTGAAACAGTTACCATTGACCTTGACCGGGAAGAGCTGACAGAGGAAGAAGCGGAGGAGGCCGAGAAGCTGTCAAACAGGATTGTGGCTGAGAATAGGCCGATTATTGCTAAACGGGTCAGCCCGGAGGAAGCGGCACAATATCCTCTCAGAAAAGAGCTTTCTGTTGCGGAGGACATCAGGTTGGTCATCATCCCGGATTTTGATTACGGGGGCTGCGGAGGAACACATCCTAAGAGCACCGGAGAAACTGGGCCTATCAAAATATTGGGCTGGGAAAGGCAAAGGAAAAAAATCCGCCTTGAGTTTGTATGCGGCCAGCGCGTTCTTGCCCAGCTTCATCAAAAGCAAAAAATCATCCGTGATTTGACTGGTATTTTGAACGCACCGGAACTTCAATTGTCCGATGCCGCACGAAAGCTTGTACTTGGAGGGAAAACCCAGGAGAAAGTGCTGGAAGAATTGCGGGGCATACTGCTTACATATGAGGCAGCAGACCTTGTTGCCGAAAACAATGGGCACGTAATTTCTCGAGTTTTTCAAGACAGGACAATCAAGGAACTGCAGAAGCTTGCCAGATATGTAATAGGGGAGAAAGAAGAGGCAGTAGTATTGTTTGTCAGTGAAAATGGAGACCAACTACAAATTGTGTGCGGAAAAGGTCCAAAGAGTAACGGTAATATGAAAAATATCCTAATGGGAGTTCTGCCGCTGATTGAAGGAAAAGGCGGGGGAAGCGAGACTTTTGCACAGGGTGGAGGCAGGGCTGTCATGTCTGGACAGGCATTGCTGGGGCATATGCATGCAGGCGTCCAATAAAAAGCGTACGCGGTAGTTCATACAGGTGTTGCTTGTTGTAAATTGAATATTCGGAAATACGAACAACTATTGAACAAAAATATAACTTCCGCGCTGATTTATCTGGTGCTTTTGGTATGCTTTTAAGCATAATTCATGATCATTCGGCAGTTTTCATTTGCTTTATGGTGATTTCCCTAAGAGTGCTGGTTAGATAACGCTAATATTGAATTTATTACCATATAAAATTCTCTGATTCTCCCTCATAATGAGAAAAAGGAAAAGGGGGAATTAGAGAATGTTTGCAATGGAAAAAGGCTCTATGGATGAAGTGTTGATGATCCTCCAGGATATTGGCTTGCAAATCAATGACTATGAAAAATCCAATTCCATGATTTCTGTCAAGACCTTTAAAGAGCTCCTTGAGTTTAGTATTTCTATCGCCCGTCGTACAAATGAGGTTTCTGAGACAATAGATGAATTGATTGAAGACATAGAGAAGCAAATATAAATAAAAACGGCAGCCTGATATTGGGAATCAGGCTGCCGCTTTTATTTGGCTGAAACATAAAGGGAATGGCAGTTTTTGTTTTCAGACTCAAATCGGTGCCCTGCTGTGATTTTTTCAGCTTTTTGAGCAATTATTAAAATAAATGGAGGCAAAAGCTGATTGCAAACTTTCTTCTGGGAGGATAAGATTGAAGTTATGAGGTTTTTTCTGCTGAAGCAGAGTTCATATATATAAGGGATAGGTCGCAAAGACTGTGGCAATTTTTCAAGGCTGTATATTGGATGTCCCTTTATAAAGAAAGGACTAGAACAAAATGAAAAAATTAAATGAAGAAGTATTGTCCCGGCGGACTTTTGCTATTATTTCCCACCCGGACGCTGGAAAAACAACACTGACGGAAAAACTCCTGCTGTTTGGGGGAGCAATCCGTGATGCTGGTACAGTAAAAGCAAAGAAGACTGGAAAGTTTGCTACTAGTGACTGGATGGAAATTGAAAAGCAGCGTGGAATTTCGGTCACTTCCTCTGTCATGCAATTCGATTATGATGGTTTCCGCGTTAATATCCTTGATACTCCCGGTCACCAGGATTTCAGTGAAGACACATACCGCACATTGACAGCTGTAGACAGCGCCGTCATGATTATCGACTCGGCTAAAGGGATTGAGGAGCAAACATTGAAGCTTTTCAAAGTCTGCCGGATGAGAGGTATTCCGATTTTTACTTTTATCAACAAGCTTGACAGACAGGGGAAATCCCCGCTGGAACTCCTTGCTGAACTTGAAGAAGTAATGGGGATCGAATCATATCCGATGAACTGGCCAATTGGAATGGGTAAGGAGTTTCTTGGCATTTATGACAGATTCCACAATCGCGTTGAGCAGTTCCGCGTCGAAGAGGATGAGCGGTTTATCAGCCTGACTGAGGACGGAGAAATTGCTGGCGACCATAAGCTTAAAGAAAACTCTCTATATGATCAAATGCTTGAAGAAATCATGCTGCTGAATGAGGCAGGAAATGAATTCTCCGAGGAGCGCATCAACAATGGTGAACTTACACCAGTGTTTTTTGGCAGTGCACTGACGAATTTCGGTGTGCAGACATTCCTTGAGGCTTATTTGAAGTTTGCACCGGAGCCGCAGCCAAGAAATAGCACCTCTGGCCCTGTGGACCCGCTGTCGGAGGATTTTTCAGGCTTTGTTTTTAAAATCCAGGCAAATATGAATCCGGCCCATCGTGACCGGATCGCTTTCCTCAGAATCTGCTCTGGAAGCTTTGAAAGGGGTATGTCTGTCACTCTTTCAAGGACAGGTAAACCAATCAAGCTTGCACAGTCCACACAGTTTATGGCTGATGACAGGAGTACAGTTGACGAAGCAGTTGCCGGAGATATCATCGGGCTTTATGATCCAGGTGTATATCAGATTGGCGATACGATCGTTTCAGAAAAGGAACTCTTCCATTATGAGAAGCTTCCGCAATTTACACCTGAACTGTTTGTGAGAGTAACAGCCAAAAATGTGATGAAACAAAAACACTTTCATAAAGGAATTCAGCAGCTTGTACAGGAAGGGGCCATCCAGCTGTTCAAAACAGTCAAGACAGATGAATACCTTCTTGGTGCGGTAGGCCAGCTGCAATTTGAAGTGTTCGAGCACAGGATGAAAAATGAGTACAACGTTGAAGTAATCATGGAAAGAGTAGGCAGCAAAATTGCCCGTTGGATCGAAAACGATGAAATCAATGATAATCTGTCCAGCTCCAGAAGCCTGCTTGTTAAGGACCGCTTTGACAAAAAAGCCTTCCTCTTTGAGAACGAATTTGCATTAAGATGGTTTCAAGACAAAAACCCTGAAGTCAAACTCTACAACCCAATGGACATGCAGCAATAAAACGTTAAAGCACTGCACCACCCCAGCGTGCCTGACCCCCGGCGCGGTGATTTGTTAAAGCACAGCGTAAGGTATGGAAACCGAAATGGTCTCCATACCTTTTTTCTTTTCTGAAAAGGCTAGCTTTGGTTAATAGGTTGACTTTTGAGCGTTATCGCAATATAGTAAGAGAACGAAACGCTTTTGTGCTAAAAAGCGTTCAAGCGCAAAAGTAACCTTACGGAGGAAGAATTATGCAGCCACGACTAACAGAATTAACTATAAAACCAGCTGAGGCAGCAATTGTAACGCTTATCCTTTTGGCTGGAATATCTTTTTGTATTATTAAATTAGAACTTGTCCCACATATTCCTGTAGTATTTGCCATTATGGGGCTGATGCTTTATGGTCTGCTCAAGAAAGTCCCTGTGCATTCCCTCGAGGCTGGACTGGCAGAGGGCGCGAAATCAGGACTCGGTGCCATCATGATTTTCTTTTTTATCGGGATGCTCATATCCAGCTGGATGGCGAGCGGAACGATTCCGACCTTTATGTACCTTTCCTTTGAATTTGTTTCAGGGAAATGGTTCTATGCTGTTGTTTTCTTTATCACATCTGCTGTCGGAATCAGCATCGGAAGCTCCTTGACAACGGCAGCAACGGTTGGGTCCGCTTTTGTTGCAGTCGCAGGAGCAATGGGGCTGTCGCCGGCTATCACTGCAGGGGCAATTGTGTCAGGCGCATTTTTCGGGGATAAAATGTCACCGCTGTCCGATACAACCACCTTGGCCTCATCCACTTTAAAGGTGGATTTGTTTGACCATATCAAAAACATGGCGTGGACCACCATTCCAGCATTTGTTTTGTCATTCGTGCTGTTTATCATCCTGTCTCCGGAGAACCCGGGAGCAGGCTTTGAAAAAGTAGCTCTATTCCGCCAGGAACTGCTTGATATGAATCTCATACACTGGTATTCTCTCATTCCTTTTTTCATCCTTGCTGTCATGGCAATAAAAAAAGTTCCTGCTATAATGACGCTTGCGAGCGGAACCGTTTCCGCGCTCTTGATCAGTTTTGTCATTACAAGCCGCAGCGAATGGGGTAGCCTTTTGACTTCATTGTATTCGGGATACAAAGCAGACACGAAGGTTGAAGAAGTATCCGCCCTTTTATCAAGGGGAGGGCTGGAAAGCATGATGTTTTCCATTTCACTTGTCCTTCTGGCCCTGTCCATGGGCGGCCTGCTGTTCAGGCTGGGGATACTTCCTGCTCTTCTCTCGGGAATGAGCCAAAGCCTTGAACGAACTTCCATTCTTTTCAGCTCGGCAGCAGCCACCTCCATTGGCATCAACTTTCTCCTTGGAGAACAGTACTTGTCGATCATTTTGACAGCCAACGCTTTCGAAGAGCGTTTTCGGAAAGCTGGCCTTCACCCGAGAAATCTATCCAGAGTGCTGGAGGATGCTGGAACAGTTGTTAACCCGCTTGTTCCCTGGGGAGTCTGCGGTGTCTTCCTGACAGGAGTGCTTAGTGTTCCAACAATTGACTATCTTCCATTTTCATTTTTCTGTCTGCTTTCGCCTGTACTGACTATTCTTGCAGGTATAAGCGGCATTACGGTATCAAAATTGGAAAATTAAAGATATAAATCTTTCTGGCTGTCGAAAAACTCGGCAGCCTTTTCATGTTCATTCGGATCAATAGTGTTCAACTTACTCGGAATTTCTCATGTTATGAAAAAAATTAGGGGAACATGCATAAATTTAATGTTAAAAAGAAAACCAGTGTCCTGGTAATTTTTTTGATGTTTAGTGAATCACGGAGACTCAAATATTTTGCATGGAAGCAATAGGATTTATCGATTACAATAGATAAAGCAGCGATCTGAAAGGAGCCTGGTAATGAAAATTAGCGATTTTTCGATCAAGAGACCGGTTTTTACACTCGTGACCATGTTTCTTGTTCTTATTCTTGGAGCAGTTTCCCTGCTCAATATTCCTTTAAAACTAATACCGGAAATCAGTCCGCCTGTGGGGGTTGTTGTAACCAATTACTCCGGTGCAAGTCCGCAGGAAGTCGTTGAGAAAGTGACGAAGCCGCTTGAAGCCAATCTTGCAACCCTTCCCGGTATCAAGACGATGACATCGACCTCCCAGGAAGGTTCAAACCTCGTCCTCATGGAATTCTCTTGGACTACTGATATAGAAGAAATCCAGGATGAAGTTTTGCAAAGGCTCGATTCTGCACAGCTTCCCGATGACGCAGAGAAGCCAAGATTCCTTAAATTCGACCCTTCTCAATTCCCAATCATCCAGCTTTCATTGAGCTCCGACAAGGACAACGATGCTCTTAGGGACCTTGCGGAGGAACTTGAACTCGAACTGACAAAGGTCGATGGCGTGGCGAGCGTCAACCTCTCAGGTACTTCAGTAAAAGAAGTAAAGGTTGAATTGGACCAGGAAAAGCTTAAGGCGTATCGTTTAAGCCAATCGGATATTGTCGAGTTGATCAGGGCGAATAATGTGTCCATGCCTGGCGAGCCAGTATTAACAGACGGGAAAGAACTGACAACGAGAATTATCAGCTCGGTTGATTCCGTTGATACTTTGAAGAATCTGGCTGTCGCAACAGACCCGAAGACTGAAAAAAAAACAATCCTTGCCGATATAGCTGCGGTGTCGCTTGAAAAGAAAGATGACCGCACAATCACGAGGTCGAACCAGTCACCGGCTGTACTCCTGAGCGTCCTTCAGCAGTCAGATGCCAACACGGCATCAGTCTCAAAGGACTTTATCAAAGAGCTGGACAAGCTTCTGAAAATGGATAAGTATAATGGAATCAAATCTGATGTGCTATTTGACCAGGGCGATTACATCAGGATGGCAATCGGGAATATTTCAAATTCCCTTTATCTCGGCGGAGCCCTTGCCATGGCTGTTCTTTTCCTTTTCCTTAGGAACGTGAAAAGCCCGCTGATTATCGGAGTAGCCATTCCATATTCGGTTATTTTCACTTTTGTTTTGATGTATTTTTCCGATTTCACCTTGAATATCATGACATTGGGCGGTCTTGCCCTTGGAATCGGAATGCTTGTTGACAACGCAATCGTTGTCATTGAAAACATTTATAGACACCTTTCAATGGGGAAAAATCCAAAACAGGCTGCTTTTGACGGTACGAGGGAAGTTGGCGGAGCGATCACTGCTTCTACATTGACAACTGTTGCAGTCTTTTTGCCAGTCGTGTTTATTTCAGGTATTATTGGTGAACTATTCACTGAGTTTGCAATGACAATTTCGTTTAGTCTAATTGCCTCATTGGTTGTTGCTTTGACTGTCATTCCAATGCTTGCGAGCAGGCTGCTGAAAATGCCTAAAAAGAACGTGGAGGCAAGGAGGCAGCGCTCAAAGTCTATAAAATTACTTGATCGCTCGATAAGATGGTCATTAAGGCATCGGGCCTCCCTTTTGCTAGTAACCCTGCTTTTGCTTGCTGCCGGTGTGTTCGGACTTACCACTGTGGGAACACAATTTCTGCCGCCGTCCGATGAAGGATTTTTCAGTGTCAAAGTAGAGCTTGAAAACGGTTCGGCACTATCTGAAACTGAAAAAGTGCTAAAAGCGCTGGAGAATAGATTAGAGGATGAGAAGGATGCGGATGTATATGTCTCGTTGATTGGGACAACCCAGGAATCGTCCTTCAGGGGAACGACCCAGTCCAATATTGCCGAGTTGTATGTAAAGATGAAGGATCTTGATAAGAGAAACCGTACAACGTTTGAGTTTGCGGACGATGTAAAAAAAGATATGGAGAAGACGGCAAGAGAAGTGAACGATTCGGCAGAAGTTTCATTTAACATGCAATCGACTTCAGGCTCAAGTCCAAATACACTAACCTTCAGTGTGAGGGACACTAATAAAACAAGACTTGATCAATCAGTTGACAAAATTTATGCTTCGCTTCGAAAATTAAAGGGTGTCAACGAACTTTCCACAGACCAAATGGAAAAAGTCGACGAAATTCAGATTGCCGTCAATCGTGAAAAAGCGCTTGCCCAAGGCATGCTTCCTGCCCAGGTAGCCAAGGTGGTCAATGATGTTACCCGCGGCAACCAGGCAACGCAAATGATAGACGAAAATGGCGGGGTATACGGGGTATTTGTAGAATACGACAAAAATATTACCCAAAACATGGACAGGCTGAAAGGGCTTTTAATCAAAAAGGCGGATGGAAGCTTCATTCCTTTAGAGTCGGTTGCCGATATCACTAAAGGCAGCGGTCCTGTCAGCATCCAGCGAATCAACCAGCAGGACGCAGTACAATTTACGCTGAAGTACAAAGCGTCCACCAATCTCGGAGACATTTCCCAGAAAGTGGACAAAAAGATAGCGGGACTCGGCCTTAATGAAGGAACTGAAGTTATTTTTAGCGGCGACAGGGAATTGCTTGAGTCCTCGATCGATGACATGATGTTAGCCCTTGGACTCGCGGTTGTATTCGTATATCTTGTGATGGCTGCCCAGTTCGAGTCGCTGAAGTATCCTTTTGTTATCATGTTCACGATGCCACTGATGGTGATTGGAGTGGCTGCCGGTCTCGTCATGACAAAGACACCAGTCAGCCTTACCGCAATTATCGGATTGATTGTTCTGGCCGGCATTGTCGTAAACAACGGGATTGTGATTGTCGATTACATTAATCAGAGGAAAGCGTCTGGTATGCATACCTATGAGGCTATCATTGCATCAGTTAAGGATAGAGTGAGGCCGATCCTGATGACAGCATTGACAACAATCCTTGGGTTAATTCCGCTTGCACTTGGTCTGGGAGAAGGAACAGAAATCAACCAGCCGATGGGGATAGCCGTCATTGGCGGGCTGATCAGCAGTACCTTCCTGACATTGTTCATCATACCGGTTGTCTACAGCTTGTTCGACAAAGAGACGAGAAGGATGAACAAAATGTATGCAACGCCTGACGGACATCTTGTTCCAGGCTATATTTTAAAAGGAAAAAAACGCTACCTTCCGCAGGAACTTCGGGAAGAGAGAAGTGAAGCGGAAGAAGACCAGAATATCCATTCTGACCGTTTCGGAAATTACACCCGGGAAGAAATGGCTGGCATGCTTGAGGAACTATCAAAAATCCTTAAGGAAGATAATGATAGGAACAATAAATGAAAAAATAAAAAGCTTCCGCTGCATTTTTTGCAGTGGGAGCTTTTTAACTTTCCTGGAGCGAATCTTTTGCAGGCAGTTTTTTAGAGGTATCAACCAACTGGGGTGAAATATCGATAAAGTGTGGGTATAGGTATTGACCAATCGGCGAGAGATATCGATCAAGCGAGCGCGGATATCAACCAACCGGCATGATAAACCGATCAACTTCACCGATACATCAACCAAACAGCCGCCAAACATTAAGATTCAGCAGCAAGTTAAATAAAAAATCTGAATTTTCAGCAAAGATATTTGCCTGCACATCTTCCCGGCATTACAATAATAGGTAATAAAGGTTGAAGGAGTGCTTCGATGGAACAGGGATATTTTTTCACAGGGTTTCCAGGGTTTATTTGTAATCAGCTGATTAGGGAAATGCTGTCCAAATGCTATGGGAATGTATATGTGCTAGTTTTGCCTGCGATGGCAGAACGGGCGAAATCAGAACGACATGCTATCATGCAGGAATTTTCCCTTGAAGATGGGCAGTTCCGATTGATTGAGGGAGATATTACTGTTCCGGGGCTAGCCATATCAACAGTGGATATGGGAGAATTGAAGGAGAAGGTTACACATGTTTTCCATTTGGCAGCAATTTATGATCTTGCCGTTCCGAAAGATGCCGCTTTTCGCGTGAATGTTGAAGGGACTAGGAATGTGAATGAATGGGTCAAAGGAATGAAAAATATTCAAAGATACACATACTTTAGCACCGCTTACGTTGCTGGAAAAAGGGAAGGTATACTGTACGAGGACGAATTGGTCCGCCCTCCTGGTTTTAAAAACTACTATGAAGAGACAAAGTTTGAGGCCGAGGGTCTTGTTGAAAAAATGAAAGCTGCTGTCCCGGTTACTATCATCAGGCCCGGGATTGTCAAAGGAAACTCGAGGACTGGTGAAACTATCAAATTTGACGGCCCGTATTTCATTATGAATTTCATTGACCGGCTTCGCTTTATGCCCTGGCTGCCAAGGATGGGAACAAGCAAAGCAGTTGTCAATCTGGTTCCTGTCGACTATATTATTGAAGCCGCAGCTTTTTTAACTCTTTTGGAAAAGAGTGCGGGCAGAACATACCATCTTACAGACCCAAAGCCATACAGTGTATCAGAAATTTACGAAATGATGCTGTTTGAATTGCTGAACAAGAAACCTAAGGGAACGCTTCCGATTGGGCTGGCAAAAGCTGGACTTCAGTTAAGCACAGTAAGGAAATATCTTGGTGTCGAGAAAGAAGCGCTTGATTATTTTACATGGTTAGGGGAATTTGATTGTACCCAGGCACAGGATGACTTGAAAGGCTCCGGCATTCAGTGCCCCGATTTTAAGGAAGGTATTTCATCAATGGCTGATTTTTATATGAAGAAGAAAAATGAACCAACATACAGGATTAAAATTGTTTAGAAAAAGGTGAATTAATATGCATTCAGTGAAACAGCCAGGTTTGTTGCCCGCAATATCACCAGCCACCGGCAAAAAGCTGGCTGATATTAAAGAAACACCGCTTCATCAGGTTTCGGAATCCTACAGCAGGGCCCGGAGGGCTTCATCTAAGTGGAGTGACATCAGCATTACAGCCCGCCTGACATATCTCAAAAAGCTGAAATCGGTCATGGTTGACGAGATGGACAGCATTGCAAGGACGATATCCGACGATACAGGCAAACCACTGACCGAAGCAATAGTTGCAGATATAATGCCGACCCTTGATTCTATAGACCATATTATTAAACATTCAGAAAAGGATCTTAGGAGGCAAAAAATCAGCACACCGGTACTTCTTTTCGGGAAAAAATCATTTATAGAATACATGCCAAGAGGCGTTGTCCTAGTGATTTCTCCCTGGAATTATCCTTTCCAGCTCGCGATGGTCCCGATAATCAGCGCACTCGCAGCAGGAAATTCCGTGATCTTGAAACCCTCCGAAGTCACTCCGCTTGTCGGAAAATGCATTGAAGAATTATTTGCACAAGCAGAATTTCCGCAAAATACGGTTCAAGTCGCTCACGGCGGAAAAGAAGTGGGTGCAGCTTTTACGAAAGGGAAGCCGGACTACATCTTTTTCACTGGTTCTGTTAGAACTGGAAAAATCATCCAGGAACAGGCGGCGAGGGACCTTATCCCCACAACGCTTGAACTAGGCGGAAAAGATCCTATGATTGTGTTTGCAGATGCCAATCTTGAAAGAGCTGCGAAGGGAGCGGTCTGGGGTGCTTTTACAAACAGCGGACAGGTTTGCATGAGTGCTGAAAGACTGTATGTGGAACGTTCTGTTTACCCGGAATTTCTGCAGCGTTTGAAAGAGGAAGTAGGGATTTTACGACAGGGTACAGGAGAAGAAGCTGACATTGGTTCTATGACTTTTCCTGCACAAAGAGAAATTGTCAGGGGGCAGTTGGAAGAAGCTATCCAAAATGGAGCGGTTCTTGAAACCGGAACGTCCCCAGCGGAGTGGGGTGATGATATGTTTCTTCCCCTGACAATTGTCACGAATGTTACGCAAGACATGAAAATCATTCAGGAAGAAACTTTTGGGCCGCTGCTTCCAGTTGTTCCGTTTGACAGTGAAGATGAAGCTGTTTCAATGGCAAATGGCACTGTATTCGGGCTGAATGCAAGCGTATGGTCAAGGGATATGGAAAAAGCGCGCAGGGTAGCTTCCCAGCTTGTATCGGGCGCGGTAGTAATCAATGATGTTATTATTTCTGTTGCTAACCATGGCTTGCCGTTTGGCGGCGCGAAAGAAAGTGGTATAGGCCGGTATCACGGAAGTGGCGGTTTACGCATGTTTTGCCATGAAAAAGCAATTGTTGAGGATACGGGGAAGAATGCTGCTGAAATTCAGTGGTATCCTTACAGAGGAAAATATCCATTGTTCTTGCAGCTGTTCCAAAGCTATTTCAAGGAGAAACGAGACTGGCCTAAATTTGTCAAGAGCTATCTAGCCCTTTTAAAGAGGTCAAAATGAATGTAGAAAGCCGTCCAAATGGACGGCTTTTTATTTGGAACGACAAAGTATTTGTACTCATCTCTTTTTCGGAAACAGAAATAAAACCATCGTTTCATGAGCACCCTAAGAAGAAATCGCGCCCTAAAAAATCGAGCTTTTCTGTACATATTATAGAATGGAAATTGGAAGTGGAAACTATTATGGACCGATTGACAAGACTTGAAGCTACTCTTTGGAGTGTCGCTTTACCCGGCTTCGCCCAATTGCTCGGAGGGAAATTCCTAAAAGGTGCTCTTTTAGTATTCCTGGAGTTTCTTATAAACGTTAACAGCAATTTCAATGAGGCGATCATGCATAGCTTTCTCTGGGAAATAGAGGAGGCTTTTCAGGTGATCGATTATCAATGGCTCCTGTTTTACCCTTGTATTTATATGTTTGCGATGTGGGATGCATACAAGTCGGCCTCAAAAGAGAGTTCACGTTATGACTTTCTCCCTTTCGTCTTCATTGCATATTTTGTAACAGTAGGGTTAATGATATCATCCAAAATTACGATTTTTGGGATTTCACTGGGCCCTGTCTTTTTACCTATGCTTTTTTTAATTCCCGGCCTTCTATCGGGGTGGATGATCAGGGAATTGCTTATTCGCTACCAGGAACGATTTCGAAAAATCAGTTGACCAGGAGAGAAATTTTTTTATTTTGATAACCCCCATAGCTTTACAACACCACTCGTAACGTTTTAGTGAAAAGCGGCCGCTTAACAATACTAGGGGTGAAACGAATGAAAAGATTCAACAGCAGCGAAATGAAGAAAATCACAAAAAGTACCCTTGCACTTGTCCTTGCTGGAACTTTTACTTTTGCACCAGCGATGGCTTTGGCAGACGAGAATGAGAAAGACACAGAGACGGTCGATCTTCAAAATGTGGAAGGACTGAACGTAAATGATAGTCTACCGGCAGATCTAGAAGCCGCAGATGATCAGGAAATAAAGGATGACAATGCTGAAAAACCAACCTTAATTCCTGGGGACTTCTTCTACTTTGCGAAAATTTCCATGGAGAAAATCAGGCTTGCTTTTACCTTCGATGAAACTAAAGAAGCGAAGCTTTTGGCTGAATATGCTTCTGAAAGACTTGCTGAAGCCGGTGCATTGTTTGCAGAAGGAAAGGAAGAAGAGGCGCTTGATGTCATAGAAGAGGCAATCCAATATATCGAATCAACTCAAGAGTATATTGATGAAAAAACCGAAACAGATGCCGATAATAAAGAAGATCAAGCAGATTCTGACCTGGCACCTGCTGACGAAACAGATACAGGTTCAGACGAGTCTAAAGCAGACGATCAAGAAGGCGTAGAAGAAGTACAAAAAGAAGTAAGGAATAATATCATTGCCCTTACTGCGGCACTTGGGCATGTGAAGAATCCAAAAGCTAAAGAAGCTCTGCAAAAAAACATCGAGAAAACATTTGCAAAAGCAGTAAAGAAAGAAGAAAAGCAGAAAGAAAAGGCTGAGAAAAAAGCAACAAAGAAAATTGGCAAAACGACAGAGGATAAAGATCAAACGATACCGGCCCTGCCAGATCCAGTTCAAGATGATGCTGTCAATGTAGAGCAGCCTGAAGCAAAAAAACCAGAAGCGCCAGTCCAGCCTCAAGTAACCCAGCCGAAGCAAGAGCAGCAAATGCAGCGAAAAGAGGCTCGTCAGGAGATCAAAGTCCAGCGTAAGGAGGCTAAACAGCAAGTAAAAGTCCAGCACCAGCAGGCTAAACAAGAGGTTAAAGCAGCGCGCCAGCAGGCAAAGCAAGGAACGGCCAAAAGCAACAATGGTAAAGGCAAGAACTAAACTGCTCGAACAGTAAACTTGGAAGATAGCCAGTCTATTTAGGCTATCTTTTCCGTTCCCGCGCCCCACATGTTAAATTGACAACGTATGGTATAATGTGGGGAGGAAAGAGGTGAGACCGATGCTGAGTTTATTGTTCTTGGCCAAAAAGCCCAAACTGACGCTAGAGGAAAAGGTCGCCAAGATCCAGCAGGGCGACCTAAAACTGCGAGATGACTTAATCAAATCCTATAAACCTTTCATTGCCAAGACAGTTTCATCAGTCTGTAAGAGGTACATAAGTGATTCCGACGATGAATTTAGCATTGGACTGATCGCTTTTAATGAGGCCATCCAAAAGTATACACCCGAGAAAGGCAACTCCCTTTTGAGTTTCGCGGAGGTACTTGTCAAGCGGAGGGTCATTGATTATATAAGGAAACAGACAAAAAATCAGGCGTTGAGCTTAACTTTGGCAAATGAGATGTATGATGATGATACGCCAAGGACAACGATTGAGGATGAACTATCGATAGAGAACTATCGGAAAAAGTCAGATGAGGAACGTCGAAGGGACGAGATTATCCAGTTTCAGCAGGTACTGAAAGAGTTTGATCTTTCCTTCAGCGATTTGGTCGAGCAATCGCCGAAGCACGCAGATGCCCGTAAAAATGCCATGGAGGTCGCATGGATCCTTTATAAGAAAGAGAAGCTGAGAAATCTGCTGCTCGAAAAGAAACGCCTTCCTATCAAACAGCTTGAATCGATGGTGGATGTCAGCAGGAAAACCGTAGAGCGTAACAGAAAATACATTATTGCCGTCGCACTTATTTTAATTGGGGATTATACTTATTTAAGGGACTACATAAAAGGGGTGCTCGAACATGAGAAAGGGAATCATCCTTGAAGTCAATGATCTTTATGTGACATTGTTGACCCCTGAGGGCGAATTTATGAGGACTCGCAAGCTTCGGCAGGATTATCCGCTTGGCGGAGAAATTCAGTTTTTTCCGATGGAGCTCGGAAAAAACAGCAAACGTGAAAAGGCTATGTCTTTTTTGAAAATGCTGAGCAATGGAAAAGCAGGTGCTTTAATTGCTGCTGTTATTCTGTTATTGGCTTTTTCAGTCCCGCTGTATCAAAGCGGGCATGTATATGCATATATGTCGATTGATGTGAATCCCAGCGTAGAAATGGGTTTGAATGAAAAATTAGAAGTTATTAACATAAAAGCTTATAACAAGGATGGAGAAGCGATCCTTTCTGGTTTAAAAGGCTGGAAAAAACAAGACGCTTCAACGGTAGCAAACTTAGTGCTTACAGAAATAAAGGAACAAGGATACATGAAAAAGAACAAAGATGTTCTGATTGCTGCAGTTCCCACAGAAGACGGGAAACCGGGAAAAAAACTTCAGACGGCACTCAAAGAAATTAAGGCTGCCACTGAAGATGAAAACATAGAGGTTACCGTTCTTTCTGCAACGGAGAAAGAACGCAAGATGGCTAAACAGCAAGGTCTAACCCCAGGGCTGTATAAAGAGAAACAGCTTGATAAGCATAAGCAAAAGCCGGTAAAGGCTAATCATGGAAAAGCCAAACATCCTGTGAAGGAAGAAAAGCCGCATGCTAATGGAAAGCCTGCGAGCAAAGAATCTCTTGGATATAGCGGCAGTTCTGAAAATGTCACAGCCCCGGCTACAAATGGTGAAAACAATAAGCCGAAGCAAAATGAAAATGGAGCGAGGCGGCCAGAAACCTCCAAGCCGGCAACCAACCTTCCGCCGGTTAAGGGGAATAAGGATCAAAATAAAAACAGCAACCGTCCACCTTCCAACGGGAATCAAGGGCAAAATCGTCTGATTCAACCAAACGGACAGGAACAGACTCCGAGGGAAAGTGATAAAAAAAAGCCCGATAAAGGGCCGGGAGGAAACAAAGTCGAATCCGACGTCCCCCGACCTGAACAGCCGGAAAAGGTAGTGAACGCAGACAAGCCGGGCAATGGTTATGGCCGTGACAAAGCCAAGAACGGAAATGGAAATGGCAAGGATAAGGAAAAAAATGCTTCAGGAAAAAAAGATAAGAAAAGAAACAGCCACAAGAATAAGAACAATCGGTGGGATTGGCGCTTTGAATATTAACAGTTAAAAGTCCGGAATCTAAATTCCGGACTTTTTTCCATGATAATATTTTATTGTTGGTTTCTTCCCGCGATTTCTGCCTGTGCTTGTTGCACGAGGCGTTTCGTAATTTCGCCGCCTACTGACCCGTTTTCGCGTGATACAGTGTCAGAACCAAGCTGGACGCCAAATTCCTGGGCGATTTCATATTTCACCTGGTCGAGGAATTGATCGACACCAGGGACTAGCAGTTTATTTGAACTTCTGGCCATTATTTTCAACTCCTTGCTTAATTAACAGAGAATGTCTCTGCACTCCTTATTGTCTTCTGTTTCTTCTCTATGATGTATGGTAATGATTATCTATGAAATGTTTTGTCCTTTAAAAAAAGTGCAGGTTTAGATATGATTTAAATTGATGTCATTATGATGGCAATTCCCCTAATCCGGTTTGTCAGAAAGGATTTAATCATTATGTTCCGAAAAATGAGGCAATCTGTGAGACGTTTGTCTCCAGCCCAAATGATTATGCTTTACTATCTTGTGGCAGTGCTCATATCAACGCTGATGCTCAGTCTTCCCGTCTGTATAAAGGAAGGTGAGAAGCTCTCTTTTGCTGATGCTTTGTTCACGTCAGTAAGCGCTGTTAGTGTAACCGGCCTGTCGACGGTTAATATTTCAGAGACATTTACGATTACCGGAAACTTTGTGCTCATGTTTGTTTTCCAATTTGGCGGAATAGGGATTATGACGCTCGGCACTTTTTTTTGGCTGATTCTGAAGAAGAAAATCGGTCTTAGAGAGAGAAGGCTGATCATGACGGATCAGAACCAAATTGGACTTTCAGGCCTTGTCAAACATCTGAAAAGCATCCTCGTATTGATACTTTTGATTGAAATGGCTGGAGCTGTGACTTTAGGTACATATTTCCTGCGGTACTATCCAGATTGGCAGGAGGCTTATCTTCATGGATTGTTTTTATCCATTAGTGCTACTACGAACGCAGGGTTCGATATTACAGGGGAGTCAATGATTCCTTTTGCCAAAGACTATTTCATTCAGTCAGTTACCATCATCCTTATTATTTCGGGTGCCATTGGATTTCCTGTGCTGATTGAGCTGAAGGAATTTTTCAAGTATCGGAACAGGCAGAACAGAATTAGGCTTAGCCTCTTTACGAAAATAACGACAGTTACATTTATGGGACTACTTGTTTTCGGAACGCTGGCCATTCTATTGCTTGAGGCCAACCACTTTTTTTCAGGCATGCCTTGGCATGAAGCATTTTTCTATTCGCTCTTCCAATCTGTAAGTACAAGGAGTGCCGGCCTTGCGACAATAGAAATGAATGAATTGTCCATCCCCACTCTCATGGTCGTCAGCGGTTTAATTTTTATTGGTGCGTCTCCAAGTTCTGTCGGCGGTGGTATTAGGACAACCACTTTTGCCTTAAACCTGTTGTTTCTGTACCATTATGGAAAAGGAAACCGTTCCATTAAAATCTTTAGGCGCGAACTGATGGAAGAAGATATTGTGAAGTCTCTTGTTGTTACCATCATGGCGCTGATTCTCTGCTTTGTTTCAACGATGATTTTGACCATTACTGAAAACCACGCACTGATTTCAATCATCTTTGAAGTGGCTTCAGCTTTCGGAACTAGCGGTCTCTCCATGGGGATTACACCGGATTTAAGCCCGATTGGTAAAACTGTGATCATGGTTCTGATGTTTATCGGAAGAGTTGGCATTGTTTCTTTCCTTGTTTCCATGGCGGGAAGCCAAAAAAGTTCTCAATACCATTTTCCGAAGGAGAAGGTCATCATCGGCTAGTCAGTCCTGCCCCTTGCTGACATCGATTTGAGGATGCATGAATGGATAAGCATTTGGTTTTTTCATTTTTTCGAGTAAATCCCTGTTTTCGGCTGTATTCCAGCCGATGTCGTTTGTTGGGTGAATCCATTCATCTCCGGCCATCGTTTCGGGGTCTGTTTCTTCAGACCAGTTTTCAAGTGGTGAATTTTCGGAGGAGTAACTGCTGTCCCCGATGACAACGCCATGGCTGTTGGTAAAAGGCGGCTGCATGCTTATTCCTGTTCCTTTAAAGCTAGGGGCATTGATTTGGTGCGGGAGCGTTTCATCGATTCCTTGCCCGTCATGATTTGATTGTTGATTTTTGTTTGTCATTTCAATCCCATCCTTTTTTCACTATCTTTTGCGAAAGAGAGATTATTTATGACGAGAAAAAGGGATGTAGTCTTAGGAAGCCATTTCCGCTCATATTCCTTCTAGATTGGATAACGCTATAGCTGTAACATACTTCACACAAAAGGCGGGAGATCTATGGCGAAGCGGAAAGCAGAGCGTAATGCTGTTGAAAAGTATTCCAAGACACCGCATCAAAACAACGAGGAATCAGATTTCACCCCGGAGTTTTCACACGGGGAAGAAACGGGCAAATTTGCAAACAGGAATTCTAAACAGGGCAGGAAAGGGCGATCTTGATATGAAGAAAAATCAGGAGCGAAAGCAGCAGGCTAATACGAATGTTGAATTCGGCATGGAATTTGGCGATATTAACGCCTCGAAAATGTATGAACAACCTTTTCCGGAAAAAAAGCACCCGAAAAAAAATAACAAGACAAAAGCCGGCTATTAAGCCGGCTTCAGGCTGTCGACAAAGTCGACAGCCATTTTTTATAATTACTACCGGATCAATATATTGAAATCGTGCACAAGATAGACCCAAAATATGCAATTAAAAAAGCCCCTTTTTCTTCAGAAAACTTTTCGATAAAGGGGTTTGTCTACAATTTGATTCATTTTATCGTCACAAGGGATAGAATCCCTTATCTTTTGGAATATCTAACCGGTTACGGAACTGTCTTATACATTGTCGGAGACTCTGTGAAACGGAATATTCCCGATTAAGAGCAATATATTCCGGGTTAAGAATAATATATTCCCGGTTAAGAGCAATATATTCCCAGTTAAAAATAATATATTCCCAGTTAAGAATAATATATTCCTAATTAAGTGCAGTATATTCCTGATTACTTCCACTATACTCCAAGTAACTGTATTTAAATTCCAATAACTATATTAAATGAAAATATGGCGACTTTAGTTAATGAAGAATCCGGCTCTTCTCAGGGAGAGCAGCCAGATTCTTCCCATCATTTCTTTAGGAAAAAGCGTTGCTTTGGCTTTGCAGGGTAAAACATGGAGGATGGGTTGGTGATTGAAAATGTCGGGCAGGCCAGGCAGGCTTCGTATTGCTTCCTTGTCATGGAATTCATTCATGTCAACAAGCTAAAGCCGGCTATTAAGCCGGCTTTAATTGTTCTTTTGTACATGTAAAGGATTCTGTTGTATCTTTTTTATGGTCGAAATAAACAAGCAAGACAGATTGTTTATTTTCGACAGTTCGACTGGCAAGATACTCCCCAATGTCAAAAGAAAGTTCTTCGACTACAGTATGCTTATGCAAGTCTTTTTCTCCAAGCATTTCAAGCTGCGGAAACATACCAGTGCCAATGAGCTGCTTATAAAGATCGGACCTGGTCTGCTTGTTTGTTTCAACTTCCCACCATGGCTTGCGCGGACGCTGTTTTTTGCCTGAAAGGTAATCATACTTCATCAAGCCTTCGATAATATCCAAATTCTCAGTATTCCTGCTCTTTAGGAACTGATACAGTCTTTTGAACAAATCCTCCAGCTGATGGCCGATTCGGGACCAGCCCTGATCTTCCCAAAATGATCCGAATTCCTGGAAGAAATCGAACGGAGTCTCAAATACCCTTGTAACCAAGTACTCAATGGTTTCATTCATCCTGTGGTCATTCCAGTACTTTTCGAGCACATCTTCGACCTGTTTGATCCTGATGATGTCATCAAACGGCAGTACGTTATTCCCCAGTATCTCATATGGCGAATGTTCCATATATATATACTGATGATCCTCCGCTCTAAGCCGTAAACCGGTTCCCCGAAGCATTTTTAAAAATCCGAGCTGAAGTTCCTCAGGCCTTAATGCAAATACATCATTAAAGGTATTCCTGAAGGACTCATAATTTTCCTCAGGTAGCCCTGCAATTAAGTCAAGGTGCTGGTCGATCTTCCTGCCTTCCTTCACCATTGTTACTGTCCGTTTCAGCTTTTCGAAATTCTGTTTTCTCATAACAAGTTCATTTGTAAGATCGTTTGTCGATTGAACCCCAATCTCAAATCTGAATAAACCAGGCGGTGCCTCATTGTTCAAAAACTCAATGACTTCCGGGCGCATAATGTCTGCCGTGATCTCAAATTGAAAGACAGTACCAAGGACATGCTCGTCAATCAGGAAACGGAACATTTCCATTGCATAGCTCCTGCTGATATTAAAGGTGCGGTCAACAAATTTGATGATCCGCGCACCATTCTCCATAAGGTAGCGGATATCGTCTTTGACTTTTTCCCTGTCAAAGTATCTTACCCCAACCTCAATGGAAGAAAGGCAAAATTGGCAGCTGAACGGGCAGCCCCTGCTTGTTTCCACATAAGTAATCCGTTTGGATAGATCTTTTTTATCTTCAGGGAATCGGTACGGGGAAGGAAGTTCCTTTAAATCAAGCTTGTTCCGCTGCGGGTTTACCTTGATTTCACCATCCGAGCGGTAGCATAGCCCTGAAACATTTATATACTCTTTCTGTCCCTCGATTTCTCCAAGAAGCTGTTTGAATGTCTGTTCGCCTTCGCCAATAATGATGAAATCAAGCTCGGTTACTTCCTCCATCCAATCAGCAATATCATATGTAACTTCAGGACCGCCGGCTATGACCATAATTGAAGGGTTAATTTTCTTTATCATCCGAATCACTTTTATGGTTTCTTCAATATTCCAGATGTAGCAGCTGAATCCAATCACATCAGGTTTCTTTTGAATGAGGTCCGAAACGATATTGATGATGGGGTCCTTAATCGTATATTCAGCAAGAACGATATCGTATTCTGGCTGGGCATATGCTTTTAAATATCGGATTGCCAGATTGGTGTGAATGTATTTTGCATTCAGTGTCGCACAAATGATCTTCATCACGAAGTCTCCTTATGAATTCCAAGATTAACAGTTAATTATAGGCGATTACAGAGAAAAAAGAAAGAGGCTGCCAAAATCGGCAAGCCTCTACTTCGTTAATTGCTCAGTATTTTTTTTCGGTAAGCTTTAAAAAAGATTGAGATTTTCAGCTTGTAGGCAGAAAATCTTGATAGTTTCAATTCGATAATTGGCTGCGTAAGGGCTGTCGCCGGATTGCTTGACAGCAAAAGGGTCAAAAGAAGGGCAATCAATGCAAGGAGCAGGAAGGTCTCAGGCTCTGTAAAAAAGTTTTTGACGCCGCTCTCCCGGAAAACCCTGATAAAAAAGCCATGAAGCAAATAGACGTATAAAGTGTTTTTTCCGAGCGATGTAAAGAAATACTGTTTCTTTGGGACAATGGACAGAAAGCTGAGCACCATCCAAGTGCTTAATAAATAAATCCCTAGACGAATGAGCATTCCTGCAACTGCACCTGTTTCCATCGAGGCATACGGCTTTGACCCGAGCAGCCACTCATAATCAATATTTGGGTATAATGTAAAGCCGGCAAAGACTGCAGCAAATGACAGGGCTGCCGTGATTTTAAATGGTGGCCTTGTCAGCATCATCACCTGTTCTTTGTTCATGTAGTATCCAAGCAGAAACATCGGGAAGAACACAAATGTCCGCGAAAGGCTCAGCCAATTCGAGAGACCTTCAAAATATCCCGAAAGTAGACCGAATACGAGAGCGGTGCCAAGTCCTGCTGCTGGTGTAAGCTTGGAAACGCCAATCAGAAGCACATTCCAGAAGAAAAGACTTATCAAGAACCATAGTGACCAATGCGGGTCAAGCGGACTTAAGACAAGCTTGGATTCGTTGTAAAGAAAATAGTAGAACACTGAGTAAATAATCTGGAAAATCAGATAGGGCAAAATCAGCTTCCTGGCAATTTTTATGATATAACCTTTTTCACTGAATCCTCGTGCAAAAAAACCTGATACAAGGATAAAAGCAGGCATATGAAAGGTGTAAATTACTTTGTAGATATTGTATATCACTCCGTTATCATCGATAAAGGATCGGAGAAGGTGGCCGAAAACCACAAAGAAAATCAAGATGAATTTAGCATTGTCAAAGTAGTAATCTCGTTTTTTCATAGTTCCCCCTAATAACCCCGTTTTTTCTTTTCCTTCTTACCCTCCACTTGAAAAAAACAAACTAGGAAAAAAGCCCAACCCCTGCGGAGTCAGGGGGTTGTAAAGAAGCTGTTATATTTCATCTAGAATATCTGTTTAGGGATTTTTCTGCTATCAAACATGCTACAAATATAGCTTTATGGTTATTTTAGAAAAGTGTACCAATAACTTTTTTTGAAAGTTTGACATAGATCACAGCGTTTTTTTTACATCTTGATTACAATTGAAGAAGGGAATGTTCACTTAAGGTTTTCCTTATAAAACGAGGGGGGAAAGTATGTCGATTTTACCGTTAACGAATGAGTTAGGATTTTATGAAATTAGATTGGAATCGATTGGTGGCCTAGGGGCTAATCTTGCAGGCAAAATGCTTGCAGAGGCAGCAGTGCTTGGTCTTGGACTTAATGGCTCGAATTTCTCATCCTATGGATCTGAGAAAAAAGGTTCCCCTGTAAAAAGCTTCATCAGGCTTTGCAGCCCGGAAACCGAAATAAGGGTCCACAGTCCGATTGAGGAGCCGCATCTTGTCGGGGTCTTTCATGAAGCCTTGTATAAAACAGTCGATGTCGCAAGCGGCCTTGGACCTCAGGGAATCCTTCTTGTTAACTCAACAAGGAGCTTTGAGAGCATAAAAAAAGACCTGCAGTTCAAATACGGCACACTTGCTGTTGTCGATGCACTCGGAATTGCAGTTGAGGAAAAGACAAAAGTTAATACAGCCATGCTTGGCGCACTTTATCGAATTTGCACTTTTCTCGATCCGGAAGCTATGAAGGACGTAATCAGGAAGACATTTGAGAAAAAGTACCCGCATTTTGTTGCACCTAATATAGCTACATTTGAAAAAGGCTACGATCAAGTACGCTTTCAAACATATGTATTGGACGACCAGGCGAAGAGCCGGGAATTCACCCGCCCACGCCCGCAGCTTGGCTATCGTACACAGGAAATCGGAGGTGTCCTCACAGCCCAGGCGAACAGTATTCAAAAAGATCTGAGCGGTTCACGTCAAGGCTTCCTACCAAAATATGCTGCTGAGGATTGTATCCATTGTGCTGCATGCGATACAGCGTGTCCGGATTTTTGCTTTGTCTGGGAGGAAGGGACAGATAAACGGGGACGCAACCAAATGTTCCTGAAAGGTATAGATTATCAATATTGCAAAGGCTGCCTGAAATGTGTGGAAGCCTGCCCGACAACAGCATTGAGTGAGCTAAGGGAAACGCTCGGTTATGCGGAAACACATAAGGTGAAACATCATTTTCAATATAGCGATGGGAGGATTGAATAATGGCGATGCTGGAAGACGCAACAATGGAAAGAAAGGCTGCCGAGCAGGTGGTAACCTTTGAGTCAGGGAATGAAATGGCTGCAATGGCTGCCGCCCAAATCAACTATCACCTAATGGGATATTTTCCGATCACTCCTTCTACAGAAATTGCCCAGTTCTTGGATCAGATGAAATCAAGAGGCGAGCATGATATCGTTCTGATTCCGGCAGACGGGGAGCACGGCTCGGCAGGTATTTGCTATGGGGCAGCAGCAACTGGCGCCCGTGTATTTAACGCAACGAGTGCCAATGGTCTGATGTATATGCTGGAGCAGCTTCCGGTGCAGTCCGGAACACGCTTTCCTATGGTCATGAACCTTGTAACGAGAGCAATTTCCGGGCCGCTTGATATTCGCGGCGACCATTCCGATTTGTATTTTGCATTGAACTCAGGCTGGGTCATCCTTGCGGCAAGGACGCCTCAGGCTGTTTACGATTTAAACATCATTGCGCTGAAGGTTGCCGAGCATATGGATGTCAGGCTTCCTGTTATTGTTGCCTACGATGGGTTTTTTACTTCCCATCAGAAGCGGCGTGTGAATTATTTTAAAAGCCGGGAAGTGGTTCAGCAATTTGTAGGAGAATGCCCGGCAGACTATCCTGCTGCTAGAGACCCGAAAAAGCCTGTAACCATTGGCGCACATATGAATGGCGATGATTTGATCAACAGTCATTTCCAGCAGTCGGAGGCAATGTATCGTGCAGCCGATGTGTTTTTGGAAGCAGCAGCAGAATACACCAAACTTTCTGGAAGGAATTACCAGGCGCTTGATCTATATAAAATGGAAGACGCCGAAGTTGCCCTGTTTCTTCTTAATTCGGCTGCTGAATCAGCAAAGGATACAGCTGATATGCTAAGGAGCCGCGGGATTAAGGCGGGCGTCATCAGCCCAAATATCATTCGGCCTTTCCCAGCAGAGGAGATTCGGGATGCATTGAAAAACGTAAAGGCTCTGCTAGTTGGGGAACGTGCTGATTCATACGGAGCCCATGGGCCAAATCTCACCCAGGAAGTCAAAGCCGCGCTTCAGGAGGACAGCGGGAACGGAACAATTGTCCTAAGCAGAGTGTTCGGTCTTGGAGGCAAGGATTTTTATGGTGATGATGCAAAAGCCTTTTTTGACATGGCCATTGACGCAATGGAAAAAGGTTATGCTGAAAAGCCGTTTGATTACTATGGTCATGTACCGGGGAATCCGGAAAACAAGCTGAAGCCTGTGATTGTTCCCGAGCATGGCGAATCTTTCACATCCGGTCTGATCCATGTGGCAAAGGATGAAGAAACAAGCCGCCTAAAAGTGAAAATTCCGCCGCTCAGGGCATTAACTTCAAAGCCAAAACGGATTGCTCCAGGGCACGGAGCGTGTCCGGGCTGTGGTATTTTTGGTGGGCTCGAGACGTTTTTCAAGGGAATTGAAGGTGATATTGTTGTACTGTTCCAAACAGGCTGTGCCTATGTTGTAACCACTTCATACCCTTATACGTCCCATAAGCAGACGATGATCCATAATTTATTCCAAAACGGGGCAGCCACTTTGTCCGGGACACTTGAGGCATTCAATGAGCTGAAGCGGCGCGGCGAGATTGATGTGAGCAGCGATGCCACCTTCGTCATGGTAACGGGGGATGGAGGAATGGATATCGGCATGGGGTCTGCAATCGGAACGGCGCTGCGGAACCATAAAATGATAATCCTGGAATATGACAATGAAGGATACATGAATACCGGTTCGCAATTAAGCTATTCCACTCCAATGGGCCATATGACGAGTACATCGAATGTTGGCAAGGCTCAGAAAGGCAAAGCATTCCATCATAAAGATACTGTACAGATTATGGCGGCAACCAATATTCCGTATGTTTTTACCGGGACAGAGGCTTTTCCTCAGGACCTAGTCAAGAAAGCGGCAAAAGCTCAATGGTATGCTCAAAATGTCGGCATGGTGTACGGGAAAATCCTGATCAGCTGTCCGCTGAACTGGAAGTCGGAGGATAGATTTGGCCAGAAAATCATCGAGGCGGCAGTGAACAGCAACTTTTTCCCGCTTTACGAGGTGGAGGAAGGCTTCACAAACATCACCTATAATCCTGAGGTGAAAAATAAGAGTATTCCTCTATCAGACTGGCTTAAATATATGGGCAAAACGAAGCATCTTTTAAAAGAAGAAAACAGGGAACTACTTGCCGAGTTCCAAGCTGAAGTCGAAAAAAGATGGCTTCGGCTGAACGCAAAGCATGAAAATCCGTATTTATAATAATTTTGGCCATGGTGCACTCTTAAAAGAGTGCGCCTTTTTCATGTCTAAGGAACACTGCCATTGGTGAATAATTCATTTAATCGGGAAATATGATGGTTGAATAGAAAAATGAAAGGATAACGACCCGGTAATTTAACAATAAACCGGATGGTTAAACAAAATTAATTAACCAAAAGTTAAAATTGGAAACACCCGCCTGAGAGCACAGCCAAGATTAAAAACCATAATGACCAGAAATTGAACGAGAAGTGGGAAGCGAGTCTTCTTAATTTTTCGATAGGAAAATATTGAAAAATAAAGTAAAATAAAGAGGAGAGGGAAGGGGCCATTTTATTACTTTAGGAGTGAAATGACCTTTGCGTAAATACGTCATGTTTGAAACGGAAATAGGTATATTGTACATTGTATCGGAGAATAAGCGGATTAATGCTGTCCATATTGGGGAAGAAGATTTCCTGCAACACGAGGATATTGCGGCCATTGCTGAAGACAGAGCGGACCCCCTTCTCGCCGAGGCTAAAAAGCAAATGATGGAATATTTTCGGGGAGAACGACAAATATTCAAACTCCCGCTTGAGCAAAAAGGTACCGACTTTCAAATGGATATATGGAGCCAGCTCCAGCAAATTCCATACGGACAGACAAAAAGTTACCAGGATATTGCCGTGCTTGCAGACAGGCCGAAAGCCGTCCGTGCTGTTGGACAAGCCAACAAGGCAAACAAACTGCCTGTAATCGTCCCGTGCCATCGAGTGATTGGCAAAAACAGTTCGCTGACAGGCTATGCGGGTACAAGAACAGACATTAAAGATAAACTACTGACTCTTGAAGGAGCCACTTTTAAATCCGGGAAATAAATATCGATTCCAGCCCATTTTGCGGGCTGGAATTTTTTTAAGAGAATACGCCTCTTGACTCTGTTAGTGTAATTTGATATAAATCTAATTAGATAAACATTAAATAATAAGAGGTGCTGTTATGCAGCTTGATAGAATGGTCGCATTCCACAAAACAATGGGGGATGCAACCCGGCTTAGAATTGTGTTCTTGCTCGCGGCTGGTCCACTCCATGGCCAGGCTATTGCAGGAAAGCTTGGGCTAACCCCTCCTACCATCACGCACCATATGAAAAAAATGCGTGACATCAATGTAATTTATGAGCGGAGGGAAAAGAACACCATATACTTTTATCTCAATGAATCAGTAATCAAGCAACAGGCTGCGGTCCTCGGAAGCATGATTTCTAAAGATGAAAAGAGGGGAGAAAACTTGGCGGAAAAACAAAAAATCCTTCAAAACTTTTTCACGACAGAAGGCAGGCTGAAGAACATTCCTGCCCAAAGGAAAAAGAAGTTGGTCGTATACGAACATTTGGTCAGGGGCTTGCAGGCAGGAAAGAAGTATCCTGAGAAAGAGCTGAATGAATATATTCTGCAGTTCCATGAAGACTATGCGACAATACGCAGGGAATTCATCATCAATCACTATATGTACCGCGAAAACAGTATTTACGAGCTCAACCCTGAAGAAATGTGGGCAAAGGCAGAGTATTAAAAATAAGGCCGCACAAAAGGGCGGCCTTATTTTATTCCTTCTTGCAGCCTAGTTATACAGGTCGGGCCTGCGGTCAGTGAAAACAGGAATCTGCTTGCGAACTTCGGCAACCCTTTCTAAATCGATCTCAGCTGTGAGGATTTCTGCTCCTTCTCCGGCTTCCGCCACTACATCTCCCCAAGGATCTATCACCATTGAATGCCCAGCAAAAACATTGTTAGGATCAGAGCCGGTCCGGTTGCAGGCAACCACATAGCATTGATTTTCAATGGCTCTTGCGATTAGGAGAGCCCGCCAATGGTCAACACGCTTCAAAGGCCATTCGGCAACGACAAACAGCAGTTCAGCACCTATGGCTGTATGTGCACGAATCCATTCTGGAAAGCGGATATCATAGCAAATCAGTCCGGCTAGCTGGCGACCGTCAAGTTCAAAATTCCCTTTCCCGCTGCCTGCAGTTAAATAAAGATGCTCATCCATCAGCTTGAACAAGTGGCTTTTACTGTACATCAGGACAGGTGTTCCTCCTTTGTCCACCACAAGCATTGTGTTTTCCACTCCATTGTCCGTCCTGTTAGCGACAGATCCGCCAACAATATGCATTCCATGCTGTTTTGCCATGCGTGAAAGAAAAGCAAGGCTTTCACGTGCTCCATGGTCTGCAGTTTTATTGAGATTGAGAAGGTCATACCCTGTCGTCCAAAGCTCTGGCAAGACGGCTATATCGGCTTGTATTGAAGCGGCAGCAGCAATCGTCCTTTCCGCTTCCTTGAAGTTTTCTGAAGAGTCGCCGAACTTTATATCCATTTGAATACAGGAAATTTTAAATATCATGAATATCAGCCTCTCTGTGAAGATTCTGAAAATTTTATCTTTATATCCTTATATTAAAGTATAATACTTACTAAGATATTTCCAATAAATTAATATTAAAAAAGATGGCAGGTGAAAAAATGGAGTTTATTCAATCTGACTTATTAAAGAGTCTTCCGGACCAGTTCTTTGTTTCCTTGGTCAAAAAAATAGCTTCCCATGCAGCGAAAGGCCATGATGTCATTAACTTTGGGCAAGGCAACCCTGATCAGCCGACACCTGGACATATTATACATAAGTTAAAGGAAGCTGCTGAAATGCCAGGCAATCACGGCTATTCTCCATTCAGAGGGCTTCAGTCCTTCAGGGAGGCGGCTGCCGGATTCTATTTCCGCGAGTATGACGTCGAGCTGGATCCTGAAACAGAAATTGCAGTTCTCTTCGGGGGTAAGGCGGGTTTGGTGGAGGCACCCTTATGTTTACTGAATCCCGGGGATACTGTTCTCGTTCCAGATCCAGGTTACCCTGACTACTGGTCCGGTGTGGCCATGGCAAATGCCAAAATGGAAATGATGCCCCTTCTTGAAGAAAATGATTTTCTTCCGGATTACGGTAAGCTGTCAGATGATCTACTAGCCGCCGCGAGGCTGATGTTTCTTAATTATCCGAACAATCCTACTGGGGCGGTGGCAAGCAGGGAATTTTTTGATGAAACGGTAGAGCTTGCCTGTAAAAATGAGATTTGTGTGGTTCATGATTTTGCCTATGGAGCAATTGGCTTTGACAGCCACAGGCCTGTCAGCTTTCTCGAGTCCCCTGGTGCGAAAGAAATTGGGATAGAAATTTATACGTTGTCGAAAACATACTGTATGGCAGGATGGCGTATTGGGTTTGCAGCAGGGAACAAGAGTGTCATACAAGCAATCAATCTTTTCCAGGACCATCTCTATGTCAGCCTGTTTGGTGCTGTCCAGAAAGCAGCTGCAGAGGCTTTGTCAGGACCACAGGATTGTCTAGTGGAATTGAACAGATTGTATGAATCAAGAAGAAAAGTTCTCATCGATGGCTTTCGCAAAGCTGGTTGGGATGTGGAAGCCCCGAAAGGATCTTTCTTCGCATGGTTGAAAGTTCCAGATGGCTTCACCTCAGAGCAGTTCAGTGACTATCTCCTCGAAAACGCGCACATTGCCGTTGCTCCCGGGAGCGGGTTTGGCCCATGCGGAGAAGGATATGTAAGAGCTGGGCTTCTCGTGCCTGAAGACAGAATCAAAGAAGCGGCAGCACGGATAGAGAAGCTCGGAATTTTTAAGAAAAAACAATAAAATAGTGTTTGTGAAAGGACTAGGATTGTGAAGCATTTAGCAATGGCGTTCGTTTTCGCTGTGCTTTTATCAGGGTGCAGTGTGGAACTAAACACAGAAAAAAGCGGTATAGGGAAAGCTGAACAGCAAGAGCGAATAAAAAAAGAAAAGCAAAGAGAGATCTTGAGGTTTGTAAATGACGAAGCCCAACAAGCGTCTGATTACGAAATGGAGGCTTTTGAATCATTGGCTTCTGTTTCAGGCAAAAATTTCACTGATGATTTGACTCTCCATACTGAGCTTGTCACTAATACAATACCAACCTATGAAAAAGCTGTGAAGGAAGCTAAAAGTATAGAAACAGGCATAGAAGAATTAGAGGAGTCCAAACGATTAATCATCAAAGCAACCGAAACTTTCCATGAGGCACTTTTAATGGAAAAGGAAGCGCTGGAGAAAAATGATGAGGAAATGATCAGAAAATCTAATAAAAAAATGATGGAATATCAAAAGTTAATCAATGATTATCACAGTGAAATGAAAAAGTTAGCTGAAAAATATCATATTGATTATGAACCCCGAAAAATGAACTTGGAAGAGAATATAGTGTTAAAGGGTGGACAGAATGAAGCCATTGCAGCAGCGGGGCAAATATGGAGGGATAAATGGAATGGATAATACGGTCATTTTTTGCGATTTCGACGGCACTGTAACTGAAAAGGATAATATCGTTCGTATTATGAACGAATTCGCCCCTCCTGGGTGGGAGAACTTGAAAGAAGAAGTGCTGACCGGGAGAATGACGATTAAAGAAGGCGTTGGCGCAATGTTCTCCCTCCTACCGACAGCCAGGAAGGCTGAGATTTCCGAATATGCAATAAAACATGCCATCGTAAGGCCGGGCTTCAGTGAATTCGTGGCCTTCACCCGTGAGGAAAAGATTCCTCTTTATATTGTCAGCGGCGGAATTGATTTCTTTGTGTATCCCACACTTGAAAAATATGGGCCTTTCTCAGGAGTCTATTGCAACACCTCCGATTTTTCAGGTAAAACGATTAAGGTCAGCTGGCCTCATGAATGCGATGAGCTTTGCCTCGCCGGCTGCGGTTTATGCAAGCCTTCCATTATGCGGAAACTGGCAGGTCGGGATCAATACAAGATTGTCATTGGCGATTCTGTTACGGATTTTGCTGCTGCGAGCGAGGCTGATTTTGTATTGGCAAGAGATTTTCTTCAGGGAAAATGCGAAGAGCTGGGAATCCGGCACTCACCATTTCATACGTTTTATGACTGTTTGGAAACACTGAGGTCTGGAGCAGGAGTGATTCGATGAACTTAAGGGAGCAGAAATGGAAAGAGCTTGCTGAAGTGAAACAAGAACTTGCAGAACGCGATTGGTTCATGGGCACAAGCGGAAATCTTGCCATTAGAGTAAGTGACCGTCCATTGCAAATTTATGTGACTCCAAGCGGCATTGATAAACGGAAAAAAGGTAGCGAAGAGTTTCTCCTGGTGGATGGACTAGGCCGGGCCGTTGAATTTACTTCTCTAAGACCCTCGGCAGAAACACTCCTTCATCTCGAGATATACCATCGCACTGCTGCCGGATGCAGTCTCCATGTCCATACAATCGAAAATAATGTGATTTCGGAAATATACGGAGACAGCGGAGAAGTAGTGTTTCAAGGACAGGAATTGATCAAGGCATTTGAAAAATGGGAAGAAGATGCTGTATTAAGGATTCCCATCATCCAAAACCATTCCCATATTCCCGCGTTAGCCAAAGCATTTTCCCAGCATATTCATGAAGATACTGGGGCAGTGCTCATACGAAACCACGGTATTACCGTCTGGGCTCGAACGGCATTCCAGGCGAAGAAAGTATTGGAGGCGTCTGAATTTTTATTTCAATACCAGCTTAGGCTTCTACAATATCAAAACCCCCTAGTTTGTATGGATAAGTGTAACCGGCGACAAGGGAAACTTGCTCTACTGAAATAATATTTCATTCGCTAAGCTTCTTTCGCATATCTGTTTCCTCTTTTGCTTCTAAAATAGAAAAATTGGTATTCAGCATGAATGATGGAAAAATAGATGTAGGCCCCATCAGGTTTTTGTCGAATTGTTAGATGAATGTTTGAAAAAAATGTCTAGTTTTGCGATTCTATTTACATTACTTCAAATATCTGTAATACTTCTTTAGTAGCCTTTCAAAACTTATACGAGAATAAAGATGGGATATTAATAGGAGGAATTGCAGGTGCGCGATACAAACAGTGCTCTTATGGAAAAAATCCAACTGAAGAGAGATGAAATGATTGCCTGTGCGCGCGCGACTGGTTTAAACAGTGAAGAGACGATATGCTGCAGCCAGGAGCTGGACAGGCTTATTTTCCTGTGTCAGGACTCCCATAAGAGACGGCAGCAACGCAAACAGAGCGGGCTTATTTTTGTCCGCCAGATGATACTGCTGATGAACAAGTTTAAAAACCCGGCGCGTATTATTTAATCTACAAGAATATACAGCAACATGATGAATCTTTCTAATAAGGCCACTGCCAGTACAGGCAGTGGTCTTATTTTTTATGGACCCATATTGTCCGCATTCAGTTGTACTATAGACTGAAAATCTTTCATATACCGTAGTAAATGCATTTATATATATCTTTCCGTTTAAAAACGGTTTGCATGTGGGGGAGGCAAAAGAAGGATGCATATTGTTGTATGTGTGAAACAGGTACCTGACACAAAGATCATAAAGATCAATCCCAAGACGAATACGCTTGACAGGAGAAGTGCTCCAGCCATTCTCAATCCGTATGATGCCCATGCTGTCCAGGAAGCTGCAAGAATCAAAAGCAGGACAGGCGGGACTGTCACAGTCCTTTCAATGGGGCCGCCCCAGGCTGTTGCTGTGATAAAAAAGAGTGTTGAAATTGGGGCAGACCGCGGCTATCTTATCTCGGATAGGGCGTTTGCAGGAGCAGACACCCTTGCCACAAGCTATGCCCTTTCAAAGGCATTGGAAAAAATAGAGCAGGAGAGTCCAGTTGATCTTGTCATTTGCGGAAAGCATGCGATTGACGGAGATACTGGCCAGGTGGGCCCGGGAATTGCCAGAAGGATTGATATTCCACCCATCACAAATGTGATTGAGGTTTCGAAAATCAATAGTGATGAGAAAAAGATTGTGGTGAAAAGAAAGCAACTCAATGGATATGAACTGATAGAGTCGCAGATTCCCTGCCTTTTGACTGTAGAAAAAGAAATCAACGATATAGGTTATTCCCCCATGCCGAACATGATTAAAGCAGCGCGCTATGAACCGGTTATTTGGTCTGTTGCGGATTTGGGGGAAGTAGACAGAGCCCAGCTTGGCCTGAAAGGATCCCCGACGATTGTCGGAAAGATGTTCAGTCCGCCTCGGCCGGAGGGAGGCAAAAAAATTGAAGGGGAGCCGACGGAGCAGATAAAGGAACTCATGAAGCTTTTAGAGGAGAAAATCGACCTATTCTGTTTTAAGGCTTAAAAAGGGGGAGAAGTAATGGAAGAGAACCGGGGGATCTGGGTATTCATTGAGGTGACTGACGGAAAAGTTGAAGGCGTATCGCTTGAACTGCTTGGTGCAGGGAGGAAACTTGCAGATAAATTGGAGGTACCGCTTGCCGGTGTATTGTTGGGGCATGACGTAAGAAAGATTTCAGCAAAGGTAATCGAATACGGTGCAGATATCGTTTACATGGCTGACCATGCTGTGCTGGAGCTTTATCGTACAGAAGCTTTTATGAAAGCGGTTGTCGCTATGGCAGAAAAATATAAGCCTGAAATCTTTCTGTATGGCGCCACACCGAACGGGAAAGACCTGGCGAGTGCTGTGGCGACCGATTTGAGCACAGGGCTTACCGCGGATACAACCATGCTTGATGTCGACCCGGAAAAAAGGCTGCTGGAGGCAAGCCGCCCAGCTTTCGGAGGAAACATAATGGCCACTATTCTTTGTAAAAAACACAGGCCGCAAATGGCGACAGTTCGCCCAAAGGTTATGAAAGCGCTAGAACCTGATGCGTCGAGAAAAGGGGAAGTCATCGAAGAAGAAATTCACCTTGAGGAAAGCGAGATGCGGACAAAAGTGCTTCAAATTGTGAAAGAAACAACAAAGACTGCAAATCTTGCCGAAGCCCATGTGATTGTCGCTGGCGGCAAAGGGATGGGAGATAAAAACGGGTTCATGCTGATTCATGAATTGGCTAAAACAATCGGGGCCACTGTCGGCGGAACGAGGGATGTTGTCGAGGCAGGCTGGCTCCCGCATGATCAGCAGATTGGCCAGACAGGAGAGACAGTTACCCCGAAAATTTATTTTGCCATCGGAATTTCCGGTGCGATCCAGCATGTTGTTGGCATGAAAAATTCCGAACTCATCATTGCCATTAACAAAGATCCGGATGCACCTATTTTTGATGTGGCGACATATGGACTTGTCGGGGATGCTTTTGAAATAGTACCCCAACTGATCGAGAAATTTAAGGAACTGATCAAGGAGAAGGGCGGGGAAATCAGCTATGTCTGAAAAATTTGATGTCATTGTGGTTGGTGCGGGACCTGCCGGAACATCCTGCGCTTTTGTTTGTGCAAAAAATGGCCTAAACGTCCTTCTCATTGAGCGAGGGGAGTACCCCGGAAGCAAAAATGTAATGGGCGGCGTGCTGTATCGTAAGCAAATGGAGGAACTCATCCCGGAGTTCTGGAAAGAAGCTCCGCTTGAAAGGCCTGTCATCGAGCAAAGGTTCTGGATGATGGACAAGGAATCTGTCGTCCAATTCGGGTATAAAGGGCTTGAGTGGGGACAGGAGCCTTATAATAACTTCACCGTGCTACGGGCCCAATTCGACCAGTGGTTTGCCCGTAAGGCAGTGGAAACCGGGGCCCTCCTTATTAATGAGACCGTCGTCACCGAGTGTATTGTTGAGAATGGAAAAGTCATTGGAGTAAGAACCGACCGCCCTGACGGTGAAGTGTATGCGGATGTAGTAGTACTCGCGGATGGAGTGAATTCGCTTCTTGGAAAGCAGCTTGGTTTCCATAAAGAGTTCCGTCCAGACGAAGTAGCATTGACTGTTATGGAAGTGGTCAACCTGCCAAAGGAAAAGATTAACGATCGCTTTAATCTTGAAGAAAACCAGGGGTGTACGGTTGAAATTTTTGGGGATTCGACAAAAGGGAATCTTGGCACCGCTTTTCTGTATACAAACAAAGACAGTCTGAATATCGGTGTGGGAACCACGCTTTCCAGCATGATCAAGGCAAAGCTGAAGCCATATGATCTTCTTGATTATCTAAAGACACACCCAATGGTCAAGCCATACCTTGAAGGGGGAGAATCTGCAGAATATCTTGCACATTTGATTCCGGAAGGAGGCTATAGATCCGTGCCAAAGGTAGCCGGAAACGGGGTAGTGGTCGTGGGGGATGCTGCCCAGCTTGTCAATGCGATTCATCGCGAAGGTTCCAATATGGCAATGTCTTCAGGAAAAATGGCGGCCGAAGCAATCATTGAAGCAAAGAAAGATGATAATTACAGTGAGGCTAGCCTGAACCGATACAAGGACGCGCTCTACGGCAGTTTTATTATGAAGGATTTGGAAAAGTACAAGGACGCAGCGCATATATTTGAAAAGCATCCTCAATATTTAAGGGACTACGTCCCGATGATGAATCGTGCTGCGAGCAAGTTTTTTACAGTAGACGGAACATCAAAGCGCGAAAAGCAGAAAGAAGTGCTTAAGAGTGTGACTGATGAAAGGGGTACCTTCAAGGTTCTCAAGGATATTTACCGGGCATGGAAGGCGGTGAAATAATGTCGACAAAGAACATCGAAGAAAAACAATATCTTCTCCGTTTTAAATGCGATACAAAATCACATCTGACTGTCCTTGACCATGATGTTTGCATGACGCAATGCCCTGAGAAGTTCTGTACTGTTTTCTGCCCAGCAGAGGTTTACAAATGGGAAGGAAAACGCATGCAGGTGGGTTACGAAGGATGTCACGAATGCGGAAGCTGCCGGATTGGCTGCCCGTACCAAAACATCAAATGGGAATATCCCAAAGGCGGGCATGGCATAGTTTTTAGGCTTGCATAGAAGAAGGCACTGGATGATCAGCTCCAGTGCTTTTTCCTTTAACATACCAGGATTATCTATTGAGCTCCCAAATCGCTGCATTCAGACCAAGGGCGAGGCCTAACCAGAGGATATACGGCACCATTGCAGCGCCAGCCGGCTTATCCACTTTATCAAATTGATAGGCAGTCAGGGTAATCATGGCAAGAAGTATAGACATATCTACCAGTGCGGTATCGCGAAGACCCCCACTAAAAAAATAAAAATGACCAGAGAAAATTCAGTCCAAGCTGAACCCCATAAGGAATCAAGCTGTCTTTCGCTGTTTTGTCAATTTCAGCTTTCATGGAAATTCTGTAGCTTGCCACTCTCATTAAAGCATACAGGCTTGTCCATACAGATGGGAAGACCCATGTGGGAGGAGAGAAGTCCGGCTTCTCAAGCATTCTGTATACTTCCTGGGAATTACGGATGGCGAAATAACCGACAATAGAGCCACCAGCAACCGGATCAGTACATTTACTACCAGTTTTCCGAGGCTGAACTTGCCATTCACTTTTAATGGATTCAAGATTGTCACCTTCTTTCAACTTCTATACTTATCTTTTTCCATCAAGGATACCTGTAAACATGAAATAAATATAGAGTGATCCAGAGGATTTCTTTTATGTAGTGTTTTTCACAAAGGGGTTCAAAAAGAAGGCCTAAGCCAAAAGGGGATGTATGATAATCAGCTGATTTTTTCTTCGAGGCACAGTGACGATATTTTGTCATTCCTTGCTTCTTCCTCAAAGCTGCGAGCTTCCTCCATTGCTTCTTCAAAAGCATTTAAGTAGGGGGTTGAGAAAATAGGGGCATTCGCATTAAAGTGGCCATAACGGTCAGCAGCAAAAATGTGGACTCTCCATTCGTGGTATTTCCTCTTGGTAAGCTCCCGGCCTTCAATAGCAACAAACCAATGCGTCGCTTCTGTTCCCAATTCGCCGAGAAAGCTAATGTCCCCTAGCCCGGCAGGAATGAGAGCCTTGCCATAAAAGTCATTATAAAAAGGATTTTGCATTCTTTCCCTCCTTGGTTGTGTGCGTCTTGTACTGTAAGTATATGCACGAAAATGAAATATTGGCAGAAAATATGTTAAATTATAGTGAACAATTTTCCGAATGCTTTCGTTTATTGTGATAAGGGTCACTACAAAGCTTTCTTTTTCTTCTTATACTAAGGGCATATACCATAATAGGGGGTTGAATAGAAATGGAAGGTTGTTTCGGAACGATTTCAGGACAATATGCTGGTCAATTATCAAAGGGTCTTGAGCAGTTGAAAAATGAACATCCGCCGTTGTTAAGCTTGATAGATGGTCTGATGGATAGGACATTGACGATAGTAAGAAATTGTAATGCTGAATTATTCAAAGAGCTAAGGTCGGCTGTATTAGAGTTTCTCTCGGAGCTTGAACCGCACTCGACTAGGGAGGAAACTGTTCTGTTTGACATGATGGCAGCCTATATAGGCAGGGAAATGGGGCCAATTGCCGTTATGGAGTATGAACATGACCGGGCTAAATCCTTGATTGGTACCTTCGTTGAAAATACTAAATCAGGAATCGAGGGCTATCCGGAAGAAGAAATGCTAAGTGACTGCGCTTTAATCAGAGAGGCATGCGATACGTTGATCGACCATTTTGCGAAAGAAGAAAGCATTTTGTTCCCAATGGCAGAAAGATTGCTGAATGGCGAAGAAAAGGCAGAGTTGCTTGAAAGGATCCAAAAAATATAAAAAAATGGGTGGACCTTCGATGAAGAAGGCCCGCCCATTTTCATTATTACTGTCTATTCCATGACTCAAGTGTATCATCGGATGGAAGGAACATGGTCAGAATGCCAAGAAAGGGTAAAAAACCTGTCAAGATAATGGTATTTGGCAGGCCGATAATATCTGCCAGATAGCCTAGGCCAACCGATCCGACTGCTCCCATTCCGAAGGCAAGACCAACTGTAAGGCCAGCCATTGTACCGATTTTTCCTGGTACAAGCTCCTGGGCATAGACAACCGTTACCGAGAAGCTCAGCATTAGGATAAATCCGCTTAGGATAAGGAGAAAGAATGCCGCAGCTGCTGAAACGAAAGGAAGGACCACAGTAACCGGCAATGTGCCAAGCATGGACAGCAGGATAATATTTTTCTTTCCAAAACGATCTGCGAGTGGTCCGCCGAAAAAGGTTCCGACAGCACCAGCCACAAGAAACGCGAACAGGAACATTTGGGCCTCGCTTATTGTCAATCCGTATTTATCAATAGCGAAAAAGGAATAGAAATTGGTCATTCCTGCTATATACCAGGATCGGGCAAAAATAAGGAACAAAATCAAAATTAGTGAAATCCTCACAGATTTAACCACTTTTCTCGATCTCTTTTGTACAGTCCTTTTTCCTTTCGCCTGCCGCTGTTCCTCACCAAGCTTCAGGCTATACCATCTGGCAATATACACAAGAAGCCCTACAGCAGCAGCTGCAACAATCGAGAAAAAGAATGCTCCTTTTTGTCCGAATGGAACAAGTATAAGTGCAGTAATTAGCGGGGCAAGGGCCTGTCCGGAATTGCCGCCTACTTGGTAGATGGACTGGGCAAGGCCTCTCCTCTGCCCAGCACCCATATAAGCAACCCGTGAGCCCTGCGGGTGAAAGCCCGCTGAACCAAGTCCTATCAGGATAACCGAAAGGATAATCATTTCAAAATTCGGTGCAGCTGCGAGCATTAATACACCAACAAAGGTGAACGCAAGCGCCAGCGGAAGGGCATAGGGCATTGGCCTTTTATCCGTGACCATCCCAATCACAGGCTGCAGGATGGAAGAAACAATGTTTAAAGCAAACGCAATGATCCCAAGCTGTGTGAACGACAGCCCCATCGATTTTTCGAGGATTGGGAACATTGCCGGAATGACTGCCTGAATGGAATCATTCAGCAAATGGCACATCCCTATGATAAATAGTATTTTATACGCTGTCTTTCCTTTACTCATTTGCTGCGGCCGGACAGCTTCGGCACGTTGGACCATAGAAATCGCCTTCTTTACCTGTAATCATATATACAAGTAATCTTACAGCAAGTTTCTCCTCATTGAAATGGTTTTTGTCTTTATACGAGCTCTACCATCCACGGCTCGCACCTCCGCCTCCCGAAGAACCTCCGCCTCCCCCTCTTGGTCCTCCTTTTCCTCCCCCACGGGTAAGGACGGACAGGAGTAGATACGACAAGGTTCCGCCAAAGAAAGTAATGTCGAGGAAAACAAGCCCGACAACGCACAGGATAATGAGCCATGAGGGGATGGGGGATTCATCTTCCTTATCCCTGCCGCTGAATTCACCTGTTCCGGAAACCTCCTGTCCCAGAGCCTGGTAGGTGTTCATGACGGCTAGATTGGGCTGATCCGATTGAAGGTAGGGAAGAGCCTGTTCATCAACAGGCGGCCAGCTTTGCCGTCCGGGATGATCCCTTCCAGGCCGTACCCGACTTCAATCCTGATTTTGCGTTCTTTCATTATAGGAAAAATGTGAAAAAATAAAACTATGGAAAGGCGCAATGCCTTTGCTGGGTTCATTACCCGTTGCCCCAAAAATCAACAGAAGGTTCATTGGCGGCACGCGGGTCTGCCTTGAAGTATTCTTTTTCATCAAAACCGGTTATGCTAGCAACTAGTGCACCCGGAAACCTTTTTACTTTTTTGTTGTAGCTGGAAACCTGGTCGTTATAATCTTTTCGGGCTACTGACAGCCTATTTTGGTTCCGGCGAGTTCATCCATCAGCTGCGTAAACTGCTTATCTGCTTTAAGGTTTGGATAGTTTTCCACTACGACTAGCAGGCGGCTGAGCGCAGAGGAAAGCTCGGCATTCGTTGTGGCTTCGTCTTCAGGTGAGCGGGCACCTGCAAGTTTTGCTCTAGCATCCGAAATTTCCTTGATTACGTCTTTTTCATGTGAAGCATAGCCTTTTTACCGTATTTATGAGGTTCGGAATTAAATCCAGCCTTCTTTGAAGCTGGTTTTCGATTTGGGCGGAGGCACTGTTCACGCTTTCTTCCTCATTGACGAAGCTGTTATAGCTCGAAAAAAGCATGATGGCTAGCAAGACCGCCACCGCTGCGAGGATCAACCAAGTTTTCGAAAAGCCTTTTTTTCATAATTGCAGCTCCTAATTCTTTATATAGTGTATGAAGGTATCTTCCCATAAGGGTGGGACATTTAAACCCCTGCGATAGATGGGCTCTTGAGCCCGCACCTTATTGCATCGGCGGAGGAGATACGATAAACTACATGGTAGGCTCCACTGCTGTAAAAAAGAGGTACTATGATATATACTCGAATTAACCTGCTATTAAAGGAATGAATACCATGATAGATGAATCAGTAAATACATCATTAAAACTGTTTATTGTCCTTTCAAGAGCTTATCGTGCCATAAACGAACATGTTAATAAAGTAATCCAGAATAACGGGCTGAATCCGACCGAATTTGCCGTCCTTGAGCTGCTGTATCACAAAGGTGACCAGCCGCTTCAGCAAATTGGGGGCAAGATCCTACTTGCGAGCGGCAGCATTACTTATGTTGTAGATAAGCTTGAGAAAAAAGAATTGCTTAAGAGGATTGCCTGTCCCAATGACCGGAGGGTAACATACGCTCAAATTACTGAAACTGGTAAAAAGCTGATTGAAGACATTTTTCCTGAACACAGTCAAAATATACATGAATTGATGGGGGCTTTATCAGAAGAGGAGAAAAACACGGCGATTATGCTGCTGAAGAAGCTTGGTTTGTCAGCGGGAAAATATTAAACTAAACGGCTTATCTTTTTAAGCCGTTTTTTACATGCGCGAAAATTGAAGATACTTCGGAGAAGGAAATACTTTTCTAATGTCGAATAAATTATGGATACAAGGAGGCGAAAAGAATGAAATTTGAAGATTATACATACACAAGGCCTGACTTTGAGGCTCTCACGAAAAACTTCGGACAGGCTTTGGCTGTATTCAGGAATGCTGATTCTGCACAAGGCCAGGTGGAAGCAATGGAGGAAATCAATGGGCTGAGGAACAAGGTTTCAACCATGTTTAATTTATGTAATATCCGCCACACGGTTAATACAAATGATGAGTTCTATAAGGCTGAGCAGGATTACCTTGATGAACTTGCTCCTAACGTCGAAGGCCTTGTAACAAAGTATTATGAAGAGCTTGTCAAATCACCTTTCAGGAAAGAGCTGGAGGAAAAATGGGGGAAACAGCTGTTTGCACTTGCCGAAGCTCAGCTTAAAACCTTTACACCCGAGATTGTTCCGCTATTGCAAAAAGAAAATAAGCTTTCCACTGAATATACAAAGCTTGTCGCTTCAGCTAAAATCCAGTTTGAAGGTGAAGAAAGAACGCTTGCTCAGCTTGATGCCTTCACAGAATCGGTAGACAGGGATACTCGCAGGCAGGCATCTGAAGCGAAGTTCGCATTCTTTGCGCAGCACAGCGATGAATTTGATCGGATTTATGATGAGTTGGTGAAAGTCAGGACCGAAATTGCCCATAAGCTTGGATACAAAAACTTTGTTGAACTTGCATATTTCCGTATGTTCAGAACCGACTATGATGCAGAAATGGTAGCGGGCTACAGAAGGCAAATCGAAAAATATATAGTACCGATCGCTTCAAGGCTGAAAGAGAGACAGCGGGCAAGGATAGGCGTGGAAGAACTGAAGTATTATGATGAACCTTTCGAATTCAAAACAGGAAATGCAGCACCAAAAGGGAACCCTGACTGGATTATCGACAATGGCCAAAAAATGTATGATGAGCTTTCGCCAGAAACGGGCGAATTTTTCAGATACATGAAAGACAACAATCTGATGGATTTAGTGGCAAAGAAAGGTAAGGCTGGCGGCGGGTATTGCGAATATATTGAAGGTTATCAGTCACCATTTATCTTTTCGAATTTTAATGGTACATCAGGGGATATCGATGTATTGACGCATGAAGCCGGCCATGCGTTCCAGGTGTATTCCAGCCGTCATTTTGACATTCCTGAATACTACTGGCCAACGTACGAAGCTTGCGAGATCCACTCGATGAGCATGGAGTTCTTTACATGGCCATGGATGGAACTGTTCTTTCAGGAAGACACGGATAAATATAAGTTCGCACACTTGGGCAGCGGGCTGCAGTTCCTTCCATATGGTGTTTCCGTTGATGAATTCCAGCATTGGGTCTATGAAAACCCGGAAGCAACTCCAGAAGAGCGCAAGCAGCAATGGCGGGAAATTGAAAAGAAATATACTCCTCTTAAAGATTATGACGGGAATACTTACCTGGAGTCCGGGGGCTTCTGGCAAAGGCAGGGCCATATTTATAATTCTCCATTCTATTATATTGATTATACGCTGGCTCAAATCTGTGCCTTCCAGTTTTGGAAGAGATCCCGCGAAAACAGTGAAAGCGCATGGGCTGATTATCTCAAGCTTTGCAAGCTTGGCGGCAGCATGCCATTTACGGAACTTGTGAAACAGGCTAACCTGATTTCGCCATTCGAGGAAGGCTGCGTTGAGTCGGTGGCTGGGGAAATTGAAGAATGGCTGAATTCAATTGATGATAAAAAAATGTAAATAATTTTTTCGACAGTCTTAAGGCCCTGCATGAAAATGCAGGGCCTTTTCTTTCTAGCGATGTTGAGGTCTCTCTTTTTTCACCTGTCTGTAGAAAAATAGTTCATAGATGACTGGAATCAGTATCAAAGTCAAAATGGTGGATGACGTCAGGCCGCCACTGACGGTGATGGCCAGCCCTTTTGAAATGAGTGTAGAAGCAGTCAGCGCGAGAGGAATCAATGCTGCAATTGTAGCGAATGCCGTCATTAAGATTTGCCTTAGCCTTGTTTTACCGGCTTCTAACAGCGCTTCGCGAACCGCCATCCTTTTTTGAGTCTTGTCTGACTTTGACTAACTTTGACGATTTAACATTATTATAATTTGACCTTCTTTGACTTTCGATATTTCCGCTTTGTTATATATTTCCTTTTTTCTTTTGAAAAAAGCTCGTCATGGTTTGTCCGAGTCTACATATATTGGTACAGGGGAGGGAGTTGCGTGAAGATTGACTGGAGGGCAGCCTTTCAAATTGCTGCCGTTTACATTGGGACGGTAGTGGGTGCCGGCTTTGCAACAGGCAGAGAAATTGTTGAGTTCTTCTCCCGTTTTGGCTTATACGGCCTTGGGGGAATACTGATTGCCGGCTATTTGCTTATTTTTTTAGGGTCACAGCTGCTTAGGGTTGCTGCTTTTATTGGAGCGTCCTCCTATGAGCAGTTTAATGAATACTTATTCGGAAAGTTGTTTGGAAGGTTAATCAATCTATTGATGTTTTTAATGCTGATTGGTGTAGGGGCGGTCATGCTGTCAGGAGCTGGTGCTGTGTTTGAAGAACAGCTGGGGATGTCCAAACATACAGGTGTTTTCATTACGCTCTTGTTGACTGCAGCTGTAATGGCCGTAGGAATGAAGGGGCTTTTTGCTGTCAATGTCTTTGTAGTTCCGATGATGATTATTTTCAGCTTTATCCTGCTGTATTTTTCGATGCAGCTGCCAAATGTACTTTCAAATGTCGCAAAAATGAGTGAGTCGGCAAAATGGTGGGAAGTGATCTTCTCCCCTGTTTCCTACACGGCGTTTAATCTATCGCTGGCCCAGGCTGTCCTGGTGCCTGTTGCAGCCGAGATAAAGAATGACAGGACTTTGAAGTGGGGGGGCATACTTGGGGGGCTTGGATTAACAGTGATCCTTTTGTCCAGCCACCTGACGCTTGTTATGCTGCCAGAGATTGAAGCATACGAAATACCAATGGCTGTCATCATGAAAGATTTGGCTCCGGGTTTGTACTGGGTATTTCTTGTCATCATCTATGGGGAAATTTTTACTTCGATTATAGGCAATATGTTTGGATTGGACAGACAGATACAGGGATATGTGAGAGTTCCAAGGCTTCTTACTGTTACAGCGATTTTCATTGTTTCCTATGTAATCAGCATGGTCAATTACGGTACGCTGCTTTCGTATTTATATCCGATATTTGGTTATATCAGCATTATTTTTGTCATTTTCCTATGGATGAAACCACTTCCGGCAGCAGGAGGCAGGAGAAAATAAGAATAGAAAATGCAGGAAGGGCAGCCTTGACGGCTGCCCTATTTTCAATGCTGTTGTTTACCGTAAAGGAAACAGAATAAATAGTAATAGATCGAAAACAATATGTGAAATCACAACAAGAGGGATGCTCCTCTTCCAAGCATATAAGGAACCCCATACCAAGCCAGCAACGAGCGCTGCAAGCATTAAGGCGGTTTGTCCGGAGTAAAAATGGACAGAGGCATACATCAATGCTGAAACCAAAATGCTAGTTGATGCATTTGCGCTTTCAAGAATCCTCTTTTGTATAAAACCACGCCAAAAAATTTCTTCTCCTGGAGCAATGATTAAAATCAAGACAATATAGTGCCACGCCAGTTCTGGTGAAAACCATCGGTACAGCTTCGTGATTTGCCGATCCAGAGGCAATCCTGTCCAGTCAACCACTAAGTTTCCTGCCCAAAAGAGAAGAAAAAGTGCAGTTCCCGACAAAATGCCGATTGTAAAATAAGAGAGGGCTGGAAGGTTGTCATCGATTGATTCATGGATGATTGAGAAGCTTATCAAAATCAGCATCGAAGCCGTAAAAATGTACCAGAATACTGTTTTATCTTCAAAAGTAAAAAATAGCAGAAGATGCGCGATCACAAACCCTAAATAGAAACGGCGATCGGTCACCCAATTTCCCATTGCACTAACCCCTTTCAACAAACACCAATAATTGTACCAGATTTTACGGGGAGATAGGAAGGAAATCCTTTCTTTCCCTTGATCAATCTGCAGCTGAAAGGAGAAGTTTGAACAAAAAGTGAAAAAAGAGAGTAAAAATGGTGCCGCTTTCAACCAAATGGATGGAGGTCTGCTGGCACCATCATTATTACCCGGGAGTGGTGGCTGTTTTCCTGCGAGAAAACGAGTCACATTAAACCTAATTAAAGGCAGTTTCTTTAATAACTTTATAGTTTTTATGATTAATAACCGTTCTTTGATCTAATTCTAAATCTCTGTAATTATCCATATAGGTTAAATCAACAATTACAGAGTTTTCATTCACCTTTTCAACAATGCCCCGTAAACCTTCCTTGAATTCTATCACGTTTCCCACTTGTGCTTTTTTCAAAGGTTCTCTCTCCTATCCTTCAAATTGGAACTACTTCAAAGTTTGCACTAAAATTATTCGGAGGTAAAGACTATCTGGGTGTTTTGGCGTTTGTTCACAGAGTTATCGGTTTTTTCCAAAGCGGAAATTATTAATAAAATAACGAAAATTGCCTCATTAATCAATAGGTAAATGAACTTTTTTAAAAAAAAAAGGAATTTTATTGAATTTTTTATGCGATTCCATGTTAAAAACAGACTAAAGCATGTCTGATTGCTGGAATTAGGGACTGAATATCATTAGAATGGAGACATCTAACAGCATGGGAGTGAAAGTCATGGATCAAGAGGAAATTCGTACTATCCTAGACCGTTTAAAAAACGGTGAACTCACTGAATACTATGTGACAAGGGACGTTTTTCTATTGTTTCGAGAAGTTCTTGTAAATAGGGAAGACTTTAAACATTTTCGGGGAGTGGCACAGCGGGGTGGAGATGTCCTTTATCGTTACAGTGATGTCGAACGGAGCTAGAAATCATAATTGTGGTTGAAGGAAAGGTCAATGAAAGCGCTTAAGGGAAAAAACTCCGCAAATCCGACAAAAACCGAGCCGTTTTTCATTGTCTGCGCCAGGACAACATGCTATTCTTTTGATAATGATGCCAGTCATCTGATGACCTTAAATGAAGGAAGCGATTTCCAAAAATTAATTGTGTGAGCAAACAAGCAAAAGGGTAAAATAATAAATATTATTTTGCACTTTCACACAAAAGGTTGAATCCGGCATCATTTTCATAACTAACATTATTAATAATAAAAGGAGTTTGATCCATTATGGCTGAAAAGAAATTTAAAGTAATTGCTGAAACAGGTATACATGCACGTCCCGCTACTTTGCTTGTGCAAGCAGCAAGCAAGTTTGATTCCGAAATCCAGCTTCAGTATAAAGAGAAGAAAGTGAACCTGAAATCTATTATGGGTGTTATGTCTCTTGGGATTGGCCAGGGTGCAGAGATTACTGTATCTGCGGAAGGCAGCGATGAGGCTGACGCAATGAACACGATTGAAGAGACTTTGAAGAGGGAAGGTCTAGCAGAATAATGAGCTTTCTAAAAGGTATTGCTGCCTCAAACGGCATTGCCATTGCTAAGGCTTACAGGCTTGTTGAACCAGATTTTTCTTTTGAAAAACGGACAGTGGATTCTCCTGAAGAAGAAAGCGTGCGCTTTCAGGGAGCACTGGAAACAGCCCAATCCGAGCTTGAAACAATCCGTGACCGTGCAATGGAAGAACTCGGTGCAGACAAGGCTGCGATTTTTGATGCTCATCTTCTTGTTTTAAGAGACCCGGAGCTAGTTTCTCCAATTGAAGAAAAGATTAAGAGCGAAAGCATCAATGCAGAAACTGCTTTAAAAGAAACAGCAGATATGTTTATCAGCATGTTTGAATCGATGGACAATGAGTACATGAAAGAAAGGGCCGCAGATATCCGGGATGTGACAAAGCGTATTCTGTCACACCTCCTAGGTGTCCAAATCCCTAATCCAAGCATGGTGGCAGAGGAAGTCATCATCGTGGCGGAAGACCTGACCCCTTCCGATACAGCTCAGCTCAACCGCAACTTTGTGAAGGGTTTTACAACCAATATCGGCGGGAGGACATCCCATTCAGCCATTATGGCTCGCTCAATGGAAATTCCAGCTGTTGTCGGCACAAAGACGGCAACTGAAGAGATCAGCAATGGCGACATTGTTGTTGTTGATGGAATGAATGGTGAGGTCCACATCAATCCAGCTTCCGAGCTGCTTGATCAGTACAGGAAAGTCCAGGAAGACTATGCGAAGCAAAAGGCTGAATGGGCGAAGCTTGTCAATGAAAAGACAGTGACAGCGGATGGTATTCATGTAGAGCTTGCAGCAAATATCGGAACCCCGAAGGATTTAAAAGGTGTGCGGGAAAACGGCGGCGAAGGAATAGGACTTTATCGTACTGAGTTCCTCTATATGGACAGAGACCAGCTTCCGACCGAGGAAGAACAGTATGAATCGTACAAAGCTGTTCTCGAGGGAATGGAAGGGAAGCCTGTAGTGGTAAGAACGCTTGATATCGGTGGTGATAAAGAGCTGCCATATTTGAATCTTCCAAAAGAAATGAACCCGTTCCTTGGCTACCGAGCTATCCGGCTCTGCCTTGATGAACAGGATATTTTCCGGACACAGCTGCGTGCACTCCTGCGCGCAAGTATCCACGGAAACCTGAAAATTATGTTCCCGATGATTGCTACGCTTGCAGAATTCCGCGAAGCAAAAGCGATTCTAGAAGAAGAAAAGCAAGGACTTGCCGCTAAAGGGATAAAGGTTGCCGAGTCCATCGAACTGGGCATCATGGTAGAAATTCCATCTACAGCAGTACTTGCAGACCAGTTTGCAAAAGAAGTGGATTTCTTCAGCATAGGCACCAATGATCTCATCCAGTATACAATGGCAGCAGATCGAATGAACCAGCAGGTCAGCTACCTCTATCAGCCATATAATCCAGCGATTCTTCGCCTTGTGAAAATGGTAATTGATGCAGCCCACAAAGAGGGTAAATGGGCAGGCATGTGTGGAGAAATGGCAGGAGATGAGACTGCAATCCCTGTACTTTTAGGCCTTGGTCTTGATGAATTCTCAATGAGCGCTTCTTCCGTCTTGAAGGCACGTTCGCTTATCCGTAACTTAAACAAGGCAGATATGGAAAGTCTCGCTGAAAAAGTGCTTGAAATGGGTACTTCTGAAGAAGTTGTAGAGGCTGTGAATGCAGCTACACTTTCGTAACATAAATGTAATATAAGTTTTTGTTTGGAGTTGTGTTTGGCGGGTATAAAAAAATAAGCACTTTGGTAAGACTGAAGGTAAGCAAATCATTCTCATTTTCCCCCAGACTTTGCCGGCTGTTTTAAACAGCCGGCCTTTTTATTGTCTTTTTTTCTGACTGAATTTTCAGGATACCAGACATGCTTTGTTGCAGTAAATTCGTTTATAATTGATTTATAGGATATTTTTTTAGAAAGAAGGAAAAAGAATGCTGACAAAAGAAAATACGGTGATTGGTTTTATTGGGACAGGCGTTATGGGAAATAGCATGGCTGGGCATTTATTAAGGGCTGGCTTTCCTCTGGTTGTGTATACGAGAACAAAGGAAAAAGCGTTAGGATTGATCGAACAGGGAGCTGAATGGGCTGGTTCACCGAGGGAAGTTGCCCAGAAGGCAAACGTGATTATTACGATTGTCGGATATCCAAACGATGTGGAGGAAGTGTATCTAGGCAATGAAGGGCTCATTACAAATGGCAGGGAGAATACATATTTGATTGATATGACCACTTCCACGCCTACACTTGCCGAGAAGTTGCATGGAGCGGCAAAAGCTAAACAAATGCATGCGATCGATGCGCCAGTTTCCGGCGGTGATATTGGGGCGAAAGAAGCAAGGCTGAGCATCATGGCCGGCGGTGAACGGGAAGCCTTCGATGCAGTGAAACCAATATTGCAAATCCTGGGACCGAATGTCATCTACCAGGGCAAGGCTGGAGCGGGACAACATACAAAGATGTGCAATCAAATCGTTATTGCCTCGACAATGATCGGGGTAGCAGAGTCAATGGTTTATGCCAATAAAGCGGGCCTGGATCCTGAAAAAGTACTTGCTACGATATCATCAGGAGCAGCAGGAAGTTGGTCATTGTCCAATCTTGCCCCAAGAATGATCAACGGCGATTTTGAACCAGGCTTTTATATTAAACATTTTATCAAGGATATGAACATTGCCCTTGCGGAAGCTGAAAAAATGGGGATGGAAGCGCCTGGGTTAGCGCTCGCCCGTTCTCTTTACGGTGAACTTGCTAATGATGGTGAAGAAAACGGTGGTACTCAGGCGATTTACAAGTACTGGAAGGAGTAAATTGAGGTTTGTTTATGTGCCGGACCAATAAATAAAATCCTGCAGACTTCGTAAGAAGAACTGCAGGATTTTTATGTCATTCAGTTTTTTAAATTAACACTTATCACTGACTCTTCAAATAGGATTTAAGCCTGTCTAGCCCCTGTGTCAGTGTTTCCATACTATAAGCGAAGGAAAGGCGAAAGTAGCCTTCCCCGAAGCGGGAAAATGCGCTGCCAGGCACGACTGCTACACCTGCCTCTTTAACAAGTGAGAGGGCAAAATCAAAAGAGTTTACTCCTGCAAAAGGAATTTTCACGAAAAAGTAAAAGGCTCCATCAGGCTTGATGACATCAAGCCCCATATCTTCAAGTCTGTCGAATACATAATCTCTTCTTGCTGCATATTCCATCCTCATTTCTTCCGGATCATCGATGCCGGCTGTCAGGGCATCTAATGCCGCCGCCTGAGAGATAGAGGAAGCGCAGGTGACATTGTACTGATGTACTTTTAATAGGTGCTTTGACACGGCTTCTGGTGCAAACAGCATCCCGATTCTCCACCCGGTCATTGAATGTGACTTTGATAGTCCATTGATGACAATCGATTGTTCCTTTAAAAATGATGCAATAGATACATGCGGCTCTCCATAAGACAGCTCACTGTAAATTTCGTCTGCTAGGATAAAGATATCCTTTCCTCTTACAAGATCAGCAATTTCCTTCAGTTCCTGCTCGTTCAGGCTGATTCCGGTAGGATTAGATGGATAGGGTATGACAATGCACCGCGTTTTTTCTGACAAATATTTTTTGATCACATCAGCTGTCATTCGAAAACCATTTTCACGAAGATCCGCATGAACCGGAATCGCGCCGCAAAGGGTAATGATGGGTTCGTAGCCAGGATAGACCGGCCCAGGCAATATTACTTCGGAGCTTTCGTCCAGGATGGTCCGAAATGAAATGTCAATTGCTTCACTCGCACCGACAGTGATAATCGTTTCTGTCTCTGGTGAATACGATACCCCATATTTCTTGCTGTAAAAATCAGCTGCGGCTTTCCTTAAATCGTGATTCCCCGCATTATGCGTATAGGTAGTCTTGTTTTCATCAATCGCTCTTTTTCCAGCTTCCCTCACATGCGCTGGTGTTAAAAAATCAGGCTGGCCGATGGTCAAGGAAATGGTTCCTTCCATATCAGCAACCATATTGTAAAATTTTCTGATCCCCGAAATTTCAATTTGTTTTACTCTTCTATTGATCAAATGTTCCACAATAAGCTACCTCCAGTTATGATGAATTCATTTTACCATGAGATGGACAGAACAGCCGAAGCAAATGGCTATAAATTTAGAAAGCAAAATTTCGAAATCACGACACGATTTAGACACAACTTTTGGTATAATAGGATCGATTTCCTGATTGTCATACTGTAAGTGTCTAAACTAGCTAAATACAAATGGTTCAAGACGATTGCTGTTAAGGAAGAAGAGGGGGATGCAAATGCAGACAAATATAGAGCAAACAGCAATGATACATGAGAAAGAAAAATACGGTGGCTTTTGGATTCGCACTGCTGCTGCCCTGATTGATTTAATTATATTAGGAATACCCTTATCAATTTAGTAGCTCTTCCTCTAGGACGCTATTTTTTTACATTAGAGGAAATAAAGATAAATACAGAGGATCCTGATTTTATGTTTATGCTGCTGGGCATTCTGCCAATGTGGTTATTTTATGGGATTCTTTACTTGTCGCTGGTCTTTATAGTGTGTAATTTTGTTAGCTCATTATATTTTTCCATTCTCCATTGTTCGAAGTGGCAGGCCACGATTGGGAAAAAACTGCTTGAATTGAAGATGACGGATTATGAAGGCCGCAAAATCTCCTTCTGGAGAGCGTCTGGCCGTCAATTCGCGACAGTCTTATCGTACTTACTGTTGTTTGGATACATCATGGCTGGTTTTACAGCAAAAAAACAGTCTTTACATGACCTTATTGCAAGGACCTTGGTCATTAAAAGATAAAGGTTTATCAGAAAGATTAATGTAAAGAATTTTTCACGAATCCAACGCAAAACTTCATAATTATTGGTATAATAGGATGTGTTTTCCGTTTTCAACAACAAGGGGGGAGTTTGTATGGAACTCAATTTAAACGAGTCAGTTTCTTTAGAAGAAAGGAAATACGGTGGATTCTGGATCCGGGTGGCTGCGTATTTGGTTGATTATATTATTGTGTCGATACCGATGAGCATCGTCTTTTTCCTGTTATTCTCCACACTATCCAGTGAGTCGCTTGACCTGTTAATGAATCCCGAATTAGCAACAAGCCAACTTATGCTAGAACAAGCTATTTTTGAACTATTTGGTGTTTTTGCGATAGTTTGGCTTATCTGCATGTTCATTTCCATCCTTTATTTTGCAGGTATGCATGCTTCGAAGGTACAGGGTACTGTAGGGAAGATGCTGCTTGGATTGAAAGTGACAGATTATGAAGGCAACAGAATATCATTTTGGAGAGGGCTAGGCCGCTATTTTGCTATGTATCTCTCTTCTGTTATTTTCATGATTGGCTTTATTATGGCTGGAGTGACTGAAAAGAAGCAGGGACTGCACGATCTTATTGCGAGCACGCTTGTAGTTAAGAAATAGTTAGGTAATACATTGAACAAATCTAGACAGGGGCAGCTTTATTCAATGTGGAAGAGCAACATGGAGTCTTTGGAAACGCGTTATAACAGCTATCATAAATTATCATTAATTATCATCTGATAATGATACCGATAGGAATGACAGTGCTTTTCCTAACTATCGAATTTTATTTCACGTACTCTAGTCATCAAACCTCAAAAGCTTGGGCGTAAAACGTCCGGGCTTTTCTTTTTTTTTTAATAGAGTATTCTTTTTCCAGTTGTTCGTGCTATAGTTTAATCAGAAAAAAAAGGGGGCACACATAATATGGATTCTTCAAAAGGGATTCTCCTTGAAAGCGGTACGAACGAGCTCGAAATCGTCGAGTTTGGCGTAGGGAAAAATAAATTTGCCATTAATGTCATGAAAGTGAAGGAAATTATTAATCCTGCAAAAGTCGTTTCACTTCCCCATTCTCATAAGTTCATAGAAGGAATCATTGAACTGAGGGGAGAAGTTCTCCCCGTTATCGATGTTGCAGCAGCTCTCGGTTTTGCGCCATCAGGTCAGCCAGAGAGTGATAAATTTATCGTAGCTGAGTTTAATCAGCAGAAAACTGTTTTTCATGTTCATCAAGTGACACAAATTCATCGGATTTCCTGGAGCCAGATTGAAAAGCCGTCAGACATGTACAGCGGACTTGAAAGTCAGGTCATTGGTGTCATAAAGCTTGAGGAGGACATGGTTCTGTTCCTAGACTTCGAAAAGATTCTGCATGACATTAACCCAGAGTCAGGCATCAATGTTGAAGAAGTCAGGAAATTAGGAGACAGGGAACGTTCTTCAAAACGTCTTGTGGTAGCCGAAGACTCGACAATGCTCAGGAAATTGCTTCATGATACACTGCTTGAGGCCGGATACGCTAATGTGGAATTTTTTGAAAATGGAAAAGACGCCATTGCTTTTCTTGAAGGCCTAGCTGAAGACGGCAAAGATGCTTCTGATGAGGTGAATCTGGTCATTACTGATATAGAAATGCCTCAAATGGACGGGCATCATCTGACAAAAAGAATTAAAGAGCATCCAAGTTTATCCAAGCTTCCGGTCGTTATTTTTTCCTCCCTGATTACACATGATCTCATGCACAAAGGCAGTATGGTAGGGGCGGATGCGCAAATCAGCAAGCCGGAAATTGGTCTGCTTGTCCAGAAAATTGATGAACTGGTTTTATAGATCTTACATGATTTTCATATAACAACACAAAAGCGGCCTGCTTGGCCGCTTTTTGAATCCGATTAATCATTATTAAAAAAAACTCTCGCCCAATTTTTTGAAGACAGGTTTCTGGTACTGCTTTTTTTGCGGGCCGGGATTACTTTCATCCTTAAGCCCGGTATATGTAATAAGCAGTTTTTTTGCCTGTGTCAGTGAAACACTGGCCTTTGGGTTTCTTACTGCCTGGTCAAGCTTTCCAAGATGAGGAAGTTCCTCGAAATCTTTTTTACTTGGCGGTATATGGAAGGTGTAATTCCCGCACATCACAAGTACATCGGATTGCTGCTGGCTGTATTTCGGATTTTGGGAAAAGTGCAGTCCCACTTTCTTTGCCTTCCCTTCCTTAAGGAGCTTTTTCAGTGCTTCATGCTTCAATGAGTATAAGTATTTGGGATTCGTCGCAGTCTTTGCATGCCGGTTTACAATGAAGATGGCCTGGGAGAGGTTTTCGATAGTCGGGCGAATCGGGGTTTGCCGGTTCCTGTCGCTGTTCAATGGTCAGGCTCCTTTCGATTTTTCAGAAGTGAAGTACAAGGATATTATACCCTTTTTCCCCAAGTAAAAAAACCGAAGCTTTTAATAACATGTTTTTTTGAGTAATTTAAGGCCGAATTATGGTCAAGGTTCCATTCGGTATGATTCTAGCGAGCTCAAGAACATCTTTGTTATACATTCTTATACAGCCTTTAGAGACGGATTGTCCTATTGAAGAAGGTTTATTTGTACCGTGAATTCCGTACCCCCGCTTGGACAAGGAAAGCCACATGGCACCAAAAGGACCGCCAGGATTAGGCTCACGGTTTACAATAATAAAGGTTCCGAAAGGAGTTCTTGTAAGCATTTTTCCAGTTGCGATAGGGTAAGTTTTGAATACTTTTCCATTCCGGAAAATAGTCAGTTTTTTGCGGCTTACGGAGACAAGTATCGAGAAGGGAATGGATGAAGGTTCAGGAAGTCCCGGAATAACGATAGCCTGGCCGGGAATGATCGGTTTCCCTCTGTTTGCTGCAATGATTTCACTTTGGCTCCGGCGGAAATCGGCAGAGAGAGAAGCTAGGGTTTCGCCTCGTTTTACGATATGGATCATGCCATCCATCCTTTCTTTTTCAAACAAAAGACTGCATATAACCATTATATGTTCTTGTTGAAATTTCTTTCCTCAAACCTTAAGGGATAGCCGATTGATGATCAAGAGTGAAGAATCCATGTAATCTTTCTGAAATTTGTTAAAAAAAGTCTCCGCTCAACCGATGATTAAAGTAAACGCAATAATATTAATCTACCATTAGAAGTCTAATCGCTTTTGTGGCATGAGGATGGATTTAAATGGCGCATACAGGACAGTCTATTGAAGAAAAGGTTTCTAGTGAAACTAGCTTTTTGGAACAGATGATTTTTAATATTATTTTTAAACATATAAAAGACCTTGTTTTTATTATGGAGAGGATAGAGAAGAGGGAAGGCCAAAGTTTCAGGTACGTCTTTGCCAATAAAAATGCCCTTCTCCATGCAGGTATGTCAGCCCAGTGTCTTGGCAAAACCCTTGAGGAAGTTTTGCCGCCCGAAAAGGCAGAATTACTGCACAATCAATACAGGAGGGCCGCGGAGAGCGGAAACGCAGTCAGCTTCTTTGACGAGATGCAAGGTGAAAATCACAAGAAGGTTTTTGGAGAATCCATTCTTACTCCAGTAAGGGACGTTAAGGGAGATATCCGTTATGTTGTCGCTGTTACGAGGGATGTAACGGAAGCGCATAAAGAAAAGAAACTCCTGGATGAAAGCGAGCAGAAATATAGATCCATTGTAGATCATAGTCTTGATGCAGTCTTTTCTGTCGACCTGAATGGAAATATACTTGATGTAAACCCTGCAGCAAATAAGATGACAGGGTTTTCCGCACAACATCTTCAGAGGATGGAAATATCGAGCCTTCTACATCCAGAGGATCATCCGGCATTCCGAAAAATGATGTTTCATACGAAATTCGGTATAGCGATGGAATCATTTGACTGCAGGTTTGTGAATAGACAAATCCATTATTTTTCCGTCCAAATCAAAACAGTTCCCATTGTTATCAATACCGAAATAACAGGCATCTATGTCATTGCAAGAGATATTTCCGAGCAAGCCAAAACAGCAGAGATTATCAAGTTCATGGCGTTTCATGACCAGCTTACAGGACTCCTGAACAGGCGAGCGCTTCTGGAAGACTTGGGTGCATTGATAGAAAAAACAAAACGGCAGGATATGGTGTTTTCCCTGCTTTCGATTGATCTTGACCGCTTTAAATATTTGAATGATACGCTCGGCCATTTGGCGGGAGACCATATTCTTAAACAGGTTGCCGCGAGGATTTCTTGCATTCAAGCTGCCGATTCCATGGTATATCGCCAGGGTGGGGACGAATTTATCGTATTGCTGAAAGAATCTTCAAGGAAAGAGGCAGGCGCCTTTGCCCAAAAGCTATTAGCAGGTTTTGCTGATTCTTTTTACTTTGACTCGCAGGAGTACTATATTTCTCCAAGCATTGGTATCAGCGTCTTTCCACATGACGGCAAAGATGCGGAGACCCTCATCAAAAATGCTAACGAAGCGCTATACCGCGTCAAAGAAAAAGGAAAGGCGCATTTTCAGTTTTACCGTTCGGATATGAAAATGATGAATGTGAATATAGTTGCGCTTGAGATGCAGCTCCGCAAAGCTGTGGAGCGGGGCGAGTTTAACCTTCATTACCAGCCGCAGGTCAATCTTCAGACAAAAGAAGTGAACAGCATGGAAGCGCTTCTCCGCTGGAATAACCAGGAGCTGGGGTCCGTTCCTCCATCGGAGTTTATCCCTGTTGCGGAGGATACCGGGCTTATCATCCCGATAGGAAATTGGGTTATTCATGAAGCATGCAGACAAATAAGCGAGTGGAGAAGAGCTACGGAAAAGGGAGTAAGGGTGGCGGTCAATATTTCGCCTAAACAATTCCTTCAGCCGGACCTTGTGACCATCATCGAGAAATCTATCAATGCGTTCCGAATACCTGCTCATCTCCTGGAAATTGAAATAACTGAAGGGGCAATGCAGGATACGAAGGAGACAATACCGATTTTGAAAAAACTGAAGAAATTGGGTCTTACTATTTCAGTGGATGATTTTGGGACAGGATATTCTTCCCTTAATTATTTGAAACAATTTCCTATCGATATTTTAAAAATTGATCAGTCCTTTGTCCGCGATATTCCGGAGAGCGAAAAAGATGCAGCAATCACTTCCACCATTATCCACCTGGCTAGGAGCCTGGGACTTGAAGTAATTGCCGAAGGAGTGGAAGAAAGAAGCCAGGCGGAATTTTTGGAACGGGGAAATTGCGATAAGGCCCAGGGCTATTATTTTGCCAAGCCCATGCCTGCAAGCAGTGCAGAAAAAATGATATATAAATAGAAAAGAGGATGCGCCCGTAAAGCGCCGTATGGACTGGAGCACACCGGCACGAGATAAGGCGAATCTTCAATCAGCGGATGCTTTTGTCGCTGATTGTTAGATGAGCCGATCGGGCTTTTACGGGCAGTTGGGAACCTACTGCCCGTTAATGCGCGATAAAGGAAACACGAAGAGCGAAGCGATTCGATGTTGACTTATAACTCTAAGAGCGCGCAAGTCCAGTGCGCAGCGCCTTACTGGGACATAAAGAGAAAAGCAGCTGAATTTCAGCTGCTTTTCTCTTTATGTCCGGAAGGTTTTCGCAATGTCAGTAACGTCAACTCCGGACGTGAAAGAAAGCGGAACGGCATTCTGGTGGTTCCCAGCCCTCGGCTGACATACAGGGTCATTGGCGCATCCTGTCCAACAGAATAAAATCCTTCTGTATACTTTGTGGCAAATGGTGGAGTAATGAGTGGGCCGTAGAATGGAATTTTGACTTGCCCACCGTGGCTATGGCCACTTACCTGCAGTTGAATACCGTATTGAAATGCATTGTCAGCAAGATCCGGTGCGTGGGACATAAGAATGGTGAATTCCTGTTCAGGAATATTTGCAACCGCTGTTCTAATGTCAGGTTTTCCAAGCATAGCATCGTCAATACCCGCTACCCAGATGGAACTGCCATCGAGGAGCTTAACCGACCTTGATTCATTTAATAGAAGGGTGAATCCGGAAGCTTCAATAATATTTTTATATAAGCCTGATCCATACCCTCCATGGTCATGGTTCCCATAAACCGCGAATTTTCCAAGAGGAGCTTTTAATCGGCCTAGTTCTGAAATAATTGCTTTTTCTTCCGAAAAGCTTTGCGGGTTATCAAGCAAGTCTCCTGCAAATAAAATCATGTCGGGCTTTAAGCTCATCACAGTGTCAGTCAGCTTGGATAATTGTTTCAAGTCATACTGGAAGCCTAGATGTGTATCACTGAATACAGCGATACGGATTCCGTCAAACCCTTGCGGCAAATTCTTTTTCTTGACATCATGCCTGACAGTTTCAAGGAAGCGAGGTTCAATATTCCTTGCATAATAATAACCCCCAGTGCCTGTGCCAACAATGGCGAGCATGCTTGTTGATATTTTTCTCAGGAAGGATCTTCGTGTCATCTTAGGCATAAACGTACCAACCCATCATTCTGAATTCTTTATATATACTAGCAGACAGACAAGGAAAAAAGAAGAGGCGTTTGACTTAAGGACTTTGGAAGAAGATGTTTCCATTATTCTCACGAGGGAATAGTTACCTTATAAAATAGTACGAGATTTACAAAGGAGATATTCGCTATGCATGATTCGAAGCGTATGGAAATAGGATGGATACCAATAAAGACAGGGAAAATTAAAATAAGGGTATATGGCTTTGCTGCTGCCGGAACTGAAGGGACAGTGACAGCTGAGCTGAATGGAGTGACAACTGCTGCAAGAGGTTATATTAGAAAGCGTACAATTATCCGCGCTATATCCAAGCTCCATTACTCTTTGCAAAAAAAAGAATGATAACAGCGGGCTGCTTGCCCGCTGTTTTTCATTACTCATGGTAGCTGACAGCTCTTGACTGGAGTGCTTTCCATGATGCAATAAAGCGTTGCTTACCGACTTTTGCCTGCTTTTGACCGGAAAGAGGATCATTAATGTAAACAAAGTTTTGATCATGGCCAACAAGAACAACAGCATGGAGATCCAATGGAGTTCGAATAGCTGATTCTCCGTGCTGCCATGCCTCCCAGCGGTCTGGCAGTCCATAATCTCCTGTAGTCCATACAACAGCGGGATACCCCCTGGATACATGCATTAATACTTCATTGAATTCTTTTCCAGTCAGATTAACAGATTGCTCTGGCAAGTATTGTTCGAGAAGATGGGCCAACGGTTTGTCAAATACTGCATAACCCGCTTCCTTGCCAGTCATGTCACCAACAAAACCATGCTCAGGGTTTCCCCAGCGGGAAATGTCACCTGTAGAAGTTCTGTGAATAGGCTCCGGGTCCTTAGGTAGTTTTTGGTACAGTTCCATTTTGTCCACATTCTTCCCAGCATAGCTAAGAAGCATCGCAAGGCTTGTCACTTCACAGCCGTATTTAAGTTCAGGGTTTTGTTTTATCAAAGGCACATCCAGTAAAACAGTGCTGGGCACCATGCTTTTTGGTTTTTGTTTCGTTAATTCAGACGAAATATGTTGTGATTTGGCAAGAGGTTCAGACCCTTTTTCAATATGGGAGGGATCTTGGCAAAAGCCTATTAAAAAGGGCATCATGATTAAACCCATAACTGCTTTCAAGTTAAACATCCTTTCATTGGGCTTTACCGTTAGTTTCTGTAGAATCCTTTCGTTCATTAGAGCCTGTTAATGGCAAAAATGACATCCGCACAGTGGAAAAAGGTGATAAAATAAATACATCTTGATTTACAGTATTTATTTTTAGCAACTGAAAGAAGTGAGATGGGGGTGTTGTCTTTGTTGGATGCGTTGGACATCATGGCCGGGATTGACCGAGTTTATCCGGTCTTCCAGCCTATCTTCAGCGCGGATGAGCACCGTGTGATTGGCTATGAAATACTGGGAAGATTCAAGCTGGAGGATAAGTCTGTCAGCCTTGGTTCTTTCTTTCAGGATGAGCAGGTTCCTGTGGAATTTCGGCTTGAAGCTGATCTAGCCATAGTAAACATAGCCTTTAAAAAAGCTCTTCAGCTTGAGGATCATATCCTTTTGTTTATTAATCGCGATGCAGAGATGCTCATGGCTGATACGGAAGAAAAACTGCTTAAGCTAATCCTCTCTTATGAGAAAAAAGGGATCAGCCCAAGCAGGATTGTGCTCGAAATTTCAGAACGAAACTCAATGGGGGAAGCAGGAGGACTAGAGCATATCCTTAATTATTACCGGGCATATGGTGTCAAAATCGCTATAGATAAGCTGGGAACGGATAGTAGCAACTTGGATCAAATCAATATGCTTGAACCGGATATTCTGAAAGTCGACCTAGATGCCCTCGGGAATGTCGCGATTGGTCCCGCTTATCAGGATATTTTGTACTCCCTTTCCCTTCTTGCAAGAAAGATTGGGGCGAATCTCCTATTTGAGAGCATTGAGACAGTTTTTCAGCTTCAGTTTGCATGGAAGAATGGCGGCAGGTATTACCAAGGTTACTATTTAAAGGAACCCTCTGCCGATTTCGTAACGGGGGAAGTGTTAAAGAATCAGTTGAAAGAAGAGTGCCATTCGTTTATCATCTCCGAAAAGAAAAAGATTGAGCGGCTATTTATTCTTACATCAGATTTGAATCGAAAGTTACAGGAATTGACAATGAAATACCGAAAACAGAAGGACGATACTCAGCTGCTTCCCTTGATTGGGAAAGAGCTGGATGGAATGGCATTCAGGATGTATATATGTGACGAAGATGGATTCCAGGACCTGCCTAATTTGGTTGAAAATAGGGGTTCGTGGATATTCCATCATGAGCATAATCGGAAAAACTGGAGCTGGCGGCCGTATTTTCTGGAAAACATCTTCAAAATGCGGAGTGAGAAAAGAGGTTTTCTATCCGATCGGTATAATGATATTGAATCAGGGGAAACGATTCGTACCTTTTCGTATCCAATTGGACAAGAAAGATATTTATTTATTGACTTGTCCCCGGCTTTCCTTAATGCAAGAGAAGAACTGTTTTAAACTGAGAACCTGTTGTTTATAGCCAGGAATATTTTTGTGTATAGAAAAAGAGAGGAAGTGCAATTTATAAGTAAACGAACTGAAAGAGATGGAGGGAATCCAAATGAGCGAGTATATGTCCATTCTCACGTTTATTTCCATCGGCTTTTTACTTGTCGGTCTCTTCTATACATCGAGGGTAGTCGCTGTGCAAAAAAAAGCAAAAGGCAATCTTGATGAAAGCATCCCGGAAAAAGTGCAGGAAAGACCTTATGTAAGGAATCCAGTTTTTCTATCCTACTTCCTATTTTTTTTAATCGCGATCTTGTTCATTGTTTATTCTGCTTTAGTCACTCGTTAGTGATGGCCCCGTTCCGGTACCGGGGCTTTTTCATTTTAAAGTGATTATTTACTTCAATGTGTTTTTGGAAAAGCAACAAGGGTAAACAAGATATTAATGGTGGACAAACTTTAACAAACCGTTAATTTTATTTGCGAAGGAGGGGATGAAATGATTAAACGTCTGGCATTGTTACCACTTGTTTATTGTTGCCTGCTCTTGCTCATTCCGGCGGCTGCTTCTGCAGACAATGATCTCCATAGCAGAGCAGATGTAGTCGGATTTCTGGAAAAAGCTTCTGAAACCCAGATTTCTTTAAGCGAAAAAGATATGTCTCTTGATGAGATGAAACAGTCTCTCAGCCATTATTTTACAGATTCTTATCAGCAGCTTTTCTTAAAGGAGAATGCAGTCAAGGCAGGGGGAAAATACCGGATATATGGATCGGACTTTGCCCCGTATTACATTCCTTTTAAAGCGATTTCGGATCCTGCAAAAATTACACGCTTTGATGGAAACATTTATGTAGTGGAGTATTTCAAGGCAAGAGGCGAAGGTCCGGTCAGCTATGAGGACCATTATGAAGCCATCCGTCTTACTCAAGAGGGCGGAATGTGGAAGGTATCGGATTATTACAGTGAAAACGTCCCTGAAGAAGTCATCAAAAATGCATACTCCGAGAAAGCAAAAAACAAACCTAAAGCGAAAGCTTCAAAGCAGAAAAAACTGGGGAATGCCGTGAGCGGCCAGCAGTCAGTAGAAATGTTTTTAAAAAAGCAGCCGTTTCTGTTGGAAGAAGTAAGGAAACCCTTTTCCAGGCAATTTGAAAAAAATATAGGCTTAATCATATTATAAAAAACCTTGAAGGGCGTACAGCCCTTCTTTTTGCGTTCTATTTACTAATTCCCCTGAATTCCAAGGGCGTCCATGAGACGGGGAAGATCAAAGCCTGTAAAGATTTGGTCTTGTATAATCACAGCGGGGGTAGATAAGATTCCGTATTGTTCCGTGAGTTCTTTCTTCGCTGAAGGGTCGGATGTTATGTTTTTTTCAGTGAAGTCCACGCCATGATCCTGAAGGAACCACTTTACGATTTTACAGGGCGGACAATCATCTTGTGTAAATACGGTAACAGTTGTCAAATTACTCTCCTCCGTTTAATTATGTAACTACTGACATATCGCAGTCTACGGTCCCGATTTCAATCTGCAATTGTGCGGATTTGTCAAGTGAACAAAAAATTTCACTCACTGTACAAGCTTTTGCTTGTACAATTGCCTCTCGTTATTTTATTCTGTAAGTATTGGCATGTAAAGAAATAGAGCAAGAATATTCAGATTGCATTTGATGCGGATAGAAACATGTCAACAGAGAAACCTTATTGGTAACTTGATTGTTTTTGCTTTGAAAGGAGAGGAATTATGTCACAGCTTCAAGGAATTATAACCAGGCTGAAAAGCCTTCAAGAGCAAGCGGCCAGCGGGGAACCAGCACAGCGCTTTTTTGAAGTGAATGGTGAAAGGAAATGCCAGGTCACTTATCATCCAAAAACTGAAATATATGAGCTGGAAGTATACAATGAAAAAGAAAAGCCGAAGAAATACCAGTTCGACAATATCGATATGATTACGATTGAAATTTTCGATCTCATCCAGTAGGAAAATAAAGGAGCCGCAAATCGGCTCCTTTATTTTTTTCATGGGATGAGGAGGGAGTGAATCAGGGCAATCTCATTGGAAATATGATAAAATGGGTTGGATTGAAATTCATTTTAGGGAGTTTTTCAAAGATGTTTAGCCTATATAGCGGAGAATTTTTGCAAGTTAGCATCAAGGATTTGATGATTCCATCAGAACGTGTTGCCCACGTGCAGGTTGGAAACAGTCTTGAGCATGCACTTCTCGTATTGACAAAGAGCGGTTACACCGCCATTCCCGTACTTGATCCTCATTACCGCCTTCATGGGCTGATTAGTACGCCGATCATAATGGACAGCATACTCGGTCTTGAAAGGATTGAATTCGAACTCCTAGAAGAAAAACGTGTAGAGGAAGCAATGAATACAGATATCCCGAGAATTAATAGCGGCTCAACGATACAGTCATCTATAAGCCATCTGGTTGATCATCCATTTTTGTGTGTGGAAGACAGCAATGGATATTTTGACGGAATTTTAACAAGGCGGTCACTCCTGCAAGAATTGGAGAAACTCGCTAACCAGCCTAAGGGTTAATACAGTAAAGTAAAGCCCCCGTTGCAGGGGGCTGAATTTTTGAGCTTAGAGATTGAGGTGGCAGGTTTGCAGCAAAATTATTTACGAAAAGAACTTCCCGGACAGGGTAAAAAAGTGACAAGAAAACCGCTTGTACTCGCCTCTGTCATGCTCGCCATGTTCATGGGAGCTATTGAGGCAACAATTGTATCGACAGCGATGCCGGCAATTGTAGGGGATCTTGGGGGCTTTGCCCATTACAGCTGGGTGTTTTCAGCCTATCTGCTGATGAACTCCGTCACTGTTCTGATATATGGCAAGCTGTCGGATTTGTTTGGAAGAAAACCGATCCTTACATTCGGCATTACGATCTTTTTGATTGGTTCAATATTATGCGGAATGGCTGAATCAATGCAAATGCTGATTATTTTCAGGCTTATCCAGGGGATTGGTGCAGGCGCTGTTATGCCAGTGGCAACAACCATTGTCGGAGATATATACAGCAAGGAAGAAAGGGCAAAGATACAGGGGTACTTATCCAGCGTATGGGGCATTTCTGCCATCATGGGGCCCGCAATCGGCGGGTTGCTTGTAGAATTTGTCAGCTGGCGGTTTGTTTTTTGGGTTAACATTCCTCTAGGGGTGCTGGCGATTTTAGGGGTGTGGCTGTTTCTGCATGAAAATGTGGAAAAGAAGAAGCACAGCATCGATTATGTTGGAGCTGTACTGCTGACATTGTCCATCAGTACCTTTATGTTCCTCCTTGTAGAGGGAGGAGTCCAATTTTCTTGGCTTTCAGCAAAAGCTCTCGTGCTTCTTGCCGTAAGCTTTGCTGCTTTTTTTCTGTTTGTACTTCAGGAGCAGAGAGCAGTCGAGCCAATGATGCCATTTAGTATCTGGAAAGAAAAATCCATTTTCATTGCCAATATGACTTCTCTTTCAACAGGAGTGATGCTGATAGGTATATCAAGTTTCCTGCCAGCCTTCGTCCAGGGTGTTATGGAGCGTTCCCCTATCGTTGCTGGTTTTACACTCACCGCCATGTCAATAGGCTGGCCGATTGCATCAACCATTTCAGGAAGGCTGCTCCTTAATATTGGCTATCGCAAGACCTGTATCGCCGGCGGTTTAGCCTTAATCGCAGGGAGCCTCATGTTTGCCACTCTGACTCCGGAAGCAGGTCCGCTTTGGGCTGCAGCAGGCTCATTCTTGATCGGTATTGGCATGGGGCTGACGAGCACAGCTTTTATCGTATCAATCCAAAGTACGGTGTCCTGGCAGCAGAGGGGTATAGCTACTGCAGCGAATATGTTTATGAGAAATCTTGGAAACACGATTGGTGCCGCCCTTCTTGGCGGAATATTGAACAGCAGAATTAAGGCGTATTTTGATGCAAATCCAGTCCAGGGCGGGAGCGATGTTTCGGTTGACTCTGTTAATCTCCTCCTTAATGAAAAGGAAAGGGCCGCCATGGCTGAAAGTGTTAGAGCAGTACTCCAGGAAGGTCTTACTGGGGCCCTGCATGCAGTGTATATTGTTGTCTTAGTATTTGCTTTGGCAAGCATGCTGCTTATTGCTTGTTTGCCCAAAAACGAGAAGAATTAAAAGTTGACTGAAACAAAACCAATCTATTGACTCAGGGGGGGGGAAGCTGTTGTCCTCGTTGTCAGAGTTTCACCTGTTGTCGGTGCTGGGCCAGGAAATGAACATGCGCAAAGCTGCTGAACGTCTGTTTGTCTCGCAGCCGGCATTATCCCAAAGACTGCAAAATATTGAAAAGTCCTGGGGGGAAAAGCTGTTCATCAGGTCCCAAAAGGGACTTTCCCTGACACCGGCTGGAGAGCTTGTCATTCAGTTTGCCAACGAGATGCTCGTAAAGGAAGAAAAAGTCCGCGAGTCGGTCTCGGCACTGAATGATGAAGTCCATGGTACCTTGAAGATAGCAGTGGCCTCTATTGTCGGTCAAAACTGGCTGCCGCAAGTGCTGAAGAAATTCGTGGGGAAATATCCCCAGGCGAAAATCTCACTCATCACTGGCTGGAGCAGTGAAATAGCAAGGGCCTTGTATGATGATGAAGTCCATATTGGCATTATCAGGGGGACACCCGATTGGAAAGGGGTTAAGATGCATTTGTTCAAGGATAGCCTATTCCTTGTCGACACGGAAATTACCCGTCCCGAACAAATGCTTGAAACTGACCGCCCATTTATCCAATTCAAGAGTGATTCGAATTATTACCAGGAAATCCAGGATTGGTGGCTCAGGAATTTCCAGGCTGCACCAAAACGAACCATTATTGTGGATCAGATTGAGACATGTAAGCAAATGACGTTCAATGGCATCGGTTATGCGATTCTCCCTGAAATCACCCTGAATGGAGGGGAAGGGGATATCTTTAAAATTCCTCTTCTGGATGAGCATGGGGAACTTATCAAGCGGGATACATGGCTGCTGGGATACGAATCTGCGTTTCAGCTGAAGCAGGTTCAAGCATTTATTGAGATTGTTAAAGAGCATATTGAGGAAACAGGCAAAAGCTAGGACAGTTTGTTCTTGTTTTCAGCGCTTTTGTCTGATAAAGTAATTTTAGCCAAATACATAAAATGGAGGTTAATACGAATGAAAATGATGGATGCGAATGAAATTATTTCTTTTATTCAAAACAGCAAGAAAGCGACTCCGGTCAAGGTTTATATAAAGGGAAACCTCGAGGGAATCGATTTTGGTTCTTCCTCCAAAACCTTTATAAATGGAAACAGCGGTGTTGTTTTCGGTGAGTGGCAGGAGCTTAGCGAGGCTATTGATTCCAATAAGGAACTTATCGAAGATTATGTCGTGGAGAATGACCGTAGAAACTCTGCCATTCCTCTCCTTGATATGAAAAATATCAAAGCAAGGATTGAGCCAGGTGCTTTAATCAGGGAACAAGTAGAAATCGGTGATAATGCAGTCATAATGATGGGAGCCGTTATTAATATTGGCTCGGTCATTGGTGAGGGCACAATGATCGACATGAATGCAATCCTTGGCGGCAGGGCAACTGTGGGTAAGAACTGCCATGTCGGTGCAGGAGCAGTCTTGGCAGGCGTTATTGAGCCGCCTTCTGCAAAGCCGGTTTTCGTTGAAGATGATGTTGTAATTGGAGCGAATGCAGTTATTCTTGAAGGAGTCCAGGTTGGGAAAGGCGCGGTTGTAGCAGCGGGTGCAGTTGTCGTTGATGATGTACCACCTAACACGGTTGTTGCCGGAATCCCTGCGAGGGTCATTAAGGAAATTGATGAAAAGACAAAATCGAAAACTGAAATAAAGCAGGAACTGCGCCAGCTGTAAGCTGCTGCATGAATACTGAAGCGTGGATATACCATCATCCACGCTTTCTTTTTATTCATTTATGAACAGGGGAGGAAAGCATCAATGGAATTGCACCCTTTTGCAGAAATTAGAAGGAGTCTTCATCAAATACCGGAACTTGGCTTCCAGGAATATAAGACCCAAGCCTTTATATTAAATTACCTGCAGTCGCTCGAACAGGAGAAATTGGAGATCAAGCTGTGGAAAACCGGGATTTTTGTCAAAATCAAGGGCATAAACCCCGTTAAAACAATCGGCTACCGAGCCGATATGGATGGTCTTCCAATAAAGGAAGAGACAGGCCTTACTTACAGTTCAACACATGAAGGGAAAATGCATGCTTGCGGCCATGATTTTCATATGAGCATTGCCCTTGGTTTAATCTCTCACTTTACAGCGAATCCAGTTAATGATCACCTCTTGTTCATTTTTCAGCCTGCTGAAGAAGGACCTGGAGGCGCCGAGCCGATGCTAAAGTCAGACATTATGAAAGAATGGAAGCCCGATATGGTCATGGCTCTCCATATTGCCCCAGAGTATCCTGCAGGGACAATTGCGACAAAGGAAGGACTTTTATTCGCAAATACATCTGAGCTGTTCATCGACCTGAAAGGGAAAGGCGGCCATGCAGCAAGACCTCACGAGGCTAACGATATGATTATTGCAGCCTGTATGCTAATCACCCAGCTCCAGACAGTCATATCAAGAAATGTAGATCCGCTTGACAGTGCGGTATTGACAATAGGAAAACTGACAGCGGGCACTGTCCAGAATATCATTGCCGAAACTGCCAGGATAGAAGGTACTATCAGGACACTTTCCGGGGAATCAATGGTAAGAGTCAAGGAAAGGCTTCAGTCCATTGTCTCAGGGATTGAAACAGGGTACAGCTGCGAGGCTATAATCGATTATGGAGCAATGTATCATCAGGTATATAACGACCCTGCGCTTTCAAGAGAGTTTATCGACTTTGCCGGCCTCCAGGAGGAAATTGAGGTGGTAGAGTGCGGAGAGGCTATGACAGGTGAAGACTTTGGCTATATGCTGAAAGAAATACCGGGTTTCATGTTCTGGCTCGGTGTCGGTTCCGATTATGGGCTTCATCACTCAAAGCTGAATCCCGACGAGAAAGCGATTGAAACAGCCATTTCCCTATCAGCAAGCTATATAGAGCATAAGAGCAGTTGACCGGAAGCTTCTTCTTTCCGGCTGGCTGCCCTTGCTCTTTTCAGAGCCTTATTGCTTTGAAAAATGATTATTACATGATAGACTTTAAATGAAAATGGAATATTTACCATATGTTTTTGAATGTTTACAAACAAGCTTGCAAGGGGAATAAAGGTAGAGAGGTTTTTTTGTGATGAGATTATAATTACTTTTTAATTAAATTAATTATAATTTAATATTGACTATATTTTAAGTGGTCGATATAATAAAGAAGAGATAACCGATAAGACGCTTCGGCGTTCTTATTAATATAAGCAATGGAGGGATTTAAACATGCCAGAACGCATGGTAGGAAAACAAGCACCGCGTTTCGCAATGGACGCAGTAATGCCTAATAAGGAATTTGGAAAAGTAAGTCTTGAGGAAAACATGAAAAATGATAAGTGGACTGTGTTATTCTTCTACCCAATGGATTTCACTTTTGTCTGCCCAACTGAAATTACTGCAATGTCAGATCGTTATGATGAGTTTGAAGATTTGGATGCTGAAGTAATTGGTGTTTCCACAGATACAATCCATACTCACCTTGCTTGGATCAAAACAGATCGCAAGGAGAACGGCATTGGTGATCTTAAATATCCGCTTGCTGCTGATACAAACCATGTTGTTGCGCGTGAGTATGGCGTCCTGATTGAGGAAGAAGGCATTGCTCTCCGCGGCCTGTTCATCATTAATCCTGAAGGCGAAATGATGTATTCTGTCGTTAACCACAACAATATCGGCCGCGATGTCGATGAAACTCTTCGTGTTCTCCAGGCGCTTCAAACTGGCGGACTCTGCCCAGCTAACTGGAAACCTGGACAAGCTACACTTTAAGCAAGATATTCAATAAAGACCTAACCTATTGTTAGGTCTTTATTTTGATAAACAGACAAGGAGTGTGTATCATATATGAAACTTCGAGAGCCAATGCCAGAATTGAGCGGTGCAGTTGAGTGGTTGAATGGAGAAGTAACAAGGGAAGAATTGATCGGGGAAAAACCGACATTGATACACTTCTGGTCCATAAGCTGCCATCTTTGCAAAGAAGCAATGCCGCAGGTTAACGAATTCCGTGACCGTTTTCAAGGAAAGTTAAACGTGGTGGCTGTCCATATGCCACGGTCGGAAAATGACCTTGATCTTGAAGAAATCAAGAAGGTAGCCGGTGAGCATGGAATTGAGCAGCCAATCTTTGTGGACAGTGAGCATAAGTTGACAAATGCTTTTGAAAATCAGTATGTTCCAGCTTATTATGTGTTTGATAGAGAAGGGAAGCTCCGCCATTTCCAGGCAGGGGGAAGCGGAATGAAAATGCTTGAGAAACGTGTTAACAGGGTACTAGATGAAACTGAGAAAAGCGAATAACAAAAGGCCGGCCCAAAAAGGCCGGCCTTTTTAAATAGGCGCCGCGTGTCAAGGTGGTATGAGCGATCAGTGGTAAGAGGTTTTCCGGTTAGTATCAAAGGGTATGGCAAAAAGAGCAGGACACAGCTACATTAAGTAGTTATATGTGAAAATAATCACAAAATATTTTGGGAATGAGTCAGTCCGGATTAAAATAGGAATGATACAAAGTCAGGAAAGGAGCAGGTTTATGGAATTAAGCAGTGTTGATCTCAGCCGTATGCTGACATCAATGACCTTGGGATTTCATATTATTTTTGCAACGATAGGCGTCGGTGTGCCTGTAATGATTTCAATAGCAGAATGGATTGGGATCAGGAACAATGATGAATATTACTTACTTATGGCGCGTCGGTGGGCGAGAGGGTTTACCATTACCGTTGCTGTTGGGGTTGTGACAGGGACTTGTATCGGCTTGCAGCTATCATTATTGTGGCCAAGCTTTATGAAGGTGGCCGGCCAGGTAATCAGCCTTCCTCTGTTTATGGAAACTTTCGCGTTTTTCTTTGAGGCTATCTTTCTTGGAATCTATCTATATACCTGGGATCGTTTCAAAAAGCCGATCTATCACTGGCTTCTCTCAATTCCTGTCATAATCGGGTCGTCCGCTTCTGCATTTTTCATAACAACAGTGAATGCGTTCATGAATACGCCGCAAGGATTTAAGCTTGATGGAGGGGCGCTTGTAGAAATCGAACCACTTACAGCCATGTTCAATCCAGCTACCCCGTCAAAAACCTTTCACGTATTAACAACATCTTATTTGACGGCAGCTTTAATACTTGGAAGTATCGCAGCTTTTACGGTCCTTAAAGGGAGAAATGGAGTGTATGAGCGCAAGGCTCTTAAGTTGACGATGGCTGCAGGTCTGGTTTTCGCTCTTGGCACTGCTGTAGCGGGGGATGTCTCTGCTAAGTTTCTGTCCAAACACCAGCCTGAAAAGCTTGCGGCACTTGAGTGGCATTTTGAAACAAAGCCTGGTGCTGATTTGCTGCTATTTGGAACGATAGATGAAAACAATGAAGTAACCAAGGCTATCAAGATTCCAGGCATGCTCAGCTTTCTTGCCGGAAGTTCTTTGGACCATGAGGTCGTTGGGCTTGATGAATTTCCTGAAGAGGTGAGGCCGCCTCTTTGGATACACTACTTATTCGACATGATGGTTGGTATCGGGTTTTTCTCCATTATCGTTTCTGCTGGTTTCATTATTCTTGATAAAATGAAAAATCGTAATCCGTACAATAAAGGCCTTCTTTGGCTCATTCTTGCTGGAGGGCCGCTTTCCATTCTGGCCATTGAACTAGGCTGGATCCTTGCCGAGGTGGGAAGGCAGCCGTGGATATTAAGGGGTTATATAAAAGTTGCGGAAGGTGTAACGAGTGCGGATAATGTCGGGCTTACATTCTTGATGTTCCTGGGGCTGTACATTCTGCTTGGTGTTCTTACAATCATCGTCCTTGTCAAAATGTTCAGGAACAAACCAGCTGAAGCTGAACTCGAAGACAGGTTCCGAGGGAGCAGTAAGTAATATGCTGTTCCAAGACTGTTGGTACATGCTGTTAAGAAAGGGGGAGGAAAATGAGTCTTGAAGTTCTTGGCATCACGGTATTATGGTTTTTTCTATACGGATATCTGATTGTCGCCTCGATTGATTTTGGCGCAGGTTTTTTTGCTTATTACGGAAGGGTTACAAAAAAAGAACACCTAATTAACCATGTTATCAGCCGTTATCTTTCGCCTGTATGGGAAGTGACGAATGTTTTCTTTGTATTTTTCTTTGTAGGTCTTGTTGGTTTCTTTCCCGATACAGCTTATTATTATGGGACAGCCCTACTTATACCTGGGAGCATATCACTGATCCTCCTGGCAATTAGAGGCTCATTTTATGCTTTTAGCAATTACGGCTCTAAGGATAATGATCTATATTTATTTCTATATGGAGCAACAGGCCTTCTCATCCCAGCTTCGCTAAGTACGGCTCTGACGATCTCGGAAGGAGGCTTTCTTAAGGAGGAAGGGGGAAGGGTTGTATTTCTGGCAGGAAAACTGTTTACTAGCCCTTATTCCTGGTCTGTTGTCGTTCTTGCGATTGTTTCAGTCCTTTTTATCAGTGCAGTCTTCTTGACCTATTATGCATGGCGGGCGAGAGACTTGGATGCATTGGGCGTCCTTCGGAAGTTTGCTTTGTTCTGGAGCGGTCCCACGATTCTTGCAAGTTTGCTTGTATTTGCTTCACTAAAATCTCATAACCCCCACCATTTTGAGAATGCGCTGGATTTATGGTGGATGTTTGGTTTGTCGTTCATCTGCTTCGCAGCCGCAGCATTGTTCATTATACAGGGTCGGAATTACGGAACGGCGTTTATTATGGTCATGTTCCAATTCTTTTTCGCTTTTTTTGGATATGGGGCATCGCATTTGCCATATATTCTCGATCCATATATTTCGGTTTCTACCTCGTATACAAATGACACAATGGGAAGGGCGCTCGTTACAGCTTTTATTGCAGGTCTTGTTCTCCTTGTCCCATCTCTTATTCTGCTAATGCGGCTGTTCCTATTTGATGCAGATTATGTTAAGGGGAAAAAATAGTCCTTTTTTTGTAAACTTATGCTAAAATGAGGATGGTTTTAGTTTTTTGGCTGGGGGTAGCATTATGAAAAGAGAATTTGCCGTCATTGGCTTAGGCCGTTTTGGAGGCAGCATTTGCGAGGAGTTGTCACAGCAGGGAATGCAAGTTATGGCTATCGACAGCGATGAAGAACGGGTAAATAAATTTTCTTCAATTGCTTCTCACGCTGTTGTTGCCGATGCGACTGATGAGCTTGTCTTAAAAAGTCTTGGAATCAGGAATTTTGACCACGTTATTGTGGCAATCGGGGACGACATCCAGGCAAGCATCCTGGCCACTCTGATCCTCAAAGATCTTGGTGTGAATAAGATTACGGCAAAGGCGCAAAATGATTACCATGAAAAAGTGCTCCGCAAAATTGGAGCTGATAATGTAGTTCATCCCGAACGTGATATGGGCAGGAGGATTGCCCATAATATCATTTCTAAGAACGTGCTTGATTACCTTGAGCTTTCCGATGAACATAGCATTGTTGAAATAGCTGTAAACGAAAAGCTTGGGGGCAAAACCATCATCGGAATGAATATAAGGGCAAAGTATGGTATTAATATTGTAGCAATCAAGCGAGGAAATGAAATCATTGTCTCTCCGCAAGCGGATGAATTGATTAAAATTGGTGATGTCTTGATTGTAATCGGAGCGGATTCTGACATCAATCGATTCGAAAAGAAAGTGCTTTAAAAGGTCGTTAGAAAAGCCCGTACCATAAAGGTACGGGCTTTTCTTAATATGCTTAGACTTCCATGATGATTGGTAAAATCATTGGACGCCTTTTTGTTTTTTCGTAAAGGAATGGTGCAAGTGTGTCTGTAATTTCATTTTTAATTTCAGACCACTGTGAAGTTCTGCGCTCCATAACCTTATTTAAATGCTTTGTTATAAGGCTTTGGGCATCATTGATCAAGTCTCCGGATTCACGCATGTAAACGAACCCGCGAGAAATGATGTCTGGACCTGCAGCGATTTTGAAATCTTTCATGTTAATGGAGACAACGACAACGACAAGTCCTTCTTCCGAAAGAATCCTACGGTCACGGAGCACAATGTTACCAATGTCGCCGATTCCACTTCCATCAATATAGACTGACCCGGAAGGGATTTTGCCGGCAACCTGTGCTTCACTATTACTCAAGGCAAGGACTTCACCATTATCCATGATAAAGCAATTTTCTTCATTTACACCACAATCAACAGCAAGTTTTGAATGCATTTTTTGCATCCTGAATTCACCGTGGATAGGCATAAAGAATTTTGGCTTAATCAGTCTCAGCATCAGTTTCTGCTCTTCCTGACCGCCATGTCCCGACGTATGGATATCGCTCAGTTTGCCATGAATGACTTCGGCTCCTGCACGGGAGAGCATATTGATCGTGCGGTTGACACTAATTGTATTGCCTGGGATTGGCGAAGAAGAGAAGACAACGGTATCTCCAGGAATAATCTGAATCTGACGGTGAGTTCCATTAGCGATACGTGAAAGTGCCGCCATTGGTTCACCTTGGCTTCCTGTACAAAGGATGGTTACCTTATTTGCCGGGAGCCTGTTTATTTGCTGTGATTCAATGAATGTATCCTTAGGTGCGCGGATATAACCAAGTTCTTGTCCGATATTGATGGCAGCTTCCATGCTTCGGCCGAATACAGCGACTTTCCGGCCATTTGCAACCGCGGCTTCTGTCACCTGCTGAAGCCTGTGAATGTTGGATGCGAAGGTAGCAAAAATGACACGGCCGTCAACCTTTCGGAAGATGTCATGGATGCTTTCTCCAACTCGTCTTTCAGACATGGTAAAGTTAGGAACTTCACTGTTGGTGCTGTCGGATAAGAGACAAAGAACGCCCTCTTTGCCGATTTCAGCCATTTTTGTTAAATTGGCAGGTTCGCCTACAGGTGTAAAATCGAATTTAAAGTCGCCTGTATGGACAATCTGACCCGGAGGAGTTTTTACTACAACTCCGTATGAATCAGGTATACTGTGGGTTGTCCTGAAAAAGCTTACAGAAGTTTTACGGAATTTGATAACATCTTCTTCCTGGATGTCAATCAATTTTGCCTGCCGGAGAAGGCCGTGTTCTTCAAGCTTATTCCGAATCAGGCCGAGGGCAAGCTTGCCGCCGTAAATTGGAATGTTTATCTGTTTGAGCAGGTAGGGAATCCCGCCGATGTGGTCTTCGTGTCCATGTGTAATGAATAGACCTTTGATTTTTTCTTCATTTTTAACTAAGTAGGAATAGTCCGGAATAACATAATCAATTCCAAGAAGTTCATCCTCGGGGAACTTAATTCCAGCGTCAATTAAAATGATTTCGTCCTGGAATTGGACACCGTACGTGTTCTTGCCGATTTCCCCCAGTCCTCCTAGTGCGAAAACGGCAGTTTGGTCATTTTTTACAAATTTCATAAATTATCTAATCTCCAATACGTCAAATTCTGGTTTTTCTTGCTCATATTCAAGGTATTTACCCTTAACAGCCTCAATGTATTCAATGTTATATCCCCGATCAGCCAGTTTTGTCCTGACATCGCGTTCGGATTCCGCCTCCACGTAAACGGTTTTGGTTTTTTCCCTTACAGGGACCTGTTTAATTGACTCTTGAAAGTATACTTTATAAATCATCTGATTCTCTCCTTGTTTTAGATAGCTTTATCTATTATATAAAAAATTAACATTTTTTTCATTGTTTTTCGGAAATCAACCGAAAGCATAGTTAGGGCGGTCCGTTTTTAATCGATAATATCCACTGTACAATAAGGAAGGAGCCCTTCGCAAGTTTGAAGGGCTCGGCTATTTAAGCAATGGTTTTTTTGCGAAGCATGTCTTTCCACTGTTTTAAGAGCTTTCGCCTTAGCTTCTTCAACATAGTGGATCATCTCCTTACTTCTTATTTTAAACCATCCTTGTCCAAAGTAAAGCAATCAAGGGAAGTTTAAGCAAGAAACATGATTTTTTGGTTTTCTTTTTATATATTATATGACAAATTCCTGCAATATTTCATGGGTAAAGATGGAATTGCCTGATATGTCAGTCATTTGACAAGGTTGTCACCGTAAGGTTAGTCTGTACTACATCAAGATTCGAGGGAGATTTTATGAGTAAAATAGTTTTTTTTGATATTGACGGAACATTGCTGGATCACAACAAGGTTCTGCCTGCATCTGCAAAAGAAGCCATAGCCGAATTGAAGAAAAAAGGGATTTTTGTCGCAATTGCCACAGGAAGGGCCCCATTCATGTTTAAACCGCTCCGTGAAGAGCTTGACCTTGATTCATATGTAAGCTTCAATGGCCAATATGTTGTTTTTGAAAATGAAGCGATTTATAAAAATCCGCTTGATGAAACGGAACTTGTAAGAATTTCAGGGGAATCCGCAAAAAATGGCCATCCTCTTATTTATATGAATGAACACACGATGAAAGCTACGGCTGCAAGCCATTCTTCAATCGAGACTTGTATGGGAAGCCTGAAATTTCCCCATCCGGAAAAGGATGAAAATTTCTTCAAGGCCCGTGATATTTATCAGACTCTTATTTTCTGCAAGACAGGGGAAGAAGATGCATATGTCAGAGAGTATCCCGGCTTTCATTTTATAAGATGGCATCCATTGTCCTCTGATATCCTTCCTTCAGGCGGATCAAAGGCAGAAGGAATCAAAAAGATGGCTGGCCGTCTTGGGTTCAGGCTTGAGGATGTTTATGCTTTTGGAGACGGGCTTAATGATATCGAAATGCTCCAGTCAGTCGGTACAGGAGTTGCAATGGGAAATGCGCTTGATGAGGTTAAATCTCACGCTGACCTTGTTACTGCAGACGTAGCGGAGGATGGAATTTGGAATGGTCTGAAAAAACTCGGGCTTATATAATGATGAGAAAGAGCCGGGGGAAATCCCCCGGCTCTTTCTTGTTCATAACTTTGTGCTCCAGTCCATACGGTGCTTAACGGGCACTTCCGCTTTTCTTTTTGTCCAGCTACAGCGCCCAGCGCCTAGTGGACTTCGCCCACCTTCCTACGACGAAGCACAGGATGTGCGAGTAAGGTGTTGCGCACAGGACGTGCGCGCCCTTAGCGTTATAAGTCAACATCGATTCGCAAAGCTCATCGTGTTTCCTTTATCGCGCATTAACGGGCAGTAGGTTCCCAACTGCCCGTAAAAGCCCGATCGGCTCATCTAACAATCAGCGACAAAAGCATCCGCTGATTGAAGATTCGCCTTATCTCAGTCAGTGTGCTCCGGTCCATACGGTGCTTAACGGGCGCTTTCGCTTTTCTTTGTTATCGGTCGATCGAGATTGCGTCTTGTATTTCTGCGAATGGATCCTGCTTGTTGATGTGGTCGTAAAACATAATGCCGTTCAAATGGTCAATCTCATGCTGAAAGACGACCGCTGGCAGCCCTCTTAACCTTAGTTTTACTTCTTTTCCTTCAAGGTCAGTGCCTTTAACGGTAACCCGCGCATATCTGGGTACATATCCTGGGAAAGGTTCATCCACGGAAAGGCAGCCTTCTCCTGCAGCGAGGTAAGACCGTTCCACAGAATGGCTGACGATTTTAGGATTGAAAAGAGCGTAACTGAACAGGCTTCCCTTCTCATCATGAACATGAACAGCAATCATGCGTTTTGATACATTGATTTGTGGTGCTGCAAGGCCGATGCCTGGGCGAAGGCCGTATTTCTCTGCAATTTCAGGATCTTGGCTGGATTTTACATAATCCAGCATGCTTGCAAGAACCCGCTTATCTTCTTCTGACGCAGGCAGGGAAACTTCATCGGCGATTCTACGGAGTACAGGATCGCCGTCTCTAATTATATCTTCCATTGTAATCACAATTGCTCACCTCGGATTGCTATTCTATGTATACAAGTCTAACAAAATCCATTCCAAAAGTTAATTAAATTGTCAGGCGGAGAAAATTAGGACTATAAAAAAAGGGAGGCGAAGAATCACCTCCCCCGCTCTGGAGATTAGAAGTTCCAGCAGGCGCAGCCTACAATAATCAGAAGAATGAACAAGACAACAATCAATGCAAAGCCGCGTCCGTGTCCGCATCCAAATCCGCCGCCGCCGAATCCGCATCCATATCCGTATCCAAACATATTGGAAAAACCTCCTGTATCTTGATTTCACCCTGTTTTACCAAGGGGATTACTACAGCCTATGAGAAAAACGCAATTGTGTGTAGGCACTGGCCTAGCATATTCTGTTCTTTTGGGGAATAATATGTAAAAAATAAGAGGACGAACTTTCTGCTTAGGTTTTTATGAGAGCTATTGTCAAATGTATCCCTACTCGCTATAGTTAAAATATTTACGGATGAGGAGGCAGGAACTTGTTCATTCATAAGAAATTGTTAATGACCATAATGTTGATTGCTGTACCAGCCTTGCTGCTAAGCGGCTGTATTGGCGGCCAGGAGCCAGCGGAAAAAGTATTTACCCAGCTTGAACAGGTGGCTGAAATAGAAAAAAGCTTCGAAGAATTACAGGACCCGCTTGTCCGCCTAGAAAAGGAAGAAAAGAAAATATACGGGCGAATTATTTCAACCAGCGCAAAAAACAACGAGGAAATCATCAGGCTGACCGATAATGCTTTAGAAGTCGCTGAGAAAAGGGAAGGTTTTATTGGCAAGGAGCACGAAATCATTAAAAAATCTAAAAAGCAATTCGGGGATTTTGAAGACTCCATTGGCGATCTGGAGAATCAAGAATTAAAAGCAGAGGCCCAAAAACTTTCTGAGCGGATGAACGAAAGGTATACAAGCCATGATGAACTCTACAGGAGCTATCTTGAGGGATTAAAACATGACCGAAAACTTTATAACCAGCTAAAAGCGAAGGATCCTCAGATTGCAAAACTTGAAGAACAAGTAAATAAAATTAATGCCGCTTATAAAGAAGTTTTTGAGGCGAATGAAAGATTCAATGCTGCGACAGAAAAATACAACAAAGAAAAACTGGATTTCTATCAACAGGCAGGGCTTGAAGTGAAGCAAAAATAAACAAGATGAACCGGACCGGCAAATTGAAGCTGCCGGTTTTTTTTATTTACCCTAAAAAAGATATTTCGTTATAGTACAGGGCGTTTATTTCTATAGTACAGAGGTATTTGGTTTAAACAATATAGACATGATAAATAAATTGTGAAAATGAGATCCTAGTATTTGACGAAGGGTTTTCATTATTGTAAACTGAGAAACGAAGAAAGAAATTGTATTAATTCTTTTTTAAAAATGGTTAGTACAGATTGGGCTGGCCGAAGACGGCATAATATGAGTGTTTCCCGCTCTGTTTTAATGGGAAGACAAATAAATAGTGTGTCTATTTTCAGCATGGAACCTTCATGGCCGAAAGACACAGTCTCTGTGCCTTTAATATTGGGCAACCTACATTTGTATAATTCATTAAAAATATTGGGGTTATGAAAGGATAGGTGACATTTGATGGCATCCAAGTCAAAGAAAACGGTTGCTGATGCAGTAAAGCAGCTTGAAAAAGTTCAGGACCAATATGAAACTCTGCAGATCCTCAATGAAGAAGGGGAAGTTATCAACGAAGCAGCAATGCCTGAGTTGTCAGATGAGCGGCTGCAGGAATTGATGAAAAGAATGGTTTATACAAGGATTCTTGACCAGCGTTCCATTTCACTGAATCGCCAAGGGCGACTCGGTTTTTATGCTCCAACAGCGGGACAAGAAGCTTCTCAGCTAGGTTCGCAGTTTGCACTTGAAAAAGAAGATTTTATTCTTCCTGGATACCGAGATGTGCCTCAATTGATATGGCACGGCCTTCCACTTCACCAAGCTTTTCTATTTTCCCGCGGTCATTTTAAAGGGAATCAGATTCCAGAAGGCGTTAATGTCATTTCACCACAAATCATTATTGGTGCTCAGTACATCCAGGCAGCTGGCGTTGCTTTAGGAATGAAGAAGCGTGGTGCCAAGTCTGTTGCAATTACGTACACTGGAGACGGCGGTGCTTCCCAAGGTGATTTCTATGAAGGTATTAACTTCGCTGGTGCATTTAAAGCTCCTGCCATTTTCATTGTTCAAAACAATCGTTTTGCAATCTCTACGCCTGTTGAAAAGCAATCGGCGGCAAAAACAATTGCCCAAAAGGCTGTTGCAGCAGGAATTCCTGGCGTACAGGTAGACGGAATGGATCCGCTTGCAGTATACGCGGCTGTCAGCGATGCCCGTGAGCGCGCAGTAAACGGTGAAGGCCCGACTCTTATCGAAACGCTTACTTACCGTTACGGTCCGCATACAATGGCTGGTGACGATCCTACAAGATACCGTACTACCGATCTCGATAATGAGTGGGAGAAGAAAGATCCGCTAGTGCGTTTCCGCAAGTTCCTTGAAAAGAAAGGCCTGTGGAATGAAGAAATGGAAAACGAAGTGATTGAAACAGCTAAAGAAGACATCAAAGAAGCAATCAAGAAAGCTGATGATACACCGAAGCAAAAAGTAACTGACTTGATGGAAATCATGTACGAAGAAATGCCAAACCATCTTCAAGAGCAATATGAAATATATAAAGAGAAGGAGTCGAAGTAAGCCATGGCTCAAATGACAATGATTCAAGCGATAACTGATGCGCTCCGCACAGAACTACGTAATGATCCTAATGTCCTGGTCTTTGGAGAAGACGTTGGGGTCAATGGCGGTGTTTTCCGTGCAACGGAAGGCCTGCAAAAAGAATTTGGAGAAGAACGGGTATTTGACACTCCGCTTGCTGAATCCGGCATTGGCGGCCTCGCAATCGGACTTGCTCTACAAGGGTACAGGCCCGCAATGGAAATTCAATTCTTTGGCTTCGTTTACGAAGTAATGGATTCAATTAGCGGACAAATGGCTCGGATGCGTTACCGTTCCGGCGGCCGGTATACTTCGCCGATTACAATCCGTTCACCATTCGGCGGCGGAGTCCATACACCTGAAATGCACGCTGACAGCCTTGAAGGCCTAATGGCACAGCAGCCAGGCGTGAAGGTAGTCATTCCGTCAACACCCTATGATGCTAAAGGCTTGCTGATTTCTTCTATAAGAGATAATGATCCAGTTATTTTCCTTGAACATATGAAACTGTACCGTTCTTTCCGCCAGGAAGTTCCTGAAGAAGAATACACCATCCCTCTAGGCAAAGCTGAAGTGAAACGCGAAGGCTCCGACTTGACGATCGTTACTTATGGAGCGATGGTCCATGAATCTTTGAAGGCTGCAGAAGAGTTGGAAAAAGAAGGCCAGTCAGTAGAGGTAATCGACCTTCGAACAATCATGCCGCTAGATATTGATACAATTATTGCGTCAGTAGAAAAAACTGGCCGCGCAATGGTTGTCCAGGAAGCACAGCGCCAGGCAGGCATGGCCGCGCATATTATTGCAGAAATTAATGAGCGGGCTATCTTGAGTCTTGAAGCACCAGTGCTTCGTGTGGCTGCACCTGACACAGTATTCCCATTCTCTCAGGCAGAATCCGTATGGCTTCCTAACTACAAAGATGTCATTGAGACTGCTAAAAAAGTACTGGAATTCTAAACTGTTACAACAATTATTATTCGATAGAGACTGAGATATAAAGGAGGCTGAATATCAGTGGCATTCCAATTTAAGCTGCCAGATATAGGTGAAGGAATTCATGAAGGTGAAATCGTCAAATGGTTCGTAAAACCAGGCGACAAAATCCAGGAAGACGATGTACTTTGTGAAGTCCAAAATGATAAAGCAGTTGTAGAAATTCCTTCTCCAGTGACGGGAACAGTTGAAGAGGTTCTTGTAGGTGAAGGAACTGTGGCTACAGTAGGACAGGTGCTCATAACATTTGATGCACCAGGATACGAGGACTTGAAATTCAAAGGTGACGAAGAAGACGCGCCGGCTAAGGAAGACAAGTCACAAAAAACTGAGGCCCAAGTACAATCAACTCTTGAAGCAGGACAAGATATCAAGAAAGAAGAGGCCAGCACGCCAGTCCAGGAAAAATCGACAGGTGCAGGGGATGCTGGAGCAGCACAGGCTGATACCGATCCAGACCGCCGCATTATTGCAATGCCTTCTGTAAGGAAATACGCTCGTGAAAACGGCATAAACATCCGTCAAGTTGCTGGTTCTGGAAAGAACGGCCGTGTAATGAAAGATGATGTTGATGCATTCCTGAAGGGCGGATCAGAGCCAACTGCAGCGCCACAGGCAGAAGAGAAGCAAGAAGGAACACCAGTTTCTTCATCCGAAGCACCAAAAGCAGCATTAGTACCACAGGGACAATATCCTGAAACACGCGAGAAAATGAGTGGAATCCGCAAAGCAATTGCAAAAGCGATGGTTAATTCCAAGCATACGGCTCCGCATGTTACACTTATGGATGAGATTGATGTTACCAAGCTTGTGGCACACCGCAAGAAATTCAAGGATGTTGCTACACAGAAAGGAATTAAGCTTACATTCCTTCCTTATGTGGTAAAAGCATTAACAAGTGCGCTGCGTGAATATCCAGTGTTGAATACTTCCCTCGATGATGCAGCAGGAGAAATTGTCCAGAAGCATTACTACAATATCGGAATCGCTGCCGACACGGATAAAGGCCTGCTGGTTCCAGTTGTAAAAGATGCAGACCGCAAGTCTGTATTCTCGATTTCTGCTGAAATCAATGAACTTGCTGGAAAAGCACGCGATGGCAAACTTGCTCCTGATGAAATGAAAGGTGCTTCATGCACAATTACAAACATCGGTTCTGCTGGCGGGCAGTGGTTTACACCAGTTATCAACCACCCAGAGGTTGCCATTCTCGGCATTGGGCGTATTGCTGAAAAGCCAATTGTCAGAGATGGAGAAATTGTAGCTGCGCCGGTACTGGCCTTGTCATTGAGCTTCGACCACCGAATGATTGACGGAGCGACTGCGCAGAATGCTTTGAACCACATCAAACGTTTGTTGAACGATCCAGAACTATTGTTAATGGAGGCGTAATAAAATGGTAGTAGGAGATTTTCCAATTGAGACAGATACGATAGTCATAGGTGCAGGCCCTGGCGGTTATGTGGCAGCGATTCGCGCTGCCCAGCTTGGCCAAAAGGTTACAATTGTTGAAAAAGGAACGGTAGGCGGAGTTTGTCTTAATGTTGGCTGCATCCCTTCCAAGGCATTGATTGCAGCAGGTCATCGTTATGAAAATGCGCTGCATTCTGCTGATATGGGAATTACAGCGGAAAATGTCACTCTTGATTTTTCGAAAGTACAGGAATTCAAATCCAATGTTGTTAATAAGCTGACCGGGGGAGTTAAAGGGCTGCTGAAAGGCAACAAGATTGACAGCGTCAGTGGTGAAGCATATTTTGTTGATGCAAACACCCTTCGTGTAATGGATGAAACATCTGCACAAACTTATACTTTCAAAAATGCAATTATCGCGACAGGCTCACGTCCGATTGAAATTCCTGCATTTAAGTATTCTAAGCGTGTGCTTGATTCAACTGGTGCATTGGCTCTTAAAGAGCTTCCTAAGAGCATCGTTGTCATCGGCGGAGGCTATATTGGTACCGAGTTGGGCGGAGCGTATGCAAGCTTCGGCACAAAAGTAACCATCCTTGAAGGTGCCGATGAAATCCTGAACGGTTTTGAAAAGCAAATGTCCGCGCTGGTAAAACGCAATCTTAAGAAAAAAGGTGCGGAAGTAATCACAAAGGCGCTTGCAAAAGGTGTCGAAGAGACGGAAGACAGCGTAACCGTTAAGTATGAAGTAAAAGGGGAAGAGCAGCAAATCGAAGCCGATTACGTCTTTGTCATGGTTGGCCGCAAGCCAAATACCGATGAACTTGGCCTAGAACAGGCTGGAGTCGAACTCGGAGAGCGCGGAATTATCAAGATTGATAAACAATGCAGGACAAATATCAGCAATATTTACGCGATTGGCGATGTAGTTGAAGGACCACCGCTTGCGCATAAAGCTTCTTATGAAGGGAAAATTGCTGCAGAAGCCATTGCAGGCCATACTTCCGAGATTGACTATTTAGGCATTCCGGCTGTTGTGTTCTCAGACCCAGAGCTTGCTTCTGTAGGATACACGGAAAAACAGGCGAAAGAAGAAGGTCTTGAAGTGGCTGCTGCGAAGTTCCCGTTTGCTGCAAACGGTCGTGCGCTTTCACTTAACGAGTCAGACGGATTCCTGAAGCTTGTTACTCGCAAAGGAGACGGTCTTGTTATAGGCGCTCAAATTGCCGGATCTAATGCTTCCGATATGATCGCTGAATTGGGTCTCGCAATCGAAGCAGGCATGACTGCTGAAGACCTTGCGATGACTATCCATGCGCATCCAACTCTTGGTGAAATCACCATGGAGGCTGCTGAAGTAGCGCTTGGTAATCCGATTCACATCATTAAGTAATAGTATAAAAAAAACCTTTCCCGAGTCAGGGGAAGGTTTTTTTGTACTGTCGATAGCCATATTTAATGAGGAGGCCTTTTACTGTCATTGCTTAATTCTTTTGCAATCCGCATAATAATCTGCTCTTTAGTTGCTTGTCCGTACACCTTTACAGACACCTGATCATTATAAAGAATAAGGATGGCAGGCCCTTTGTCGATTCCAAAGACTTTGTAATATGGATCTGCTTTGTCTGGAGTTAGAATCACCATATTTTGCATGGTATCCGGGAAATCTTCTTTTAATTCTATAATTGCGTCATAATAGGGAGCTTCGTTTGCATCATTGCTCTCATCTGAGAAAAAAACCACTTGCTTGACATCTTCGTTAATCTCAAGGTCCTCAGTTTCTTCGGCAAGGCTGCAGGATGATGTAAATAAAAGAAAAGAAGCAGCAACAGCAATAGACAGGCCTTTCATTTATCTTGCCTCACTTTTTTGGATTATGGAGATATATTCCTTCCCGTCATCCATGATTACAGTCATTTTATCATAGATATTTCCCAATACCTTCCTTGTCATTAGAATGTTACATAAATGAAAAATAAACAGAGTTTTTAGGCATATACTTTAGTAATCCAGCCAATATGACACAGTGAAACAAATCCTGGGAAGTGAAGCATACGTGAAAATATATACAGTTATCCTTATCCAAATAATGATATGGAGCGGTTATACTTTATTGGAATGGCTGTCGCAGCACGACAAGCCTGAATATAATATTATGATGTTCTTAGTGTTTTTTTATCTTGCGCTTGTTGTCGGGAACTTCCTTATGAATTCAGCGAAGAAAACGGCAGGTGCTACGTTGGCAAGCCTTTTACTCTATGTTCTTTTCTATTTTGTTATGTCCATCGCCGCTGGCAGGTAAGAGGGGGACTTTTGGGTAAGAAAAGGCAGCATTGTATGCTGCCTTACCGTGAAGCGTTATTTTCTTGGGTAAAAATACATGATTCGTCCATTAAAAAGATGAAGTTCACCCTGCAGCTTTTTGGCCGCGAATTTACAAAACTCATTTGCTTTTCCTTTGTCTCCGGCAGTTGCTGCTTCCGGAAGCGTAATCTGGATATAGGCTTGTTGCCTTTCGGCCCCTTCGTTATCAATTACTGTCTCGGTATCAATGCCAATTAAGATGGCGTGATAGCGGTCAAGATTGGAGAATAAGTAAAACCATGATCCTTTTCCAGACTCTTTTTCTTTAATTTCGTAAGGGAAAGCTGAATCTTCATAATTCCACCCGACCTGGTCGCCTGTTTTCCCGGCAATTTCTTTATAATAAGAAAATAGATCTTTCAATTCATCCGTGGTAATCGCCTCTTTGACTGACGACGGAACGAGTTTTATGTAAGCTGAATTTGACATTTTCCATCCCCTGCTTTCCATCTCTTTTATCTATTATTCTAGCACTTACAGAATACAGCGACAACTTGGCCTTATCAACATGCATGTTAGCTTGCAAAAATGCCTGACATCATTTATAATAATATTATAAATAATCAGAAAAAAGGAGGAGTCAGCTATGGATTTATTCGAAAAGCTTTATGATGAACACGAAAAGGTAAGTGTAAGGTTTGTTGGTTTTACAACAGATGAAACCCGCTATGACTTTGGTATCGTGTATACGAATATGTTTTTCGGAAAACCGCTTATCGTTTGTATGCAGACAGGACGATCCGCACTCCTCGCCTCCGATGACCTCAACAATATCGAATACCTTCAAAAAGCCTTCAGTATAAAAGAAACGAAACAAGCTGCTGATTTAGCGGAATTTTTCCAGGAAGCACTTCCAACATTGCCGTTTGAAACTCAATACGAATAAAAAACAGGCTGCGGCCTGTTTTTTATTGTGACATACTATTTGACCGTGTAAGTCGGATAATAAAATTTAAAAGAATAAACGTTAATGAAAAAACATAATATGTTATACAATTAACACTTGAAATTATAATAATGTTATATTATTATTGATTTATGAGTTATTAAGCGCTTTCAAAAACTTATTAAAAGGAAATGGGGTTAGAACAAATGGGTACAATCGTATGTCAGTCCTGTAATTCAACCATTGATCATTTTGAAGATGAAAAGGTTTCTGTCCTTTATTCCCACAAATGCAATTGCTGTGATACAGAAAATCATGAACAACAAAAATAATCCTTTCTTTTCAAGCCCGCTAATGCAGCGGGCTTTTTTGCTGCAAAAAAAAGGCGTGTCCTTTACGGACACGGCCTTTTCTAAACATTTATTGGATTGCTTTATGTTCTTTAATAACACGTACCATCTTCAGTTCTGTATCCTCAGGACCTTGAACAGGAAGTCCTGCGTCGACATTCATGATAATGTACCGAAGATTTTCAGCAGTAATGATTTCACCAGGAATGAAAATAGGGATACCTGGCGGATAGACCATGACAAACTCCGCAATGATTCTTCCTTCCGACTCTGCGAATGGAATGACTTCTGTCTCGGAATAAAATGCATCCCTTGGAGTCAAGGCCAGCAGCGGTATATCGGGCAGGATCACTTGGACATGAACTTTCTCAGCAGACGAGTGGAAAGTGCGTGAGAGGTCCTTTAAAGCCTCTACTAGCGCATCTCCATCCGCATCAGTATCCCCAGGTGTAATGATGCAAAGTATATTGTAAAGGTCGGAAAGTTCTACTTCTATATTATGGTGTTCACGAAGCCACTTTTCTACAGCATATCCAGATATTCCAAGGTCTTTAACGGAAACTGTCAGCTTGGTTGGATCGTAGTCGAATGTTGCCTGGGTGCCTAGGATTTCTTCACCGACACAATACAGATGTTCGACTTGATTGATTTCCTTCCGAAGCCTTTGCGAAAGCTTGATGGTTCTGTCGATAAGTTCACGTCCCTCGGTAACAAGCCTTCTTCTCGCTACATCTAATGATGCCATAAGCAGATAGGAAGTGGAGGTTGTTGTTAGCATACTGAGGATAGATTGTACCCTCTTATGGGAAACAAGACCTTCTTTTACATTCAGGATGGAACTCTGCGTCATGGAACCGCCCAGCTTGTGTACGCTAGTTGCAGCCATATCCGCACCAGCCTGCATTGCTGACATTGGCAAATCCTCATGGAAGTGTATATGGACGCCGTGTGCTTCATCTACGAGGACGGGTACATCGTAGGAGTGGGCAATTTCCACGATTTTTTTCAAATCTGCGCTGAAACCAAAGTAAGTTGGATTGATGACGAGAACACCTTTGGCATCTGGATGCTGTTCAAGAGCTTTTTCGACAGAATCTGTTGTAATCCCGTGGGATATCCCGAGCTTTTCATCAATTTGCGGATGAATGAAAATTGGAACCGCACCTGAAAAAACAATCGCAGACATGACGGATTTATGGACATTCCTTGGCACGATAATTTTATCTCCAGGCCCGCATACGGCCATGATCATCGCAATAATCGCACCGCTTGTTCCTTGTACGGAGAAAAATGTATGGTCTGCGCCAAATGCTTCTGCTGCCAGATCCTGGGCTTCCTTGATGATCCCCTTTGGCGAATGGAGGTCATCAAGCGGGCCTATGTTGATTAAATCGATGGACAGCGCATTGTCACCAATGAATTCACGGAATTCAGGATCAATGCCGCTTCCTTTTTTATGTCCGGGTATATGAAATTGGACCGGATTTCTTTTTGCATGTTTTAACAGTCCGCTGAATAACGGTGTTTCAGATTGAGACAAAAGATCCACACCCTTTTTCTATAAAGTGATTTCTTGAAGCAAGTTTTTTCTAGCAAATAAAACAAGTGAATTATAGCACTATTCATACCCATTGCAAAGAAATTTCATTACAAAATTCGCAGTCTGTTCCAGTCCCCGGGCGTCTAAGCTACCGGAAAAGGAGGAGTTGCGGGCCAGGAAGGCGAATTAGACAAATTATTGAATAATTATAAAAGGAGATGTACATATGGAGTGGGAAACAAGGGTAGCAAAACTGCTGGGGATTAAATACCCCATCATTCAGGGAGGGCTAGCCTACTTGGCTTATGCGGAACTTGCATCTGCCGTGTCCAACGCAGGGGGGCTTGGACAAATAACAGCAATGTCACTTCCAGGACCGGAAGCCTTGCGGGAAGAGATCAGGAAGCTGAAAAAAATGACGGACAAACCGTTTGGTGTGAATTTTGCAATCGGCCAGCATGGCAGGCCATTCTCTCACTTTCTGGACGTTGCAATCGAAGAAGAAGTTCCTGTCATCTCTATGACAGGCGGTAACCCTTCCCCGATTTTTGACCAGCTTAAAGGCATCAACGTGAAAAAACTTGTTCTTGTTGCAGCCAAAAGGCAGGCGGAAAAAGCGGAAGAGCTTGGTGCGGACGCTGTAATGGCTGTAGGGCACGAAGGCGGGGGACACCTTGGCAAACATGACATAGGAACAATGGTGCTTATTCCGAGTGTCGCCGATGCTGTAAGCATTCCGGTGATTGCTTCAGGCGGTATTGGAGATGGCCGGGGTCTGATGGCTGCACTCAGCCTTGGTGCAGAGGGTATTGAAATGGGAACAAGATTTATCGCGACGAAGGAATGTGTCCACGCAAATGATAAGTACAAGAACACACTTGTGAAGGGAACAGAGAGCGATACGGTTGTTATTAAGAAGACATTAGGTTCGCCGGCAAGGGCAATAGCAGGAGCTCTTACAGAGCGAATATTGCAGATCGAGAAGGCTGAGGGTGGGTATGAAGCATTAAAGGAACTCATTGGCGGAGATGCCAATAAAAAGTTTATATATGAAGGCGATGACGAAAAGGGTTTTGCATGGGCCGGGCAGGTAATGGGCTTGATCAAAGATGTACCTTCCGCTGGAGAATTAATAGAAACAATGATTAAGGAAGCGGATGAAATCAGGAAAAAGTGGTCTAAATAATGGTACAGGTTGCAACATTGAAGGAAGATGGTTACAATCAACACGTATTTTTATTTTAGAAACGGGTGAGCAAATGGAATACCAATATCCGATTGACCACACTTGGAGCACAGACGAAATCATTGATGTCGTCCGATTCTTTGAGTGCATTGAAGAGGCCTATGAAAAAGGAATCAACAGGGAAGAACTGCTGTCAGCCTATCGGCGTTTCAAAGAGATTGTCCCTGGTAAGGCTGATGAAAAGAACCTCTTGAATGAATTTGAGGAAGTGAGCGGGTACTCCTCTTACAAGACTGTAAAAGCCGCAAGGGAATCGGAAGAAAATCAACGGGTTAAAATGAAATAATAACAAACGCCTATTACACCCTTTGCTGCTGAAAAAGGTACTTTTAGCCGATTGGGCCGCGTGTTAGGAAAAGGCCGCCACTACTTAGCTAATCTTAGCTTGGTTAATGGCGGCCTTTTCGTGTTTTTGAAAGCCATGTGTTCTACTTTTTGATGAATACGGAAGATACCGCTTTTTTACTTATCGGGAAATAATCCGGCAGCCCTTCAAAGGAGCGCTGCCGGATTGTTTTTTACTTAAAGTTATTCAGTAGCTTTATTGTCTGGTTTCTTGGCGTCTGGCCAAACTGACTTTGATTGATCAGGCGATTTTGCAAGAAGAAGAAAACGAATATTTTGGGCGTTATCAATACCATTAACAAGGTATTTGCAAGGTTTATGCCATTTTATATAGGGGTAATAAAATTCTAAACACAGAATCAATCTTTTTAAGTAAAAGATCAGCATCCATTTTAACGGCTTTCTCCCGGGGGATTTGAAAGCCGCAAAGAATTTCAGCCTTTTTAACACTTTGAAGCTTGGTAAACATGGTCTGCAATTCTTCCTTCTCGATACAATCGTGGCTGACGGCTCCAGGTTTTGTATGGTCCATTGACCACACAAAGTCCCCCGGAATCATGTGGAGAATCTTTTCAGTGTTTTCTTTAAGAGTCTTGCCGTAATCGCTTTTGTTGTCAGCCTCATAGATGACGGCAAACCAAATGAAAAGATGTGTTTTCCAAAGGCCAATTTGGAAATGCGGCATCATTTTATAGCCGCGGGGATTTGCTGCAAAAGCAACCCATGTATCATTTGGAGGATTTTTTGTTCTCCTGGCATGTTTCGCGACATGCGGAAACATTTCATTACCTGTAAGTGATGAAAGTGTTGGCGAAAAGAATTGGCCAAGTTCTTCAAGCTTGGGACGGACGGTTTTCTTTAAAGCTTCCATCCGATCTTCAAGCCCATCTATTATGAATACATCGAAATCTGATTCAGTAAAACCTGTAAATGGCATTTTTGCCTACCTCCCGAATGCTTTGTCAAATATTGTAGCAAAGATGCTGGAGATAATGAAGCTTTCTGTCTCGAATGGGTGTCCGCACAAATTTGTTGCATTGGTCTCTATAGGTTCATATGATATTAAAAATTATCTGAATTTTAGAAGGAGTGTATAGATGTGAAACAGCTAATTAACACTACCAGGAAGAAAAACGTTGACCAGCAGAAGACAGCAGTTCTAAGGCTTGAAATGGACTATGAACTTGCGACATTGTTCGATGCAATGAATTTATCCGACAAAACAAAAGTGAAAGAGTGCAAACAAAAACTTGAACGTATCCGTCAGGAACTGCTACGGCTAAAAGCTCTCTAGAAAGCCAGCAGGAAAGAGACATTGAATTGTGGATAAATTAGAGGGAAAAGGGAAAATTACAAATGGGAATCAACCTTAAACGGACTCCGGTAAAGTATGATGGAGTTCGTTTGTTATTTTGCTTAAGACTGAGCTGTAAAACTTGAACGGGCTATAAAATTCCTTTAAGCTGAATTTATTATGAGCGGATAGAAATGATGAAATTGAATGGAGCGGGGGCATTGAGAATGAAAGCAGATATAACTGAAATAAACACATATGCCAAACAGTGGATCAAGGAAGCGGGAGAAAGGATAAGGGCTTCCTTTCCAAAGACTCTTGATATCCAGACGAAAACAAATGCCAATGACCTTGTAACGAATATCGATAGAGAAACGGAACAGTTTTTTATCGAAAAGATAAAAGGAACATACCCTGATCATCGAATACTGGGAGAGGAAGGCTATGGTGACAAGCTGGACGAGCTTGAAGGCGTTGTCTGGATCATTGACCCGATTGACGGGACGATAAACTTTATCCATCAGCAGCGGAATTTTGCTATTTCAATCGGCATTTATGTCGACGGAGTTGGAGAAATAGGTTTTATTTATGACGTGGTCCATGATGAATTGTACCATGCGGTAAAAGGCAAGGGTGTTCATATGAACGAAGAAAAGCTCCCTAAGCTCAAAAACAGGAAGGTATCAGAGGCCATCATTGCGCTGAATGCTACATGGATAACTGAAAACAGAAGGTTAAAGCCCGAACTGCTTGCCCCGCTTGTAAGGGCTGCAAGGGGAACAAGGTCATACGGCTCCGCTGCAATGGAGCTTGTATATGTGGCAACGGGCCGCCTGGATGCTTATATTACCCCAAGACTTGCGCCATGGGATATCGCTGCGGGAATCCTAATGGTTAAAGAACTTGGCGGGGTGGCCACGAATTTAAGAGGCGGGCCGCTCAATATGCTTGAAGAGAATTCTGTGTTTGTTGCAAGTTCTGGGCTTCATGCTGAAATTATGAAGGCTTATTTGAAAAGCGGAGAATGGTAAAATTTATTTAGTCAAAATAAAAAGGGAAGCCGGAGAACCCCGCTTCCTTTTCATTTCCATAAACGCAATTATAGTTCGCCGTTTTCCCGCATTTTTTTCTTTGTTTTAAAGCCATATCCCATTATTGCTATCAAGCCGACAATGCAAAGAAAGACACCGGTTGCACTGCTTTCAGCTATTGAAATGCCTATCCCCATCATGCAGGCTGCTGAAAGAATGGCAAATGCTAAAAAAATCCATTTAATTTGCTTCATAGGTACTTTCCTCCTTGTTTTTTTCCTGGTTTAGAAGTGGCTATAAGTAATTGTACATCAAAATGATTTTAAGTTTCTACATATATTGTGCTATAATAGTTAGGTTGTGAAAAAAGACGATCCTATTTTTAACATAAAGTCAGGAGTGACATTTTTGAAACGAAGAGAAGATATTAGGAATATTGCCATTATCGCCCACGTTGACCACGGTAAAACTACACTGGTCGACCAGCTTCTCAAACAGTCGGGAACTTTCCGCGCAAACGAGAGTGTGGAAGAGCGAGCAATGGATTCAAACGATCTTGAAAGGGAACGCGGAATAACTATTCTTGCAAAGAATACTGCGATTCAATATAAAGATACAAGGATTAACATTCTCGATACACCGGGCCACGCCGATTTTGGCGGCGAAGTAGAACGAATCATGAAAATGGTTGATGGTGTTCTGCTTGTTGTTGATGCATACGAAGGCTGCATGCCGCAAACACGTTTTGTTCTTAAGAAAGCCTTGGAGCAGCAAATTACACCAATCGTTGTCGTAAATAAAATCGACCGCGATTTTGCCCGTCCATCAGAAGTCATTGATGAAGTCTTGGATTTGTTCATTGAGCTTGGAGCGGATGAAGAGCAGCTGGAGTTTCCAGTAGTCTACGCATCAGCCATAAACGGAACGGCAAGCCTCATGCCTGAAAAACAGGATGAGAATATGCAATCCCTATATGAATCAATCATTGACCATATTCCAGCACCTGTGGACAATAGCGAAGATCCGCTTCAATTCCAGGTAGCGCTTTTGGACTATAATGATTATGTCGGCCGTATAGGAATCGGACGTGTATTCCGCGGAACGATGAAGGTTGGTCAGCAGGTAGCCTTAATGAAGCTCGATGGCACTGCAAAGCAATTCAGGGTTACAAAGATGTTCGGTTTCTTTGGACTGAAGCGTCTTGAAATTGAAGAAGCTCGTGCAGGTGACCTGATTGCCGTCTCCGGTATGGAAGCAATCAATGTCGGGGAGACTGTCTGCCCGGTCGAACACCAGGAAGCACTACCGGTATTGAGAATAGATGAACCAACTCTGCAAATGACATTCCTTGTCAATAACAGTCCTTTCGCAGGAAGGGAAGGAAAATACCTGACATCGAGGAAGATTGAAGAAAGGCTTCGCGCCCAGCTTCAAACAGATGTCAGCCTTCGGGTTGAGAATACTGACTCTCCAGATGCGTGGGTCGTTTCAGGCCGCGGAGAATTGCATCTTTCAATCCTGATTGAAAATATGCGCCGCGAAGGCTATGAACTCCAGGTTTCCAAACCTGAGGTCATTGTCAAGGTTGTAGACGGTATCCGATGTGAACCGGTTGAGCGAGTTCAAATCGATGTACCTGAGGAGCATACAGGTTCTGTTATGGAATCTATCGGTGCCCGTAAAGGTGAAATGCTTGACATGGTTAACAGTGGAAGCGGACAAGTCAGGTTGATTTTCAATGTTCCTGCCCGTGGATTAATTGGTTATACAACTGAATTCCTGACTCTTACAAGGGGATATGGAATCATCAATCATACATTTGACAGCTACCAGCCAATGCAGCCAGGACAAGTTGGCGGAAGACGCCAAGGCGTGCTTGTTTCCATGGAATCAGGCAAGGCTTCTACCTACGGTATCATGCAGGTTGAGGACCGCGGAACCATTTTTGTGGAGCCAGGTACAGAAATTTATGAGGGCATGATTGTCGGCGAGCATACACGTGAAAATGATATTACGGTCAATATCACAAAGGTTAAACAGGCAACGAACGTTCGCTCTGCCAACAAGGACCAAACATCTGTCATCAAGAAGCCGCGCCTAATGATGCTTGAAGAATCGCTTGAGTACTTGAATGAAGATGAATATTGTGAAGTGACACCTGAATCAATCAGGCTCCGTAAAAAAGTTCTCGACAAAAACGAGCGTGAACGCTCACAAAAGAAAAAGAAATTCGCTGAACAGTAGTTTAACGAGGGGGAAATGACATGGATATAAGCCAGAGACTATCCTTTTTTGCAGCTTTATACAAAGTGGATGAACAGCCAGATTTGGGCATGTGGATGCTTTATTTAACGATGATAGCCTTGTGTGTAATCGTTTATAAATTAGGGTTCGCGAAAAAGCTGCCGTTGGGGAAATCCTTGGTTATTTACCTCTTCCTTATTTTAGGATGTACTGTTCTGACTTTCCTTGGGGTCTTCCTTCCAATTGCAGAAGGTCTTGTTGTGGCCGCGCTTATTCTGATTATCTATAAGGTGCGACTCAATCAGCAAAAAAAACACGAGTTGAATGCAAAGTAGAGGTGAATGGCTTTGAGATCACTCCAGGATTCCCTGTATAATTGGCTGACCATCAAGATTGTCAGTGAGGCAAGGCCGGAAGACAGTGCTGCAAGGGAAACGGCTGAGCTATTCGAGAGTATTCTTGTTGAGGAGTATGGCGTCAAAGAACCCGAGGTAACCACTGATGAGGAAATGTACTATATTTCAGTCATGACAAAAGGGGAAACAAAGAAGTATCGGTTTCCTCGCGAACTGATTGAGGTAATGCGTGACCAGATCAGCAGCGAACCGGAAAAATACGTCAACTTTCCAGAAGAATAAACCGTTCAAAAAAGAAATAAAACCGCCTGCTATGGGCGGTTTTATTATGCATATAAAAGATAAAGACTGTATTGCTACCATTCGTCATCTTCAGCACGGGAACGGTAGAGCCTGAAGTTGCCTGTAGCCAATCTTTGTTTTGTATTGTCGGCAATTCTGTCAGTGCAAATTTGGCACATGTATGTATGAATCGGCCGGTTCCTGAGCCGCTTGGCTTCAAGCGTATCATTATCAATGGATTCAATCGTGTCGCATAGTACACATTTTACCCTCATAATTTCACCTCAATATAGTGGTTTTAACTTCGGCGGCATGTTGGCCTAATGCCTCAATGATGTTTATTATACCATTGTTTGGCTCCTTTTTCGTCCCGAAGGAAAAAACGTTTGATTTGCTCCGGAACTGGTAAAGTAGTAAGATGATGGTATTGTTAGGAGGTAGGACAATGGCAAACCAAGTTGAATTTAAACTCATAAAACCCTTGTTTGATCAATTGCAGAAAGAACGGTTTGTAACAATTGCAACCGTGGACCACGAGACTAGCGGACCTAATATCAGCGCCATTTCATGGGTATTGGCAAAGGATGAGGAAACTATTTTCTTTGCGGTAGACAACCGTTCAAGGATTGCTGAAAATATTAAAGCGAACAGCCATGCGGTTATCAATCTAATTGCGAATGAGTCGACTTATTCCATTTCAGGAAATGCAGCGATAAAGCAGGAAAGGCTGGAAGATGTTCCCCTGAAGCTTGCCCTTATTGAAATTAAAATTACTGAAGTCCGGGATGTCATGTTTTATGGGTCGAAAATTACTGCAGAGCCCCAATATGACAAGACTTACGATAAAGATGCAGCTGCCCGCCTTGATAAGCAGGTAATGGACAGCATGAAAAAAGCTTAAAGTAAGATAGACCATATACTAAAGTAGTGGACACTTATTAAATACTATAGACAATTTCGCAACATCGAATATATCAGATGGAAAACGCCCTTTTTGGGCGTTTTTTTTATTGATTTAAGGAATTAGGCTACGTCTATGTATGGGATTTCACTCGAACTATTTTAATTATTTTTATGAATATATAATACAGACCTTTATTAATAAGGAGTAGCAATTATTGAATGGACCTATTTTCAGAGTTTCTGTTATGCCGGGTTGGTTGTCCATTCGTTTTTACTATTTTAAGCATATGTAACCGCTAAACTAGAGAGAGAAATGGCGAATCGAAAACGAGTGAATTGCTCTTCGCCTGAATATTTAAATCCCAATCAATATATAGGTGCTGGTTTAGGTGAAAATGTTAATTTTAGTTGGCGGGAATAGCGTTGAATCATACAGGGTTGTTTTCGATTGTCCTTTTGATTATCTTCATCCACGTTATTTCACATTTGAGTTAAACTATTTTCTAGGAACTAACATATGTTGCTGCCGTTGCTGAAATCAATCATAAGGAAAAACCATGATGTTCTGCTTACTGAGGGACATCATGGTTTTTTATTCTGAAAAACATTGCATGGACGAGAAATTCATTACCATGTGTAACTGCATTTAAAAATGCTTTATATTTTATAAAGGTTTTGTTGCTTGACATAGAATCGTTAGTCTTTGTAATGGTTTGATTGTTCCTGCTGATCCTGTTCCAGGCGGCGGTCATCTTTATTATTCATTTTTTTCTTCGGTTCTTCTGTACCGCTTTTTGGATGAGGATCGATCATATCTGCTGGAACCTCCGGCATGACCCTCCCGGTGATATCGGATAACTCATTCATGATTCCCTGTCCAGGGCGCCCCTGACGAATGTCTTCAGCTACTTCCTTGAGCCTTGCATTTAGATCAGGGTCTGCGATAATCATTGCATTTGCTCCATTTGGGTCATCTTTGAGGCTTTCCGCTACAGAATATTTAAGTACCCCGGCTTCAGAGCGCTCCAAATTGGCATCAAGGTCAATTCCTACAATGGCATAGCGCCCGATGACAACGGCTGTAGCACCCTTGACCCCCGGGACGCTTTCTGCAAGGTTTTCAAGATGCCGTGATATAGTTTTCCCTTCTTCCCGGGTGACATTGTCAAATGTACTGTTTTTCACTTGAATAAGCTTGTCTTTTCCGGATTCAGAGTCCTGTCCGCTATTGCATCCCGCAATCAGGGCCATCAAAAGGATGGCGAAAGTTCTTTTCAAGTTTTTCCACCTCCAATAATTGACACACTTTTCCTCTGAAATTGCTTCATACATGCTATTGTGCAAAAAACCTTCTATCTTTATTCAGCAAAACATATATTTTACCAAAGTCCCAGCCGGGCTCGAAAAAGGCGATGCCTGAAAAAGATCACTAGGCAGGAGGCGTCATGTTGGAAAAAATTTATGTACTAGATACGAACGTCCTGTTGCAGGACCCCCATTCCATCTTTTCATTTCAGGATAACGAGGTAGTCATTCCGGCTGTTGTCCTCGAGGAAGTGGACTCGAAGAAACGCTATATGGATGAAATAGGTCGGAACGCAAGACAGGTTTCTAGGCTGATTGACAGTCTACGGGAAACGGGCAAACTGCATGAACCAATCCCTCTGGATCACGGAGGTACTTTAAGAATTGAGCTGAATCATCGTTCATTCCATCAACTACAGGAAATTTTCGTAGAGAAGACGAATGATAACCGCATTCTCGCCGTAGCCAAGAACCTTTCCCTTGAGGAACAGACAAAGGAGGATGGCCGGAAAGTGATCCTAGTAAGCAAGGATGCACTTGTGCGCGTGAAAGCGGATGCCATCGGCCTGACAGCCGAGGATTTCCTAAGCGACCGGGTTGTGGAAATGGATCATCTGTATACTGGCTTTGAAGAAGTATATACAGGATCAGCTATTGTTAAGCAGTTTTATGAAAAAGGTGAAATTGATACAGATAAATTTGGCGGACAGGCATTTTATCCGAATCAGTTTTTAGTCATTAAAAGTCTGGACGGGAATTCAGGGTCCGCTGTAGGCATGGTTGATAAGAATATGAAAAAAATAAAAAAAATGGTCTTTGAGCAGGATGGAAAGCCTGTTTGGGGGGTAAAGGCAAGGAATGTGCAGCAAATCATGGCATTGGAATTGCTGTTAAGGCCTGACGTGCCTCTGGTGACATTGATTGGACGCGCAGGTACGGGGAAGACCTTGCTGGCCTTGGTGGCGGGGCTTTTCCAGACAGAGGATCTTGGACAGTATAAGAAGCTGCTTGTGGCACGTCCTATTGTCCCTGTGGGAAAAGATCTAGGTTTCCTTCCGGGAGAAAAAGAGGAAAAGCTTCGTCCGTGGATGCAGCCGATATTTGATAATCTGGAGTATTTGTTCAATGCGAAGAAGCCAGGGGAACTAGATGCCATCCTTGCGGGAATGGGTTCAATAGAAGTAGAGGCACTGACCTATATCAGGGGCAGAAGCATTCCGGATCAGTTTATCATCATTGATGAGGCCCAAAACCTGACAAAGCACGAAATAAAGACCATTCTTACCCGCGTTGGGGAAAGAAGTAAAATAGTGCTCATGGGAGATCCGGAGCAAATTGACCATCCTTACCTTGATGCCTACAACAACGGGCTTACATATGTTGTTGAAAAGTTTAAGGGAGAGACAATTTCCGGGCATGTCAAACTGGTGAAAGGTGAAAGGTCAGCGCTTGCCCAGCTTGCAGCTGATATCCTGATATAAAGCAAGGGCCTGCTGTTGCAGGCCCTTGCTAACTTGGCTTGTCTTATATTAGCTTTATTCCACTCTAAACTCTTTTACCTTTGTAATGGGTTCTTCCTTATTGGACCCATCTCCAAAATACACGTGTACAGGGCCGTCTTCCAGCAAAGGCTTACCGGATTTTGAAAAACCAAGAATCAGTTCTTCTGCTTTTGCGAGCGGGATAGCTGTCTCTCCATTTTCGTATACGATGAGAAGCTTTTCAGCATCTTCCGCTGGAGATGCATTGCGTAAAAATGGCCCAAAAGGTATGCCGAATGTCCCGTTTAGAATCTTTTGCTTTTCATATTTTCGTTCGCTTTTCAGAGTGGGAGGCTGGATAGATCCTTCCATGATTTCTCTATCCCAGTGTTTTGAGATACTCTTCGTATATTCCTCGAGCTCGTTATATTTTCCTGAAGCATCAAGAAAATAGGTTTCAAGATCGACTTTTCTATCATCAAAAATCCAAACTCCCGAGTCAAGAGTAATCCTGTATTTCACATTGCCTCCGACAGGAATAATCGTGTCCATAAAATCCCTCCTGGCCTTGTATTTATATTAATCCTTTCCAAGTATATCTTTAATAGCACTAAAAGTCATTCAGCGCTGCTTTGTATCCATTGCGAAAATAACGCTGTCCTTAATACTCTTGCATTTTTTTCTCCCAAACGGTAAAATTTAAAGATAGGATCGGGTTATGCTCGGAAACGGGGGGATTCAGTTGGCGTCCGATATGATTGTCAATCATCAGGAAAAAGCCCACGCCTTATTGAAGGCTGACGCTGATAAAATATTAAGGCTGATCAAAGTGCAAATGGATAATCTCACTATGCCTCAGTGCCCTCTTTATGAAGAGGTCTTGGATACGCAGATGTTTGGGCTGTCCAGAGAAATAGATTTTGCAGCAAGGCTTGGCTTAATCGAAGAAGGGGCTGGGAAAGAAATTCTTGACAAGCTCGAAAGAGAGCTCTCCACCCTTCATGAAGCTTCACAAAGAAAATAATCGCTAAAAAAACCTGAACAGCCTGAAACCTGTTTGGGTTTTTTTGTCAGACTTGCGTCCGTGAAATTTTCCTGAAGGTTTGAAGGAAATAACAGCTTTGAATAGAATACATACAACAACTTAGAAAATGGGGAAGAGACTATGCTAAAAAAAATTTTAAGATCGTACGATTATTCGCTGATCATTGTGATGGTGCTTTTGTCCCTGTTTGGGCTGATCATGATATACAGCGCCAGCATGGTGACGGCAGTCCAGCGGTATGACTATCCAAGCGATTTTTTCTATCAAAAACAAAAATTGCATATACTGGTAGCTGGTTTTGTATTTTGTATAGCAGCTATTTTTCCATATAAGGCGATGAAAAGCACGAAATTTCTCTTACCCATGGTCATTATCATTATTGGGGGGCTGTTAGCATTATTCCTGTTCGGAAAAGTGGCGGGTAACGCTCTCAGTTGGATTGAAGTAGGGACAAGGAGCATTCAGCCTTCCGAGTTTGCCAAATTGAGTGTAATTATTTACTTAAGTGCAATATTTGCCAAAAGGCAAGCGCACATCAACGAATTCGATAAGGGACTCACACCGCCGCTAGTGTACCTTGGCTTAATTTGCCTCCTTGTCGCCATCCAGCCGGATTTCGGGACGGCCATCATTATCGGAGCAATAGGCGGAACCATTTTCCTTTCGTCTGGCGTCAATCGAAAGATTCTTCTGTTGCTTTTTTGTGGACTTCTTGTAGTTCTGTTAATGGTTTCCATCGTTTTTAAAGACGAAATTTATTCCGAAACAAGGCAAGATCGCTTTACCTCGTACAGCGACCCTTTTGCCGATGAAAAAGATTCCGGCTACCACCTAGCAAACTCTTATTATGCCATTGGTTCAGGGGGGATTAAGGGGCTGGGATTGGGACAAAGTGTCCAAAAATTGGGATATCTTCCCGAACCTCACACTGACTTTATCATTTCTGTCATTTCAGAGGAACTAGGCATATTTGGGGTTGGTTTTGTCCTATTATCCCTTTCCTATATCGTCTTAAAGGGAATCTATATCGGACTAAAATGCAGGGATCCTTTTGGAAGTCTTTTGGCTATTGGGATTTCAAGCATGATTGGAATTCAGTCGTTCATTAATCTCGGCGGGGCTTCAGGAGTTATCCCGCTGACCGGTGTTCCACTTCCATTCGTCAGTTATGGAGGTTCTTCACTCCTTCAGTTATCCCTTGCTATGGGAATCCTTGTGAATGTATCGATGTTTGTGAACTTTGAAGAAAAATATAAAGACAAAATACAGCAACAGCAGAGAAAACCAAGTAAACAAGTGTCTTTTCAATCAGGCAGGGGACTGTAGGACCGATACAATTCATTAATAGAGAATAAAAGGCTGCCGTCATTGACGGCAGCCTTTTGCTTATAGCTGGTGTTTATGTTCTTGCGACATATCCGCGAGATTTACTTCGTTTTTTTTGCTCCGTGAGACAAGCAGTACCATATAGCTCAGCACGCCGAACAGACAGGCGATGAAAAAGGCATGGGCTAAGGCAATATAAAGATTAAGCCTTGAGTAAATAATTAATGCACCTGCGAGAACCTGAAGGGTTACAAGAATCATTGATACAATCCAATTCCAAAGGAGCACCTTTTCATGTCGATAATGTTTTAATGCTATCCAAGTAACGTAGGCGATCCATAGGAAAATGATCCCCGCAGCCGCGCGGTGCCCCATTTGAACCCATTCGTACATATTCCCGGGCAGCCCTGGTGCCGAATTGGTGCACAGCGGCCAATCTTTGCATACGAGGCTTGCGTTTGTATGCCTTACGAGCGCCCCAGTGTACACAACAAGATAGGTGTATACTGTCAGGCCGACAATATGAAACCGCATCCTCCGGTCTATAATCATTTTTTCAGCTTCAAACTTCTTGTCGACTTCAAAAATGAGGAGAGTAAGCAGAAACACTGCTGCAAAAGAGATGAGCGATATTCCGAAATGAAGGGCAAGGACAAAATCCGATTGCCCCCATTTTACAGCTGCAGCTCCGATGAGCGCCTGAAGCATTAAAAAGAAAAACGAAAGGATGGAAAGAAATTTCGTTTCCCTGATATGGCCGATAGCCCGCCATGACATAATGGAAAGTGCAAGTACCAGGAGGCCGACAGACCCTGATACGAGGCGGTGCGCCAGTTCAATTACAAGTTCAGGCGTAATTTCTTCAGGAACCAGCTGACCGTGGCAAAGCGGCCAGGAGCGTCCGCATCCCATCCCTGATGCGGTTTTTGTAACCAATGCACCGCCAATCAATACAAAGAGCATGCCGATCGTAGTAATGACTGCCAGCCATTTTAATGAGCGATTCATAATGTCACCTGCTTATCGAAAAGTTCGATTATTTGTCTAATCGATATCTTGACATGTATAATGAAAGATATCGTGTGAAAATATTAAATTCCGTTCTATCATATCCGATTTTAGAAAAAAAGGACAGGAAACTGACTTCCGCCAACTATTACATCCCTTCATTCAACCTTTCCATATATATAACATATCACTATCTGAATATAAATCGAATCAAAAAAGTTGAAACGAGCTTAAGTGTCTGCTAGAAATATAGGTGGGGAATGATTGGAAAATGTTTGAAGCCTAGGAAAAAGTGAAATGGAATAGCAATATTTTTTTTGCTTAAAGGTAAAGAAGACAGGTTTTTTACAAAGGTTGGACCAAATTGAAATCCCTCCCATTGGGCTTGTCAGCCTTGTTTTAATGCACTTCTGACGTCTTTGTACATAATTTCATCACAATTTGTTCAAAAAATATTCACAAAAGCAAATCAAAGTATGATTTAATATAAATCAGGAATGTTTATTTTTCTACGCAAACATTTAACAGCTTATTTATGTTGAAAATAGTGAAAAACAATCGGAGTTTGGCCATCTCTATTTTGTCCTTTAGACATGTCAGAGAGTGGTCGAATGATGGGGTAAGATAAAGGAGGAAAAGAGATGTCGGATCCTAAGGCTTTTACGGAAGCCGCACTTGAGACGAATCAGCCGGGCATTCACCCGGGCATTGGTCAAAACACTGCCCTAAAAGATTTTATGGCACTCATCAAAATTGGAATTGTAAATTCAAATGCCATAACGACTTTTACCGGCCTTTGGCTAGCCATCCATTTTAGCGGCGGCCGTTTTCTGGAAAACCTTGATATTGTGTTCTTGACACTCATCGGTTCATCTCTCATTATTGCTGGCTCTTGCAGCCTGAATAACTTTATTGACCGGGATATTGACCATTTAATGGAACGCACTAAAGGACGACCTACAGTAACCGGTAAGGTTGAGCCGGGAAAGGTGATGCTGCTTGGAATCATGCTGGTTGCCATCGGAACCGCGCTTCTTTTTATGACAACGGTTACGGCCGGGGTGATTGGTCTTCTCGGGGTTTTCACTTATGTTGTCCTGTATTCCATGTGGTCTAAACGCCTCTATGTATCAAACACAATTGTCGGAAGCATATCCGGTGCTGTGCCGCCTTTAATTGGCTGGGCTGCTGTAGACGGCAATCTCAGCATGATGGCTTGGACATTGTTTCTGATTATGTTTGTCTGGCAGCCTCCGCATTTTTATGCTTTGGCGATGAGGCGGGTCGAGGAGTACCGCGCTGCTGGTATCCCAATGCTTCCGGTTGTTAAAGGATTCAAATCAACCAAAAGGTCGATTGTCATGTGGGTAGCGGGACTGCTTCCGCTGCCGTTCTTGCTGCCTTCACTTGGTGTTCCGTTTATGATTCTCGCTACTGTCCTGAATGTCGGCTGGCTGGCCATGAGTTTATGGGGATTCAAGAGCGGTGATGATATCAAGTGGGCAACACGCATGTTTGTTTATTCTCTACAATACTTGACGATCTTATTTGTTGCTATGGTAATTGTCACAGTATTTTAATGTAAGTTCTAACCTCTGTTAGGAAATTCTTTCTTTCATAGAATGAAAGAATTTATCCATTATATTTTTTTAACATTACAAGAATTCTTTACGAAAGAGGGGTTTTTAAAAGCTATGAAACGGCTTGCGAACTGGCGTCTGCTATTTATGTTTGCGGTTATGTCTCTATTGACGGGCTGCGGCGAAAATTATTTGTCTGCACTAAAGCCTGCTGGAGAGGTTGCGCAAATCCAGTATGACCTGATGAAGCTAAGCACGGCGATTATGGTGGGAGTAATTGCAGTTGTGACGGTCATCTTTATTATTGTGGTATTTCGATTCCGCCGGAAGAGCGATGATGAAATGCCAAAACAGGTAGAAGGAAGCCATACACTGGAAATCCTTTGGACGGTTATCCCGATCCTGCTTTTACTAGTACTTGCAGTTCCAACGGTGGCAGCAACCTTTAAGCTTGCTGATGTTTCTCCGATGGACAAAAAAGATAAGAACGGCAAATCAGAGGCGCTTGTCATAAACGTCCGCTCCAATCTTTACTGGTGGGAGTTTGAGTATCCAGACGAGAAAATTGTTACAAGTCAGGATCTTGTCGTGCCGACGGATGAAAAGGTTTACTTCACGCTGAAGGCATCAGATGTAAAGCACTCCTTCTGGATTCCGGCAGCTGGCGGTAAGATGGATACTAATACAGATAACATCAATAAATTCTGGCTTAAATTCGATTCGAAATCGGCAGAAGAAGCAGAAAATGTTTTCTATGGTAAATGTGCCGAGCTTTGCGGTCCTTCCCATGCTCTTATGGACTTTAAGGTAAAGACTTTGCCGCGTGCTGAGTTCGATCGGTGGGTCAAAGACATGCAGAATGTTAAGAAACCAGCTAAACCAGAAACAGCAACTGCACAGCAGGGACAGGAAGTTTTCAACAAAAGCTGTATCGGCTGCCATGCAGTCACACCAGCAAACACTACTCCTGAAAAAGCACGGGTAGGTCCTAACCTTTCTAACTTCGGCGAGCGTGAACGCGTGGCCGGTATCCTTGAACATAACAAGGATAATGTGAAGAAATGGATTAAGGATCCTGAATCCTATAAACCGGGAAATAAAATGACCGGTAAGTACAATTTAACTGACGATGAAATCGATGCTGTTTCTGAATACTTAATGGGCCTCAAGGTCCAGGAATAACGGGGAATAGTTGGAAAGGGAGGTAAAACTGTGAGTACCTACGCTCAAAAGAAGGGATTTGGCGCGACTATATGGGATTACATGACTACAGTCGACCATAAAAAAATCGCGATCCTTTATTTGATAGCTGGAGGGATTTTCTTTATCCTTGGCGGATTGGAAGCAATGTTCATCCGTATCCAGCTGGCAGTGCCTGATAATAATTTTGTAAGTGCTGGACTTTATAACGAAATACTGACAATGCACGGTACAACGATGATTTTCCTTGCCGCGATGCCATTGCTGTTTGCATTTATGAATGCAATCATGCCTTTGCAAATCGGGGCACGTGACGTTGCATTTCCATTTTTAAACTCACTTGGATTTTGGCTGTTTTTCTTCGGAGGCCTTTTCCTGAATCTTTCATGGTTCCTTGGCGGAGCACCTGATGCAGGCTGGACTTCATATGCATCACTTTCACTGGATTCGGCTGGCCACGGGATTGACTTTTATGCACTCGGGCTGCAAATATCTGGTGCAGGAACGCTGATTGGAGGGATTAACTTCCTCGTTACCATCATCAATATGCGTGCACCTGGAATGACCTATATGCGTATGCCTTTGTTCACATGGTCAACATTCGTGGCATCCGCATTGATTCTGTTTGCTTTCCCTCCATTGACAATTGGATTGTTCTTCATGATTTTTGACAGGATGTTTGGATCCAATTTCTTTGATCCGGCTATGGGAGGAAATACTGTTCTTTGGGAGCATTTATTCTGGATTTTCGGTCATCCGGAAGTTTATATCCTGATTCTCCCGGCATTTGGTATTTTCTCAGAGATATTTGCAACTTTCTCAAGGAAGCGGCTGTTCGGATATTCTTCAATGGTTTTCGCAACCGTTTTGATTGGTTTCCTTGGATTCATGGTTTGGGCTCACCATATGTTCACTACAGGAATGGGTCCAATTGCCAACGCCATCTTTGCGGTAGCTACAATGGCGATTGCCGTTCCAACTGGTATCAAGATTTTTAACTGGCTGTTCACGATGTGGGGCGGAAGCATAAAATTCACTACTCCTATGCTTTGGGCAGTAGCATTTATTCCATCCTTTGTTGCAGGCGGTGTAACTGGTGTCATGCTTGCGACTGCTGCAGCGGATTACCAGTACCATGACAGCTATTTTGTTGTAGCTCACTTCCATTATGTTATTGTTGGCGGTGTGGTCTTTGCCCTATTGGCAGGTACGCATTTCTACTGGCCGAAAATGTTTGGAACGATGCTGAATGAATTTTTGGGTAAAATAACCTTCTGGCTGTTTTTAATCGGATTCCATTTAACATTCTTTATCCAGCATTTCTTGGGATTAATGGGGATGCCAAGACGTATCTTCACATTCCTTCCTGACCAGGGCTTGGAAACAGGCAACCTGATCAGTACAGTCGGCGCAGTATTAATGGCTGTTGCTGTCATTGTTCTCTTGATCAACATTGTTATTACCAGCGTTAAAAATGAAAGAGTCGGGAACGATCCTTGGGAAGATGGACGTACACTTGAGTGGTCAATTCCTTCTCCGCCGCCGTTCTACAACTTTAAGCAGCTTCCGCTTGTCCGCGGACTTGATGCATACTGGCTTGAAAAGGTAGAGGGCAAGAAAGGCATGACGCCTGCAGAACCGCTTGGCGATATCCATATGCCGAATAACTCTATCCTTCCGGTCGTTATGTCACTTGGCCTGTTTATAGCAGCATTTGGTGCGATGTACCGCACTGAGCATGCATGGGGACTGCCTGTATTGATTGGCGGAATGCTGATTACACTTCTAGCTATGTTTGCGCGTTCTGTTAAAGATGACCATGGGTTCCATATTCATAAAGAAGATTTAGAGAATGACGATGATAAGGGGGGTAAGGCATAATGCAAGCGGAAGAAAAATTCACTTATGAAACTTGGCCTGCTTCGCCTGAAAAAGCTACCCTCGAAGCCAAAAACAAGTTTTTAGGCTTCTGGCTGTTCCTTGGCGGAGAGACAGTCCTGTTTGCATCGCTCTTCGCGACATACCTGGCGCTGAAAGATAAAGTGCCGAATGCTGAACAAGCTCTTGCAAAGGACCTGTTCGAACTGCCGCTAGTTTTTGTTATGACAATGCTACTTTTGACAAGTTCATTGACGAGCGTTTATGCGATGTATCACATGAAAAACTACGATTTCAAAAAAATGCAGTTATGGCTTGGAATCACAGTCCTTCTGGGCTTGTCATTCCTTGGGTTTGAAATTTATGAATTCAATCATTACGTCCATGAGTTCCATCATACTTTTTCGAGCAGTGCGTTTGGTTCAGCCTTCTATACACTTGTCGGATTTCATGGGGCACACGTAGCATTAGGCCTACTATGGATCACTACGCTTATGGTAAGGAATGCGAAACGTGGACTCAGCCTTTACAATGCTCCTAAATTCTATTTAGCCAGCCTGTATTGGCATTTCATTGATGTAGTTTGGGTATTCATCTTTACGGTTGTATATTTAATGGGAATGGTGGGATAAACTGATGGCAAATCAACAACCAACTTCAGGAAACCCAAGAGTCGATATCGAATATCGGCGCAAAAAAAGCGCGGAGGAAATGAGGTACCAGGTCATCACTTTTGCACTGATGATTTTCCTGACCCTGGTTTCCTTTGTGGCCGTAGGCTATGGAGAATTCTCCGGATGGTTCATTGTACCATTCATTCTCCTTCTTGCCGTTGTTCAGGTTATCTTCCAGTTGTATTATTTCATGCATATGAGCCATAAAGGCCATGAAGCTCCGCAGATTTTCCTATACTCGGGTGCATTCATCGGGGCTGCTACGGTCCTGGCATTCATGACTGTTATATGGTGGTAACTCATTGAAAAAAATCGGCTTTCCATGCCGGTTTTTTTCTTTGGTCATATTTTATATGCTGAAAAGAAAGTCTGCTATATAGATATAGGATATGGTGAGGCGAAAGCAGTTTCATTGCGGCGGTAAAATGCCCAAGGTATAATGGGGATATAGTTTTGCAATTATATATGGGGTGATGGTTTATATGTTTTCGCTGGAAATGTTCGGTTTTCGCGCTCTTTGGAGCCCCTATTACTTTCTGGTGCTTGCTGCAATTCTAGCTGGCTATTATTTAATCGGCTATAAATATTTTTCGAGGTTCAATGGTGAAAAGACGACACCTCTGCAAGCTGTTTTTTTTACGGCGGGTATGGTTCTTCTTTATATCATTAAAGGATCTCCGCTTGATTTGCTGGGCCATATTGCTTTCTATGCACATATGATTCAAATGGCGTTCTTATATCTGGTCATTCCGCCGCTTTTCATTTTTGGCATTCCGCACTGGATATGGAGAAGAGTCTTGAATCTTCGGGTCATCAAGCCGGTATTTACATTCCTTACAAAGCCGCTCATCGCTTTGATTGTTTTTAATGGAATGTTTTCTTTCTACCATATTCCGCTCGTGTTTGATGTTATCAAGACGAATATGTGGTACCATGCGGGCTATACTTCGATTCTTTTTGTCTTTGCCGTTGCCATGTGGTGGCCGCTTATCAATGAGCTTGACGAGTATAAAACTCTGACTGGAATCAAGAAAGTAGGCTATATTTTTGCGGATGGTATCTTGATTACACCAGCATGTGCCCTAATTATTTTTGCGGATGGTCCAATGTACGCAACATTTTCCGACCCTCGTGCCTGGGCACAGGCATTGGAGCTTTGTGTGCCTGCTGCTACCTTGTCATCGCTGAACTTAAGCGGTCCCGAGATGTTCAGCTCGCTTTCACTTCTGGATGACCAGCAGCTCGGCGGTGTTCTTATGAAAATTATCCAGGAAATTGTTTATGGGATTTTTCTTGCACATACATTCTTCAGCTGGTACCGTTCGGAACAAAAGATTGATGCCATGCCGGTTAACAATGAACCGAGACCGGCCGAATAGCAAGACTTGCAAGCATCCATGGAGGCATCGTAAAAGGCTTTCCTTCTTTGAAAGGAAAGCCTTTTTACCTGCAGCTCAAAGATTGAAAAAAACGTAATGGTCTAATACAATGAATCTGGGGAGAAAAAAGAGAGAGAGGTATTTGAAAATGAACGATTTGCCAATCCTTCCAACGATCAGTACTACATTTATCGTATTAAGTGCAATCTGTGTTGCTATTGGGTGGGTCCTAATTGCCCAAAGGAAAATTGAGGCCCATAAAAAAACAATGATTACGGCAGCCATCTTCGCGATTATATTCTTTGTGATTTACGCCACCAGGACTGTTTTTATTGGTAATACAGCATTTGGCGGGCCGGATGATATTAAAATCTATTATACTGTTTTTCTGATCTTCCACATTACTCTAGCAACAGTAGGTGCAGTAATGGGAATTCTGTCGCTATTCAGCGGGTTTAAAAACAACCTTGAAAGACATCGAAAGCTCGGCCCATTTACAAGTATAATCTGGTTTTTCACAGGAATCACCGGACTGGCAGTCTACTTGCTTCTCTATGTATTCTATAAAGGTGGGGAGACAACATCTGTCATAAAAGCAATCCTCGGCGGTTGATAATTGATAAGTTATGATTGAGTAAAATAAAGCTGCACAAGCGGTGCAGCTTTATTTTTTTTGGAAAAAGCTGAAGAGTCTGCCGACAAAAAAAGCCGGTCATGCCTATGCATGACCGGTTAAATTTTGAAGTTGGCTTTAATGAGCCCCGCTTCCTTTGCTGTATTGAAAATAATAAGAATCATAGGGCCAATGAGGAAGCCCCACAACCCCAGAACTTTTATTCCAAGGTACATAGTGACAAGCGTCGACAAGGCCGACAGTCCGATTTGTGTCCCCATCAATTTAGGTTTCACGGTTCTTCTGATAATCAGGAGGACGGCTGCAAGGATGGCAAGCTTGATTCCAAGAGCCAGGTTGCCAGCAAGCAGGTGGAACAAGGCCCATGGACCGAGGATGATGATTGAACCAATTACTGGAATGAAGTCAATGGCCCAAATAACTACAGAAATAAAAAATGCTGTTTTTGGAACAATGAATGAAAGGCTCATAAACGATACTGCAAATATAATCAGGCTAACCAAAAACTGTGCTTTGATAAAACCGAATAAAACATAGGATAAGCGTGAAGAAATGAAGTTAACCTTCTCAGCCGTCCTTTCGTGCAGATGCCTGTAGACGCTCTTGCGAAGCCTAGGCAAGTCCAGAAGAAACAAAAATAAGGCAATTAAATAAACTAGAAAACTGATTAAGTAAGAAGGAATATTCGTAAGCAAAACCTTTATGTTATTAATATTAAGATAGGCGAGCAAATCGTTACTGGCTGTGGCAAGAAACTCATCTGTCCGTCTGCTGATTTCCAAGACCACCTCATCTGGAAGTTCTTTTGCCGCGTTAATGAATCTGTCCTGGATATCAAACCATACCGTTGTAATGTCATTGATATATCTTGGCGCATTATTAATGATATTGATTGATTCGGCGATAAGCCTTGTCGTAAGAAACGACCCCGCCGCACCAAATATAACTACAAATGAAATGAAAACAATCAATACGGAGCTTTTCCGTTTTAGGCTGAATCTGTTTTGGAGAAACCCGACAGCTGGTTCCAAAATGATTGCACTGATTAATGCAACGGTAAGGGGGACGGATACCGGAAGGATAATGTATATGAATAGAATTGAGGCAATAATCCAGCCTGCAAGGTATAAATTTTTTTTTGTAAGTATTTTTTTCAAGCGACGCTTCTCCTTTCAAAAGTGTGTCCGGGGACAGGGGAAATCAGATGCGGTAATAGCGATAAAGTACTGGCTGGGTAAGGGAAAAGGCGCATGAAACCATGCGCCTTAAACTTACAGTGCGTATTTTTCCACTTCCGCCTTAATGGAGGAGAGAAGTTTTTCGCATTGGCTTACCAATGATTTCGGAAAGTTTTCTCCTTCTCCATATTCCACTCCATGAGGATAATAGTGCTTCCCAAGAAGCGGATCAATCAACTGGATGATGGCGTGCTGTGAGTCTACTTCTCCCTCTGTTGCATACCCCTGAACGCGAAGGTAGAAAGTGCCTTCCTTCAATTCAAATTTCCGGTCATATGTAACCCGGTCATAATCCCATTGTCCTTCCCGTACCAAACCGTGGTCAAGCATTGTTTCATCAAGCCGGTTTAATTCGGCTTTTAAGTTCTCCAAACCGGTTTTCTCAAATCTCATCCTTACCCCTCCTAAAACACAATACGGCTAAAATGCAATATGTTGGCATCTCAGTATCAATAATAGTAAAAAAACTTTGAAGTTGCAATGGATAAACATATATCCCGGCAGAAAATACTAGCCCTTTCATGAATGGGAAACAAACGTTTTGCAAGGTATACTCATTTATCCGCATAAATTAGTACAAAAAGGCTATTCTAACACTGTAAATAAATATGCTTCAGGAGTGATGTGCTGAATGGAAAAGGTACGTGACATGATGACAACAGACGTAGAAACATGTACACTTCTCGACAATGTCTTCGAGGTAGCTGTTAAGATGAAGGAACACGATGTAGGAAGCATCCCAATTGTTGATGGAAACAAGCTGGTTGGTATCATGACGGACCGTGACATTGTCATTAGGGGCGTTGCTGAAAAGAAACCGCCATCATCCAAGGTGGAAGAATTTATGACAGGTGAATTGATCACAATATCACCCGATGCTTCTGTGAAGGAAGCAGCTGACCTTATGGCTAAACATCAAATCCGCCGCCTCCCGGTTGTAGAAGGCGGACAACTCTCCGGAATCGTGGCACTTGGTGACTTTGCCATTGATGAACAAGCGGACGACCAGGCTAAAAAGGCCCTGACGGAAATTTCAGAACATGACCATACTATTCAATCAGAACATGACCATACTATTCAATAGGAAAGAAGGGGTGTCAAAAGGCGCCTCTTTTTTGCGTGAAATTCAGAGGATATGCACTACTATCAAAAAGAATGCGGGCAATGATATAATATTCATTAAACATACATATAATTAAAAAGAAAAAGTGATAGAGAAAGAGGGTGAGTCTCTGCGTACTGTTATCCGGATTTTATTGTTTGCATTTATATTTTTGGTCATCGCCTTTTATATGGGCTATGAAAAAGAAACAGATGACAAGGAATATATCAGCCATAAAGAAGTTTCTCCAAAAGTGGATGAGTCGCTGGAACAAAGCACTCGCAATGGGCAGCCAGCAAAATCCGAATTGCCTGCAAAGGGGCTTGCACAGCTGGTCGGAAAAGACGTAAATGCACTGAGAGCCGCATTAGGGGAGCCTTCCAGGACGGATCTTTCTGCATACGGCTATAGCTGGCTGGTGTTTAACCGTACGCCAAACCAGTATGTACAAGCAGGTGTCGGGAATGGAAAGGTGGTAACCATTTACGCCATTGGAGAAAACATTGACACTGCTCCATTCACAATTGGGGAACCTGGAGAAAAAATTTTCTCAATACATCCTATCAATCCAGTAGTTGAATTTGAATATAAGGGTAGTTCCTATAAATTTGAGATGTCAGAGGATGACATGAATTCAAGGCCGCTTATGGCGCTTGGCAACATATTTGTCCAACTGTATATCGACAGATTCACGGGGAAGCTTTCGAGCATCAGATTCCTTGACGCAGAAACACTTATCAAGCAGCTTCCATATGAAGTGGTTTACCGCGGGAAACTAATCGAGGCGGATGAACCAACAGAGGACGACTGGGATGAAATCCAGGAAAGTGCACAGAGACAAATTTTTGATATTACTAACATGATCAGGAAAAGGCACGGCCTGAAGGAGCTGGAATGGGATGAAAAAACTGCTGTTGCAGCCTTTGCGCATAGCCGGGAAATGGAGGAAGAAGATTATTTTTCCCACACATCGGAAGTGCATGGAGACCTCGCTGACAGGCTGAAGGAAGCAGAAATAGCCTATGAGTCTGCAGGTGAGAATATTGCTGCCAATTATTTGGATTCACCGGAAGTTGCCGAAGGATGGATGAACAGCGACGGTCATAGGGAAGCATTGTTGAACGAAGAGTTTACTCATATTGGGGTGGGCGTATATCGAAAGCATTATACCCAAAACTTCATCAAAAAATAAAAATCGCACGGATGCGTTAATCCGTGCGATTTTTATCTTCATAAAGGATTCTGTTCACCTGAAAAAAATCCTCCTGCCACTTTCCGAAAAGCCTTAAATTATCTCCTTTATTTACGGGGGTGATAGAAACACCCTCCTTTAAAGGGGTTATTTTTTTTGCGAGTATAATTTGGCACCCAGACCTGACCTTTAGTGTTAAAACGTGGTTATAGCGGTGCAGGTAATATTTTTCCCGGGACCAGTAGGCATCCAAAACATTCCCGGACACTGATGACTCTTCCGGTATGTTTTGGAGTGCTGACCATTGTTCATCATGGCGTTTCATTTCTTTTTTTGTCACCCAATAGAAGTATATGCATATTGCGGGAATTAAAATGGCTGTGACCACGTTCCATCACCACTGTCATTAGGATTTGCGCAAAATGAAAAAGCTTCCGGTAGAATAAGCGGCTTTTTTTCCATCATCACGGAAAACATCGGCTTCCAGTACCATAGTCTGTGAACCCTTATGGACGAAACGAGCCGTACACGATAAGCTGCTGCCAATTCCAGGAGAAAGATAATGGGTATTCAATTGGGTTGTTACTGCAGCAGAACCTTCAGGAGCCGCTTCGTTCGCTAAAATCCCCATGGCTGAGTCAGCGAGTGTAGCAATAATGCCGCCATGGACGATACCAAGATTATTATTAATCAGTGAAGTCAAAGGAATGGTTATTTGGCAGGTATACTCTGTTAGGATTTTTTCCATGCCAAGAAAGCTGCCAATATAGGAGCTGTTTTGCAGAGATACCTTGTTTTTCATTCCTCCTAAAACATTGCCGAGTATCAGCTTGTCCTCATCACTTGCTTTTGAAAGGAAATTGTCTATAAGTTTCTTGAAACCATCGTTGTCCATGAATGAACCTCTTTCGTTTTTTTTTATTTTATCATTTTTTTAGGAAGAAGGTTATTGTGAAGAGTTTGAAGCGAAACAGGAGAACACTCACCTTTCCTGAGGAAAATCATAACGTAATATAGGCAGATGCAACAGGGTGAGGTGATCAGCATGGAAAAAAAGAAAAAATTGCATCCTTCTGTTCAAAAGTTCAAGGAGTTTGTGGCCTTGAATCCACAGATAGCGAAAGAAGTCAAATCAGGAAACGCGACCTGGCAAGATCTTTTTGAAGAATGGTATCTCCTTGGGGAAGAGGATACAAGGTGGGATGCATACAGAGGAGAAAGAAAAGAACAGCCAGTGGTGGAAAATAAAAAAGATTGGATGTCGCAAGTAATGGGCGCCATCAAAAACCTTGACCCCGACCAGGTACAAGGACAAATTAGTAATCTAAGCCAAGCTATTTCAGCTGTTCAGTCAGTCTTAACACAATTTCAAGGAAAAGGATCCGGAGGGGCTCCTGGTCAGATGAAAAACAGCCCGCAGCACCCATTTTCCTTTAGAAAGGATTAAAGAAAATAATGAGGAAAGAAGTATTAGACCATATCAGGGCCAGGAAAGACCTGCAAGAGTATATCCGGATTCATCCGTATTGGTACCGCAAGCTGTCCAGGGACCCGCGAGATTTATACTCTCTGGAAATTGCTGCACTGCATTATCATGAACGGACAATTCCCCATCATGTACAGAAGTTTACAACTGGAGTCCAAATGGCCTCCATGATGATGGGGATGCTTTCCAATATGCAATCTCAGGGTGGGAACCCAGGCTAAAGAAAAAGTCATTATTGGTATTATATTCCTATCCTGTGGAGGCTTCTTCGCAATCCACCCCATTTCATGGTAAAATATGAAACGGAGGTGGGCAAATTATGCTTGCTACAATGGAAAGAATTGATTTATTAGAAAAAGCCGGAAATCTTGCCGGGTTGATCAAGGATTCTGAACCAGCCGAAAATTATCGGCAGTGTTTATATAGATTGCAACAGGATAAAAAGTCCCAGGATAAAATTAAGGCATTTGCGGATATGAAGCTTCGCTATGAGGAAGTGCAGAGATTCGGCAGATATCACCCGGACTATAAAGAAGTCATGGGTCAAATTAGAATCCTAAAAAGGGAAATGGATTTGGATGAAACCGTAGCTGAATTCAAAAAAGCGGAAAATGAACTGCAAAGCCTGCTTGATGAGGTGAGTGTCATCATCGGCCGTTCTGTTTCCAAAAGTGTAAAAGTGCCGACAGGGAACCCATTTTTCGCAAGCAGCTCTGCGTGTGGAGGCGGCTGCGGCAGCGGAGGCGGCTGCAGCTGCTCAGCCTAGGGATTAATGAAGAGAGCAGGGGTTTTTCCATGCTCTCTATTTTTTATCTTCACTGTTCAGTTATACTCTGTGTTTCCAAGCGGATACAGTCAGTACATAGATTTCCGCAGCAAAACATTTTCCGCAAAGGAACAAAGAAACGATGGCGATAGACGAACAACCCTTCGTTGTTCCTGACAAAAAATGTTTCACTGTGAAGCTGTTTGCCTTTCATTGCCGAAGCCGAATGCAAGCGGATTGCTTTACCGATATAATCACCATCTGTACCCTCCATCACCGATAAATACAAGAAGGGAATGCCTGCAACCTTTTTGTAATAAGCATTATTTATTTTTGGCTCCTGGTTCAGACTTGATAGAAATTTTTCCCAAATTATTTCTAGATCCATGCTGTCACCTGCCGTTCTATGGCCAATTGTTTTAATAAATATCGTATGATATCTTGCCGGGAAAAACAATCGATACGATGGGTGATTGAAAAATATCTCTTTCCTGTGCTAGACTAGGAGAAAGCAAACGTTTTCTGAAGGGGAAAAAATATGATAGGTCAAAGACAGGGAATCATCGTTTGGCTGTATTCATTGAAACAGGCCAAGATGCTAAGAAGGTTCGGAAATGTCCATTTTGTATCGAAGAAGTTAAAATACGTGGTTCTCTACTGTAATCTGGAGGACACTGATTCATTGATCCAAAAGCTTGGCTCATATTCATTTGTGAAAAAAGTCGAGCCGTCATTCAAACCGTTTTTGAAAATGGAGTTTGAAAACTCCGCACCCGACAAAGCAAAAGAATATGATTATAAGATGGGAATTTAAGGCGAGGAGCAATCCCCGCCTTTTTTTCTTGGAAATGAGGCAAGAATAAATGCGCAAGGCATCCATCATTATGCTGCTTATTCTAATTGGAGTCTTCGGCACTGTAATCATTAGTCAGTGGGAGGCATTTCAGGAAGAAGGCAGGGAAACTGTGCAGAAAAGGGAACGGAAGCCATCTATCACCATTTCAGTTGAAACCGAAAAAGATGGTCTCCTTGTCAAACAGGAAGTCCGCGGCCTGGAGACAGGAAAGGTGTATCGTTTCGACTATCCAAAGATGGCTAAGGAAGTCTCTTGCAGCGGAAAAGACGGAAGACCGTGCGAAAGACTGGCTAACTATCCGAGCTCTTTTCAAATACCAAAGAAAGGTATTATATTCAGTTATAGAATGGCCGTTCAAGAAGAGCTCACTTCCTCCATGTTTGACCAGTGGATCGTTCAAATTCCCGATGCAAAAGAATGGGATATTGCTATCAATGTCACAGATAAGCACCATGCAGGGGGAAGCTGGGCAGCCGGAATCCCATTTAAGGGAGATAAGCAACTTGATTTAATCGACTACCATGCTTTCAAGGGGGAAAATCTCTATCCTGCACTCTATTGGCAAAAGAATGAATTAAAAAATGAAAAGGTCCAGCGAGGAATCGAAGTTTACTCTGTAAAAGGTAAGCGTGAATCTGCTTACGATTTTTCAGCTATAAGGAGCCTTTCCGAGAATGGGTACATATCAGTTGTCCTTGGAAGAGGCACAGGAGAAAAATCAGGCAGCGGCTTGATTGTGAGTGAAGATGGTATCCTCCCCAAGATTCTAGAGGAAAGAGTGGCCACTGCATTGATAACTCAAAAAATCCCTTCTCTTTCGGCAGACGAACGTTGGTTAATAGAGGTTTTGGCGTCATTGTATACAAACCAAAAGCCGAATTCAGCAAGAGCCCAGGCTGTTCTGGCTGAACTAAGGAGGAAAATGTCTGAGGACCAACTTAAAGCATTTGCCGCTTCTTTTTCAAAGGAAAATGATTCCGTGTCGCATCAGCGGCTGGACGAATTGCTCAGCATGGCTACGGGAAAAGAAACGAGGTTTTTATTTCTTAATAAGAGTTCCAATACACCATTTACCCCGCTTACTTTTTTTGAGACAAGGACAATGATTGTCGACGGAAAAAAGGAAGGAATTATCATGATTCTTGAAAATGGGTCAGCACCATTGCTACCAGCAAAGGAAATTTTCAGCGGCCTTGGTTTTGATGTTGAGGTTAAACATACCCAAGCGGGAAGTACTATCCTTCTTCAAAAAGACAAGGAAAGCTACCAGTTTTTCGAAAATCGCAGCATATTTTTGCATAACGGGGAAGAATACGGTCTTCTGGATCGTCCGTTCACTGTCCACAGCGGCAAATTGTTCATGGAGCCGGAAAAAATACAGTCTATTTTTAATGTGACAATCACTGGAAATGGGGAGGAAATCAGGCTTTCGCATACTGATGGCACTTTTAAAGAAGACAAATAAAAAACCCTGCATTTCTGCAGGGTCCTTCTATATCCTCTTTTAGGACAGAAGGCAAAGGGAGAGGAGAAACCGGAGGAAGAACTTATGGGGAAACGTAAGTCTTCTCCGCGGTTGGCAACAACATCCTCATTGATGTTGTTAATTTCATTATTTCCACAATCATTCTATTTATACACATTTTTTGATAATCCTTTTTTAAATGTGATAGGATAAGAAAGGCATAAAAAGCAGAACCCCGTATATGAAGGTTTATCCATATTGATATCAGAAGGAGTTCGTGAAATGAGGGTAGTATCAGGAGACTTGAAAGGGCGCGGCCTTAAAGCAGTCCCCGGCAACTCTACAAGGCCGACGACTGACAAGGTGAAAGAGTCCCTTTTTAACATTATTGGCCCCTATTTTTCAGGGGGGACTGGATTAGACCTTTTCGCAGGAAGCGGAGGATTGGGAATTGAAGGGCTTAGCCGGGGGCTTGAAAAAGTGATTTTCGTTGACCTTGACGGTAAAGCGATTGCAACCATCAATGAAAACATCAAACTTTGCGGTCTTGAAGATAGGTCTGAAGTCTATAGAAATGATGCAGCAAGGGCATTAAAAGCGCTCAAAAAAAGGGATATAGCTTTCGATTATGTATTTCTTGATCCGCCCTATAAGAAGCAGCAGCTGATCAGGCTGATGGAAATGATGGACAATGCCAGTCTGGTGGCGGAGGGAGGAGTGATTGTCTGTGAACATGCTTCAGATATCTCACTGCCAGAGATGGTAGGCTCCATGAAGCAAAGCAGGCATGAAGAATATGGCATCATCGGAATAACCATATACATTTATAACAAGGTACAAGAGGAGGGCGTTTAAGATGGCAAGCATTGCAGTTTGTCCCGGTAGCTTTGATCCAGTCACAAACGGACATTTGGACATCATCACAAGAGGGGCAAAGGTTTTTGATGAACTGTACGTGGTAATTCTGAACAACTCCTCAAAAAACCCGTTATTTTCTGTTGATGAAAGAATCGCTCTAATTGAGACCGTCACCAAAAACCTGCCGAATGTTAAAGTGGATTCTTTCCAAGGACTTCTCGTGGAGTACGCAGAAGCAGTCAAGGCAAACGCGATTATAAGGGGACTCCGTGCGGTTTCCGATTTTGAATATGAGATGCAGATTACTTCCATGAACAGAGTCCTGAATGACGAAATCGAAACGTTTTTTATCATGACCAAAAACCAATATTCTTTTTTAAGTTCAAGCATCGTTAAAGAAGTTGCCAAGTACAACGGGAATATCAGTGAACTGGTTCCGTCCGAAGTGGAGAAAGCCCTCATTGAGAAATACCGCTAATAAAAGCAAAAGCGAGCCGTATTTGAACTGCACCCCGATTGTTAGACACACCAACTAACAATCGGAGGTGCTTTTCTTATGGCTAAATTTACAGTTGAAGAAAAAATAAATGCAGTTAGACGTTATTTAAACGGCAACGAGAGCCAACAAACAATCGCAGCTTCTATCGGCATACATAAGTCTGGACTTCAAAATTGGATCAAAAAATATATAGAATACTATAACCACAAACGGATTAAGGCAAAATTTAAAGGCATGAGCCCGGTACAGTACCGGGTTCATGCCCTAGACGCTGCCTATTTAAATAACCGTGTCTAACTTTATGGGGTCACTTCAATTCCGGCTCGTTTTTTTTAGTGGAACTGTCCTCCAGGCTGCAATAAGTTGCTAGGTTTTCTGTGATCGGCGAGAATACAGGAAGATGTAGGCGCAAAGAGAAACAATCGTGATGGCAGGCCCTGCGAATACCAGATAATTGTGCCATTCAGCGATCTTCCAGCCTCCTTCAGTGATCTGGCTCATGACAGGTAAGGAATTCGATGTCTCATCATTATGGAAGAAACGGTTATATACTGGGTCCCATAAAAGCATTGCATAAACACCTGCAAAACAGCCATGAAGTATTCTGGCGATGAAGAAAGGCTTAAACCGGATATCCGTCTGTGCCAGGATACTTGCTACCTGTGCCTGGACACTAAAACCGCTGAAGCCGAGAATTACGCTTGTAATAATAGCCTGCTGCATAAGAGTGGCGCCTTCAACCTGGCTTGTCATCTGGCTTCCAAGAGTGATTTCGAACAGTCCAGAAATAAAAGGAATGCTGAGCTGTGCAGGAATATGCAGCAGGCCGAAAAGCAGTTCAAGAACTCCGGCAAGCAATGCTGTAACTTTTAAGTGGAACAACAATTTATTGACCACCGAGAAAAGAATGATGAAGCCTCCGATCATCAGAAGGGTCTGAATGGATGACATGACTGCATCTCCGAGCAGCTTGCCAATGGGACGATTATCTTTCAGCCTTGTCTGGTGAAGGATACTGAAAGCTTCCCTGATTGACACGCGCCGCTCATTGGAGCGTGAACGCAGGTTTTCTTTTGTTCCGTAAAATCTCATGATCAGCCCCACGGTGATATTGCCAAGGTAGTGGGCAAGGGCAAGGATGACACCAAGACGAACATTATAAAAAAAGCCAACAGAGACAGCGCCGAAAATAAACAAGGGATTGGATGAGTTTGTAAAGCAGACGAGCCGTTCTGCTTCAAGGCGGGAAAGCTGGCCTTCCTGCCTTAGCCTGGCTGTTAATTTGGCACCCGATGGATAGCCGGATGCCATGCCCATCGCCCAAACAAAGCCGCCAGCACCGGGCACCCTGAAAAGAGGTCTCATGAGCGGTTCCAGAAGTACACCAATAAACTTGACGACTCCAAAACCAATCAGCATTTCCGATACGATGAAAAAAGGAAGCAGGGAAGGAAAAACAATTTCCCACCACATATTCAGCCCCCTTATGGATGCCTCGAATGCCTCCTGGGGAAATGCAATCAATGAGGCAGCCATAATCGTAACGGATATGGCGAGGAACATGGTTTTGAGTTTTGACTTTAGCACCGTACATCCTCCCTCCAGGGGTATAAAGCTGTGAAACAATGGCAAATGGTGATAGAATGAAGCATATTATATAGACACATCGTGCTGGGTTTGGCACAATATTTATGCTTAAACAGACAGCTGGGTACGTACCGGCTCCGGTCTTGTCCTCATATAACTCAATATACTCGCGCACGCACAAATTAGACCATTTGTTTATGGTTCCGTGATACCATAAAGGGGGAAATGGCATGAAGCGTCCAAAAATCGGTTTGGCACTTGGTTCTGGAGGCGCCAGGGGGTTTGCGCATTTAGGCGCAATCAAAGTATTGAGGGATGAAGGAATCCCTGTCGACATGATCGCGGGAAGCAGCATGGGTGCCATGGTTGGCTGCTTTTATGGTGCCGGACTTGATATTGGCCGCCTATACAAGCTGTCTACCGCGTTTAAAAGAAAATATTATCTTGATTTTACTGTTCCTAAAATGGGGTTTATTTCGGGGAAAAGAGTGAAGGAACTAATCAGGATATTCACCCAAGGGAAAAATATTCAGGAACTGGATATTCCTGTTGCGGTTGTTGCCACAGACCTTGTAACCGGTGAAAAAGTTGTTTTTAGGGAAGGACCAATTGCAGATGCAGTCAGGGCAAGCATTGCGATACCAGGAATCTTTGTTCCGGAAAAGCTTAATGGCCGCATACTTGTAGACGGCGGTGTCGCAGACAGGATTCCTGTTTCGGTTGTAAGGGAGATGGGAGCAGATCTTGTCGTTGCCATTGATGTTTCACACGTAAAAGCCAATGCTGAAATATTGTCGATCTTCGACGTTATTATGCAAAGTATCGATATCATGCAAATGGAGTTAGTGTCTCACCGCAAAATTGCATCCGATATTATGATCCAGCCTAGGGTGGAAATGTTCAGTTCAAGGGCTTTTACGAATATTGAAGAAATCATCCTCATTGGAGAACAAGAAACCAGAAAACGGATCCCGGAGATTAAACAGGCGATTGAGGAATGGAAGGAGCCCAATACAGAATGAGCAAAAAAACATCTTTTCGAATCACATTGCTGGCGGCCGTACTTATACTTGCCAGTGCTTTCTATTATTTGCCTTACTATGTCACAAAGCCGGGTATGGCAAAGGAACTCTCCCCAATTATAAAAGTTGATGGGGGCTATGAGGAGGAAGGGAGTTTCATGCTGACAACGGTAAGGATGGGAAGGGCTAATATATATTCCTATCTTGTTGCCAAATACAGCAAGTATCAGGAAATCTTCCCGGTCGAAGCGATCAGGCAGGAAAATGAGACGGACGAGGATTATACCAACCGACAGCTTCATATGATGGATAGTTCAAAGACGAACGCAATCGAAGTTGCCTATAAAAAAGCTGGCCTACCAGTAAATTACGATTACAAAGGGGTCTACGTCCTGCAGGTCGTGCCCGGAATGCCTGCAGATGGTAAATTGGTTGCCGGGGACCATATATTGAAGCTTGATGGTAAAAAATTTGTTTCCTCCTCTGATTTTATTGAATATGTAAGCTCGAAAAAAGCTGGGGAAAATGTAACCCTTTCTATCAAGAGAAAGAGCAAGCCAAGGGATGTGACACTCCCATTGAAACAGTTTGATAAGACGAGCGAAAGGGCAGGAATAGGTATCGTGCCGGTTGATGACAAAAAAATTAAAGTGAATCCAAAGGTCACTGTCAATTCGGAAGAAATCGGCGGTCCATCTGCGGGATTGATGTTCACATTAGAAATATACAATCAACTGAACAAGGAAGATATTACTAAAGGCTATGAAATTGCCGGTACTGGGACCATTTCCTCTGATGGAACGATAGGACCGATTGGCGGTATTGAGCAAAAAATCATTGCTGCTGACAAGGCACATGCCGATCTATTCTTTGCCCCTAATGAGAATGGTGCAAAAGGATCCAATTTCAGGGCAGCCGTGAAAACGGCAAAGGACATTGGAACAGGAATGAAAATTATTCCCGTAGATACATTTGATGACGCGCTGAAGTATCTTGAAAAATTGAAAGAAAAAACAAGCTGACTTTTTCCAGCTTGTTTTTTTGTTAAGTTATATCGGGGGAATTTAACCTATCGAGTCTTCAAAAACCGGAGATTGGGCAAACTCTTTTTTTAACAGTTCTTCCTGTGCACGGCCGGAAATTCCGAGCGAGTAAATTCTTGAGGCCTTAATATCGAGATCAAGTTCGCCCTTCCTGCAGGAGGAAGCTTTTGAAACAAGAGGCAGTCCAAGATTCTTTTTATGAGATTGCAAATATCTTCTGCCTTTCTGTGTCATCCCTAGCAAACGCAAATATTGGGCTCTTTTGAATTCTTCCATTTCCGTTTTTTTTGCATTTGTAAGGATGTGGACACACGCCCGCTGCAGCCTTGTCCACGTATAGCGCTTTGTCTTGATGGACTCCATGAATTGAGAAAATGATACAGCAGTAATAGCAGCTTTCTTGACCCGGTGCTCAAGGCCTTCTTCCATCTCGTAAATTTCCCGAAGCTCCTCGGCGGAACATTGAATCAATCTGTATTTTAACAGAGGCCAGTATTGATCCCATGTATGAAATTGGCCATAGGTGTTCAGGTAGTTCTGAAGGAGTCTGGAGGTAGTGGGCGGAAAGTATTTGTTTACCTGTTCTACGGACTGCCCTTCTTGGATAGCTTTGCGTATGCTTGTCGCACTTGCGATCGATTCCGAGGAAAAGTGCTCATCGTGATAGCCGGCGTTTTTCCGTGTAATCGTCACGGGCTTCATCCGGCTAGTCTGGCTTCGAATTGCCCTGATATACTGCAGCCCGAGAATATTGTTAGGCAATGATAAATCTACAAGGTTTTCTCCGGGTTGCAGCTCCTTAAAGCTTAGCGACGCGGCTTTAGGGTAGCTTACTCCTGTTGAGAGATGTGCCTTAATATTGTGTTGATATGCTGTATCTTTCTCTTCCAGGAAGTCAAGTGTTCGTATAAAAGCTGAAGTATCGCCTGCTTCGCTTCCAAAACAAAGTGAGCGGCATCCCGCGGCAGAGAGTATCGATACAGCTCCGTCTGCGAATGTCTCTGCTTGTTGGACAGCGAATTGATATGGGAGCTCGAAAACCAGGTCGGCACCGCCTAAAAGGGCCATTCTGGCTCTTGTCCATTTATCGCAGAGTGCTGGCTCGCCGCGTTGAAGAAAGTTCCCGCTCATGACGGCAATGACAAGGTCGGCACCGGTATCCGCTCTTGCTGCGGAGAGATGAAACTGGTGGCCGTTGTGAAATGGATTGTATTCTACGACTACGCCTACTACTTCCATGAGTTTATCCCCTTTCAAACCTTTTGGTGAGGGTATATAATGAATAAAGGCTGTAAAAATGTTTAGCAAAGTTCCATTATGACTAAATTATAGTGTAAAGAAAAAATATTGACAAATAGGTAGGCGAAAGCTATAATTACCTTTGTTGCCTTGGGGTGATTCTATGAAATGGACAATTAGTCAGTTGCAAAAATACCGAAACAAGGAATTTTTGATTGACGAAACGGTTAAGGCTGATGAGATCAAGGAAACCGATCCATCCATCCGTGCCGTATCTCCGGTGCATATAACCGGCAGGGCTGATATCAGCTCTTCAAGAGTGACTTTTCATCTCCATTTTGAAGGTCATTTAATCCTTCCTTGTTCTCGGACACTGGTCGATGTAAATTACCCAGTGGATGTTGAAACAACAGAAACTTTCCTTTTGAGTGATCATGAATATGGCATTGATGAGGAAGTGCACCAAGTAAAGGGCGATGTGATCGACCTGATGCCTGTCATCAGGGAAATTCTTTTGCTTGAAGTTCCAATCCAGGTTTTTTGTGAAGATGACAGCAGTCAGGAAGGTGCGCCCCAGTCAGGCAAGGACTGGGAAGTAATCCATGAAACTAAGAAAGAAAAAGTGGATCCCCGTCTGGCCGGTTTGGCAAATTTCTTTAATCAAAATGATTCATCTGAAGAATGAGTCACCTGAACAAATGAAACGCGGAGCACCGGCTGATTTGCCGGACTTCATAAACTACCTTAACTCTCTTTAAGGAGGTGGGAAGAATGGCTGTACCATTTAGAAGGACGTCCAAAACTGCGAAAAGAAAACGCCGTACTCATTTTAAATTACAGGTTCCAGGCATGGTTGCATGCCCTAACTGCGGTGAAATGAAACTTGCTCACCGTGTTTGTAAGGAATGCGGAACATACAAAGGCAAAGAAGTTGTAAACGACTAATTTCCTTTGAAGAAAGCACAGGATGCATGCATCCTGTGCTTTTTTTTGCGTTTATCCATCAATGGTCATGCAGTATTTTGGGTGAGTGTATCTCTGAATATGGACAAATCATGTTTACCGGGCATTCTTTTAAGCTTTTAAGTTTATGGCAATATTGATAAAATGATAGGAAATGTATACCAGTACCACGAGGGGGAGCAGGATGGATTCATATACAATCAACATGGAATCAAATGGAATATTGATATTTACAATCAACAGGCCTGAAAAGCGGAATGCTGTTGATTACAAAGTAATGGATGGTCTTTTGGAAGCCATTAAGCTTTGCGAGGATGATAAAGTTAAGGCCCTTGCCGTGACAGGAACGGGAAAGGCATTTTGTTCGGGGGGAGATTTGTCCATTTTTCATGGGCTGATAACAGCCGAAGAAGCAAGGGGGATGCTGTCAAAGATGGCTGGAATTCTTTACAGGCTGATGATGCTTCCAAAGCCCACAGTTGCAGTGCTGAATGGCACAGCAGTCGGGGGAGGTTGCGAACTGGCATCAGCCTGTGACTTCAGAATAGCAAAAAGGGGAGCCAAAGCAGGTTTTATCCAGGCAGGCCTTGGGATAACGACAGGCTGGGGAGGAGGTACAATCCTTCTGGAGCGTCTTCCAGCTCCGAAAGCCTTGTCAATGTTGGCAGATGGAATGATACTTTCTTCAGAGGAACTGGAAAATATCGGATTCATTGATCGTGTTTTTGACGGTGGACCTGCAAACGCATGCAACGCTTTTCTCGAGAATATACTTAAAAAGGATACAGATGTTTTGAAAGCTTACAAGAACATCCTTATTAGAAAATGGGTTTCCTCTTCTGTGAAGGAAAGAATAGAGGAAGAAGTCAACCAGTGTGCAATTTTGTGGGAGTCGGATGCCCATCATCAAAAAGTGGCTGAATTTTTTAATAAAAAATAAAAATAGCTGCTGCCGGCACGAACTCATTCTATCTTTCCTACTAGATGCATAGGATTCAATAAAAAACACTAGGAGGAATAAACTGATGACTTTAACCCGCCAGGATGCATGGACTCAGGATGAAGATTTGTTGCTTGCAGAAACGGTGCTGCGCCATATAAGGGATGGCGGCACTCAACTAAAGGCTTTTGAAGAGGTTGGAAAGCGACTGTCCAGGACAGCTGCAGCTTGCGGTTTCCGCTGGAACTCCTTTGTAAGGAAACAATTCCAATCAGGTATTGAATTAGCCAAGAAGCATAGAAAAGAATTAAAGAAAACAGACAAGAAACAGGAAAAATCCGAAACATCTCGGCAGGAAACTTCAATCAAGGAGGAAACAGCCGTAAGAGAACTCAGCCTGCAAGAAGTGAAATCCTATTTGGATGGGCTTTATGAGCGGGCAGAAAATATAGGCGGAGAGAAAAAAGCAATTGAGCAGTATGAATTCCGAATTAAGGACCTTGAACGCCAAATCTATTACTTGTCTGCTGAAAATGAAAAGCTTGAGAATGAATTAAATACAATTGAAAGAGACCACCGAGCAATGGTTGAAATTATGGAGCGGGCGATGAAAATGGTTGGCCAGAAGGATGAAGCGAAAGAAAGAGAATTACAGCTGCAGACGGCAGCCAGTAGCCCGAATGAAAAATAATCATCAAAAATCGCCCGCGGACTGCACCGCGGGCGATTTTAAAATTAAGTATTCTTCAAATCAATGAACTTGTTCAGTTACGCCTGCCGGATACCATACAAGCGGGTTCTCTCCCTTGTCCCGTTCAACCTCATAGGTTGCAGGCGTAAAGCCAAGTGCTGTCCAAAAATCAAATGAGCGAATTCTGGAATTCGTCTTAATAGGGAGCCCGAAGCTTTTTGCAAATTCGACAAGGGCTTTGCCATATCCTTTTCTCTGATAGTCCGGAAGGACTTCCAGCTTCCAAAGCTCCAAGTAATCCTGAGGCGGAGCGAAATAACGGTCAAATTTAGATTGGATTGTGTAAAGGCTCATCCTTGCTACGAGTTTATCACCAAAATAAATCCCATAAAACGGCGAGTTGCTATCATTTTCAATAATATTGGCTTCCAAGTCCTCAATCATGGATAATTCCTGGTGCCCATATTCCTTGAACTTCTTAAATTCCTCTAGGGTTTTGTAATTAATTTTAAGTTTTTCCACTTTATGCTCCATGTCCATCCCCCTGTGCTGCTGTCACCTGTCTTTCAAGCAGGTGCAAGAAAGGCAGGTAGCATTATTTTTTGTCTATAAAGTTTATTATATCAAAAAATTCTGCCTATAAATATAGTAAACGTTTTCATTTTTTTGCAGGAAATATACAGAATATTGTAGAATTTTATATATGAACATAGTTTTTTTAGAAAGGGGAAAAAGCGTGCAAAGAATTTTGATTGCCAACAGGGGAGAAATTGCGCTTCGCATCATCCGGACTTGCCGGGCCATGGGAATAGAAACGATTGCCGTGTTTTCGGATGCTGATAAGGACCTGCCTTACGTCAAAGAGGCGGATACAGCTTTCCGGATTGGAGAACCGCCTGTACAAAAATCCTATTTGAACAGCAGCATGCTCATTGAAATAGCCAAAAGGGAAAAAGCGGATGCTATCCATCCAGGATACGGATTTCTATCCGAGAATGCGGGATTTGCCAGGGAAGTAATTGAAAATGGCTTGATTTTCATTGGGCCTTCGCCGAAAACAATTGAAGCGATGGGGGACAAGATCATTGCACGAAAAACAATGGAAAAAGCAGGAGTTCCCGTAGTTCCGGGAAGCGGCGGCGGGGTATCCTCCCTTGAGGAAGCTGTTTTGCTGGCCGGGGAAATCGGATACCCTGTTATGCTTAAAGCAAGCGGCGGAGGCGGAGGCATTGGCATGGTGCGCTGTGAAAATGAGCAGGCGCTCAACAGTCAATACCAGTCTACCAAAGCCCGGGCCAAAGCATACTTCGGCTCGGAAGATGTGTTCATCGAAAAGTATATTGCTGATGCTCGTCATATTGAAGTTCAAATCTTCGGAGATTCTGAAGGCAATGCTGTCCACCTTTTTGAACGGGACTGCTCTATTCAAAGAAGGCATCAAAAAGTGGTAGAAGAGGCACCTTCACCGTCATTGTCGGCTGAGGCAAGAGAGAACCTGTACAGGACTGCTCTTTCAGCGGCAAAAGCAGTGGATTATGTAAATGCCGGGACCGTGGAGTTCATTGTGGATTCAGAAGAAAATTTCTATTTCCTTGAAATGAATACAAGACTGCAGGTGGAACATCCGGTGACAGAAGTCATTACAGGTCTTGACCTGGTTGAGTGGCAAATACTTGTCGCACAAGGAGATAAACTTCCGCTAACACAGGAAGAGATAACACGAAAAGGTGCAGCGGTGGAATTCCGGCTCTATGCTGAAGATCCAGTTTCATTTTTCCCGTCACCTGGAACCCTTTCAGAGTTCAGATGGGAAGCTGACGATGTCGTAAGGATTGACACTGGTTATAGGGAAGGGAATGCTGTCACGCCTTTTTATGACCCAATGATCGCCAAAATAATTGTTTCAGGCGATGACCGCAATGAAGCCATTGCGTCTGCCCGCCAATTTTTTCAAGGTCTGAAAATTGAGGGGCTTAAATCCAACGCCCCGGTTTTTAGGGAACTATTGCACGAGGAAGCTTTTCTGTCGGGTAAATATTCGACATCGTATTTAAATTCAGTCAAGAAGGCAGCGAAATAGGAGGAGCAGGAATATGAAAACAATTACAGCAGCAATGGCAGGAACGGTACTTAATATCATGGTAAGTACAGGGGATGAAGTGGCGGAAGGCCAGGAAGTCATGATGATTGAATCAATGAAAATGGAAATCCCTGTCGAGGGCGCAATGTCCGGGAAAGTTGGAGAAGTTAAGGTGAACATCGGAGATTTTGTAAATGAGGGCGATGTCCTCATCGTAATTGAATAAGAGCAGGAGGGGAAATATGACAACAGCTAAAACTTTAACAGATGCTTTGCTGGAGAAAAAAGAAAAAATCGAGGCAGGCGGCCATCCGAAGTATCATGAAAAGCTTAAAACCCAAAACAAACTCTTTGTCCGTGATCGGCTGGAACTGCTGTTTGACGGAGGTGTCTACGAAGAAGACGGGAAATTTGCAAATTTCATGGCGGGAGATCTCCCGGCAGATGGAGTTGTAACCGCGATTGGAAAGGTTGGAGGACAGACGGTTTGCGTAATGGCGAACGACTCCACAATTAAGGCTGGATCATGGGGTGCAAGGACTGTCGAGAAAATCATCAGAATCCAGGAAACTGCAGAAAAGCTAAAAGTGCCGCTTCTTTATCTTGTTGATTCAGCAGGTGCCAGAATCACCGACCAGTTGGAAATGTTCCCGAACAGGCGTGGTGCAGGCAAGATATTTTATAACCAGGTAAAGCTGTCGGGAATGATTCCGCAGGTTTGCCTTCTGTTTGGTCCTTCTGCGGCTGGCGGTGCATATATTCCTGCGTTTTGTGACATTGTCATCATGGTGGACCAAAATGCTTCCATGTACCTTGGCTCGCCAAGAATGGCTGAAAAGGTGATAGGGGAGAAAGTGACGCTTGAAGAAATGGGTGGAGCTAGAATGCATTGTTCCGTCAGCGGCTGTGGGGATTTGCTGGCATACAGCGAAGAGGAAGCGATAGAGGCAGCAAAAAAATATCTGCAATTTTTCCCTGGAAACTACAAGGAAAAGCCGCCTGTTGTTGAAGCGTCTGCTCCCGCTGCGGGCAGGGCGCTAGACGACGTTATTCCTTTAAACCAAAATGCTCCATTCGATATGTATGAATGCATTGATACCTTGATTGATGAGGGCAGTTTCTTTGAAATCAAGAAGTTGTTTGCCCCTGAGTTGATTACAGGACTTGCCCGTATGGACGGAAAGCCTGTCGGAATTATTGCCAATCAGCCAAAAGTAAAGGGTGGAGTCCTGTTTGTTGATTCAGCGGATAAAGCCGCTAAATTCATTCAGCTTTGTGATGCTTTCCATATTCCGCTCTTGTTTCTTGCTGATGTCCCGGGTTTTATGATTGGGACAAAAGTGGAGCGTGCCGGCATCATTCGGCATGGCGCAAAGCTGATCGCAGCAATGAGTTCAGCTACGGTGCCGAAGATTTCTGTTATTGTGCGGAAAGCATATGGAGCAGGCCTCTATGCGATGGCAGGCCCTGCATTTGAACCTGACTGCTGCATCGCTCTCCCGACTGCCCAAATTGCAGTCATGGGTCCTGAAGCTGCAGTAAATGCAGTTTACAGCAATAAAATCAATGAAATAGAAGACCCTAAAGAAAAAATAGCCTTCATCCAGGAAAAACATCAGGAATATAAGGAGCATATTGATATTTACCGTCTGGCTTCCGAGCTAATCGTTGATGATATCGTGCTTCCATCCGAACTCCGGGCAGAGCTTATTGAAAGGTTTGCCCTTTACTCAACGAAGGAATTGGGGTTCGGCAACCGGAAGCATCCCGTTTATCCGGTGTAAGGACAACATAAGACAGCAGCCTGTAACGGCTGCTGTTTTTTTATGAGACAGTTTACAAACAATCCTGTTTTTCTGATAAAATATGACTAAAGAAGGAATCGGGGGAATAGGATGGAAATCGCAGTTATTGGCGGCGGGTCGATTGGCTTGCTGTTTTCATATTATTTAGGCCGAAAGAACCGAGTCACCGTCTATACTAGAACCGAAGGACAATCAGAGGCAATCAGGGCTAATGGAATCCATCTATTGAAAAAAGGTTGTGACTTTCGGGCGGGAGTAAATGCTGCCCCATTAGAAAAATGGACTGGAAGGGAAGAACTGACAATCCTTGCAGTTAAACAATATCAGCTTCAATCTGTACTCAATTCAGTCGCTGAAAGAATGCCGGGGGATGCTTCTTTGATGTTTCTGCAAAATGGCATGGGACACGTAAAATGGCTTTCGGAGCTTCCTGTGAAAAATATTTATATTGGTTCTGTTGAGCATGGAGCTATGGCTATTGGTGATCATTCGGTTTCCCATAACGGAATCGGAGTAACGAGGGTGGCTGTCTATAAGGGTGAGGCAGGGCCGATTAAACACTTTACCGAGATGGAACTTGTCGATTTCCCTGTTGAAATGGCTGACGATTTCCGCTCAGTTTTGATTGGTAAGCTTGTAGTGAATGCAGTGATCAATCCCTTGACAGCTGCTTTTCAAGTCAGAAATGGCGAGTTGCTGGATAATCCGTTTTTTTATGAAATCTTTAAGGATCTTTTTTCTGAAGTAGCAATGGCACTCCGGCTTGAGGATAAAGAAAAACATTTCGCAAATATTGTTTCCGTTTGCCGAAAAACCTCGGCAAATAGTTCATCTATGCTGAAGGATATTGAAGCTGGAAGGCAGACGGAAATAGATGGAATTCTTGGATATATTTTAGAAGAGGCTGAAGGACAAAATATTGATACTCCTATTATCAGAACTTACTTTCGCCATATCAAGGGAAAGGAGTTTCAGCGGGGGGCGAGTATATGAAGGATTTTCTTTCGGGAACTGCAGCAGTACTTGTTACTATTCCGCTGGCGGGCTATCTTCTGGTTTTTGTCTTATGCAAGCAGATAACCCGAAACCATCGTAAATCTGTCAAACTCGCGATAGATGCCTGCACATTTTTATTGATTCTGGCCGTCCACTTTTTAATCATGACCATTTGGGGGAAGTCATATTTATGGATGATTGTACTCACTCTATTGGTCATCGGTTTCCTGTTTGTTCTAATGAATTGGAAGTACCGGCAGGAGGTCGAGTTCAGAAGAATATTCAAGGGCTTTTGGCGATTCAATTTTTTGCTGTTTTTATTTGCGTATATTTTTCTTATCCTTTTTGGTTTGTTTCAGCGGATTGCATGGCTGGCAGCATAGTATTATGCAACTTTTTTTCTTTTCAAATGCAACAATGCTATACTCATGTAGAGTCAAAAACGCTTACCGGAAAGGAAGTACATATGAATGGAGATTTTAAATCTCACACTGCCTGCTCCAAATCGATTTGCGACAGGCTACTTTGAAGGAAACACTCTTATTCAGGATTTTTTTCATTATGATTATAAAAAGGAAAACCACTACGCTGAACGTTTGAAAGAATTGGGCACCAGGCAGTTTTTCAGGAATGAACTGGCTGACCATATAGATGAGTTTATGTCCCGCTACCCTAGTTCAGACCAGGTCAGGGACAATCTTCGCAAGCTTAGGCAGAAGAACAGCGTGGCGGTTATTGGTGGGCAGCAGGCTGGACTTTTCACAGGTCCTCTATATTCGCTTCATAAAGTAATTTCCATCATTAAGCTTGCCGAACAAAAGGAAGCCGAGCTTGGAGTCCCTGTGGTTCCGGTATTCTGGATTGCTGGGGAAGACCATGATTTCCAGGAAATCAACCATGTATACGTGATGAATACAAACAAACCTGAAAAGCGGGTTTTCCCTCAAAAACAGCTTGAGAAAAAGATGGCATCAGAGTTGTATCTTGATCAGGAAGTATGCCGCAACTGGGTTGAAGGAATTATTGAAACATACGGAGAAACAGAACATACAAAGGACTTATTAAGTTTCACGGAGCAGCAGTTGTTAAAGTCGGAAACCATTGTGGACTTTTTCGCCTCGGTTATTATGGAGATATTTAAGGACCACGGGCTCCTTATTATTGACTCTGGAAACAGCGGCCTGCGCAAGCTGGAAAAAGAGTACTTTTCCAGGCAGATTAAAAATCATGAGGCTATTACAGCATCTGTCCTGCATCAACAGAAGGAAAAGGAAGCGGCAGGTTTTCAAAAAGCGATGGATATTTCTCCTAACGCGATTAATCTCTTCTATTATGATCGAATAAACAATGAACGTATACTTCTGCAGTCCGATCCTGAAGGAAAACTCTTAACAGGTAAAAACGGAGAAGTTAGTTTTACGGAAGGAGCGCTTCTGGAAATTGCCTCGGAGCACCCGGAGAAGCTTAGCAACAATGTGGTGACAAGGCCGTTGATGCAGGAATGGCTGTTTCCAGTGCTAGCCTTTATCGGAGGACCGGGAGAAATTGCTTATTGGTCCGAACTGAAACTGGTGTTTGAACATTTTGGTATGAAAATGCCTCCGCTGGTCCCAAGACTGAATATTACGCTGCTGGACCGTTCGATTGAAAGAGACATCGAGGAACTTGGCCTTGATTTGAGTGAAGTGTTGACTGCGGGAACGGAAAAGTTCGAACTGCGATATATCGACTCCATTAAAGACCGCGAGCTTGAAGTCTTATTCGAAAAGACAAAAGAACAGCTTGAAGAGAATTACAGGATGATTAGAACTAGAATGTCTTCATCCTATCCTGCACTGCTTTCGCTGCTTGAGAAAAACGAAGATGTTTTGCTGGGCCAGATTGACTTCATGGAGAAAAAAACAGAGGAGTCCGCCTGCCGGAAAAATGATGCTGTCTTAAGGAAATTCTCCAAAATCAACCATGCACTAAGGCCGTTAGGGATACCGCAGGAAAGGGTATGGAATCCGTTTTGGTATTTTAACCGTTATGGCATGGATTTCGTATCTGAACTAATTGCGCAAAACCTAACATTTGACGGAACGCATAAAGTGGTGAAAATGTAGACTCCATCCTGGGATGGGTCTTTTTTTTTGTTGCGAGAAAGCGATGAAGCCGGCGGCAAATAGCGACAGGACAGAATGTGAATAGGATGCAAGGGAAATATTTAAAAAGATGTGGTAGAAAGTGGGGGGATGTGGTACATTGGAGTTAGAAAGTGGGGCCGGTATCATGTTCATGGGTGAATACCATCACAACATTGATAATAAAGGCAGGGTGATTGTTCCTGCAAAGCTGCGCGAGCATCTTGGGGAATTGTTTATTATTACTCGTGGTCTTGACCAATGTTTGTTTGGGTACCCTCTGGCCGAATGGGAAGTCATTGAGGACAAACTTAAGGCTTTGCCATTGACGAAAAAGGATGCCCGCGCTTTTACCCGCTTTTTCTTTTCAGGTGCTACCGAGAGTGAAATTGACAAACAGGGGCGAATCAACATCCCGGCTCCGCTGCTGCAATACGCAAAGCTTGAGAAAGAGTGTGTGATCTTGGGGGTTTCCAACCGGATCGAAATTTGGAGCAAAGCCATCTGGGAAGACTATTTCGCGGAATCAGAAGAATCTTTTGCTGAAATTGCGGAAAATATGATTGGATTTGATATATAAGGGTAACATTATCCTGATATAATATATCCATGTTTCGATTTGGAAAGGGGAAAGACATGTTCAAGCACACAACGGTCCTGCTCGAAGAAGCAGTGGACGGACTTAATATTAAGCCGGATGGCATATATGTTGATTGTACTCTCGGTGGTGCCGGGCACAGTGAACTCATTCTTTCAAGACTCTCTGATCAGGGCAAGCTTTATGCCTTCGATCAGGATGAGATTGCAATTGAGAATGCAAAAGAAAAACTTGCAAGATTTGGGGACAAACTAACGATTATTAAAAGCAACTTTCTTTACCTTCAGGAAGAATTGGAAAGCCGTGGAATTCATGAAGTAGATGGAATTCTTTATGACCTTGGCGTGTCTTCACCGCAGCTGGACAATCCTGAACGGGGTTTCAGTTACCATCATGATGCACCGCTTGATATGAGGATGGACCAGGATGGCGATACTACCGCTTATGATGTCATTAATTCCTGGCCATATGAAAAGCTTGTGAAAATTTTCTTCCAATATGGAGAGGAAAAGTTTTCAAAGCAAATCGCCAGGAAAATTGAGGCGTTGCGCGAAGTCAAACCGATTGAAACAACAGGGGAATTGGTGGAGTTGATCAAGGATACGATTCCTGCACCTGCCCGCAGAAAAGGTGGACATCCTGCCAAAAGGATTTTTCAGGCTATCCGGATTGCTGTCAATGATGAACTAGGAGTATTTGAAAAGTCATTGGAACAGGCAATGGAAATGCTTGGTACAAATGGCCGGATCAGTGTCATAACCTTCCACTCTCTTGAGGACAGAATCTGCAAAGTAACGTTCAAGAAAGCGAGTGAACTGCCACCTCTACCGCCAGGCCTTCCAGTCATACCTGATGAATTCAAGCCTAAGATTCGTCTTGTGACAAGAAAGCCGATTCTGCCTACCGATGAAGAAATCGAGTTTAACAATCGGGCAAGGTCAGCTAAATTGAGAATTTGTGAAAAAATAACATAAAAAATTAATGTATTTCAGGAGGGAAAAGGATGAGCAATCTTGCTAGAAAGCTTCAACATGAGCAGCAGCAAACGGTTCAATCACCGAAAGCCGATGTCGCAAGAGGAACAGCCTGGCTGACGCCTGGGGAAAAAATCCTGGCACTCGTTTTCGGTATCATGGTTTGTTTCGGTGCCGCATTCATCGTCTCCAAGCAGGCGGCTATCTATGAAGTCAATAAAGATATCCAGCTGGCTGAAAGTACAATTGATGAGCAGAAAAAAGTGAACATTGATTTGGGTAACCAAGTAGACGAACTAAGCAGATACGAAAGAATTTGGGAAAAGGCAAAGGAACTTGGCCTCACTTTGAACGAAAATAACGTCAAGGTTGTGCAGGACTAATGCAAAAAAAACAACCAAATATGAATGCAGGAGCAGCGATATTATTTGTAATATTTAGCCTGCTCTTTTTTATCTTGATTTTTAGGTTTGTTTCCCTCCAAGTAACAGGAGAGACGCATGGCCAGTCTCTCGTTGCAAAGGCGAAACAAAAGTATGCCAAGGAAAATGTAATCGAGGCGTCCCGCGGATCAATCTTTGACCGAAACGGGGAAGTGGTGGCAGAAGATACGACAGCTTATACACTTGTTGCAATCCTTGATAAATCTGTTACTGAAAACCCAAAAAAACCAAAGCATGTCATAGACCCGGAAAAAACAGCGAGGGAATTGGCAAAGCATATTGATATGGAAGAAAGTGAAATATATAAACGCCTGTCGAAAAAAGGATCTTTCCAGGTAGAGTTTGGAAAGGCGGGCAGGGATATTTCCCATCAGACTAAAAGGGAAATAGATGAATTGCATCTTCCGGGCATCACTTTTCAAAGGGAAAAAAAGCGCTTCTATCCAAATGGAGTCTTTTCCTCCCATCTCATTGGATATGTAGAAAATGAGAAAGGAAAAGACGGAAAGATAAAATCGTCCGGAAAGCTTGGAATTGAAGCAAGCTTGAATGAGAAGCTGAATGGTCAGGATGGGTCTGTTAAATTTGACACCGATCTTTTTGGTTATTTGCTTCCCAATGCGAAAAAAGAGATTAAGCCCGCCAAAGACGGAGACAATGTCTATTTAACTATTGATAAAAAAATCCAGACATTTCTCGAAGATGCGATGAAAAAAGTGGATAAAGAATACAGCCCCAAAAAAATCATCGCTGTTGTGGCCGATCCGAAAACAGGCGATATACTAGCTATGTCCCAGCGGCCTACCTTTCATCCAAAGACAAGGGAAGGGCTTGAAAAAAGCTGGCATAATGAGATAACCGAAACATCGATAGAGCCTGGTTCCACCATGAAAATTTTCACTCTGGCAGCAGCAGTTGAAGAAAAGAAGTTCAACCCTAATGAACTTTACCAGTCTGGGTCCTACAAAGTTACCCCAAAATCCCAGGCAATCCGGGACCATAATTATACTGGATGGGGGACAATCTCTTATCTTGAAGGAATCCAGCGGTCCTCTAATGTTGCAGTTGCTAAACTGGTCAGTGAAAAGATAGGTTTTGATAAATACAGAGAATACTTGGATCGTTTTGGTTTTGACAAGAAGACCGGCATTGATTTGCCTAATGAAACAAAAGGAAAGATTTTATATCAATGGCCGGTTGAAAAAATTACAACATCGTATGGACAGGGAACGACGGTCACTCCTATACAGCTAGTCCAAGCTGCAACAGCTGTAGCAAACGATGGGAAAATGATGAAACCAAGGGTTATTGACAAAATCACCGAGTCGAATACTGATAAAGTGGTTGGCGGAACGGACCCTAAGGTCGCTGGAAATCCAATATCTGCAGAAACAGCGAAGGAAGTACGGGATATTCTTGAAACCGTGGTGACTGCCGAGAAAGGAACAGGGAGAATCTATAATATTGAGGGCTATAATGTAGCAGGGAAAACGGGAACATCGCAAATTCCCGGTCCTGATGGGAGATATATGACTGGGCGGGAAAATTATATCTTTTCCTTTTTAGGCATGGCTCCAAAGGATGACCCCAAGCTTGTGATGTATGTAGCCGTACAGCAGCCTGAACTTGACGAAATGACTAATGGTGCTGTGCCGGTTTCCGAGATTTTTAATACAGTCATGAAGAGCAGCCTGCAGTATTTGAACATCAAGCCTGCCACTTCGGAAAAAGCAACATCCGATAAGATCCCAGCATTCGAAGGGGAATCTGCAGATTCAGCTGCTAAAGCATTGAAAGCGCAAGGACTTATCCCTGTCATCCTTGGAGAAGGGAAAAATGTCACCGGACAAATGCCTGAACCAGGTTCAGTTCTGCTCGAAGGGGAAAAAGTCTTAATCAAAACGGACGGAAAAATGACGGTTCCTGATATGACAGGCTGGTCACTCAGGGATGCGATGAAGTTTTCGCAAATTAGCGGGATGAACCTGAATAAGTCAGGTACAGGTTATGTTTCAAAGCAAAGTATCCAGCCTGGAGCCCCGGTGAAAAAAGGTAATTTTATTATTGTTGATTTAAATACCCCTGAAGAACAGTACGAGGAAGCAAAGAAAAAAGAAAGCAAAGAAGCCGAAGGGGCTAACCAGTCTCCTGGGGGGGAAGTGAGAGAAGAGGATGTCAGTGACTGACATCCTCTTCTCTTTTTTCATTAATAGAAAAGCGTTAGAGCTAGGGATAAATGATTGGGTACAAGCATATATTTGAACGAGCCAGCGGCCTAAAAACAATATTCAGGCATAAACTGGCTGTCTGTAAAAGGAGGCTATTTCAAATTATGCGTGTTTCCAATGTAACAGTTAGAAAAAGGCTAGCCATTGTTTTGCTCGCGGGAATCCTTATCTTCTTCATCATTGATATCAGGCTTGGCTATGTTCAGTTCGCCCTGGGAAATTTGCTGACAGACAGGGCGAAAGATTCCTGGAGTAGGAATATTCCCTTTGAAGCGAAGCGTGGTGAAATAACTGACCGCAATGGAGTCGCTTTGGCGACTAATATCAGTGCGCCGACTGTCTATGCGGTGCCTCGCCAGATAGGGGACACAAATGAAACAGCGGAGAAGCTGGCTGCTTTGCTTAATATTCCAAAAGAGAAAGTGTATAAGTATATCACCCAAAATCAATCAATCGTCAGAATCAATGAAGGAAGAAAGATTTCCCATGAAAAAGCAAAAGAAATCCGGGCTATGGGACTGAAAGGGGTTTATATTGCAGAAGATTCAAAGCGGCACTATCCTTTCGGAAGCTATCTTTCTCACGTGCTGGGATTTGCGGGCATTGACAATCAGGGATTGATGGGACTTGAAAGCTATTATGACAAGGAGCTTAGCGGCAAGAAAGGGTCTGTCAAATTTTTCGCCAATGCCAAAGGGCAAAGAATGGAAGAAATGGCTGATGATTATCAAGCTCCGGTAAATGGCCTAAATCTTAAGCTGACAATTGATAGCAAGGTTCAAACAATTATCGAACGGGAGCTTGATAACACACAGGCTAAATATAATCCTGACGGAATCATCGCGATTGCAATGAATCCTAATAATGGAGAAATTATGGCAATGGCAAGCAGGCCGCACTTTGACCCAGCCAATTTTCGAAATGTCCCCCAGGAAGTATTCAACCGCAATCTGCCGGTTTGGAGCTCCTATGAACCTGGGTCAACTTTTAAAATCATTACACTTGCCGCTGCACTTGAAGAAGGAAAAGTAAATCTGGAAGAAGATCACTTTCATGACCCAGGACATGTAGAGGTTGGCGGAGCAAAGCTGCGCTGCTGGAAAAAAGGCGGACACGGCAGCCAAAGCTTTCTCGAGGTTGTGCAAAATTCCTGCAACCCAGGTTTTGTCGAGCTGGGTAATCGGCTCGGGAAAGATTCTTTATTTAAATATATAAAGGACTTTGGTTTTGGGCAGAAAACCGGAATTGATTTGCAGGGTGAGGGAAGAGGTATTCTCTTCAACCTAAATCAGGTTGGACCTGTTGAACAGGCGACGACTGCTTTCGGACAGGGTGTTTCTGTTACTCCGATTCAACAGGTGGCTGCAGTCTCGGCTGCTGTCAATGGTGGAATTCTTTATACTCCCTATATTGCTAAGGAACTGACGGATCCTGGAAATGGTGAAGTTGTGATGAAAAAATCCCCGGTTGCCAAAAGAAGGGTTATCTCAAAAGAAACATCCGCCAAGGTCAGAGCTGCGCTTGAAAGCGTGGTTGCCCAAGGGACAGGTAAAAATGCTTTTGTTGAGTCATACCGTGTTGGAGGGAAAACGGGGACGGCCCAGAAGGCAAAGGATGGTAGGTATCTTGAAAACAACCATATCGTTTCCTTCATTGGATTTGCCCCAGCGGATGACCCTCAGCTCGTGGTTTATATCGCAGTCGATAACCCAAAAGGGACCATTCAATTTGGTGGTACAGTTGCGGCTCCAATTGTCGGTAATATCATTGAGGATAGCATGCATGCTTTGAATGTGGAACCGAGAAAGAATCAGATTGAAAAAGAGCGGACATGGCTGGATACACCTATGGTCAAGGTGCCGGATCTTGTCGGGCTTACAAGAAAAGAACTACAGCAGCAGCTAGATAACTTCCGATTGGATGTGAGTGGAGAAGGCGGAAAAGTAATCGACCAGGCTCCGTCTCCTGGAACAAAAGTAAAAGAAGGTTCAATGATTCGTATTTACATGGATGGTGGAAAATAGGTTAATAGGGAAGGGTAGCGAAATTCTTTAGTTTCGGTACCCTTCTTTTTATGGACTATTTGAACAGGACGTCCCAATGCCGACATTGCAACAGAATATGCGCGTTCTTAGTGTTATAAGTCAACTTCAAGCCAAGCCGGTGAGCTCCAGTCCATACGCCGCTGAACGGGCGCTTCCGCTTTTCTTTAAAAAGAGAGTGTGATTTTCCCTTCTATGATAGCTTAATTTGCCCTTATACTGTAAAATAAAAATCGCCATGTTTGTTTTGAGAGGATTTGATTATTGTGAAACTACACCAGCTTCTGGGCTGCTTGCATCCTTTTTTTGAGTATAAAGGAGAAAGCCCGGAAATTACATCGATTGAAAATGACAATAGGAAAGCTAAGGAAGGCAGTCTCTTCATCTGTATAAACGGCTATACAGTCGACGGTCATGATTTTGCTGAATCAGCTGTTCAAAATGGAGCCTGTGCAGTTCTTGCCGAAAGGCAGCTTGACCTTAATGTTCCTGTCATCGTAGTAAAGGATACTGTAAGGGCGATGGCCGTTCTTGCTGATGCCTTCTACGGCCAGCCAAGCCGGCGCCTTCATATGATTGGCATTACTGGAACGAACGGCAAAACGACGACTAGCCATTTAATCGAAAAAATATTCGCCGATGCCGGCCAGAAAACAGGCTTGATAGGCACTATGTATACTAAAATTGGCGACACAACACTCGAGACGAGAAACACAACACCCGAAAGTCTGACCCTTCAAAAAACATTCAAGGACATGGTGGACGAAGGAGTCGGAACTGCGGTGATGGAGGTGTCTTCACATGCTCTTGTGAATGGAAGGGTCCATGGGACCGATTTTAACGTAGCTGTTTTTACAAACCTTACGCAGGACCATCTCGATTATCACAAGACGATGGAAGAATATAAAAAAGCTAAGGGACTTCTTTTCTCAAGGCTTGGAAATACATTCGACTGCAGCCAGCCTAAATATGCGGTGCTGAATGCAGATGACCCTGCAAGCAAAGAATATCTGGACATGACAGCAGCACATGTTCTTACATATGGGATTGACAATGAGGCGGATTTCCGTGCCGCCAATATAGAACTGACTGCCGGAGGGACATCTTTTGATTTAGTGTCTCCATTCGGTGTGCATAAAATGAACATCCAGATGGCGGGAAGATTCAATGTATATAACGTCCTTGCTGGCATAGCGGCAGCGGTGGTGTCAAATGTCCCGCTTGCAGGAGCCATCAGGTCAATTGAAAGTTTAAAAGGAGTTCGTGGCAGGTTCGAACTCGTAGATGAAGGACAGGATTTTTCCGTGATAGTTGACTATGCCCATACACCTGACAGCCTTGAAAATGTCCTGGAAACCATTGGACAGCTTGCCCAGGAAAAAGTATACGTTGTTGTTGGCTGCGGTGGTGACAGGGACAAGACAAAGCGGCCGCTTATGGCTAAAATAGCGTGCAGCCTTGCATCAGACCCTATTTTTACATCCGACAATCCGCGCAGTGAGGATCCAGAGATGATCCTGCAGGATATGGAAACGGGCGTAAAGGGTCAGAATTACACAAAAATCTGCGACCGCAGAGAAGCGATCTTCCATGCCGTTAAGATGGCGGAAAAAGGTGATGTTATCCTTATTGCTGGCAAAGGGCATGAGACTTACCAGCAAGTTGGCGGTCAAACCTTCTCTTTTGATGACAGAGAAGTGGCGATTGAAGCAATCCGCAGCCTGAAAGGGGGACTGTAAAATGCTCGAACAAGTAATTTTTTTCACCATTTTACTAGGCTTTCTGATGACTGTCCTTATGTCCCCTATCTTCATCCCTTTTCTTAGAAGACTGAAATTTGGGCAAAGCATCAGAGAAGAAGGTCCGAAATCGCATCAGAAAAAAACGGGTACTCCGACAATGGGTGGAATCATGATCCTGCTGTCTATTACAGTAACAACACTTGTAATGACAAATAAATTTTCCGCGCCAACTGTTCAAACATATCTATTGCTGTTTGTTACACTCGGATTTGGCCTGCTCGGGTTTCTCGATGATTTTATCAAGGTTGTTATGAAGCGCAATCTAGGCCTGACATCAAAGCAGAAGCTTCTCGGACAAATTGTCATATCCGCAGTATTTTATTTTATTTTCAAGCAAAGCGATTTTTCAACGGAAATCAGCATTCCATTGACGGACTGGTCATTTGATCCGGGATGGATGTACATTTTCATTGTTATCTTCTGGCTTGTCGGTTTCTCCAATGCAGTCAACCTGACAGATGGCCTAGACGGCCTTGTTTCGGGTACTGCAGCGATTGCTTTCGGAGCGTTTGCCGTACTCGCCTGGAGCCAGTCACAGTATGAACTTTCAATTTTTTCCGTGGCGGTCGTAGGCGCTGTTCTTGGGTTCCTCGTCTTTAATGCCCATCCGGCAAAAGTATTCATGGGGGATACCGGGTCATTGGCACTTGGCGGCGCTATCGCAACAATAGCTATTTTGGCGAAGCTTGAAATCATCCTTGTTATCGTCGGCGGAATTTTTGTTATTGAGACATTGTCTGTCATCCTTCAGGTCATTTCTTTCAAAACGACCGGGAAAAGAATTTTCAGGATGAGTCCGCTCCATCATCATTACGAACTTAGCGGTTGGTCAGAGTGGCGGGTTGTAGTGACCTTTTGGACTGTGGGGCTCTTGTTCGCGATACTTGGAATCTATATCGAGGTGTGGGTGTAATTGAAAACAATTAAACTTTATGAACATAAAAAAATACTTGTCCTAGGACTTGCAAAAAGCGGTGTAAGCGCAGCCGCACTGCTTCACAGGCTAGGCGCTTTTGTAACGGTCAATGACAGCAAGCCTTTGTCGGAGAATCCGGAAGCCCGGTCGCTGCTTGAGCAAGGGATCAAAGTTGTCTGCGGCAGCCATCCGATCGAATTGATGGACGAAGGTTTTGAACTTGTTGTCAAGAATCCTGGCATCCCTTACCATAACCCAATGATCGAAAGGGCTGCAGAACTTGGCATTCCCGTTGTGACCGAAGTGGAACTTGCCTATCAAATTTCGGAAGCCCCTTTTATCGCAATTACCGGGACTAATGGAAAAACAACGACAACGACATTGGTTTTCGAGATGTTTACAGCGGGAGGGAAGCTTCCGCTGATTGCAGGAAACATCGGCATGGTTGCATCCGGGGTCGCCCAGGAGGCAGTACCAGAGAATAATATTGTGATTGAATTATCTTCATTTCAACTGATGGGTGTTTCTACATTTAAACCGAAAATAGCGATCATCACAAATCTGTATGAAGCCCATCTCGATTATCATGGCACAAGGACTGACTACCATCAGGCCAAAGCTAGGATCACCGAAAATCAGGGCGATGGAGATTATTTGATCGCGAACGCGGATCAAGAGGAAGTACTGGAAATCGCCAAAGTATCAAATGCGGAAACTGTTCCGTTCTCGGTTAACAGTGAATTGTCCAGGGGAGCCTGTGTGCGGAATGGCTGGGTTTGTTTCAATGGAGAACAAATTATCCCCACTGCAGAAATAGCTTTGCCAGGAAGCCATAACCTTGAAAATATCCTGTCTGCAGTCGCGGCTTCCAAGCTATCGGGCGTATCTAATGAGGCGATCATCTCTGTGTTAACAACCTTTACAGGTGTTAAACACAGGCTTCAATATGTAGCGGAAGTTGAAGGCAGAAAATTTTATAATGATTCAAAGGCTACGAATATTCTCGCTACCCAAAAAGCACTTTCTGCATTCAGCCAGCCTGTGCTCCTGCTGGCAGGGGGGCTGGACAGAGGAAATGGTTTTGATGAACTAGTATCTTCCATGAAAGGTGTTAAGGTCCTTGTTACCTTCGGGGAAACTGCGGAAAAAATCGAGCTGGCTGGGAAAGCGGCAGGAATAAAAACAATTTTGCGTGCCGATAATGTTGAAAAAGCCGTTCCCGAGGCATTCAGGTATTCAGCTCCCGGAGACGTCATTCTTCTTTCCCCTGCCTGCGCTAGCTGGGATCAGTACAAAACATTCGAGGTTCGCGGAGACATGTTTATCCAGGCTGTGCATATGCTTAATTAGGGGTTGTCTGCAGGGGGGAGTCCTTATCCCCAGCATTTGTTGCGGGGAGAATGCGGAGAACAGGCCCTAAATTACTGCAGCCGAGGTGCATAGCTTTGCCAACGAAAAAAACCACACCGGATATGATCCTGCTGATTGTTACATTCGTACTGCTTGCCATAGGGTTGATTATGGTTTATAGCGCAAGTGCTGTTTGGGCGGAATACAAGTTTACCGATTCCTTCTTTTTCGCAAAAAGACAAATGCTATTTGCTGTAGTTGGAGTCTTAGCCATGTTTTTCATCATGAATGTCGATTACTGGACGTGGAGGACATGGGCAAAGGTCTTGCTTATTGTTTGCTTTGTATTGCTGCTGCTTGTTCTCATTCCTGGTATCGGTAATGTAAGGAATGGATCAAGAAGCTGGATTGGTGTCGGAGCCTTTTCAATCCAGCCTTCGGAATTTATGAAGCTAGCGATGATTGCTTTCCTAGCAAAATTCCTTTCAGAGAAACAAAAGGTGATTACATCGTTCAAACTAGGTCTGATGCCATCACTTGGACTTGTGTTTACTGCCTTCGCATTGATTATGATTCAGCCTGACCTAGGAACCGGAACAGTTATGGTCGGTACATGTGTCGTCATGATTTTTATTGCCGGTGCAAGAATCAGTCACTTTGCCGGACTGGGATTGATTGGTGCAGCAGGCTTCGTTGGATTGATTATCTCTGCTCCCTACAGGATGAAAAGGATTACTTCTTTCCTTGATCCGTGGGCAGACCCGCTCGGCAGCGGTTTCCAGATGATACAGTCACTTCTGGCAATTGGGCCGGGCGGTCTTTTTGGACTCGGCCTCGGCCAAAGCCGGCAGAAGTCATTTTATTTGCCGGAGCCGCAGACTGACTTTATCTTTGCAATCCTGGCGGAAGAGCTTGGATTCATAGGAGGAACGTTCGTGCTCCTTTTATTTTCCATCCTTCTATGGAGAGGGATCAGGATAGCATTGGGTGCGCCTGACCTCTATGGCAGCCTTTTAGCATGCGGGATTATCGCGATGATAGCCATCCAGGTCATGATCAACATCGGTGTTGTTACTGGATTGATTCCGGTAACCGGGATTACGCTGCCTTTCCTGAGCTATGGGGGATCTTCTCTAACGCTGATGCTTATGGCGGTTGGCGTCCTGTTAAATATCAGCAGATATTCCAGATACTGACCAAAACCCTGTCCATCAGGGTTTCTTTTAATTGGCGCCACTCATAAACCGCTGTTATATAATGCGGAGATTTCAACAACTAAACCAATGTTAAATTTGCATGACAATCTTTTTAAAAACAACCGCAGTGTTTAGAATATAGTAGAATAGGGTAAAATCGTGTGGTGCCGCTTGTGGCAGCCGTACTGATTTTTATAATACCTGGCTTGAGGTGGAAAAATGCGAATTGTCGTTAGCGGCGGGGGAACCGGAGGTCATATATACCCGGCACTTGCTTTGATTAGAGAAATAAAGAAAGCAGACAAACAAGCTGAATTTTTATATATCGGGACAGAAAAGGGTCTTGAAAGCCAAATTGTCCCAAAGGAGAAAATCCCCTTTAAATCGATACATATTACCGGGTTTAAAAGAAAGTTTTCATTTGAAAATTTTAAGACAGTGATGCGCTTCTTAACAGGTGTGGCAGCAAGCAAACGAATGCTGAAGGAATTTAAAGCAGATATTGTCATTGGAACCGGGGGCTATGTGTGCGGTCCGGTTGTTTATGCGGCTGCAAAGCTTGGAATCCCTACAATCATTCACGAGCAGAACAGCATACCTGGACTTACAAACAAATTCCTAAGCCGCTATGTAGATAAAGTGGCAATTTGTTTTGAAGAAGCCCGGAATTTTTTCCCGGATGATAAAGTGGTCTTTACAGGAAATCCGCGTGCTTCGGAAGTCACAGGCCAGGATGGTTTGGAAGGCCGGCAATCTGTTGGATTAAAACCTGGTGTTCCTGCAGTTCTGATATTTGGAGGGAGCAGAGGTGCTAGGCCAATCAATGAGGCTGTCCTGAAGTCACTTACTGAGCTTGGGGGTAAGCCGTATCAGGTTCTTTATATAACAGGCGATGTCCATTATGAAGAAGTGAAAAAAGAAGTGGAACTGATTGGAAATCCCGAAAATGTGATTATACAGCCTTTCATACATAATATGCCAGAGGTTCTTGCTGGTATTGACCTTACGGTTGCAAGGGCCGGTGCGACTACGCTTGCTGAGCTTACTTCGCTTGGTATTCCAAGCATTCTTATTCCCAGTCCCTATGTAACAGACAACCACCAGGAGAAAAATGCGAGGGCGTTAAGCGATCATGGCGCCGCTTTTTTACTTCTTGAAGAGGAACTGACCGGACCAAGGCTTATGGGGCTGATTGATTCCGTGCTATTGGATAGGGACAAGCTTAATGAAATGAAAACAGCATCCGAAAAACTGGGCATACCTGATGCCGCATCCAGATTGTACAAACTGATGGGAGAGCTTACAGAGTAGCCCGGAAAAACTAACTGCATACAATGTGATAAAGGGTATTTGCTGGAAAGGACGATTTTAATGAAGGAACTTACAAATAAATTAATAGCAATGAATATTGGCGCTGTAAAAGAAAATGAACCTCTAGCCAATCATACAACAATCAAGATTGGAGGTCCGGCCGATATTCTGGTCGAACCTTCTTCAGCTGAAAATTTAAAGAAAACCATGGAAGTAACCCTGGAATCCGGTGTTAAATGGACGGCAATAGGACGCGGCTCCAATCTTCTTGTTTCAGACAAAGGGATAGAAGGGGTAGTGATTAAGCTTGGAACGGGACTGAATCATGTGGCGACGGAAGGTACCACAGTGACTGCAGATGGAGGAGTATCCTTAGTAAGTCTTGCTATGAGCATCAGCAGACAGGGGCTGTCGGGAATGGAGTTTGCCGGCGGCATTCCAGGTTCAGTCGGTGGTGCTGTCTTTATGAACGCAGGAGCCCACGGATCCGATATTTCCAATATTCTTGAAAAGGCATTGATTCTTTTCGAAGACGGAAAAATAGAGTGGCTTTCAAAAGATGAAATGAAATTTTCCTATCGCACGTCCGTCCTTCAAAAGGAGCGGCCAGGCATTGTCATCCAGGCAGTCTTTAAACTCCGCGAGGGGGAAAAGGAAAAAATTGTTGCCGAAATACAGAGAAATAAAGATTACCGCAAAGAAACACAACCGTGGAATTACCCTTGCGCGGGAAGTATATTTAGGAATCCTCTTCCCGACTACGCAGGAAATTTGGTTGAGAAGGCTGGGCTGAAAGGCCATTCTATTGGCGGGGCAAAAATCTCCGAAATGCACGGAAACTTTATTGTAAATGCGGGCGCTGCAACAGCCGAGGACGTCCTGGCCCTTATCCAGCATGTTAAGGATACGGTGTTAGCTTCATATGGTGTCAGGATGGAAACAGAAGTGGAAATAATAGGGCGGTAATCTCAGGAAATTATCTGAAAGCCGTACAATCTGTGATATAATATTTCATTAGATTAGACGGCGGAAATACGGGGTTATCATAGGGGAAAGGCATGATTCCCATGTCCTCTCCCTTTATGACGCCCTTCATTGTCTGCCTCTATTGCAGCCTGGCGGAACTTCTAGAAAAGCCCGTCTATTGCTGTGAATGTTAATGAGGTGACTGGAAATGGACAAAGCAAAAATTGTTTCTATTGAAGAGCGAATTCCCCAATTGAAGCAGCAAAGGAGAAAAAAGGCCAACAGGCGCCTAATTCTGCTTTTATCACTATTTTTCATGCTGATTTTGTGCGTCATCTATTTCCAATCGCCTTTAAGCAAAGTTAAACAGCTGAATGTATCAGGGAATGTGTCCTACTCGGCTGCTGAAATAAAGCAGATGAGCGGCATTACAACTGATACGAATATCTGGAAAATTAATAAAAGCAAAACGGAGAGCAGTCTTGAGAAGCTTCCGGAAATCAAAAAGGCAGAAATAAGGACGCGTTTTCCTAATAAGGTTAACATTCACCTTGAAGAATACGAGAAGTTGGCTTATCTCTCGAAGGGAAAAGCATTTTACCCTGTCTTGGGCAACGGAAAGATTATTGAAAAAAAAGAAGTAAGCCAAATACCGATGAATGCGCCAGTACTGATCGGATTCAGGGAAGGGAAGCCGCTCGATAAAATGATAGGGGACCTTGCAAGCCTTCCTGCGGAAGTACTCGGCTCAATTTCGGAAATTCATTATACTCCGTCAAAATCAGATGTTTACCGAGTGACTCTTTTTATGAATGACGGGTTTGAGGTTCATGCGACACTTAGGACATTCACAGAAAAAATGGCCCATTATCCCGCAATTGTCGCTCAGCTGGACCATTCTGAAAAAGGGGTAATTGATCTCGAAGTGGGTTCCTATTTTAAATCATATAAAAAAGAGAAAGCGGATAAACCAGATGAAGAAAAAGCTAATCAACAATAACCGTGTAGTGCTTTCTCTTGTCGGCCTCGTTCTTGGTTTCATGATTGCCTTTTCTTTTCGGCTCACACAGGATGAGACTCAGGGCCACCGGATATCGGACAGGCAGTGGGAGCAAACCCTTTCCCTAAGGAATGAGCTTATTGAACAGGAAGAAAAAAACAGCAGCCTTCAAAAGCAGCTTGACAAACAGCAGGATGTTATCAGCGGACAGGAAAAGGATTTGGCAAAAGAAGCTCAGGTGTTTTTCAATCTTGCAGAGGATACAGAAAAATACCGTATGTATCTAGGCAAGGTGAAAGTGCAGGGCAAAGGTGTCGCTGTTAAGCTATCAGATGGCGAGTATGACCCTAAAGAAGAAAATATAAATAATTATCTTGTGCATGAACATCACGTTTTCAAAGTGGTGAATGAACTATATATAGCTGGGGCTTCTGCAGTTGCAATCAATGGCCAGCGGTTGGCACACAATTCTTATATCATATGCGATGGTCCTGTCATAACTGTTGATGGCTATCAGCATCCAGCTCCATTTGAGATAACGGCGATCGGCGATGCCAAAGTCCTTGATTCAGCTTTGAATATCACTGGTGGAGTAAAAGACCAGCTCGTAAATGACAGGATTATCTTTTCTCTGGAAAAACAAGACGATATTACGATGGAGCCAATTCCGGAAAAAAAATAGATGGACGTCAAAAAAAAGGGCAGGTGGGCATGATGGGAGGCAAAAAGAATATAGGCTTTACCATTACCGCTGCCATCCTTGGTCTGATGGTCGCCATACAATTCCGTACAGTAAGTGAGCCTGTTGTCAGGGACACCCGGGATACTTGGGAACTTCGGGAAGATTTGATGAAAGAAAAGGAGATTCAGTCAGAGCTCTTGAGGGAAATCCGGGCAAATGAAGAAAAACTGGAAAAATACAAGACTGAAAAACAACAAAGTAAAGAGAATGTCTTAAGGGCTACATTGGACGAGCTAAAAACAGAAGCGGGGCTTACGGATATTTCCGGTCCTGGAATCAAGCTGGTGCTTGCGCCAGCGTTCGATGGCATTGGACCGACGACAGAACCCTACCTATCACCGGATTTACTTAGAAAGCTGATCAATGAACTGAATATGTACGGGGCAACACATATCTCGGTTGGCGGAGAAAGAGTCATCAACACAACCGTTATAAGGGATATCAACAGGGAAACAAAAATAAATGGACGCAGCCTGAACCAGTTCCCGCTCGAAATCAATGTTATTGCGGACAGCGGTGAAACAGCTGAAAAGCTTTACAACCGCATGAAGGTTTCAAAGTCTGTGGAGGATTTTTTTATAGACAACTTGAGGGTTACCATTCATAGACCTGCTGAAAACATACTAGTACCAGCATACGTTGATTCAATAAGGGTCAGATCTATGGAAGCAGTCAAGCAGGGTAAAGGAGAGGGCGGATAATGTGGCTTCCAGTGATGGGACTAATTATCGGGGTCATCATCGGACTGTTGACCGATATAAGAATACCTGAGGAATACTCGAATTATTTATCGATTGCCATTCTTGCCGCACTTGATACACTATTCGGGGGAATCCGGGCACAGCTTCAAAATATTTACGATGAAAAGGTGTTTGTATCAGGGTTCTTTTTTAATATTTTGCTGGCGGCAAGTTTAGCTTTTCTGGGGGTTCATCTTGGTGTAGACTTGTATTTAGCCGCAGTTTTTGCATTTGGCGTAAGGCTGTTCCAGAACATAGCTGTTATCAGAAGAATTTTATTAACAAAATGGTCAACAAATGGTGACAAATAGAAAAAAATTGCTTTTTAAAAAAGGGAATCATTTAATTGTGACGAATAATGATATTGTAATTGGACACGAGCATAATAGGCGTAAGAATTGTTGTTCGCAGAAATCGGAATTGTTAAAGGAGGTGCCAGGGAATGAACAGCAATGATATATTTGTCAGTCTTGACATCGGTACATCCAGTGTAAAAGTAATCATTGGGGAAATGGTCAATGACTCCCTAAATATAATTGGTGTTGGCAATGTGAGATCCGAAGGACTAAGGAAGGGATCCATTGTTGATATAGATGAAACAGTTCATTCTATCAAACAGGCGATGGAACAGGCTGAGAGAATGATAGGGATGCAGATCCGCCAGGTGATTGTCGGAATCAGCGGAAACCACGTCTCGCTTAAGCCTTGCCATGGGGTAGTAGCTGTAGCAAGTGAAAACCGTGAAATTACAAATGAAGATGTGTCAAGGGTAATTGATGCTGCCCAGGTCGTCTCAATCCCGCCTGAAAGGGAAATCATTGATGTGATTCCAAAGCAGTTTATTGTGGACGGTTTGGATGAAATCAATGACCCGCGCGGAATGATTGGTGTCAGGCTGGAAATGGAAGGCACAATCATTACAGGTTCAAAGACCATCTTACATAACACGCTCCGCTGTGTGGAGAGAGCTGGACTTGAGATACTGGATATTGTTCTCCAGCCGCTTGCAGCAGGAGCTTTCGCGCTTTCAAAAGATGAGAAGAGCATGGGTGTTGTCCTCATTGATATGGGGGGAGGATCGACCACTGTCGGGGTATTCGAGAACGGTCATCTGGCCGATACTTCTGTCATCCCGGTTGGCGGAGAACATATAACAAAGGATCTATCGATTGGGCTACGTATAACAACGGAAGATGCTGAAAAAGTCAAAATTAAGCATGGACATGCTTTTTATGACCATGCTTCTGAAGAGGAAATTTTCAGCGTGCCGATCATCGGCACTGACCAGCAGCAGCAATTCAGTCAATTGGAAATTGCAGATATGATTGAGGCCCGTGTTGAAGAAATATTCAATTTTGTCCAGGATGAATTAAAAGCCATGGGTGTTCGCGACATTCCGGGGGGGTTTGTCCTCACGGGCGGTGTTGCAAACATGCAAGGGGTTCCTGAACTTGCACAGGATGTTTTCCAAAGCAGGGTGCGTGTAGCGGTCCCCGATTATATTGGTGTCCGTGAGACGCAGTTTACGACTGCTGTCGGGCTGATAAAGTTTGCTTATAAAAATGCCAAGCTGCAGGGAAAGACAATGGAAACGACGTTTGGTGAACCGGAATATAAGGAAAAACGCGTTCAAAAACAGCCGCATCCAAAAACAAAGCCGGAAAAACAGCACGAAGATAAAGGACCATCAAGAATGAAGAAGTTTCTTGGCTACTTTTTTGAATAAACAGTGCGCTCGGGAATTTCGACGGATTAGGAGGACATGTCATGTTGGAGTTTGATACGAATTTAGAATCACTTGCAACTATAAAAGTAATTGGTGTCGGCGGCGGCGGAAATAATGCAGTTAACCGAATGATCGAACACGGCGTACAGGGAGTCGAGTTCATTGCAGTAAATACAGATGCTCAGGCACTAAACTTGTCAAAAGCAGAAGTTAAAATGCAAATCGGTTCAAAGCTGACTCGGGGTCTGGGAGCAGGAGCCAATCCTGAGGTTGGAAAAAAGGCTGCTGAGGAAAGTAAAGAGCAGCTTGAAGAAGTATTAAAAGGTGCAGATATGGTATTTGTCACTGCCGGGATGGGCGGAGGAACCGGAACAGGTGCTGCCCCTGTCATTGCACATATTGCACGGGACCTTGGCGCATTGACGGTTGGTGTTGTGACCCGTCCTTTCACATTTGAGGGACGCAAGCGGGCCAACCAGGCTGCTGGCGGTATCAGTGCTATGAAAGAAGCGGTCGATACCCTTATCGTGATACCGAATGACCGTTTGCTTGAAATCGTTGATAAGAGTACACCGATGCTTGAGGCGTTCCGGGAAGCTGATAATGTTCTTCGCCAGGGTGTACAGGGGATCTCAGACCTTATTGCAACTCCGGGCCTGATCAACCTTGACTTTGCCGATGTTAAGACCATTATGTCAAACAAAGGCTCTGCCTTGATGGGAATTGGCGTTGCAGCAGGGGAAAACAGGGCAGCAGAAGCGGCTAAAAAAGCTGTTTCCTCTCCATTGCTTGAAACGTCGATTGATGGTGCACAAGGAGTTCTGATGAACATCACAGGGGGCACGAACCTGAGCCTTTATGAAGTACAGGAGGCTGCAGATATTGTTGCCTCAGCTTCCGACCAGGAAGTGAACATGATTTTCGGTTCCGTTATTAATGAAAGCCTGAAGGATGAGATTATTGTAACGGTCATTGCGACAGGATTTAATGAAGAAAATCTAGAGCAAAAACCATCGCGCCCGGTTTTTGGAAGCCAGCCAAAACAGGCTCAAGCCCCAGCACAGCCAAAACGCGAGCAAAAGCGTGAAGAAATGCAGACACATCAGGAACCTCAGCGTAATAATCAGCCTGCGCAGCATGTTGAGGATACGCTTGATATCCCGACTTTCCTTAGGAACAGGAACCGAAGGAGATAGCATAGTCCAGAAAAGCACGGCTTTTTAGCCGTGCTTTTTATTTTTTATTGATCCATTATGAACTGACCACAGCCTCTGGGCTGTGTTTTTTTGTTCCTAAAAATAGGAGCATTTTCTCTCGTATGTTTATCATCAATCACTCTTTTTCAGCTGCAAATGCTTGAGGGATGGATTTAGGGAAGATGACAAAAGAAAATGTGACAAAATCCGTATGGAAGTATTAAAAATTCCGATCTTTTGTGTCCATAAAGTGACACACTTCCCAGATGGATGTACGATATACTTTTTCGTAACAGAAGGAAGCGGGAAAGGAGGCAGGAAGTTGACGGTCTACCTGGATATTATCTGGGCACTTAATCTTATGTTTGACTCTTTGCTTCTCTACCTGACAGCAATTCTTCTTAAACGTAGTGTCCGCGCTTGGCGGGTTTGCTGCGGCGGCCTGATTGGATCCATCCTGATTCTGCTGCCTCTTACTCCTCTTCAGGAATTAGCGGGATACCCGTTAGTGAAGCTGGGGTTTTCAATCATAATGGTTTTGGTAGCTTTCGGGTTTAAACGGCTCGGTGACTTCGTTCGATGTCTGATGGTCTTCTACCTTTCTACTTTTATGATTGGCGGCGCTCTGACAGGGATTCACTATGCTATCCAATTTGACGCTGATTGGGCATCCTCGGCAGCATTGGCGGAAATAAAAGGATTTGGCGACCCGGTAAGCTGGCTGTTTATACTGCTTGGTTTCCCGTTCGCCTGGCATTTTTCAAAGCGAAATGTCGAAAATATTGAAATGGCCACCATTCAGTTTGGCCAGCTTGTGACAGTCAAAATAGGAATTCTCGGAAGCTCGATTGTATTGAAGGGGATTGTGGACAGTGGGAATCAGGTATATGATCCTCTCTCAAGATTTCCAGTCATGTTCCTCTCCGTAAAGGAAATAATGGACGAACTTCCCGAGGCTGCCAGAACACTTGCTGAAGAACCGGATTTGCTTTTGACCGGAGGAGAAATCCCGCCCGAACTTGAAGGAAATGTTAAACTCATCCCTTACAAGGTCATTGGACACGAGCATCAATTGCGAATGGCTATTAAACCAGACTTTATTGAAATTAAAAAAGGCCCTGAAACCTATTTTGTGGAAAAGGCGCTGGTATCCTTGACGCTCCAGCAACTTTCTCCCGATGATCGCTTTCAGTGCATTATCCACCCGAAAATGCTTACAGGAATACCTGAAGTTAAGGCTAGTACCGGCTGAAGCCCCAGAGTTGCTAATATTACTATACTCAGAAAAACATAATTTAGAAGGAGGACAAAACATGAAAAATTTGCGGCTTCGTTTATCTTATTACTGGTATAAAGCTTTAATAAAGCTTGGAATGAAAACCGATGAAGTATTCTATATTGGAGGGAGTGAAGCACTGCCTCCTCCCCTGAACAAGGAAGAAGAAGAAATCCTGCTGCAGAAGCTGCCGCAGGGGGACAAAGCTGCCAGAAGCATACTTATTGAGCGAAATCTCAGGCTTGTCGTATATATTGCTAGAAAGTTTGAGAATACAGGGATCAATATTGAGGATTTGATCTCCATTGGAACAATTGGCTTGATTAAAGCAGTCAATACTTTTAATCCCGAAAAGAAAATCAAGCTTGCTACATATGCATCGCGGTGTATTGAAAATGAAATCCTTATGTACTTAAGGCGCAGCAATAAAATTCGCTCAGAAGTTTCTTTTGATGAGCCGCTAAATATTGACTGGGATGGAAACGAACTTCTTCTTTCGGATGTACTGGGGACTGATGAAGATATCATTACGAAAGACCTGGAGTCAAATGTTGACAAAAAGCTCCTGCTAAAGGCGCTTGAACAGCTTACCGACCGGGAGAAACAGATAATGGAACTTCGTTTCGGCCTTGGCAGCGGAGAAGAGAAAACTCAGAAAGATGTAGCCGATATGCTCGGAATTTCGCAATCATACATTTCACGGCTCGAGAAGAGAATCATAAAAAGGCTTCGAAAAGAATTCAACAAGATGGTCTAAAAGAATAATTTTTAAAATTTTTTAGTGCCTTAGAGCCGCATCAAAAGTAATATTCTCCCTTTTTGGGGTCTTGTCTGAGGACAGCCATGTGCATAATTTTCCTTCCTCCGGAGATACTGAACTCTGTACAGCAGCTCCTGCAAGGAGGGAAAATGATTGAGTCGGAATAAAGTAGAAATTTGCGGTGTTGATACTTCAAAACTCCCGGTTTTGAAAAATGAAGAGATGAGAGAACTTTTCAAACAGATGCAAAACGGTGAACTTACAGCAAGGGAAAAGCTTGTAAATGGGAATCTCCGGCTGGTGCTGAGCGTTATCCAACGCTTTAACAACCGAGGTGAGTTCGTAGATGACCTGTTCCAGGTTGGCTGTATCGGCCTAATGAAATCTATCGACAATTTTGACCTCGGCCAGAATGTGAGATTCTCGACGTATGCCGTACCGATGATCATTGGGGAAATCCGAAGATATTTGAGGGACAACAATCCGATCAGGGTATCCCGTTCCCTCAGGGATATTGCTTATAAAGCATTGCAGGTAAGAGAAAAACTGATGAGTGAGACATCAAGGGAACCGACTGCAGAAGAAATTGCCCGGGTGCTTGATGTTCCGCATGAAGAAATAGTATTTGCGCTTGATGCGATTCAGGATCCTGTTTCCCTTTTTGAGCCAATTTACAATGACGGAGGCGATCCGATTTTTGTGATGGATCAATTAAGTGATGAACGAAACAAGGATACCAACTGGATTGAAGAAATAGCTTTGAAAGAAGGAATGCGCCGCCTGAATGAACGCGAAAAACTTATTTTGCGGAAGCGTTTCTTTCAGGGGAAAACCCAGATGGAAGTTGCTGATGAGATTGGGATTTCCCAAGCGCAAGTATCAAGGCTCGAAAAAGCCGCTATCAAGCAAATGAACAAAAATATACAAACCTAGAATAACCATTCCCTGAATCGGAACAAAGACTGCCTAAATGAAGGCGGTCTTTTCTTTTGCAGTCTGAAAGAAAAAGCTCATGAACAAGGCATCCTTCATCATATATTGTAATAATAAACAGCGGGAGGAACATTCGATGCTAAAGGTTTCCGAGTTTCAGGTAAAGGACGTTGTCAATGTTTCAGACGGAAAAAAATTAGGGAACATAGAGGATTTTGAAATTAGTATAAACACTGGAAAGATAGAAGCAGTCATAATTGGAGGGCACGGAAAAGTTCTCGGTTTTTTCGGTCGTGATGATGAGGTGGTAATTCCATGGAAGAATATCCTGAAGATTGGTGAAGATGTCATCCTTGTCAGGTGCAATACTGAAATCAGTGTCAGCAAGGAATCTGAAGAAGAACAGTAAAGGCTTTCCCTGTAAATAAGCAATGCCTTTATGTTAAACTGTAGAAAACGATTAGAGGTAAGCGATGGAACCATTTAAGTTAACCTTTCCTGAAGCATTTTCCATTGAACCATGGACAGAAAAGTTCCCTCATCTTACAGCAGGCTTCACAACGCGTGATGGTGGGAGCAGCAACGGCATAGTTACCGGGCTGAACTTTGGCTTTCATGTAGCTGATAACGATGTCAATGTTAAAAAGAACCGGGAAATTCTTTCTGAAGTGCTTGGATTTCCACTTGACAGATGGGTGGGCGCTGAACAGATACATGATGTTGAAATAAAAAAAGTAACGAGGTCCGACTCCGGTAAAGGAGCTGACAATTATGCTACATCTTTTAAAGGGACTGACGGTTTTTTTACAGATGAAAGCGGTGTGCTGATGACAATGTGTTTTGCTGATTGTGTCCCGCTGTTTTTTGTCAGCCCTGAAAAAAGATTTATCGGAGTGGCTCATGCTGGATGGAAAGGAAGCGTTGGCGATATTGCCGGGGAAATGGTCTCTGCTTTTTCAGGCAAAGGAGCGGATCCAGCAGAGGTTTTAGCAGTTATCGGACCTTCTATTTGCGAAAAATGTTATGTTGTAGATGAAAGAGTTATCAAATTAGTAGAAAATATACTAGAAGGTGTCGAAAAAAACACATATAATCAAATTAGTGAAGGTCAGTTTGCGCTTGATTTAAAGGAACTGAACAGGCGGCTCCTCATAAAGGCCGGACTCAAAGATGAAAATATACTGGTCACAAAATACTGTACGAGCTGCAGCAACGAGCTTTTTTATTCACACCGGAAGGAAAAATCCGCTGCGGGCAGAATGATGGCATTTATTGGCTGGAAGGAGGATTATCAACCTTAAATGAATGTAGCTGATAATCTTGATAAAATCCGGGGAGGAATTGACGAAGCTTGCAAAAGGTCAAATCGTAACCCGGAAGATATAAAAATAATCGCTGTAACTAAATACGTAAGCACCCAGAGGGCGGGCGATGCGATAGAAGCAGGTATCTGCCACTTGGGTGAAAACCGGGCAGAAGGTTTAACTGAAAAGTGGGAGACTCTAGGGAGTAAGCCTGTTTGGCATTTTATTGGCTCGCTTCAAAGCCGGAAAGTAAAGAACATTGTTGACAAGGTTTCATATATCCATTCCTTGGACAGGCTGTCGCTGGCAAAAGAGATCGACAAGCGGGCGGAAAGAGTCATTCCATGTTTCGTCCAGGTAAATGTATCCGGTGAAGAATCCAAGCATGGAATGGACCCTGGAGAAGTGAAAGGGTTTATCCGACAGCTTGCACAGCTTCCGAATATTAAAGTCGCTGGTTTGATGACAATGGCCCCTAATACGGATGATGAGGAAATACTCCGCTGCTGCTTCAGAAGTCTGAAGTCATTGCAGCAGGAAATCATCTCTTTAAACCTCGAACATGCTCCATGCACTGAACTTTCCATGGGCATGTCAAACGACTATACAATAGCGATTGAAGAAGGTGCCACGATGGTCCGGATCGGCACAGCACTTGTAGGAAATGAAACGGAGGTGCAGGAGAATGAGCCTGAAATCAAAAATTAAGACATTTTTCTTTCTGGAAGATGAATATGACTACAATGAAGAAGAAATGATTGAAGAAGAGGCTGAACCGCTGAAGCCTGCAAGACAGCAGCAGTCTCAAAAACAAAATGTCGTAAGCCTTCAAAGTGTTCAGAAGGCTTCGAAAGTCATTTTGATGGAACCGCGTGTTTATGCAGAGGCACAGGAGATTGCTGACCATTTGAAAAACCGCAGGGCTGTCGTCGTTAACCTGCAAAGGATCGACCATGATCAGGCTAAGAGGATTGTTGATTTCCTCAGCGGTACGGTTTATGCAGTTAGCGGGGATATCCAGCGAATCGGCATGAATATATTTTTATGCACTCCTGACAATGTGGAGGTTTCAGGCAATATTTCAGAACTGATGCAGGATAGGGACATACAGGAATCGAGGTGGTAACGTTACATGGATTTTGTGCTAAGAATACTTGTGAATTTGATTGAGATTTATCAGTGGACGCTGATCATCTATATTTTAATGAGTTGGTTCCCAAATGCGCGTGAAACAGCAATTGGCCAGTTTCTGGCCCGTATATGTGAACCGTATCTTGACCCGTTCCGCAGGATTATACCGCCTCTGGGGATGATTGACATTTCTCCAATTGTTGCATTCCTGGTACTTAATTTTGCTACAAAAGGACTGTACCAACTGTTCAGCTGGTTTTAAAAAACCACGAGCGGGAATAATTTAACGGAATAGCTGCAGAAAGGATCCTGTAAAAAGGTCCTTTTTGTTTTATTTGAGCGAAGGAGAATGACAGGATGAATATCTATCAGCACTTTCGCCCTGAGGAAAGGGAGTTTATCGACCAGGTTTTCGGCTGGAAGGAATATGTGGAAACTTCGTATTCTGCAAGGCTTAGCGATTTCCTGGATCCGCGGGAGCAACAGATTGTTAAATCATTTTTTGGTATGCAATCTGAAGTGAAATGCGATTTTTTCGGAGGATTTGAGGGTGCGGAACGGCAGCGTGCATTGATCTATCCGGACTATATGGAAGCGACTCAAAATGAATTTCAAATTACACTGTTTGAACTTGAGTATGCCAAGAAGTTTGTGAGAATTGAACATCGTCAAGTACTTGGAAGCTTAATGTCACTCGGACTGAAACGTGGCAAATACGGCGACATCCTACTTGCCGAAGAACAGGTGCAGTTTCTAGCTGCAGCTGAGGTTGCGGAATATGTGAAGCTTCAGCTGGACAGCATTGGGCGTGCAGGGATTTCTTTAAAGGAAATTCCATTACACAGAGCAGTAGGACAGGAAGAGCGCTGGCATGAGGTTGCAGTAACAATTTCGTCTATGAGGCTGGATGTAATCGTTTCAGCTCTATACAATATTTCCCGCCAAAAATCGCAGCTTTATATACAGCAAGGAAAAGCTAAGGTAAATTGGGCAGCTGTAGAAAATCCCTCCTTTATGTGTGGTGAAGGGGATGTGCTTTCCATCAGGGGACTAGGACGTGCTAAAATTGTGACGGTTGAAGGAAAAACAAAAAAAGATAAATGGCGGGTTATTGCCGGAAGGAAAAAATAAGGATATAGTAGAACGTAGCAGGAATTTCAATGCTGCTGTCGAATAAGGACTATACATAAAAGCCGATACTTAATGGGAGGTGGCGTCATGCCTTTAACGCCGTTGGATATACACAACAAAGAATTTAACAAGGGATTCCGAGGATATGATGAGGATGAAGTCAACGAATTTCTGGATCAGGTCATCAAGGATTATGAGCTGATTTTAAGAGACAAAAAGGAACTCGAGGAAAAGCTCAACGATATGAATGCGCGGCTTGGCCACTTTACCACTATCGAAGAAACCCTTAATAAGTCCATTGTCATAGCGCAGGGAGCTGGCGATGAAGTCAGAAGGAACGCTGAAAAAGAAGCAAAGCTGATCATTAAAGAAGCAGAGAAGAATGCAGACAGGATTATCAATGAATCTCTTTCCAAGGCAAGGAAGATAGCGCTGGAAATTGAAGAACTGAAAAAGCAGTCTAAGGTTTTCCGCACCCGTTTTAAAATGCTGATTGAAGCACAGTTGGATATGCTGAGCAATGATGACTGGGATCATCTTTTGGAATATCAGCTTGATTCCACTGAAATTAAATCGGCTCTTAGGGAAGAAGAAGATTCATTGGCTTGACGCTTGCAGGAATTTTAGAATATAATTTCATAAATAGTTCTATACATGATCGAAACGATGACAGGGACAGTACGATTTTAAATCGCCTGCAGCAGCGAGCCGGGAAATGGTGCAAGCCCGGTACAGGTGAAAATCGGAATATCACCCTCTAGTTCCAAGCTGAACGTCCGGTTGGACCATTAAGCGCAGGCGGCTCATTCACGTTAAGAATGCTAAAGAGGGCAAAGCCGGCAAAGGCCTGCCTACTTAGGGTGGTACCGCGGGAGTAAACCTTCTCGTCCCTTTTTGGGATGGGAAGGTTTTTTTGTTTTTATCCATGCTGCCCAGCAGTATCGTCATAAATCATGTTAGAGACTTTTAGAGGGAGGAAGCAAGATGGATTTTAAAGACACATTACTTATGCCAAACACTGAGTTTCCAATGCGGGGGAACCTGCCGAAGAGGGAGCCGGATATTCAGGCGAATTGGGAAGAAACAAATATTTATGAGATGGTTCGGCAAAGGACAAAAGGGCGTCCCCTATTCATTCTGCACGACGGCCCTCCATACGCAAATGGCGATATTCATATGGGGCATGCTCTGAATAAAATCCTCAAGGATTTCATTGTCCGTTATAAATCAATGACAGGGTACGATGCACCATATGTCCCAGGCTGGGATACACATGGCCTTCCGATTGAGCAGGCACTTACGAATAAGGGTGTTAAGAGAAAAGAAATGACTGTTGCTGAGTTCAGAAAGCTTTGTGAACAGTATGCATACGAGCAAATCGAGAACCAGCGCGCACAGTTCAAACGTCTTGGTGTCCGAGGGGATTGGGAAAACCCTTATATTACCCTGAAACCGGAATATGAAGCGCAGCAAATCAAAGTTTTTGGAGAAATGGCGAAAAAAGGCTATATCTACAAAGGTCTTAAGCCTGTCTATTGGTCTCCTTCAAGCGAGTCTGCCCTTGCTGAAGCTGAGATTGAATATAAGGATAAACGTTCTCCATCGATTTATGTTGCCTTTAAGGTGAAAAACGGAAAAGGAGTATTGCCTGAAGACACAGAGATTGTCATCTGGACAACTACTCCATGGACCATTCCGGCAAACCTTGGCATTTCCGTTCATCCTGACCTGTCTTATGTAGTTGTGGAAACATGCGGAAGAAAATTCCTTGTTGCTGAAGATCTTCTTGAAACTGTAAAACAGGAGATTGGCTGGGAAAGCTATCAAGTTCTTCAGACTGTTAAAGGCAAAGACCTTGAAAACATGGTGGCTGAACATCCATTGTATGGCCGGGATTCCCTTGTCATGCTTGGCGCCCATGTCACTACAGATGCCGGGACAGGCTGTGTCCATACAGCTCCGGGACACGGTGAAGACGACTTTTTCGTCGGCCAGAAATACGGTCTTGAAGTGTTATGCCCGGTGGATGACAAAGGGGTCATGACTTCCGAAGCACCGGGGTTTGAAGGGGTTTTTTACGATGAAGCAAACAAGCCAATCTCTCAAAAGCTAGAACAAAATGGCTCGCTTCTTAAGCTTTCATTCATTACCCATTCTTATCCGCATGACTGGAGAACGAAAAAGCCAGTGATTTTCCGTGCAACTGCCCAGTGGTTTGCTTCCATCAAAGATTTCCGGGAGGACCTAATGAAAGCCGTCGAGGAAACAAAGTGGGTACCGGCATGGGGCGAAACACGGTTGTACAACATGGTGCGTGACCGCGGCGACTGGTGTATCTCAAGGCAGCGTGTCTGGGGCGTGCCGATTCCGGTCTTTTATGCTGAGAACGGCGAAAGCATTATTACGGACGAGACAATCAGCCACATTTCTGAACTGTTTAGGGAACATGGTTCGAATATTTGGTTTGAACGCGATGTAGCCGACCTTCTTCCTGAAGGATTCAAGCATCCAGGCAGTCCGAACGGAGAATTTACAAAAGAGACCGATATTATGGATGTATGGTTCGATTCAGGGTCATCCCACCAGGCTGTCCTTGTAGAGCGGGAAGAGCTGCAGCGTCCTGCAGACCTTTACCTTGAAGGTTCCGACCAATACCGCGGCTGGTTTAACTCATCGCTGTCAACATCTGTTGCAGTAACCGGAAAAGCACCTTATAAAGGTGTGCTGAGCCATGGATTTGTCCTCGATGGAGAAGGTCGGAAAATGAGCAAGTCCATCGGGAATGTTGTAATTCCAGCTAAAGTAATGAACCAGCTCGGCGGCGATATTCTGCGCCTGTGGGTTGCATCTGTTGATTATCAAGCAGATGTCCGGGTATCCGATGCAATCCTAAAACAGGTTGCTGAAGTTTACCGGAAAATCAGAAATACGTTCAGGTTCCTGCTAGGAAACCTTTCCGACTTTAATCCAGCAGAGAACAGTGTGCCGTTAAAAGACTTAAGGGAAGTTGACCAGTTTATGCTTGTCAAGCTTAATAAACTGATCAAACAAGTGCGTGATGCTTATGAGAATTACGAATTCGCAAGTGTTTACCATGCAGTCAATAACTTCTGTACACTGGACCTTAGCGCATTTTATCTGGATTTTGCCAAGGATATTCTTTATATTGAGTCAAAGGATAACAGTGAACGCCGTGCTATCCAAACTGTTCTTCATGAAAGCCTCATTACTCTTGTTAAGCTTGTTGCGCCGATTCTGCCGCATACAGCTGATGAGGTGTGGGCATTCATCCCTTCGATGGATGAAGACAGCGTACAGCTGACAGACATGCCAGAATTCACGGAAATTGAAAATGCACAGGCACTTGAAGAAAAATGGAACCAGTTTCTCAGCCTCCGTGACGATGTACTGAAAGCACTTGAAGAAGCGCGTAACGAAAAAGTCATCGGAAAATCCCTTGCAGCAAAGGTAACACTTTACGTCAACGGGAAAACCCGGGACCTGCTGAACAGTATTACCGAAAACCCTGCGCAACTCTTTATTGTCTCGGGCTTTGAAGTGGCGGGAAATATGGATGAAGCTCCTGAAAATGCAATTCGCCTTGAACATGCCGCTGTTGTTGTAACAAAGGCAAATGGCGAGACGTGCGAAAGATGCTGGACTGTTACGCCGGAAGTTGGCCAAGTAGAAGAGCATCCAACACTTTGCAAAAGGTGTTCACAGGTTGTTAAAGAAAACTATTCAATGTAATGAACAAACCAGTGCTGTTAAAAAACCCCGTTTCGGGGTTTTTTTCGTGAAAGACTGGTGCTTCCACTTTTCTTTGTCAAGCTACAGCGCCCCAGCCCCTAGTGGACTTCGCCACCTCTCTTCGACGAAGCAGAGGATGTACGAGTAAGGCGTTGCGCAATTTGCCACAAAGCAGTGCAGCTTATGACCTCGAGGGAAAGGAGCCGCAGCTAGATTGGGGTGGCTCCAGTCCATACGGGGCTAAACGGGGCGCTTCCGCTTTTCTTTCTGCAATATTTACCTTCTCCGTCAATTCTTGTGATGCCTGCTAAATGTTTTTAAGCGTGAGATGTTGACGCTGGGCAATAATAGCTTTAAACAGGAACGGAGGCTGCGATATGAAGCGATATTACTTTATCCAGGAAGAGCTTCGTCGGACAAGGGATGAATTGGCAGCATATCTGCATGAAGGTGCGGAAGAAAGTCCGGTGCTGCCCTTTATCCGTGCGGAGTACGATGACGTTGAACTTGCAATCAAAAAGCTTGAGGCAGGCAACTTCGGGAAATGTGAATTATCCGGGGAATTACTTCCCGAAGGCCTCCTTGGAATGGTTCCGACCGCAAGAAACACATCTGATCTAAACAGGATGGGAGAATATTTGCGGAAATCGCTGTATTGACATAACGCAGAATCTCTACCGTTTTCTGCCCTTTTATGCTAAAATGCAAAAGTAATCAATTGCAGCGGACTTGGAGGTTACTTTTGTGTATTACATAATCGCGATAATTGTTATTTTGCTTGATCAGCTGACGAAATGGATGATTGTCAAAAACATGGAAGCGGGAGAAAGCATCACTATAATAAAGGACTTCCTATATATTACCTCCCACCGCAATCGCGGAGCTGCATGGGGAATTTTAGAGGGGCAAATGTGGTTTTTCTACATTATTACTGTGATTGTGATTGTTGCCCTTATTTACTATATCCAAATGGCAGCAAAAGGAAAACCGCTTCTCGGTATATCGCTTGGTTTAATGCTTGGCGGGGCAATTGGGAATTTCATTGACAGGGTATTTCGCAAAGAAGTCGTTGATTTTATTAACACATACATTTTCAGTTATGATTTCCCTATTTTCAATATTGCAGACTCCGCGCTGGTAATTGGCGTGGCCGTACTGATAATCGAAATGTACAGGGAAGAGAGAGAGGCGAAAAAAAACGCACATGGAGAAAATGGAAATTATCATTGAAGAAGGACAGACAGGGGACAGAATTGACAAGGTAGTTTCTTCCCGAAATGAAGAATGGTCGAGGAGCCAGGTACAGCATTGGATCAAAGACGGCCATATTTTAGTGAATGGAAAGCCAGTTAAGTCGAATTATAAATGCAGCAAGAATGATGTTATCGAAATTAAGGAGCCTGAACCGGAAGAATTAAATATTCTTCCTGAAGATATGGACCTTCAGTATTACTATGAGGACAGTGATGTTCTTGTAGTGAACAAACCGAAAGGCATGGTTGTCCATCCTGCTCCAGGCCATACAGCCGGAACGCTTGTCAATGGCCTGATGGCGCACTGCACCGACTTGTCCGGAATAAATGGAGTTCTGCGCCCAGGAATCGTTCATCGGATAGATAAGGATACATCAGGACTGCTGATGGTTGCTAAAAATGACATGGCTCATGAAAGCCTTGTGAACCAGCTTGTCAACAAGACCGTTACGCGCCGGTACAAGGCAATTGTCCACGGTGTCATCCCTCATGACCATGGCACTATCGAAGCGCCGCTTGGGCGGGACACAAAAGACAGGCAGAGCATGGCGGTGGTTGATAACGGCAAACACGCTGTCACACACTTCAATGTGATTGAGCGGTTTAACGATTTTACTTTTGTTGAATGTGTACTCGAAACGGGGCGGACGCATCAAATTCGTGTTCACATGAAATACATCGGCTACCCGCTTGCAGGAGATCCAAAGTATGGACCCAAAAAGACTCCTGATCTCGGAGGCCAGGCGCTCCATGCAGGCGTCCTTGGATTTTCGCACCCGCGGACCGAACAATACCTTGAGTTTGAGGCTCCGCTTCCAGCGGACTTTGAACGTTTTCTCGAAAGCTTGAGAAAAGAGGATTGACAACCTGCTTCAATTGTCGTATTATGAATTTAGTTGAATATGTCCTTTAATGTAGTCCTGTGAGACTGGGAAGGAAACGGATAGCTGCGGTCAGGCCGAAGCATAATCAGGAACCCTCTCACTATGGACATTGTGAGAGGGTTTTTTATCTGGTCTAAAAGGAGGGGAATCCTGGAATGGATCATGAAAAAGCTGTAGTCCTGGATGAACAGGCGATTCGCCGGGCATTGACAAGGGTTGCCCACGAAATTATTGAGCGCAACAAAGGAATCGACAACTGTGTGCTCGTTGGAATCCGTACGCGCGGCATTTACATCGCCAATCGGCTGGCCGAAAGAATCGAGCAGATTGAGGGAGCATCCATCGAAGTTGGCGAAATAGACATTACCCTTTACCGGGATGATCTTAGCATAAAGACGGAAGACCATGAACCAGAAGTGAAAGGCTCCGATATACCGTACAGCATTACGGATAAAAAAGTTATCCTCGTCGATGATGTCCTCTATACCGGAAGAACTGTCCGGGCAGCGATGGATGCGCTGATTGATATTGGAAGGCCAGCGGCAATCCAGCTGGCAGTGCTTGTAGACAGGGGGCACAGGGAGCTTCCGATCCGTGCAGACTTTGTCGGGAAAAACATACCGACTTCAAGTGCAGAAAGAATTGTTGTGGAATTGGCCGAGGTGGACGGCAAAGATCGCGTGTCCATCTACGAAAAATAGAATAGGCCCTTTTAAATACAGTCCAGAGAGGCTGGAAAGGGGAATCTGCTTTAGCCCAAACCGGGCTGGCAATTTCTCCTGACCTCTTTGTGAAAAGCAAAGAGGTTTTTTTATAACCCTAAGGAGGAATAAACACATGAACTCAAAACCTGTTTTGGATGTCAAAGACGTCCCGCAGCCATTACAATGGCTTACACTGAGCCTGCAGCACCTGTTTGCGATGTTTGGCGCAACAATCCTTGTGCCGTACCTTGTCGGGCTAAGCCCGGCAATCGCCCTGATATCGAGCGGGCTTGGGACCATTGCATTCCTCATCATCACCAAGTTTCAAGTGCCTGCCTATCTCGGCTCGTCCTTTGCCTTCATTGCTCCGATCATTGCCGCAAAAGCGGCAGGAGGTCCAGGGGCAGCCATGGTTGGTACATTTATGGCAGGCATGGTATACGGAATTGTCGCACTTGCCATTAAGAAGTCAGGATACCGATGGATCATGAGACTTCTGCCTCCAATCGTTGTAGGCCCAGTTATCATCGTCATCGGCTTGGCTCTCTCGGGGACGGCCGTCAATATGGCGATGAACAACCCTGACGGCAAATACAGTCTTCTCCACTTTTCGGTCGCGTTGGTAACCCTTGCGGCAACGATCATTTTCTCGATTTATGCAAAAGGAACGCTAAGCCTTATTCCGATCCTCGCGGGCATTGTAATAGGATATCTTTACGCCCTTGCGGTAGGTGTAGTTGACTTCACTGCGGTGAAGAAGGCTGACTGGTTTGAAAAGCCTGATTTTATCCTGCCCTTTGTCGACTACGATGTTGAATTCTCGCTTAAACTAATGCTTCTCATGGTGCCTGTAGCAGTTGTCACCCTGTCAGAGCACATCGGCCATCAGCTTGTTCTGGGCAAGGTGGTTGGTAAGGATTACATCAAAGAACCTGGCCTGCACCGTTCAATCTTAGGAGACGGGATGGCGACCATGATTTCAGCCTTGATCGGCGGCCCACCTAAGACAACTTATGGGGAAAACATCGGCGTGCTAGCAATAACCAGGGTATACAGTGTCTTCGTTCTCTTTGGTGCAGCAGTGTTAGCAATCCTGTTCGGCTTCGTCGGCAAGATAACAAGCCTGATCAGTTCAATACCGACTCCGGTTATGGGCGGGGTTTCCATCCTGCTTTTCGGAATCATCGCCTCCTCCGGGCTGAGAATGCTGGTGGACAGCAAAATCGACTTTGGAGATAAACGAAACCTGGTCATCTCCTCTGTCATCCTGGTAGTGGGGATCGGCGGAGCCTTCATCAAAGTATCTGAAGAATTTCAGATCCAAGGGATGGCCCTAGCAGCAATCTGCGGAGTAGTGCTTAACCTTATCCTACCGGGGCGGAAGGAAGAGGATAGCAGCCTGTTTGAACCCGAGCATAAAAAGAAAACTGAAGATGTCGCATAAGTTCACCTTTTAACCCAGGTCCGGAGAGGCCTGAAAGGGTGGTTTGGCCGGGGTGGCCGAGCGGAGCGGGATTTAAATCCCGGCTCCGAAAGCATACCCTGTTCTAAAGCACCCTGGAAACTCTCCAGGGTGCTTTTATTTATAGAAGACAACTTAAAATTAAATTTAAACCATTTCAGGAGGCGCTTATCCATGAAAAAAGACTTGTTAACAACTACTCACCTTACACTTCAAGAAATACATAATATTCTCGAAACGGCCCAGCAGTTTGCGGAAGGCATGGTATGGAAACCTGAAACACAAAAATTTGTTGCGAACCTTTTCTTTGAACCAAGTACAAGAACGAAATCGAGCTTTGAAGCAGCTGAGAGAAGGCTTGGACTTGATATCATACCATTTGAAGTAGGAACCTCAAGCGTACTGAAAGGTGAAACTTTATACGATACAGTCAAGACGCTGGAAGTGATCGGTGTCAACGCAGTAGTCATCCGCCACACTGCAGATAACTACTTTGACGAACTTGCAGAAGGAATTTCAATCCCGGTACTCAATGGTGGCGATGGATGCGGACATCATCCGACACAGTCATTGCTTGACCTTCTGACTATCCGCCAGGAGTTTGGAAGCTTCGAAGGTCTGAATATCGCGATTATAGGAGACACGCTGCATAGCCGGGTTGCAAGGTCCAACGCTGATGTTCTCTCAAGGCTTGGGGCCAACGTAGTCTTCTCGGGACCTAAAGAGTGGTTTGATGTAGAAAGAATGCCTGAAGGCTGCCGCTTTGTCCCTGTAGATCAAGCCATTGCCGAAGCTGACGTTGTCATGCTGCTGCGTATTCAGCACGAAAGGCATTCAGACGGAGAAAAGATTAATGTGAAAGATTATCACCTGAAATACGGACTTACAGTTGAACGTGAAGCAAGAATGAAGCATGGCAGCATCATCATGCACCCAGCACCGATCAACCGTGGTGTTGAAATTGCGGATTGCCTAGTAGAATCAGAACGTTCGAGGATTTTTAAACAAATGCAAAATGGAGTATATGTCCGAATGGCAGTATTGAAACGTGCACTGGAAAATCAGGAAGGGGGAATCGGGTATGTCGCTGCTGATCAAAAATGGCCTGTTGCTTACTGAGGAAAATAGTTGGATCGAGACTGACATCCTTATAAAGGAAGGAATTATAGCTAAAGTAGGGAAAAACCTTGAGCAAAACGGAGAAGAAGTGATTGATGCAGGAGGGAAATGGATTGCTCCCGGATTCATCGACCTTCATGTCCATCTGCGCGAACCAGGAGGAGAACGGAAAGAAACGATTGCCACAGGGACAATGGCAGCGGCAAAAGGTGGATTTACTACCATTGCCGCTATGCCAAATACCCGGCCTGTACCAGACTGCCCTGAACAGCTGAAATGGCTGAATGAAAGAATCTCTGAAACGGCTGCTGTAAGGGTACTCCCTTACGCTGCAATCACGACTAGACAGCTCGGAGCTGAACTGACCGACTTTACGGCACTAAAGGAAGCTGGGGCTTTTGCCTTCACAGATGACGGTGTTGGCGTCCAGTCGGCTGGGATGATGCTGCAAGCTATGAAGAAGGCGGCAGCACTTAATATGGCGGTAGTAGCACATTGCGAAGACAACACCTTGATCAGTAAAGGTTCTCTACACGAAGGGCGGAAAGCAAAAGAACTTGGCCTGAATGGAATACCATCTGTTTGCGAATCGGTCCATATTGCAAGGGATATCCTTTTGGCTGAAGCCGCAGGCTGCCACTATCATGTGTGCCATATCAGTACGAAAGAATCAGTAAGGGCTGTCAGGGATGCTAAACGACATGGCATTCGCGTTACAGCAGAGGTAACTCCGCACCATTTACTGCTTTGTGAAGACGACATTCCGGGGCTGGATGCCAATTATAAAATGAATCCTCCTCTCCGCAGTGCAGAAGACCGTGCAGCATTAATCGAAGGTCTCCTGGATGGGACGATTGATTTTATCGCAACAGACCATGCACCTCATACATCCGAAGAAAAAGCAGAAGGCTTGGAGCTATCGCCGTTCGGGATCGTCGGTTTTGAAACAGCCTTCCCGCTTCTTTATACAAACCTGGTTGAAAAAGGCATTTTATCGCTGAAGCAGCTCATCGACTTCATGACAGTGAAACCGGCCCATGTTTTTGGACTGCCGTATGGAATCATCGAAGAAGGCAGGACAGCTGATCTTGTGCTCATCGATTTGGAGCATAAAGAGGAAATCAATCCGGATACATTTTTATCAAAAGGGAAGAATACGCCGTTTGGTGGATGGAATTGCACCGGCTGGCCAGCCTTAACGATTGCTGCCGGAAAGATTGCGTGGAAGAAGGGAATGGTGACAGCTTGAAAAAGCAGTTAGTTCTTGAAGACGGTACTGTTTTTATCGGCGAAGGCTTTGGAAGCGACACACAGAAATTCGGGGAGATCGTGTTTAATACAGGCATGACAGGCTACCAGGAAATCCTTTCGGATCCTTCCTACTGCGGCCAAATCGTCACCCTCACCTATCCTTTAATCGGAAATTACGGAATCAATCCAGATGATTTTGAATCCATCAGCCCGGCTGTCTCCGCGCTGGTTGTCAGGGAAGCGGCAGAGTTCCCCTCGAACTGGCGCAGCGGACAGACGATCGACTCCTACTTGAAAATGAAAGGGATTCCCGGGATTTCCGGTATCGATACAAGAAAACTGACAAAAATCATCCGTACTCACGGCACATTGAAAGCCGCTATATGCGGGGTGGATGTGAACCCGGCTGAAATCGTTGAAAAGCTTGCAGCCACTAAACTGAGGAATGACCAGGTAAAACAAGTATCGACAAAGAGTCCGTATCCAAGCCCAGGCAGGGGCAGAAGGGTTGTCATTGTTGATTTTGGAATGAAACATGGCATCCTTCGGGAACTGAATGACCGGAATTGCGACTGTATTGTCATGCCATACAATGCGACAGCTGAAGAAATCCTCCGTCTTGACCCTGATGGAATCATGCTTTCAAATGGCCCTGGAGATCCAAAGGATGTACCGGAAGCCATCGAAATGATCAGGGGAGTGCTGGGAAAGGTTCCGCTGTTCGGAATCTGTCTCGGGCACCAGCTGTTTGCGCTGGCCTGCGGTGCAGACACGACAAAGATGAAGTTTGGCCACCGAGGATCTAATCACCCTGTCAAGGACCTGAAAACAGGAAAAGTTGCGATAACGTCGCAGAACCACGGCTATACAGTGGACAGTACTTCGATCTCAGGAACAGATCTGGAAATCACACATATCGCTTTGAATGACGGCAGCATCGAGGGGCTCGCTCACCAAAAGGCTGCAGCCTTCACCGTCCAGTATCACCCGGAAGCTTCCCCAGGGCCGGAAGATGCAGGAGGATTGTTTGACCAATTTCTTGAAATGGTGGAATTGCAAAGGGAGGAAGCAGAATATGCCAAAGCGTAATGATGTAAAAAGCATTCTTGTTATCGGTTCAGGACCGATTGTCATTGGACAGGCAGCAGAGTTCGACTATGCGGGAACGCAGGCATGTATTGCACTTAAGGAAGAAGGATACAGAGTAATCCTTGTTAACTCAAACCCTGCCACAATCATGACAGATACTGAGATTGCCGATGTTGTATACATAGAGCCATTAACACTGGATTTTGTCAGCAGGATTATCCGAAAGGAAAGGCCTGATGCAATCCTTCCGACCCTTGGGGGACAGACTGGTCTCAATCTTGCGGTGGAACTCGCAAATTCAGGAATCCTGGATGAATGCGGAGTCACCATTCTTGGCACAAAGCTTGAGGCGATTGAGCAGGCTGAGGACAGGGAACTTTTCAGAAGCCTGATGAATGATTTGGGAGAACCTGTCCCTGACAGTGAAATTATCCATAATCTCGAAGAAGCAATCTGTTTTGTCGACCGGGTCGGATACCCGGTTATCGTACGCCCTGCCTATACTATGGGAGGAACTGGCGGCGGAATATGCAACAGTAAAAAAGAACTTGATGAAATTGTGGCTGGGGGATTGAAAAGCAGCCCTGTCAGCCAGTGCCTTCTTGAGGAAAGCATTGCGGGATACAAAGAAATAGAATATGAAGTGATGCGGGATGCGAATGACAACAGCATCGTTGTCTGCAATATGGAAAACTTTGATCCGGTCGGCGTCCACACAGGAGATTCCATTGTTGTGGCCCCAAGCCAGACTTTAAGCGACAGGGAATATCAGCTCCTGCGGAACGCTTCACTGAAAATCATTCGTGCCCTTAAAATTGAAGGGGGCTGCAATGTTCAGCTTGCCCTCGATCCTGACAGTTTCCGTTACTATGTCATCGAAGTGAATCCAAGGGTAAGCAGGTCCTCCGCGCTTGCATCGAAAGCAACAGGCTACCCCATTGCAAAGCTGGCAGCAAAAATAGCGGTAGGGCTGACCCTTGATGAAATGATGAACCCTGTGACAGGCAAAACATACGCATGTTTTGAGCCGGCACTTGATTATGTAGTAACGAAAATTCCCCGCTGGCCATTCGATAAATTCGAGTCTGCCAACCGAACGCTTGGGACACAAATGAAAGCAACCGGTGAAGTCATGGCGATCGGCAGAACTTTTGAAGAATCTCTTCAAAAGGCAGTCCGCTCGCTGGAAGCAGGATTCTATGGCTTAACCCTGCCGAATGCAGATGAAATAGAGAACGTGCTTCTCGAAAAGAGAATCAGGAAAGCTGGCGATGAAAGGCTGTTTTACCTTGCAGAAGCAATCAGGAGGGGGATTAGCATTGAAACCCTCCATGACTGGAGCAAAATCGATCTCTTTTTCCTTCACAAGCTTGAAAAAGTGGTTTTCTTTGAAAAGAAGCTTGAAAGGAAACCGTTCGATCCTGAAACCGCGCTGGAAGCAAAACGCCATGGCTTTTCCGACAGAAGGTTTGCAGAGCTTTGGAATACACCTGAGGCTGACGTTCGAAAATGGCGCGTGGGATGCGGCATCGAACCGGTTTACAAAATGGTGGACACTTGTGCCGCAGAATTTGAGTCAGGCACACCATACTTCTACAGCACTTATGAAGAGGAAAACGAATCGGCCAGGACAGGCCGTGAAAGCGTGGTTGTCCTAGGCTCCGGTCCAATCAGAATCGGACAGGGAATCGAATTTGACTATGCAACGGTCCATTGTGTAAAAGCGATTAAGGAAGCGGGCTATGAAGCCATTATCATCAACAATAATCCTGAGACAGTTTCAACTGATTTCAGCATTTCGGATAAGTTGTACTTTGAGCCGCTCACCATCGAAGATGTCATGAATATCATCAATCTGGAGCAGCCGGCCGGTGTGATTGTCCAGTTTGGGGGCCAGACCGCGATCAATCTTGCTGAAGAGCTGGAGCAGAACGGAGTCAGGATATTGGGTACCTCTCTGGAAGCGATGGACATGGCAGAAGACCGTGACAAGTTTGAATACTGCATGAAAGACCTAGGCATACCCCAGCCAGAAGGCAGCACTGCAATGTCCGGGGAAGAAGCAGCCGTGATTGCAAAAAGGATAGGGTATCCGGTCCTTGTAAGGCCTTCCTATGTACTCGGCGGCAGGGCGATGGAAATTGTGGAAAAAGAAGATGAATTGATCCATTACATGAATAATGCGGTGAAAATCAATCCTGAGCACCCGGTATTGATCGATCGCTACCTGACAGGAAAGGAAATTGAAGTGGATGCCATCTCTGATGGTGAAACAGTGCTAATTCCTGGTATCATGGAACATATCGAACGGGCGGGGGTTCACTCCGGGGATTCAATTGCAGTTTATCCGCCGCAAAGCCTTTCAGACGAAGTGATGGCACAGCTGGTCAGCTACACTGAAAAGCTTGCCAAAGGATTAAAAATTATAGGCCTCCTGAATATTCAATTTGTTGTCGCAGGAGGGGAAGTGTACGTCCTGGAAGTAAACCCGCGTTCAAGCAGAACTGTGCCTTTCCTGAGCAAGATTACTAATATACCAATGGCGGGGATTGCTGCTAAGGTAATCCTTGGGAAACCGCTCAGAGACCAGGGCTATGAAACAGGGCTTGTTCCGGAAAAAGAAGGCGTCTTCGTAAAAGTACCTGTGTTCTCTTTTGCAAAACTGCATGAAGTGGATATCACGCTCGGACCGGAGATGAAGTCTACCGGGGAAGTGATGGGGAAGGATCAGACACTGGAGAAAGCCCTGTATAAAGGCATGATTGCCGCAGGAATGAAAATTAGGGACTATGGAACCGTGCTGCTCACAATAGCAGATAAAGATAAAGAAGAAGCCCTTTCGCTGGCAAAGAGGTTCGCGAATATTGGCTATAATCTCGTTGCCACTGGCGGGACGGCTCGATTCCTGCAGTCTGCGGGAATCAAAGTAAAAACGGTCGGGAAGATCGGCTCTGAAGGGCTTGATTTGGTCGATGTGATCAGGAGCGGCGAGGCACAGGTCGTCATCAATACTTTTACAAGAGGGAAACAGCCAGAACGCGATGGGTTTAGGATAAGGAGGGAAAGTGTTGAAAACGGGATTCCATGCCTGACATCACTAGATACAGCTGCAGCGATTTTAAAAGTGATAGAATCGATGACATTTTCTGCAGAAGCGATGGACCATTCTACTGAGCATAAAAAGGAGATGGCAATTTGGCAATAATCAAAGATATCTGTACTGTCATTCGTGTAAAGAAGATTGCTGATTCCATTTTTGAAATGGTGCTGGAAGGCAGGATTGCGGATGAAGTGGAAAACCCTGGACAGTTTATCCATATCAGGGTAACAGAAGGAAACGCTCCACTCCTGCGGAGGCCTGTAAGCATCGCAGCCGTCGACAAGAAAAATCATAGATTAACCATCATTTTCCGGAGCGGGGGCCAAGGGACGCTGCTCCTTTCCCGGAAAGTGCCGGGTGAGACGCTTGATATACTCGGACCGCTGGGAAATGGCTTTCCTGTTGACAAGGTAGACTCAGGCGGAACAGCTATTTTGGCAGGAGGCGGGATTGGTGTGCCTCCGCTATATGGCCTTGGCCTGAAGCTCAGGGAACAGGGAGTAAAGGTGATCAGCGTGCTTGGCTTTCAAACAGCAGAATCTGTTTTCTATCAGGACGAGTTTGCAAGTTTAGGAGAAACATATATTGCCACAGTCGATGGAACGTCCGGAACAAAAGGTTTTGTCACGGATGTTTTGAATGAGAGAGGATTTGAGGCGGATATCCTGTATACATGCGGCCCGTTACCGATGCTGAGGGCGTTGGAGGCTGGCGATTATGCCAGGGAAACCTATCTCTCAATGGAGGAAAGGATGGGCTGCGGAATAGGTGCATGCTTTGCTTGTGTCTGCCGTAAAAAAGACGATCCCAATGGCCATTCGTACAAAAAAGTTTGCAGTGACGGCCCTGTTTTCAAGGCCGGGGAGGTACTGATATGAACAGGCTTCAAGTGGAACTGCCAGGATTGACGCTTAAAAATCCAATTATGCCAGCATCAGGCTGCTTTGGGTTTGGGCGTGAATTCAGCAAGCTTTATGATATCGGTCAGCTTGGGGCAATCATGATTAAAGCCGCTACGCTGGAACCCCGTTTTGGAAATCCAACGCCAAGGGTTGCAGAAACGCCTGGCGGGATGCTGAATGCCATTGGCCTTCAAAATCCCGGTGTGGAAAAAATCATGGCGGAAGAACTGCCATGGCTGCAGCAGTTCGATGTCCCGATCATCGCCAACATTGCGGGCTCGACTGTTGAAGACTATGTATCTGTGGCAGAAAAAATATCGGCTGCCCCAAATGTCCATGCGCTAGAATTGAATATCTCCTGCCCGAATGTAAAGACAGGGGGAATTGCATTTGGAACGGATGCTACAACAGCAATGGAACTGACCCGGAAGGTAAAGGCTGCATCAGCTGTTCCAGTTTACGTCAAGCTTTCGCCAAATGTCACTGATATCGTTGAAATTGCCAAGGCGGTTGAAATGGGCGGTGCCGACGGAATTACGATGATCAATACATTGCTAGGAATGAGAATTGACCTTCAAAGCGGAGAGCCTTTGTTGGCCAACCGGACCGGAGGATTGTCCGGCCCTGCCATCAAACCTGTGGCCATCCGTATGGTATATGAAGTGAGCAGAAACGTTTCGATCCCGATTATTGGGATGGGAGGTGTGGCATCAGCTGAGGATGCCCTTGAATTCTTATATGCTGGGGCAAGTGCAGTTGCAGTCGGAACTCAGAACTTTGTCGATCCGTTTGCCTGTCCATCCATCATCGAGGAACTGCCAAGGCTATTAGACCGCCTTGGTCTCAGCACTGTAAAGGAATGCATCGGAAGGAGCTGGAAGTCGAATGAACCAATCGCCCATCATTGCCCTTGATTTTTCAGGGAAAAAGGAAACAATGGAATTTCTCGATTTATTCGGGAATGAAGAACTATTCGTGAAGATTGGCATGGAACTCTTTTATAAAGAGGGACCGTCAGTCATTAGTGAGCTAAAGGATCGGGGGCATGATGTCTTCCTGGATTTGAAGCTCCACGACATCCCAAATACAGTCAAGAGAGCCATGAAGAACCTTGCACAGATGGGCTGTGACCTTGTCAATGTCCAGGCTGCAGGCGGAAGCGTGATGATGGAGGCTGCGCTTGAAGGCCTTGAAGCCGGGACTCCAGCAGGGCAAACGAGACCGCTCTGCATCTCTGTTACGCAGCTGACGAGTACCTCTGAGGAACAAATGCAAAGTGAGCAGCTTATTTCTGCCTCGCTTGGAGAATCGGTTATCCATTATGCGAGGATTTCGCAACAGGCAGGACTTGATGGGGTTGTCTGCTCTGTGCAGGAGGCAGCGATGATCGCTTCGCAAATAGGAACAGGATTTTTGACAGTTTGTCCTGGTATCCGTCCTGCGGGTGCTGCGGCAGGAGACCAAAAAAGGGTGGCAACTCCACAACAGGCCCGCGAATCTGGCGTTTCTTCCATTGTCGTGGGAAGGCCAATAACTACATCTGCTACTCCTTTTGAAAGTTATAGATTGATTAAACAGGAATGGGAAGGTGGACAAGCATGAAAAAAGAAATTGCTGGTAGTTTGCTCGACATTAAAGCAGTAGCGTTAAGCCCGGAAGCTCCTTTTACATGGTCATCCGGACTGCGCTCTCCCATTTATTGCGACAATCGGCTGACACTTTCATTTCCCGATGTCCGCCAGCGGATAGCTTCAGGGATGAAAGGGCTGATAGAGGAACAATTTCCGGAGGCCGAACTGATTGCCGGAACCGCAACTGCGGGAATCCCGCATGCAGCGTGGGTAAGCGACTTGATGTCACTGCCGATGTGTTATGTCCGATCAAAGGCGAAGTCGCACGGGCAGGGCAATCAGATCGAAGGAAGCGTGAAGAAAGGCATGAAAGCAGTTGTGATCGAGGATTTGATTTCAACTGGCGGAAGTGCGATCAATGCTGTAAATGCCCTTCGGGAAGCAGGCTGCGAAGTCCTGGGAATTATCTCAATATTCACTTACGAGCTGGCAAAAGCAGAAGAGCTCCTCAAGGAAGCGGAGATAAAATCCTACAGCCTGACTGATTTTTCAACATTGTCTTCGCTTGCCCTTGAGCGCGGCTATATATCGGAAGGTGACCTCATTAAGCTTGATGAATGGAAAAAAGACCCTAAAAGCTGGGGCGCGCTTTACTGTTAAAGGAACTAAAGGAATATCAAACAGTCATGAACGATTAGGCTGAATGACTGACAGAGAAAAACCCGAGCCATCAAGGCCCGGGTTTTTTGTATATTCGAAATTTATCGGTCCGTCTTCATTGTAAGGACCTTTTCTTCATCCGGTGTGATATAGACTGTCTGCTGATTGTCATAAATCACGAATCCGGGTTTGCTGCCTGCCGGTTTTTTCACATATCGGATGCGTGTATAATCCACCGGAACCGAACTGGATTGTCGGGCTTTGCTGTAATAGGCTGCAAGGCAGGATGCTTCCAGGATCGTCTTCTCACTCGGTTCGCTATTCCGGATGACAACATGTGAACCTGGGATATCCTTTGTATGAAGCCAAATGTCATCCCTTGCCGCAGCCTTGTTGGTAAGATAGTCGTTTTGTTTATTATTTTTACCCACAAGGATTTCTGTGCCATCACTAGAGATGTACTTTTCAAGTGTAATTTTTGATGGCTGCCCGCGCTTGTTTCCTCTTTTTTGCCGCTGCCTGATATAGCCTCCTTCTGCCAGCTCCTCGCGAATTTCAGCAATATCCTTTGGAGAAGCAGATTCGACTTGTTGGTAGAGCATTTCGAAATAAGCTGCTTCTTCCTTTGCTTTTTCGATTTGTTCTTCCACGATTTTCACCGCATTTTTTGCCTTCTGGTATTTGGTGAAATATTTTTGCGCATTTTCTGAAGGAGTTTTCAGAGGATCAAGCGGGATGGTAATAGAAGCACCATTTTCATCATAATAATTGATGACCTCAAGCGCCTTCATTCCTTTCTTCGCCAAATGCAGGTTTGCAGTTAAAAGTTCTCCGAACAATTGGAGCTGACCGGCGTTTCGCGCTTCACTAAGTGTTTGCTCCAGCTTTTTGATTTTGTTTTCGTTTTTGGCCCTTTCATTGACAATGAATTTTTCAAGGTCGTTGCCCTGCTGCTTGACCCGGTCGCGTTCTGCCTTGCCAAAGTAAAAACGATCAAGCAGAGCGCCAAGGGAGCTGAACGTGCGCGTTTCGCCTTCCATATGTGTGAGAGGGACCAAGTAAAAGCTCTCTTTACCCTGTGAAGAAGTAAAGGCAGGTTCATATTCATGGCTTTCCAATTTTCGCATCATTTCAGTGAAAGCGTTAGGAATTGTGCCCCGGTTGGCGAGTCCTGCTCGATAAACAATTTCCCTGGATACCAGCGGAGACAGACCGGCAAAGTTTGCAACAAGCTGCTGATCGATTTTTCCAGCATTGAAATCCACTTTCCGGAGAACATCCTCCTGGCTTGCTTCAAAGGGGTTTATTTTATCCTGTGCCGGAGGAAGTATATATTCTTGTCCAGGCTGGATGGCTCTGTGGGTATTTACAGCAAATGAAACATGCTTGATACTGTCGAGTATCATGTTCCTCTCTTTATCGACAAGGACAATATTGCTGTGGCGGCCCATAATCTCGACGATCAGCTGTTTGTAGGAAAGGTCACCGAGTTCATTTCTTCCTTTTATCTCAAAAATAATGATGCGGTCAAGACCGTATTGGCGGATGTTTTCAATAATGTTTCCTTCTAGATGCTTTCTAAGAAGCATGCAGAACATTGGCGGTGTGTCAGGGTTGTCATATTGCCCGTTGGCCAGTTGTACACGCGCATAGCTGGGGTGCGCAGAAAGCAGAAGCTTATGATTCACTCCTCCTGCCCTTACTGTCATGATGATTTCGTTTTTATAAGGCTGATGTATCTTATTGATCCGCCCGCCTTTCAGCAGGCTAGAAAGTTGATTCGTGACTGCTCTTGTAAATAATCCGTCAAATGACATAGCAAAACATCCTTTACTGTTTATGTTACCTTTTATATTAGCATTTTATTGGACAGGTCTGAATAAGCTTTCTTTAGAGCAGCAAATGATTGTTCCAATGCGGGGGAGGATGCGTGATGGCTGGATGAAATACCATGAGATGGACAAAACGGAAATTTCCAGGGCTCTGGGTACAGATTGTAACAAAGGATTGACGGAAAAGGAAGTAAAAACAAGACTTCAGAAGCATGGTGCCAATATGCTTGAAGAAGGGGAAAAACAATCAGCGCTTCTGCTTTTTTTCAGCCAGTTTAAAGACTTTATGGTGCTGGTTCTTTTGGCAGCTACACTGGTTTCCGGATTGCTCGGAGAAGTGGTTGATGCCGTGGCAATTATCGCCATTGTGATAGTAAATGGATTCCTCGGTTTTTTCCAGGAAAGAAAAGCGGAAAAATCATTAGATGCATTAAAGGAACTTTCCGCTCCGCAGGTTAACGTTCTGCGTGATGGGAAATGGCTGAAGACAGCCTCAAAGAGCGTGGTTCCCGGCGACATCCTTAAGTTTACAGCTGGAGACCGAATTGGGGCTGATGTAAGAATGATCGAATCAGTCAGCCTTGAGATTGAAGAGTCGGCTTTGACTGGAGAGTCGGTACCAGTCGCAAAGGATATCCACCCGCTCAAGCTGGGCGACCCGGGTATCGGGGATTTGGAAAACATGGCATTCATGGGTACGATGGTCACAAGGGGGAGCGGTACCGGAATTGTCGTGGCTACGGGCATGAAAACAGCAATGGGTCGGATTGCGGACCTTCTCCAAAATGCTGAAACAATGGAAACGCCACTACAGCACAGGCTCGAACAGCTGGGGAAAATATTGATTACTGCCGCTCTTCTGTTGACAATGCTCGTTGTAGCCATCGGTGTTCTTCAGGGACACGACCTTTATACAATGTTCCTTGCCGGAGTTTCACTCGCAGTAGCAGCAATTCCAGAAGGTCTGCCCGCTATTGTAACGGTTGCGCTGTCGCTTGGCGTCCAGCGGATGATCCGCAAAAAAGCCATCGTCAGGAAATTGCCGGCGGTGGAAACGCTTGGCTGCGCTTCAGTCATTTGTTCAGATAAAACCGGAACCTTGACGCAAAACAAAATGACGGTTACCCATGCTTGGAGCGGGGGACGGACATGGACTGTCGATGGTGCAGGTTATGTGCCGGAAGGAAGTTTTCGTTTTGAAGGGAAAACAGTTGAGGTGGAAGCTGAAAAAGCGTTGCAGCAGCTGCTGACATTCGGCATGCTCTGCAATCATGCGGAAATTGCCGAGAAAGATGGCGAGTATGTGATTGACGGAGACCCGACTGAAGGCGCGCTCCTCGTGGCTGCCATGAAAGCAGGCTGGAGGCAGGGGGATTTAAGAAAACAGTTTGAGATCATCAACGAGTTTCCATTTGACTCAAAACGGAAGAGAATGAGCGTGATTGTTAAAGACCAGGCAGGACGAACATTCGTTGTAACGAAAGGCGCCCCTGATGTACTGATTGGCCTGAGCAAGACAATCCTTTGGAATAACAGGCCCGAGTTAATGACAAAAGAACTGTCAGGAAAAGTACAGAATGCAATCGACGGCCTTGCCGGGAATGCATTGAGGACCATTGCAGTCGCGTACAAACTGATTCCGGGAAACAGAGTAAATTGCAGTGAAGAAGAGGCAGAGACGAATTTAACCTTTATTGGCCTGCAAGGCATGATAGACCCACCTAGGCCCGAAGTTAAATCTGCGGTCAAAGAATGCCGGGATGCAGGGATCAAGACAGTGATGATTACAGGAGACCATGTCATTACCGCAAAGGCAATTGCGAACCAACTCGGTATCCTAAAGGAAGGCAGCCAGGTAATGGACGGTCACGCACTCTCAACAATGGAAGTCGGGGAACTTGAGGAAGTAGTCGATGATGTCTCTGTATTTGCCCGTGTTTCTCCCGAACATAAGCTGAAAATTGTAAAAGCCCTCCAGAACAGAGGCCATGTTGTAGCGATGACTGGGGACGGAGTGAATGATGCCCCTGCTATCAAGGCAGCGGATATAGGGATTGCGATGGGGATAGCCGGGACCGACGTCTCAAAAGAAGCATCCTCCCTCATTCTTCTCGATGACAATTTCGCGACGATTAAGGCTGCAATCAAGGAAGGCCGCAATATATATGAAAATATAAGAAAATTCATCCGGTACCTGCTTGCATCAAATGTCGGAGAAATCCTCGTTATGCTATTTGCGATGATTCTGGCTTTGCCATTGCCGCTTGTCCCTATCCAAATCCTTTGGGTGAATCTGGTGACTGATGGGCTTCCTGCCATGGCGCTTGGCCTTGACCAGCCTGAAGACAATGTTATGAAAAAAGGACCGCGCCACCCAAAGGAAGGAGTCTTTTCCCGGGGACTTGGCTGGAAGGTTGTTTCAAGAGGATTCCTGATTGGAGTTATAACGCTGATTGCTTTCATTATCATTTACAAGCGAGATCCTAATGATCTCGCTTATGCACAGACAGTCGCATTTGCAACCCTTGTTTTGGCGCAGCTAATCCACGTTTTTGACTGCAGGAGTGAAAAATCAGTCTTCTCGAGGAACCCGTTTGAGAATAAATATCTCGTATGGTCAGTCATTTCCTCACTTGTCCTGGTGCTGGGGGTCATCTATATTCCTGCGCTGCAGCCGATTTTTCACACAGTACCAATCATTCCTGGCGATTGGCTTTTGATTGTCGGCCTTTCAGCAATTCCTACATTTTTACTGGCGGGGACATTTTTTGCAAGAAAAACAAATAAAAGTATGGTATAATCCGTAAGGTAATAGGGTTGCCCTATTGCCTTCTTTTTTTTTGCCCCATTTAAGGGATTTTCGACTTTTAACAGATTGGATGTGTCACCTATGGTTGTCAGCATGACTGGCTTTGGACGAAGCAAGGCAGAATCGGGCCGCTACAGTGTGACGGTCGAGGTGAAAACCGTCAATCACCGATTTTGTGAGTTTCATATCCGCATGCCTCGCCAGCTCCTGAAAATAGAAGAGAAAATAAAGAAAGAACTTAACAGGCATATCAAAAGGGGAAGAGTCGAAGTTTATGTAACCCTTGAAGGGGAAGGAACGGTAAGCAGAAGTGTCTCCATTGACTGGAAGCTGCTTGATGAATACTTCCAATACATAACTGAAATTAAGAATAAATACGGGTTTTCCGGAGAACTCTCCATTAGTGATTTGGCCGGAAGAGAAGAACTGATCCGGTTTGAAGAAACGGATGACGGTAACGAAGAACTGGAAATCCTTGTTCTGAAGGCCTGCTCTGAAGCTGGTGCTCAGCTGCGGCAAATGAGGCTGCAGGAGGGAGCATCGCTGGAAAAGGATATGGCCGGACACATCGGTATACTCGAGGAACGAATAGTCCATATCAGGGGTCTTGCATCCGTGGTGTTGGAAAGATACAGGGAACGGCTTGAGAAAAGGATGTCAGAATTAATTGCCAGCCAGGCGGAGGAATCGAAAATTCTTACAGAAGTCGCCTTTTTTGCTGACAAGTCCGATATAAGCGAAGAACTTTCCAGGCTGGAAAGTCATGCCGGGCAATTTTTCAAAACGCTTTGTCTGGATGAGCCCATCGGAAGGAAGCTGGATTTCCTTGTCCAGGAAATGAACAGGGAGGCCAACACGATTGGTTCCAAGGCAAACGATGCGGGAATTGCGATGGAAGTTGTGGAAATGAAAAGTCTCCTTGAAAAAGTGAAGGAGCAGGTCCAAAACATTGAGTAGCGTTTAGAAAGCCTTGTGCAAGGCAAAAATAAATAAATGTTGAGTGGGGGACCAGCATGTCCATTAAGCTTATTAATATCGGATTCGGCAATATTGTTTCTGCCAACCGAATTATATCGATTGTCAGCCCTGAATCAGCGCCGATCAAGAGGATCATTCAGGACGCGCGCGACCGTGGTTCGCTGATTGATGCCACATACGGTAGGAGAACGAGAGCGGTCATTGTGATGGATAGCGATCATGTGATTTTATCAGCAGTCCAGCCTGAGACTGTCGCGCACAGACTGAATGACCGTGATGATATAATAGAGGAAGGGTAGGATTGTTTATATGCAGGAAAAAGGATTGTTGATTGTCCTTTCCGGTCCTTCGGGAGTTGGAAAAGGAACTGTGCGGAAAGAAATATTTTCACAGCCGGATACTATGTTTGAATATTCGGTTTCCGCTACCACCCGCCTCCCGCGGGAGGGGGAGGTCAATGGCGTAGATTACTTTTTCAAAACAAGGGAAGAATTCGAAAAGATGATCCAGGAAGACCGTCTGCTCGAGTTTGCCGAATATGTTGGTAATTATTACGGCACCCCTGTTGATTATGTCCGGGAAACACTAGATGCTGGAAAAGATGTTTTTTTGGAAATCGAAGTACAGGGAGCCAGCCAGGTACGGAAGAAATTTCCGGAAGGCCTATTCATCTTCCTGGCTCCACCAAGCCTTTCTGAACTGGAAAACCGGATTGTCACAAGGGGAACAGAAACCGAAGAGATTGTAAAAAGCCGGATGAAAGCTGCACGCGAAGAAATCGAAATGATGAAGCTTTATGATTATGTCGTGGAAAATGACCAGGTGGAACTTGCCTGTGAGCGTATCAATTCGATTGTTGTAGCCGAACACTGCCGCAGGGAAAGAGTTCAGTACCGTTATAAAAAAATGTTGGAGGTTGATTGATTTGCTTTATCCTTCTATTGATTCTTTGCTGGACAAAATCGACAGCAAATATTCGCTTGTATCAGTGGCTGCCAAAAGAGCCCGCAGCATGCAGGTTAAGTATGATCCGCAGATGAATAAATATGTTTCTCACAAGTTTGTTGGCAAGTCCCTTGAAGAAATCTATGCCGACAAGCTTCATTTTAAGAATGAAGGCCCTATTGACATAGAATCAGAGAACTTAAAAAAACGATAACAACCCGTGACGGGTTGTTATTTTTTATGTGGGCACTCCTGGTAAGGACAGTTTCTGTTTCTGGATAGGAACACATGTTTCTGTTATGCTGGTTTCAGGAAATCCCGAACTTGAAATAGGTGAAAAAATGTCATGTTTCGAGCATAATGGAAGAATAAAATGAACGATTTTTATGGGGGTTCTGTCATGGTGAAAGGAAAAAAGATTTTATTGTGTGTTACCGGTGGAATCGCAGTTTATAAAGCAGCAGCACTTACGAGCAAGCTTGTACAAAGCGAGGCGGCAGTAAAAGTGATCATGAGCGAGTCAGCAGCTAAGTTCGTTACACCCCTGACCTTTCAGGCACTTTCAAGGAATGAAGTTTATACGGATACATTCGATGAAAAAGATCCGGCAAGCATTGCCCATATCGGCCTGGCTGATTGGGCCGATTTAATCCTTGTCGCTCCGGCGACGGCCAATATCATAGGGAAAATGGCGAACGGGATTGCAGACAACATGATTTCAACGACATTGCTGGCTGCAACTGCACCGGTGTGGGTGGCCCCGGCAATGAATGTCCATATGTATGAGCATCCTGCTGTCATGAAGAATATGCAGACATTACTGGAATTTGGATACAGGTTTATTGAACCTGGAGAAGGATATTTAGCCTGTGGATATGTCGGCAAAGGAAGGCTTGAGGAACCAGAAGCAATTCTGAATGCGATCACGGAATTCTTTGCTGCTGCGGAAAATAAACCTCTTTCCGGCACGAAAATTATTGTTACGGCTGGCCCTACTAGGGAAAAAGTCGATCCTGTCCGTTTTCTGACCAACCATTCATCCGGTAAAATGGGCTATGCAATCGCTGGGGAAGCAGCAAAGCTTGGAGCAGATGTAACCCTTGTTTCGGGCCCGGTTAGCCTATGCCCTCCGGAAGGTTTGGAAACCGTTCTTGTTGAGAGTGCGGAAGATATGTTTCAGGCAGTATCGGGTTTGTTCGAAGAAGCCGATGTCGTCATCAAAACTGCGGCAGTAGCCGACTACCGGCCAAAACATGTTTTTGACCATAAAATAAAGAAGCAGGAAGGCGGCCAGGTGCTCGAACTTGAAAGAACGAAAGATATTCTGCTCGAGCTTGGCAAAAGGAAAACGCATCAGCTTCTGATCGGATTTGCCGCGGAAACAGACAATGTCGAGAAGTACGCCCGAAAGAAGCTCGACAAAAAAAATGCTGATATGATTGTAGCAAATGATGTAAAACAGGAAGGTGCCGGATTTGGCACGGAGACAAATATTGTAACAATCTTTAAACGGAACGGGGATATGTTAAGCCTGCCGTTGATGTCAAAACAAGAGGTAGCTAGGCACCTGCTTTCGGAAATAATTTCTGAGCTTAAAAAGGATGACGGAAAATGAATATAGCAAGTGTCATTGTTGATGTTCCGGCAAGGCAGACAGACCGGACCTTCGACTATTTGATTCCGGACAGGCTTCTGGGTTATATCCAACCGGGAATGAGGGTCAAAGTCCCGTTTGGTCCCCGAAACGTCCAGGGTTTTGTAACAGGATTAAAGGGTGAATCGGAATTTGCAAAGTTAAAAGAAATTGCTGAAACACTTGATCTGACACCAGTACTGAATGAAGAACTTCTTAAACTTGGGGACTGGCTGACGGAAAAGACGCTTTGCTACAAAATCTCCGCTTTCCAAGCGATGCTACCTGCAGCCCTGAAAGCGAAGTATGAAAAAAAACTGGCCCTGGCACAAGGAGTATTCCCTAAGGACCTGTCTGATTCAGTCGGCCGGCTATTCAAGGATTCACGGGAAATAAAATGGGATGAATCCTCACTGAAGAATTTGCTGCCCAGCCTGCAGAAGGAAGCGGCCGAGGGAAGAATCGAAGTCATTCATGAAGTAAGGGACAAAGTCAGGAAAAAAAAACTGAAGCATGTTTACCCGGCAGTTGAGAAGGACGAGCTGGAAAAGCAGAAAGCTTTGCTGGGACAAAGGGCGAAGGGACAGGAGAAACTGCTTTGTTTTTTCATCGACGATCCGAAGCCTATTGAGTTGCGTGAGCTAATTGGCAAGCTGGACATTTCTGCCGCTTCTATTAAAGGGCTTGTGAAAAAGGGAATTCTTCAGGAAGAAGCAATAGAGGTTTACCGGGATCCCTATGAAACACGGGAATTCGTCAAGAAGAAGCCGCTTAACCTCACGCCTTCGCAAGAAAAAGTGATAGGTCCCATCCTCTCATCTATTGGCGAAGACCGCCATGAAGTGTTTTTGCTGTACGGGGTAACAGGCAGCGGTAAAACGGAAATCTATCTCCAATCGATCCAGCAGGTACTTGATAAGGGAGAAGAAGCGATTGTGCTTGTACCGGAAATCGCGCTTACACCTCAAATGGTGACCCGTTTCAAGGAAAGATTTGGTGACCTTGTTGCAGTGATGCACAGTGGACTGTCGGCAGGTGAAAAGTACGATGAGTGGAGGAAAATTCAGCGCCAGGAAGTAAAAGTAGTCGTTGGGGCCCGTTCCGCCATTTTTGCTCCCTTTGAAAACCTTGGAATCATCATCATCGACGAAGAGCATGAAACGAGCTATAAGCAGGAAGAAAATCCTCGTTACCATGCAAGGGATGCGGCAATCCAGCGGGCTGCTTTTCACCGTTGTCCGGTCGTATTGGGAAGCGCTACCCCTTCGCTAGAGTCGTTTGCCCGGGCCCAAAAAGGAGTTTATACGCTTTTAAACCTCCCGAAGCGCCTGAACAATAAGCCGCTGCCTCCTGTCGAAATAGTCGATATGAGGGAAGAGTTAAGGGACGGCAACCGCTCTATGTTTTCAAGAAAGCTGTTTGAGAAACTGGAGGACAGGCTTGAAAAAAGAGAACAAACCGTGCTTTTCCTGAATAAGCGGGGACATTCTTCCTTTGTAATGTGCCGGGACTGCGGGTATGTTGCCAATTGTCCGCATTGTGATATTACGTTAACCTACCACCGGTTTAATGATCGGATGAAATGCCACTATTGTGGATTCGATGAGGGTGTTCCCTCGGTTTGTCCGGAATGCGGAAGTGAACATATACGTTACTTCGGCACTGGGACTCAAAAAGTCGAAGAAGAACTGGCTAAGCTGCTGCCTCATGCCAGGGTAATTCGGATGGATGTAGACACGACTGGCAGGAAAGGCTCCCATGAGAAACTATTGAATTCTTTTCAGGAAGGGAATGCCGATATCCTGCTGGGAACACAAATGATTGCAAAAGGACTGGACTTTCCCAATATTACATTAGTGGGCGTCCTGAGTGCGGATACAATGCTGAATCTTCCTGATTTCCGTTCATCCGAGAAGACATTCCAGCTGCTCACACAGGTGAGTGGAAGGGCAGGACGCCATGATTTACCCGGTGAAGTAGTCATCCAGACATACACGCCTGAGCATTACAGTGTGGAGCTTGCAGGCACCCAGGATTTTGACCAGTTTTACAATCAGGAAATGATGGTGCGAAAGATTCATAAGTATCCGCCTTTTTATTATATTTCTCTTGTTACTGTCAGCCATGCGGAATTGATGAAGGCTGTTTCCGTCGCAGAAAAAATCACAAGGCATATTTCATTGAAGCTTTCGGAAGAAGCGGTTGTGCTGGGGCCTGTTGCTTCGCCAATCCCCAGGATCAATGATAGATATCGGTACCAATGTTTGATAAAATACAAAAGGGAGCCTGGGCTGGAAAAAGCGCTTAAGTCAATACTTGAACATTACCAGCAGGAAACAGCTTCAGGCCAGCTGCAGATTTCAGTGGATTTAAATCCTTATCTTTTAATGTAGGAGTATGGGAGTACCTTATTTTGTAGAAAATCAGAATAGCTGCGGTAAACGTGAAAAATGGAGGAACAAACTTGTCTATACGTAAAATTGTTGAATATCCTGCAGATATACTCGAGCAAAAGTGTGACCCGGTAACGGTGTTTGACAAAAAGCTCGCAAGGCTGCTGGATGATATGTATGAAACGATGATTGAATTTGACGGTGTCGGCCTTGCTGCTCCCCAAGTCGGGGTCAAGAGCCAGATTGCCGTCGTTGATATAGAAGACCGGCACGGAACGATTGAATTGATCAATCCAGTAGTAATCAGCTCATCGGGGGAGCAGACCGACCCTGAAGGCTGTTTAAGTTTTCCTGGCCTTTATGGGGAAGTCAGCCGTCCCCGTTTTATTACAGTCAAGGCGTACAACCGAAAAGGGAAAGAATTCGAGCTGAAGGCGGAGGATTTCCTCGCACGGGCCATCCAGCATGAAATTGACCATCTGCACGGCATTCTTTTCACATCCAAAGTCAGCAAATATATCGATGAAAAAGAGTTAGAGGAGCTGAGCAAAGAATGACCAGGATTGTATTCATGGGAACACCTGAGTTTTCGGTGCCTGTTTTAAGGAGACTGATAGAGGACGGCTATGACGTTGCAGCTGTCGTCACACAACCTGACCGCCCTGTGGGCAGGAAAAAAGAAATGACTCCGCCCCCGGTAAAAGTGGAAGCACTCTTACACGGAATCCCTGTTTTTCAGCCGGAAAAAATCCGCCAGCCGAAAGAGCTGGAGAAAATCCTTGGGATTGAGCCGGAGCTTATCGTTACAGCCGCTTTCGGGCAAATCCTCCCAAAGGCTTTGCTTGAAGCCCCAAGGCTCGGGTGCATTAATGTGCATGCATCGCTTTTGCCTGAACTCCGCGGGGGCGCTCCTATCCACTACGCCATCATCAGGGGAATGGAGAAAACGGGAATCACAATCATGTATATGGCAGAAAAATTGGATGCAGGCGACATCCTCACGCAATCGGAAGTTGCTATCACGGAGGACGACAATGTCGGAACGCTCCATGACAAGCTTAGCAGAATAGGAGCAAATCTCCTGTCAGATACTATTCCAAAGCTTCTCAGAAACGAAATTGTCCCGGTTCCTCAAAAGGATGAAGAAGCTAGTTTTGCATGGAACATCAAACGCGAAGAGGAAAAGATTGACTGGTCAAAACCAGGGGAGGAAATATACAACCACATTCGCGGCTTGAATCCATGGCCTGTTGCCTACACGACGATTTCAGGTTCAATACTGAAAGTATGGGGAGCAAGCAAAGCAGCTGGGGAAGCGGGTTCTGAGCCAGGCATTATTTTGTCAGTGGAAGAAGACGCAATCCATGTTGCAAGCGGTGACGCAACTATAATAAAAATAACAGAGCTGCAGCCGTCAGGAAAAAAACGGATGTCAGCCGGACAATTCTTGCGCGGAGCCGGAAGCTATATTAAAGCAGGAATGAAATTAGGAGACAACGATGAATAGCAACAGAAAAAACGTAAGGGAAACTGCATTGGAATTGCTTGAATCTATTGAGAAGAACCAGGCTTACAGTAATCTTTTGCTTAACAGCACCATCAATAAAAACAAGATCAGCCCAAAAGATACAGGCTTGCTCACTGAGCTTGTCTACGGTACCCTGCAGCGGAGGATGACACTCGATTTTTACCTTGCTCCATTTATCAAGAATGCCAAAAAGCTTGAAAAATGGGTCCTCCAGCTGTTGCGGGTTACGGTTTACCAGATGGTATACCTTGATCGGGTGCCGGACCGGGCAGCCATCTATGAAGCGGTCGAAATAGCGAAGCGCAGGGGGCACAAAGGAATTGCGGGCGTGGTCAACGGAGTATTGAGAACCATCCAACGCGAAGGGCTCCCTTCTTTGGATTCCATTAAGGATCCAGCAGAGAGAATGGCGATTGAGACAAGCCATCCGCTGTGGCTTGTCCAACGATGGATCAGTCAGTTTGGGAAGGAAAAAGCAGGGGAAATTTGTGCAATGAATGTTCTCGCACCCCTTCAGACGGCAAGGGTTAACCTTGGAAAGACCACTCGCGAGGCTTGCATCGAGCTTCTTGAGCAAGAAGGTTTCGCGGTAGAAGCAAGCCCGATTACTCCCGAAGCAATTAGGTGCCTTAGAGGAAATCTTGCAGCATCAAATGCTTACAAAGAAGGATTGCTTAGCATTCAGGATGAAAGTTCTATGCTTGCCGCCCATGCACTTGGGGTGGAAAAAGGTGATACTATACTTGATGCATGTGCTGCCCCTGGCGGGAAATCAACGCATATCGCCGAAAAGCTTTTCGAAACCGGAAAGGTGGTCTCGCTAGACCTTCATGCCCACAAGGTTAAATTGATTGTTGACAATGCCACCCGTTTGGGATTGTCAAATATTGAAGCGATTGAAATGGACAGCCGCAAGGCGCCAGACCATTTCGAAAAAGAATCTTTTGACCGGATCCTGCTTGATGCTCCTTGCTCCGGTCTTGGCGTGATCAGGCGGAAGCCTGATATGAAATATACGAAACGCGAAAGTGACCTTGACAGACTCCAGGAAATCCAGCTAAACCTACTTGATGCAGTAGCCCCCCTACTAAAGAAAGGCGGGACGCTCGTTTACAGTACATGTACGCTTGACAGCCAGGAAAATGAAGAAACTGTTTCCAGTTTCCTTGACAGCCACAGGGAATTTGAAGAGGATGCCTCCCTGCCCGATAGAATGCCTGAAGGTGTCAAGCCATTCATGAAGGGCTTCAGCACCCAAATATTGCCCCAGTACTTTGGATCAGATGGTTTTTATATTGCCAGCATGAAAAGGAAGGCGGATGATGAACTTGGAATTACAGAAAACACCAGGTAATAAGACAACAGATGAGCAGCAAAAGCCTTCTATTTATTCATTACAGCTTAATGAGCTGAAGGTCTGGCTTGAAGAAAGAGGAGAAAAAGCGTTCCGGGCAGAGCAGGTTTTTGACTGGCTTTATAAAAAAAGGGCTGTATCCTTTGAGGACATGTCCAATCTTTCCAAGACGCTAAGGAATTTACTCGAGGAGCACTTTGTTCTTACTACACTTAAAACGGTTATCCAGCAGACCTCGTCAGACGGCACGATTAAGTTTTTGTTCGAACTGAATGACGGTGTAACCATTGAAACGGTGCTGATGCGCCATGAGTATGGCAATTCCGTCTGTGTAACGACGCAGGTTGGCTGCCGGATTGGCTGTACTTTCTGCGCTTCAACCCTTGGCGGCCTAAAAAGAAATCTGGAAGCAGGAGAAATCGTAGCGCAAGTCGTAAAAGTACAACAGGCGCTTGATGAAACGGAAGAGCGTGTCAGCTCGGTCGTCATAATGGGGATTGGTGAACCGTTCGACAATTACGACAATATGATGTCATTCCTGAAAATTATCAATCATGAAAAAGGAATGAATATTGGCGCACGTCATATTACAGTGTCAACGAGCGGTATCATTCCGAAGATATACCAGTTTGCTGATGAAAACATGCAAATCAACTTCGCTATTTCACTGCACGCACCTAACACCGAGATTAGGAGCAGGCTGATGCCTATCAATCGTGCCTATAAACTGCCAGACCTGATGGAAGCAGTAAAATATTATACCGAAAAAACCGGACGGAGGATCAGTTTTGAATACGGACTTTTTGGCGGAGTGAATGATCAGGTTGAGCATGCAGAGGAATTGGCAAAGCTTGTAAAGGGCATCAAATGCCATATTAATCTGATTCCGGTCAACTATGTACCTGAGCGGGATTATGTAAGGACGCCAAAGGCACAAATTTTTAAGTTTGAGAAAACGCTTAAGGACCGTGGCGTAAATGTCACCATCAGGCGCGAGCAGGGGCATGACATCGATGCTGCATGCGGACAGCTAAGGGCAAAGGAAAGAAAAGAAGAGACGAGGTGAAAGGATGAACGCTGTTTTCGTGACGGACAGGGGTAAAATCCGGATTCACAATGAAGACAATGGAGGGATTTTTACCAATCAGGCCGGCCAGAACCTTGCCATCGTTGCAGATGGCATGGGCGGCCACCGGGCCGGGGATGTGGCCAGCGAAATGACAGTCAAGAGCCTGAAATCAGCATGGGAATCCGAAGTTTCCATTAAGTCAGCGGAGGAAGCGGAGGAGTGGCTGAAAAAGTCAATTTCCGAAATAAACAAACTTCTTTTTGAACATTCCAAGACAAATGCAGAATGTGAAGGAATGGGGACAACAATCGTAGCTGCCATCTGTACAGACTTGTTTTCGTCGATTGCCAATATTGGAGACAGCCGTTGCTACTTGATGAATGAGTTGGGTTTCAAACAGCTTACCGAGGACCATTCACTTGTAAATGAACTTGTCAGGTCCGGCCAGATATCAAAGGAAGACGCTGAACACCATCCCCGAAAAAATGTGCTCCTTCGAGCGCTTGGCACGGAAGATTCAGTCGAAATGGATATCCGGACGATTATGTTTGAGGAAGGCGATGCATTGCTCCTTTGTTCCGATGGCCTGTCAAACAAAATTTCATTGGCTGAGATGGAAGAGATTTTAATACAGGAAAAAAGTCTCGATGAAAAGGCGTCCGAGTTTGTTACGCGCGCAAACCATTATGGAGGCGAGGATAACATTACTCTTGCTATTGTCCTGTATTCAGAGAGCAGCGAGGGCAGGTGACAGACATGATCATTGGAAAGAGGATTAGCGGGAGATATAAAATTCTTGATATGGTTGGCGGCGGAGGCATGGCCAATGTCTATCTTGCCCACGATATGATCTTGGACCGGGATGTTGCCGTTAAGATGCTCCGTCTTGATTTTGCAAATGATGAAGAATTTATCCGAAGGTTCCACAGGGAAGCGCAGTCGGCAACAAGCCTGGTTCACCCCAATATTGTGAGTATTTATGATGTCGGGGAAGAAGACGGATTATACTATATTGTCATGGAATATGTGGACGGACAGACATTGAAACAATACATACAGCAAAATGCGCCTGTGCCTATCGAGAAAGCCATCGACATCATGAAACAGCTCACATCTGCCATCGCCCATGCCCACCAGAATCATATTATCCATAGGGACATCAAGCCTCATAACATTCTGGTAGACGATGAAGGGAATGTAAAAATCACCGATTTTGGGATTGCTATGGCACTTAGTGCCACAAGTATTACCCAGACCAATTCGGTGCTGGGCTCGGTCCATTATCTGTCGCCTGAACAAGCACGCGGGGGAATGGCCAACAAAAAGTCGGATATCTATTCGATTGGGATTGTTATGTTTGAACTGCTGACAGGCAGGCTGCCGTTTTCCGGCGAGTCCGCAGTTTCGATTGCGTTAAAGCATTTGCAATCGGAAACACCGTCGCTGAGGAGATGGAACCCATCTATTCCGCAAAGTGTTGAAAATATAGTGCTGAGGGCCACTGCTAAAGATCCTTTCCATCGGTATGACGATGTGTATGAAATGGAAGAGGATTTGCGAACGGCACTTGACCCGTCAAGGCTGAACGAGAAGAAGTTTTCTGTACCTATTGATAATGATGCGACAAAAGCAATACCTGTCATTACTGATGACCGCCCGATAAGCAATCTGGATGAAACACTGGTTCATGGCACTGAAACGGATGGACAGGATGCTTCAGGCAGCAAGGACGTCAAGAAAAAAGCAAAAAAGAAAAACAAGAATAAGAAAAAGAAAAAATGGCCGATTGTTCTTGCGGTGTCATTGTTCTCTATTGCGATTCTCGCGGTTTTGGCATTCATTTTCCTTCCAGACTTAATGGGTCCAAAAGACAAAACGGTACCTGATGTAAGCGGTAAAGAAGTCGAGGAAGCGATGGAAGACCTGATGTCTGCAGGATTCGTCATTGACGAAAAGAAAAAAGTACCCAATGAAGACATTGAAGAAGGAAAAATTATAAAGACAAGCCCTGAAGCGGGTTCAACCGCGAAGGAAGGGGCTAATATCGACTTGTATATCAGCTCAGGCAAGAAAAAGTTTAAGCTGGGTGATTATCGGGGACGGTCTATTGAAGACGTGGAACGCCTTCTCAATAAAAAGGATTTTAAGGACATTGTGAAAACGGAAGAGAATGATGAAAGTGCACCAGGTACGATACTTGATCAATATCCCTCAGGTGGGGAAGAAGTAATACCAGATGAAACAGAACTTGAGTTCATTGTCAGTAAAGGGCCCGATTTAATCGTACTGAAGGATTTGACAGGCTTCAATGAAAAAGGTGTTCAGGATTATGGAGAAACTGAGGGCCTTGCGATTAATGTGAACGAAGAATACAGCGAAAACGTTGAGGAAGGCCTTGTCATCAGGCAAGATCCCGCACCTGGAACAAGCTTGCAAAAGAACAGCAGGGTTACTGTCGTTATCTCTAAAGGCAAGGAAACGCTGCCGCCTAAAACGGTTTATGAAGAAATTACGATACCATATGATCCGGAAATGGATGGTGCCCCGCAGGAAGTCCAGATATTTATCGAGGATGCTGACAGGAGCATGACGGAACCGGCAGAAACGTTTAAGATCACTGGACCGACAAAGAAGCGCCTGGAATTCAGGATTGAACCAGGACAAAAAGCGGGATACAAAGTCATCAGGGATAATACGGTTATTCTTGAAGATGTAAAACCATATCCGGAAGATTAAAAGGACTGGGGTGATGCTATGCCGACTGGGAAAATCATCAAGGCTTTAAGCGGGTTTTATTATGTGTTTGGAGAAGAAGGAATTGTTCAATGCCGCGGCCGCGGTGTTTTTAGGAAGAATAAGGTGAACCCCCTAGTAGGGGATGAGGTAGTGTATCAGGCTGAGAATGATGTGGAAGGGTATATCATGGAAGTGAAGGATCGCAAGAACGAACTCGTTCGTCCGCCAATTGCCAATGTGGATCAGGCGATCCTCGTTTTTTCTGCTGTGGAGCCCGATTTCAGTACAGCACTCCTTGACCGGTTTCTCGTCCTCATTGAATTCAATCGCATTGAGCCATTGATTTGCATCACGAAAATGGACTTAGCGTCAGAGTCAAGGGAGCGACTCGAGCAGTTTGCCAAAGATTATCGTGCCGCTGGATATGATGTCGTTATGACCTCATCTGAAACCTCCCAAGGAATCGAAGAACTATTCCCGTATCTCGAAGGGAAAATTTCTGTTTTCGCAGGCCAGTCGGGAGTAGGAAAGTCATCTTTGCTTAACGCTTTGCGGCCTGAGTTGGATCTCCGCACAAACGATATTTCCATGCACCTTGGCCGGGGTAAGCATACAACACGCCATGTGGAACTGATTCATGTGAACAGCGGGCTGGTTGCGGATACTCCTGGCTTTAGCTCGCTGGAATTTACCGAAATCGATGCGACAGATCTCAACTATTGTTTTCCGGACATCGAGAAACTTAGCGAGAATTGCAAATTCCGGGCTTGCCAGCATACTGCCGAGCCGAAGTGTGCCGTTAAAACAGCAGTGGAATCCGGGGAATTGCCCGAATATCGATATGAGCATTACAAAGATTTTCTTGAAGAAATTAAAGATAGAAAGCCGAGGTATTAGCTATGGTGAAAATTGCACCATCAATCCTGTCTGCCGACTTTTCAAGGCTTGGAGAGGAAATAAAGGATGTCGAACAGGGAGGCGCAGACCTAATCCATGTCGATGTGATGGACGGACATTTTGTCCCTAACATTACCATTGGGCCGCTTATTGTCGAAGCGATCCGGCCTGTCACAAAGCTTCCGCTTGATGTTCATTTAATGATCGAAAATCCTGACAGATATATTGAAGCTTTTGCAAAGGCAGGGGCAGATTATATAACCGTACATGTGGAAGCATGTACTCATCTGCACAGGACGATCCAATACATCAAATCTTTCGGCGTAAAGGCAGGCGCTGTTCTTAATCCTGCTACTCCTGTTTCGTCAATCCAGCACGTGATTGAGGACCTTGACATGGTGCTGATCATGTCGGTAAACCCCGGATTTGGAGGGCAAAAGTTTATCCCTTCAGCGCTCGGCAAAATCCGGGAAGTGCGCGAAATGGCTGCAGGGCTGAACACAGAGCTTGAAATTGAAGTGGATGGCGGCGTAAACGTTGAAACTGCTCCGCTTTGTATCGAAGCTGGGGCAACTATGCTTGTAGCCGGTTCAGCTGTATACAATGAAAAAGATAGGGGAAAGGCGATTGCAGCCTTAAAAATATAAGATAAGAAGAAAGCCAGCCGTGCGGCTGGCTTTTTTCAACGGAAAGGATAATGGGAATGATTATAAATATTGTTGCCGGAGGGCCTGATGAGCTACTTCCTGATTTGGGCCAGTATAATGACAGATGTATTTGGGCAGGGGTGGACAGGGGCGTCTTTACGTTGCTAGAAGCAGGTATCGCCCCGGGATTTGCATTTGGAGATTTCGATTCAGTTAAACCATGGCAAATGGCAGAAATCGAGGGGAGAGTAAAGGACTTGAAGAGGTTCAAGCCAGAAAAGGATGCTACTGATATGGAGCTCGCACTGGACTGGGCACTCTCCTTGAAACCCAAAAAGGTAAGGTTGTTTGGAGCCACTGGGGGACGGATTGACCATATGCTTGCCAATATCCAGCTCCTCGTAAGGCCTTTGCTTGAAAATCTGGAGACAATTGTTGAAATAATCGATTCAAAAAATATCGTCTGGGCTACAGGCCCCGGTGTAGGTAAAAAAATCAGCCTCCTGAATGATATGAAATACATTTCATTCGTTCCTGCATCCGCTTCCGTAACCGGTCTGACACTCGATGGATTCAAGTATCCCCTGAAGGATATGTTTGTTCCCTTTGCTTCCACTTTATGCATCAGCAATGAACTCACAGGGAAATCTGGTACTTTTTCTTTTACAGAAGGCATATTATTAGTGGTAAGAAGCAAGGATTGAAAAATCTTAGTCAAATATTGATGATTCCTGAATAGGATGATAAGGGAATTTAAAAACTTTAAGCCGGGTTTGCGAATGAGGAGGGACTATGATGAAATTTTATACAATCAAACTGCCCAAGTTCCTGGGCGGCATCGTCCGGGCAATGCTTGGAGCTTTAAAAAAAGGCTGAGACATGGCAGGCAGATCAGGCTTCTGCCGAAAAATTACTGTAGGCAAATATACAAAATTTAAAGAAACGCGATGGGCACCCTGGAAAAGGGGTGCTTTATTTATTTTTCCACAATGAAAAAAGACATCCTGTCTGGATGTCTTTCAGAGAAAGACGGACACCGCCGTCTTCACAATTAAACGCGTTCTACTTTGCCTGATTTAAGAGCTCTTGCAGAAACCCAAACACGTTTAGGTTTGCCGTCTACAAGAATCCTAACTTTTTGAAGGTTTGCACCCCAAGTACGCTTGTTGGCGTTCATCGCATGGGAGCGTTTGTTGCCGGAATGACTTCCTTTGCCGGTCACTACACATTTGCGTGGCATGTTGTTTCCCTCCTTACTTACGAAAACTATCCTATTTTTACAATGCAGATTTAGCATTTCTGTCAGAAACAGCTGAATGCACAGACCTCAATCTGACAGCCTAAAGATACTTTAATAATTTATCACACAAAGATAGTGATTGCAACAATATTCATGAAAGCTTTCAAGAAAAATTCCTTGACATTGTGTTTCCTTTCTTGCTCTATAATAAGATGGTAGGTGAATGACTTTTAAAATTAGCTAGTTTATAGTAAAATAATGTAGCCTAATGTAATTTTCCAAAGGGGGAACGATTTATGTCCATCGAGCTTAAAACAAAGTACGGACAAATTGATATATCGAATGATGTCATCGCTACAGTCGCCGGCGGTGCCGCGGTTGATTGCTACGGTATTGTCGGGATGGCCTCCAAACAGCAACTGAAAGATGGAATTGCTGAAATTCTGCGCAAGGAAAATTTCACGCGCGGGGTCGTCGTCCGCCAGGAAAACGAAGAGGTACATATCGACATGTATATTATAGTCAGTTACGGAACGAAAATTTCCGAGGTAGCGCACAATGTCCAATCAAAGGTTAAGTATACCCTTGATCAGACAGTTGGACTGGCTGTTGACTCGGTTAATATTTACGTTCAGGGAGTTCGTGTGACGAACCCGTAGTGAGGAGGAAAGTTTTGTGTCAATTACAGATCTAGACGGACAGCGTTTTGCGGAAATGGTGATACAGGGTGCCAGCCATCTTTCGGCTAATGCCAAGATGGTTGATGCCCTAAATGTATTTCCGGTTCCCGATGGCGACACCGGAACAAATATGAACTTGTCCATGACTTCTGGAGCGAAAGAAGTTAAAAACAATGTTCAAGAACATATCGGTAAGGTTGGCTCTGCTCTTTCTAGAGGGCTTTTAATGGGAGCAAGAGGCAATTCAGGTGTAATCCTTTCCCAGCTTTTCCGTGGATTTTCAAAAGCAATTGAGCAAAAACAATCAATCAATGCAAAAGAATTCGCTGATGCAATGGATGCCGGTGTTACAACTGCCTACAAAGCAGTAATGAAGCCCGTAGAGGGGACAATTCTGACCGTTGCAAAGGATGCAGCCAAAAAAGCTGTCCAAGCAGCTAAAAAACAGGATGATATTGCTCTTTTGATGGAAGAAGTACTTGCTGAAGCACGTGCTTCTTTGAAGCGGACTCCTGATCTTCTGCCGGTACTTAAGGAAGTCGGCGTCGTTGACTCGGGCGGCCAGGGACTTGTCCTTGTTTATGAAGGTTTCGTTGCTGTATTGAAGGGTGAGAAGCTTCCAGATACACCATCCATGCTTGCTGCAATGGACGATCTTGTGAGTGCAGAACATCATAAGAATGTGCAGGGGCACATCAATACTGAAGATATCGAGTTTGGTTATTGTACAGAATTCATGGTCAGGCTTGAAGGAAAGAAGGCATTTTCCGAAGATAAGTTCCGCAATGATTTAAGTGAATTCGGAGACTCTTTGCTTGTCATTTCTGATGAAAGCGTCGTTAAAGTGCATATTCACTCCGAACAGCCGGGGGAAGTTCTCACTTATGGACAATCCTATGGAAACCTTATCAACATGAAAATCGAGAACATGCGCCAGCAGCACACCAACATTGTGGGTGAGCAAACTGCGAGTATGCCTAAATCCAGTTCTGTCAAAAAAGAAAAACAAGAGTATGGCGTTGTTGCAGTTTCAATGGGAGCAGGCATCGCAGACCTTTTCCGCAGCATTGGAGCAAACGCAGTTATTGAAGGCGGCCAGACGATGAACCCAAGCACGGAAGATATCGTGAAGGCAATCAAAGAAGTCAATGCAAGGAAGGTCATTATCCTTCCAAATAATAAAAATATTATCATGGCAGCAGAGCAAGCAGCCGAAGTTTCGGAAGAAGAAGTGCTGGTCATTCCTTCTAAAACCGTACCGCAAGGAATGTCTGCCTTGCTGGCCTTCAACCCGGGAACGGGGCTTGATAGCAACAAGGATACGATGTCGGATGCCATGCAGCATGTTAAAACAGGACAGCTTACATATGCAGTCCGTGACACGAGCATCGACGGCATTGAGATAGATAAAGGCGATTTCATGGGAATCGCCGATGGGAAGATTGTCCTGAAGAACAAAGATATGGTTGAAGCAGCTAAAGAACTGCTGACTAGTATGGTCGATAGTGATGCTGAAATTCTGACCATTCTTAAGGGTGAAGATGCATCCGAAGAGAGTGTTGAGGAAGTAGTTTCGTTTATTTCAGAGCAGTTTAAAGATGTTGAAGTGGAAGTACATGATGGCGGACAGCCACTATATGCTTTCATTTTCGCAATAGAGTAGGAAAGTATTTCTTTATGTTCGAAATTCCGGCTTTTGGCTGGACAAATAAAAACATAGTGTGTTACTAAGAAATAGAAGGGTTTTTCCCTTCTATTTCGTTGTTTAGACATAAAGATCGTTAATGACCCATTTTTCTCGCCGGGTCAGCCAAAAAGGAGTGTTAGCATGAAGTACAAAAGCGTATTCGACATCATCGGGCCTGTCATGATTGGGCCTTCAAGTTCACATACTGCTGGTGCTGCCAGAATCGGCAGGGTTGCAAGGAGTCTTTTTGGACGGGAGCCAAAATGGGCAGAAATTTCATTTTATGGATCTTTCGCGAAGACGTACAGGGGACACGGAACCGATGTGGCGATTGTTGGGGGTCTCCTGGATTTTGATACATTCGATGAACGGATCATTGACTCGGTGAAGATTGCCAAGAACTCCGGAATGAAAATCAGCTTTATAGAAGAAGAAGCCATTACAGATCATCCAAATACCGCGAGGGTCAGAATTGGTGATGAACATGGTGACCTCGAACTTGTCGGAATTTCCATCGGCGGAGGGAAAATCGAGATTACGGAATTGAATGGGTTTGAACTAAAGCTGTCAGGACATCATCCTGCACTGCTTGTTGTCCATAACGATAGATTTGGCGCCATTGCAGCGGTATCAAAAATCCTTGCCGAACATTCTATCAATATTGGCCATATGGAAGTTTCCAGAAAAGAAAGAGGGAAGATGGCATTAATGACGATCGAAGTGGACCAAAATATTGATGACAGCATTCTAGAAAAAGTAGGGGAATTACCCAATATACTTAAAGTCACCAAAATTGTCGATTGATCGTCTTAAGTATTGGTAGCGCTTACAGACGAGGCGCAGCCTGGCTAGCTATAAAAAAACGATAAACAGGAGGGATTTCCATGTTCCGAAACGTAGCGGAGCTAGTGGAACTTGCGAACAGCACGAATAAGAAAATAGCGGATATTATGATTGAGCAGGAAATGGAAGTCACCGGCCGTTCAAGAGAACAAGTCCTTCAACTGATGGACACAAATCTGACGGTTATGGAGCAGGCTGTTGAGAAAGGAATCAAAGGTGTAAGGTCGCATTCAGGTCTCACAGGCGGGGATGCAGTACTGATGCAGCGATATATCGAAAAAGGCCGTTTTCTCTCGGGAGAAACGATTCTTGATGCTGTCAGTAAGGCGGTTGCGACAAATGAAGTGAACGCTGCCATGGGCACAATATGTGCTACCCCGACAGCAGGCTCTGCAGGGGTTGTTCCCGGAACACTGTTTGCGGTAAAAAACAAATTGAATCCTACAAGGGAAGAAATGATCAGCTTCCTATTCACCGCTGGCGCATTTGGCTTTGTTGTAGCGAATAATGCTTCCATATCCGGTGCTGCCGGAGGCTGTCAGGCTGAAGTAGGCTCTGCATCGGGGATGGCTGCCGCAGCAATTGTTGAATTAGCTGGGGGAACTCCGGAACAATGTGCTGAAGCAATGGCCATCACGCTTAAGAATATGCTTGGCCTTGTCTGTGATCCGGTTGCGGGACTCGTGGAAGTTCCATGTGTGAAGCGAAATGCGATGGGTGCGGCAAATGCCATGGTTGCTGCAGACATGGCGCTTGCGGGCATTAAAAGCAGGATTCCGTGCGATGAGGTCATAGATGCGATGTTTAAAATAGGGCAGTCCATGCCTTCTGCTTTAAGAGAAACTGCACAGGGAGGGCTGGCGGCCACTCCGACCGGCAGGGAGCTGGAAGCAAAGATATTCGGTATGCCGCTAAATAAAAGTGAGTGACAGATTAAACCAGCCGGTAACCCAATTAAAAGGGATAGGGCCGGAAATGGGGGAAACGCTCGCAGGAATGGGGATCCACACCATTAAAGACATGCTTGGGCATTTTCCTTATCGGTATGAGGATTATAGGCTCCGGGACCTCGCGGACGCTAAGCACGATGAAAAAATTACTGTCGAAGGTACAGTACATGGCGAACCTGCCCTTGTTTACCATGGGCGGAAGAAAAACCGATTGACGGTCAGGCTGCTTGTTGGCAGGTATCTTGTCAAAGCTGTTTTCTTTAATCAGCCTTACATGAAACAAAAGATTCACCTAAATGACACAATAACAGTAACAGGAAAATGGGACCAGCACCGCCAGACAATTTCGGTCAATGAAATGGCTTCAGGGCCACATTCAAGAAGCCAGGAATTTGAACCCGTATATGCAGTAAAAGGAAAGCTAACGGTTAAGATGATCAGAAGGCATATTAAAGCAGCTTTTGACCAGTACGGTGACAGCATTTCTGAAATACTGCCTGTAGAGCTCCTTTCCCGGTACAAACTGATGAACCGCAGGGCAGCTTTTATGGCGATGCATTTCCCGGGGGATCCCGCTGAGGTAAAGCAGGCACGGAGGCGGATTGTTTACGAAGAGTTCCTCCTTTTTCAGCTTAAAATGCAATCTCTACGAAAGCTTGAACGGGAACAGTCCCCTGGGATTGCCCAGCAGTATGACGTCAAGGAAATCAAACGATTCACTGATGCTCTCCCATTTCCGCTGACAGGAGCCCAAAAAAGAGTTGTAAACGAGATTCTTTCCGATATGAAATCGCCGTACCGGATGAACAGGCTTCTCCAAGGCGATGTAGGATCCGGAAAAACCGTTGTGGCTGCGATTGCCCTTTATGCCGGCATTACTGCAGGGTTTCAAGGGGCGTTAATGGTTCCAACAGAAATATTGGCAGAACAGCACGCAGATTCCTTACACCAGCTCCTTGAACCATTTGGGGTCAAAACGGCTCTGTTGACAAGCTCCGTAAAAGGGAAGAGACGCCGGGAGATTCTTGAACTGCTCCAAAACGGTGAAATTCATGTCCTGATTGGCACGCATGCACTCATCCAGGATGAAGTCATTTTTAATCATCTAGGGCTTGTGATAACGGATGAGCAGCATCGCTTTGGTGTTGAACAAAGGCGCATCCTCCGGGAAAAAGGCGAGAATCCGGATGTTTTGTTCATGACTGCCACCCCTATCCCGAGAACACTCGCCATCACAGTATTCGGGGAAATGGATGTATCTGTGATTGACGAGATGCCTGCAGGCAGGAAAAGCATCGAGACCTATTGGGCCAAGCAGGAAATGCTTGACAGGGTTCTCAGCTTTATGGAGAAAGAACTCAGAAAAGGACGCCAGGCATATGTTATTTGTCCGCTCATCGAGGAATCTGACAAGCTTGATGTCCAGAATGCTATTGATGTATATAACAGCCTTACTGTCTATTTCCAAAATCGATACAAAATAGGGCTGATGCACGGCCGCCTGGGATCCGAAGAAAAAGATGCGGTGATGAAGGAATTTAGCTCCAATGAAGTGCAGGTTCTTGTATCTACTACGGTGGTGGAAGTCGGGGTGAATGTTCCGAACGCCACCTTCATGCTCATATATGATGCTGAACGGTTCGGACTTTCCCAGTTGCACCAGCTAAGGGGGCGTGTCGGCAGAGGCAGCGAACAGTCCTTCTGTATTTTGCTTGCCGACCCAAAAAGTGAAGTAGGCAAGGAACGGATGACAATCATGACTGAGACAAATGATGGCTTCGTCGTAAGCGAAAAGGATCTTGAACTCCGGGGGCCAGGAGATTTCTTTGGCCGAAAGCAGAGCGGACTCCCGGAATTTAAGGTAGCTGACATGGTACATGATTACCGTGCTCTTGAAACTGCCCGGAGCGATGCTTCCGCTCTTGTTCAATCAAAAGCATTTTGGGAATCTGACAAGTACCTGCTGCTAAGGCGTCTTCTTGAAGAATCAGGGGCGCTGGCAACAGAAAAGCTTGATTAACATAAAAATATTTTTATCGTGAAACTCTGAATCTGCAGTGCCTTTACAGGCACTGCTTTCTATCTTGATTCGGTTTCTTCTTGCAATCTCTTTTTATTTTATATATATTACTATTAGTACCTAGTCATAATACTGCGAACGGTGTGATGATCGATGAGGAGAAATAAAAAAGTACGGCAGCAGATGCTTGCCGAAACAATTAAAGATAACCCGTTTGTAACAGATGAAGAACTTGCAGAAACTTTTTCTGTCAGCATCCAGACGATCAGGCTTGATAGGCTGGAACTGTCAATACCAGAGCTGAGAGAACGGATTAAGAATGTTGCGGAGAAGCGTTTTGAAGATGAAGTCCGTTCCCTTCCGATTGAGGAAGTGATTGGGGAAATCATTGATATAGAGCTTGACCAAAGTGCGATTTCTATCCTGGATATCAAGAAAGAACATGTTTTCATGCGGAACCGCATTGCAAGGGGACATCATCTTTTTGCCCAGGCCAATTCGCTGGCAGTGGCCGTCATTAATGACGAACTCGCGCTCACCGCGAAGGCTAGCATCCAGTTTACAAGATCAGTTATGGAAGACGAGCGGGTTGTTGCAAAAGCAAAGGTAACAAAAATTGACACTGAAACCGGCAGAACCTTTGTCGAAGTCAACAGCTTCGTAAATAAAGAACTGGTTTTCAAAGGCAGCTTTGAAATGTACCGGTCAAAAAAATAAAAATGAGGATGTCATCATTATGAGACTAGCGATCGACAGCATGGGCGGCGACAATGCACCGAAGGAAATTGTCCTCGGCGCTATGAGAGCGGTCAGGGAATATAAGGATATACATATCGTTCTTGTCGGGGATGAAGAAAAAATAAGGGAATACCTGACGAATGAAGAAAGAATTGAGATTCTCCATACTGAAGAAGCCATTCTTGGAACAGATGAGCCGGTAAGGGCAGTACGAAGGAAAAAGGATGCTTCGATGGTTCTCGCTGCAAGGGAAGTGGCCGAAGGGAGAGCAGATGCCTGCCTGTCAGCAGGAAATACTGGAGCATTGATGGCCGCTGGATTATTCATTGTCGGCCGCATTGACGGCATAGAACGGCCGGCTCTTGCTCCTACGCTGCCAACGGTCGGTGGGGAAGGCTTCGTCCTTCTGGATGTTGGCGCGAATGCGGATGCCCGCCCTGAACACATTCTTCAATATGCGCTTATGGGTTCAATCTACAGCCAAAAAGCGAGAGGCATTGACAGCCCAAGAGTGGGACTGCTCAATATCGGTTCAGAAGAAAAAAAAGGAAATGAATTGACAAAGCATGCCTTTACACTTTTGAAGGATGCGGACATCAATTTTATCGGGAACGTCGAAGCGCGTGATCTCCTGCAGGGTGTCGCGGATGTTGTTGTTACAGATGGATTCACTGGCAATATGGTTCTGAAGACGATCGAGGGGACGGCATTGTCCGTTTTCGGTATGCTGAAGTCTGCTCTTACGGGAAGTATGAAAAGCAAGCTTGCAGCTGCAGTCCTGAAGCCTGATCTTGTCGTACTGAAGAACAAGATGGATTATACAGAGTATGGAGGCGCAGGTTTATTCGGTCTCAAAGCGCCTGTTATCAAAGCGCACGGTTCCTCTGATGCCAATGCGATTTTCAATGCGCTTCGCCAGGCGCGGGAAATGGTAGAGCACGACGTTTCGGGAACGATTAAACGCGCAATCGAGGAAAACCGGACCAATCAGTAAGGAACAGGGGGATAAAAATGGGTAAAATTGCATTTCTTTTTCCGGGCCAGGGGTCACAGACCGTTGGAATGGGGAAGTCGCTGGCACAAGCTGACCAGCATGTAATGAATTTTTTCAGCACAGCAGATGAAGTGCTGAATATAGACCTGAGCAAACTGATTTTTGAAGGACCTCAGGAGGCGCTGACAAGAACAATCAACGCCCAGCCGGCACTCCTTGCTACAGGAGTCGCTCTCCATGATTATTTCAGCCGTTCAGGAATTAAGCCTGATTATGTGGCAGGTCACAGCCTTGGTGAGTATACGGCACTTGTTGCTGCGGGGGCGTTTTCCTTCGAAGACGGTATCCTTGCTGTTCGCAAGAGGGGAGAACTGATGGAGGAGGCCGTTCCGCAGGGAGAAGGAACTATGGCTGCTGTTCTTGGCCTTGACAGGGAGAAACTGGCGGATGTTACTGGCACCATCGAGGCGTCCGGACATCCGGTTCAGTTGGCTAATATGAACTGCCCTGGTCAAATCGTTATTTCGGGATCAAGGCGGGGTGTCGAGGAAGCGGGAGCAAAAGCGAAAGAAGCTGGAGCCAAGCGTGTGATTCCGCTAGACGTCAGCGGTCCTTTCCACTCTTCTCTTATGAAGCCCGCGGCAGAGAGGTTTAGTGAAGTGCTTGAAGGGATGGCTATCCATGATGCTGGTATTCCTGTTGTGGCAAATGTGACAGCAATGACAATGGGACAAGCATCCGAAGTCAGGGATTTGCTCGTTAAGCAGCTTTACTCCCCTGTCCTGTGGGAGGATTCTGTTGCAAGGATGCTGGAGCTTGGAGTAGATACTTTTATAGAATTTGGGCCAGGAAAAGTTTTATGCGGCCTTGTAAAGAAATTGGACCGCTCGGCAAAGACGCTGCCAGTCTTCGATGAAGAAAGCTGCGCGGCTGCCGTTGCGGCAATAAGGGGTGAATAGAATGAGGCTTGAAGGAAAAGTCGCTCTTGTGACTGGAGCATCCAGAGGGATTGGCCGTGAAATAGCGCTTGAGCTTGCGAGGGAAGGCGCGGACGTTGCGGTGAACTACTCGGGTAGTGAAGCGAGGGCATTGGAAACTGCAGAAGAAATAAAAAAACTGGGCAGGAATGCTATCGTTATCCAGGCGGATGTATCAAGTTCTGAATCTGTTGAAAGAATGGTGAAAGAAACGATTGGCGCATTTGGGAAGTTGGATATCCTAATCAATAATGCCGGAATTACAAAAGATAATCTTATTATGAGAATGAAAGAAAGCGATTGGGACGACGTTATTAATATCAACCTGAAAGGCGTTTTCCTTTGCACAAAAGCAGTCACAAGGCAAATGATGAAACAACGCAGCGGCCGGATTATCAACATTTCCTCGATAGTAGGCGTGATGGGCAATGCAGGCCAGGCAAACTATGTTGCTGCTAAAGCGGGAGTAATCGGGCTCACAAAGACTTCTGCTAAGGAGCTTGCATCACGGGGAATTACCGTCAATGCGGTAGCACCGGGATTCATCACGACAGATATGACGGATAAACTGCCAGAAGAAGTCAAAGCGGAAATGTTGAAGAGCATACCGCTGGCAAAGCTTGGGGAACCAGCAGACATCGCCAGGACCGTTATTTTTCTCGCAGGAGAAGACAGTCGTTACATTACAGGGCAGACGCTCCATGTGGATGGCGGGATGGTCATGTAAAAACATTTTTGCCATCAAGCAGGTTTGGCATTTATTATTTGTGCCGAATCTACTATAATGGCTTGAGGGGAGGTGAACAAACATGGCAGATGTTCTAGAACGCGTAACAAAAATTATCGTTGACCGCCTGGGAGTGGAAGAATCCCAGATTAATCTTGAGGCATCCTTCAAAGATGACCTTGGCGCTGATTCCCTTGATGTAGTAGAATTGGTAATGGAACTGGAAGATGAATTCAGCATGGAAATCTCTGATGATGATGCAGAAAAAATCGGTACAGTCGGCGACGCTGTAAATTACATAAATAGCAAAATGTAATTGACCTTTATGTGAAGCTCCGTTCCTAAAACGGAGCTTTCTTCTGTTTAGGGGAGAAAAAACGCTTTTGTTGTAAAAATGTTAAGGTTTTTTTGCGTTTTGCAGGCTTTTTTTTGTAAACTTACAGTAGTGTGTAAATTTTGAGCAAGGTGGAGTCAGGATGCGCAATACAGGAAAAGAAAGAGAGCGAAAATCAGTTCGCGCAGTGGAGCAGAAATTTAGAGAGTTTCAAGAAACAATTGGAATCCAATTTAAAAATGAAAGGCTGCTGAAGCATGCCTTTACCCATTCATCCTATGTGAATGAGCATCGCCGCAAGCCGTATGAAGATAATGAAAGGCTTGAATTCCTGGGGGACGCTGTACTGGAACTGACAGTATCCCGGTTTTTATTCGAGAAGTATCCAATGATGAGCGAAGGGGAGCTGACAAAGCTCCGTGCTGCGGTTGTATGCGAGCCGTCGCTGGTCTCGTTTGCACATGAGCTATCCTTTGGGAAGCTTGTACTGTTGGGAAAAGGAGAGGAAATGACAGGAGGGCGTACAAGGCCCGCTCTGTTGGCAGATGTATTCGAGGCATTCATTGGAGCCTTATATCTCGACCAGGGAATAGAAACGGTAACGGCATTTTTAGAAAAAGTCGTATTTCCGAAAATTGATGCAGGTGCTTTTTCTCATGTGATGGATTTCAAAAGCCAGCTGCAGGAGCTAGTCCAGCGGGACGGTGCAGGAATACTAGAGTACCGGATTATGGAAGAGACAGGGCCTGCCCACAACCGTGTGTTTGAATCAAGGGTTTCGCTTGACGGTGAAGAACTGGGAACAGGGAAGGGCCGATCAAAAAAAGAAGCTGAACAGCACGCTGCCCAGTTAGGGCTTGAAAAACTAAAAGCACACATTGAAGCAATTGCGTCGCCCAAAAAACAACTAGATGCAGAATGACAAAGGGGAGAGCGCACCGTGTTTTTAAAACGATTAGATGTAATTGGCTTTAAATCGTTTGCTGAAAGGATTGCCGTGGAGTTTGTTCCCGGGGTAACAGCAGTTGTGGGTCCGAACGGTAGCGGAAAAAGCAATATTACCGACGCGATTCGCTGGGTACTCGGTGAACAGTCGGCAAAGTCCCTGCGTGGAGCGAAAATGGAAGATATTATCTTTGCCGGAAGCGAGACACGCAAGCCAGTGAATTTTGCGGAAGTGACATTGACACTTGATAACGAAGACCAGGGCTTGCCCCTGGAATATAATGAAGTAAGTGTGACAAGGCGTGTTTATCGTTCAGGCGACAGTGAATATTTAATCAACCAGCGTACATGCAGGCTGAAGGATATTATCGACCTTTTCATGGATTCAGGGCTCGGCAGGGAAGCTTTTTCAATCATCAGCCAAGGCAAGGTTGAAGAAATCCTGAACAGCAAGCCGGAAGACAGGCGGACGATCTTTGAGGAAGCTGCGGGTGTCCTGAAATATAAGACACGGAAGAAAAAAGCTGAGGCAAAGCTGTTCGAGACGCAGGAGAACCTGAACAGGGTCTCGGATATTCTCCATGAGCTTGAATCCCAGGTGGAGCCTTTAAAAATACAGGCGTCGATTGCCCGGGATTACCTGGCCCAAAAGGAAGAACTTGAACATATTGAAGTCGCCCTAACAGCCTATGAAATTGAAGAGCTCCACGCCCGCTGGGAACGCCTGTCCGGCGAACTGGAACACAACAAACAGCGGGAAATGGACATGTCTGCTGTTCTGCAGAAAAAAGAAGCAGCTATAGAGAAGTATCGCGATCAACTTACAGCGCTTGACGAATCGGTCAGCGACCTTCAGAATGTTCTGCTTGCAGCAAGTGAAGAACTCGAAAAGCTTGAAGGGAAAAAAGAGGTTCTTAAAGAGCGAAAGAAGAATGCCTTCCAAAACAGGGAACAGCTTGAAAAAAGCATTGAGGAAACAACAGGCAAAGTTAAGGTGCTGGAGAAGGAAGAGCAAAACCAGGAACGATTGCTTGAAGAGCTTACAGCCGAAGCAGCGAAAATTCAATCAGAGCTGGAGTATAAGCTGGAACAGAATAAACTTTACAGCGAAGATATTGAAGCAAAAATTGATTTGCTTAAGGGCGATTATATCGACCTTCTCAACCGCCAGGCCAGCGCCAAAAATGAATTGAGCTATATTGGACAGCAGCTCAGCCAGCATGCCGCTAGAAATTCAAGGCTTGACGGGGAGAACGCAAGGTTTATCGCAAGCCGTGATGAAATCAGCCAAAAAAAGGACGCTGCAGCCCGAAAACTTGAAGAGATTGGAAATCAGCTTGAACAGCAGGCCAGCCGCTTTTTTAAAGAACAAGACAAGCTTGAAAAGCTGAAAAAAAGCTGCGAAAATCAGGAGAAAACATTATATCAGGCCTATCAATACCTTCAGCAGACGAAGTCCAAAAAAGAAATGCTCGAGGACATGCAGGAGGATTACTCGGGATTTTTCCAGGGAGTAAAAGAAGTGCTGAAAGCCCGGAACAAGAAGCTCGAAGGTATCGAAGGCGCTATCGCTGAACTTGTAAAGGTGCCAAAACAATATGAACTCGCTGTTGAAACCGCTCTTGGTGGAGCGATGCAGCATATTGTGGTGAAAAGCGAAGAAAATGCCAGGGCTGCAATCAGGTATTTGAAGCAGGGTTCGTTCGGAAGGGCTACATTCCTTCCACTTTCTGTTATCCGCGGCAAATCGATTGCACCGGCTCTTCTTCATGCAGCAGCTTCCCACCCTGCTTTTATCGGCTGTGCAGCGGAGTTGATTGATTTTGCCCCAGAGTATAAAGAGGTCATACAAAACCTGCTTGGCAGTGTGATTCTTGCAAGGGATTTGAAGGGTGCAAACGAGATGGCTAGGATCCTTCAATACCGCAGCAGGATTGTGACGCTTGAGGGCGATGTCGTGAATCCGGGGGGCTCAATGTCAGGCGGAGCAGTAAAACAGAAGTCGTCTTCTCTCCTTAGCCGCAAAAGTGAGCTTGAGGATTTGGCAGCGAAGCTTTCCGATATGGAAGAGAAAACAAAACTGCTTGAAAGCCGGCTCAAAGAAATGAAAAGAGATGTCCATGATTCCGAGGAATCCCTGGAAACCCTAAGGAAAACCGGGGAAGAGCTTAGGATGAAAGAGCAGGAGCTGAAGAGCGGGCTTCGTGAGGTCGAAATAGAGGAACGGAACATCAATGACAGGCTTTCCGTTTATGATGCTGAAAAGAGGCAGACAGGCGAAGAAAATGAAAGGTTGTCAGGCAGGAAGCATCAGCTTGCGGAGGACCTTGAAGAATTTCAGTCGGAACTAGCAAGACTTGATCGGGAGATTTCAAGCCTGACTGAGAAAAAGAACACGAATGTTGCTTCGAAAGAAACGCTTGCAGCTGAAATCAGCGAGCTGAAAATAAGCTTAGCATCCAAGAAAGAACAGGTGAACCATGTACGCGAGAAGCTGGGAACAGCCTCCAGTGACCTTGGTGAACATAGGGAAAGGCTTGCATTGGCGCTCGAGGATTTAAGTCTACTCTCACTGGAGATGGATAACAGTTCATCTGGGGAGAACCAGCTTGAAGAAGCCGCAAAGGCGAAGCTGCGCGACAAAAATAATACCCTCGAGCTGATTGCTTCAAGGCGGAAAGAGCGTGTGGCCTTGCAGCTTGAGCTTGAAGACTGTGAAAAAGATGCTAAAGAACTGAAGCGTCAGTACAGAGGGATGTCAGAAATTTTAAAAGATGAAGAGGTTAAACTGAACAGGCTAGATGTAGATCTGGATAACCGGATTGCTCACTTGAGGGAGGAGTACCTTCTTTCTTATGAAGCCGCAAGGGAACAATATCCGCTTGAAGTACCCGCCGAAGAAGCACGCAGGAGGGTGAAACTGATCAAGCTGGCAATCGAGGAGCTCGGCTCAGTCAATATCGGTGCAATCGAAGAATATGAACGGGTGTCCGAACGATATGAATTTCTGCTTGAGCAAAAGACAGATTTGCAGGAAGCTAAGGATACTCTGTTTCAGGTAATCGGAGAGATGGACGAGGAGATGAAAAATCGCTTCGGACAGACATTCCAGGCAATCCGCACTCACTTTGACCCTGTTTTCAGGTCCCTTTTCGGTGGAGGAAGGGCTGATTTGAAGCTCACTCAGCCGGATGATCTGTTGAACACCGGAGTTGAGCTAGTGGCTCAGCCTCCCGGAAAGAAACTGCAAAATCTTGGACTTCTCTCTGGAGGTGAGCGTGCGCTGACTGCTATCGCGCTGCTTTTTTCCATCCTGAAAGTTCGTCCTGTTCCGTTCTGTATTCTTGATGAAGTGGAAGCGGCGCTTGATGAGGCGAATGTTTCTCGCTTCAGCCAGTATTTAAAAGGCTACAGCAGGGAAACGCAATTTATCGTGATTACACACCGCAAAGGGACGATGGAAGAAGCAGACGTCCTGTACGGAGTTACAATGCAGGAGAGCGGAGTTTCTAAAGTAGTTTCCGTGAGGCTTGAGGAAACGAAGGAATTGGTTAAATCTTGATAGAAGGGCTGTGAGACGGTGAGCTTTTTTAAAAAGTTAAAAGAGAAAATATCAAACCAGACAGAGAGTGTGACAGATAAATTTAGAGATGGCTTGACAAAAACACGGGACAGCTTCTCAGGTCGTGTAAATGATCTTGTTGCCAGATACCGCAAAGTAGATGAAGATTTTTTCGAGGAACTTGAGGAAATCCTCATCCAGGCAGATGTCGGATTCGGGACCGTTATGGAGTTGATTGATGAGCTTAAAATGGAGGTGAAGCGCCAAAATATCAAGGATTCTTCACAAATGCAGTCTGTGATATCTGAAAAGCTTGTTGAGATATATGAAGGCTCGGGAGAAGAAAAATCGAGTCTGAACGTCCAGGAAAATGGATTGACTGTCATTCTTTTTGTCGGAGTGAATGGGGTCGGAAAAACAACCACCATCGGCAAGCTGGCCTACAAGCTGAAAAGTGAAGGGAAAAGCGTAATGATGGCAGCAGGGGATACATTCCGCGCAGGTGCAATTGACCAGCTTGAAGTGTGGGGAGACAGGGTTGGTGTTTCCGTCATCAAACAGGCCGAAGGATCCGATCCTGCCGCTGTAATGTATGACGCCATCCAGGCAGCCAAATCGAGAGGCGCAGACATTCTTTTATGCGATACTGCCGGCAGACTGCAGAACAAGGTAAACCTGATGAAAGAGCTGGAGAAAGTCAAACGCGTGATTGAGAGGGAAATTCCAGGGGCTCCCCATGAAGTCCTGCTTGTTCTTGATGCAACGACTGGCCAAAATGCGCTGATTCAGGCAAAAACGTTCAAGGAAGCGACCGATGTCACCGGGATTGTCCTGACCAAACTAGACGGAACCGCAAAAGGAGGAATTGTCCTTGCGATCCGGAACGAATTGAACATTCCGGTTAAGTTTGTCGGTCTTGGAGAAAGAATGGATGACCTTCAGGAATTTGATCCTGATAAATATGTATATGGCTTGTTTGCAGACCTTGTTGAGGAAGAATCTGCGGAATAGCAGCGTCTGCCTGAAAGGCAAGGAGCTGTCTTGACACGCGGAGTATTCGTGTGTACACTATTACTGTAAAGGAATTCCACTTAACACGGGGGGATCAAGATGCTTGAAAAAACAACCCGGATAAATTATCTGTACGATTTTTATCAGGCACTGCTGACTCCCAAACAGCAAAGCTATATGTCCCTTTATTATCTTGACGACTATTCACTCGGAGAAATCGCCGATGAGTACGATGTGAGCCGGCAAGCGGTCTACGACAATATAAAACGAACAGAAGCAATGCTTGAGGAATATGAAGAAAAGCTGCGTCTGTTCCAAAAATTCCAGGACCGGAGCAGGCTTGTTGCAAGGATGAAGGACATACTTGAGGCTGGCAGCAGCCTTTCAGACCTTCCGGGGATGCTGGAAGCGCTGGAGAAACTAGATTAGGAGGCGGCAAACAGATGGCATTTGAAGGATTAGCCGACCGACTGCAAAGTACAATGCAAAAGATCCGCGGCAAAGGAAAAGTTACTGAAGCGGACGTAAAAGAAATGATGCGTGAGGTCCGTCTTGCCCTATTGGAAGCAGACGTTAATTTTAAAGTGGTGAAAGACTTTGTCAAGAAAGTCAGCGAGCGTGCTGTCGGGCAGGAAGTGCTGAAAAGCCTGACACCGGGACAGCAGGTCATCAAGGTTGTTAAGGAAGAGCTGACAGACCTGATGGGCGGCGAACAAAGCCGGATTGCTGTAGCTAACAGGCCGCCGACTGTCATCATGATGGTAGGTCTGCAAGGGGCAGGGAAGACGACGACTACCGGGAAGCTTGCAAACCTTCTTCGGAAAAAGCACAACAGGAAGCCATTGCTTGTTGCTGGCGATATTTACAGGCCTGCGGCGATCAAGCAGCTTGAAACGCTCGGCAAACAACTGGGCATGCCTGTCTTTTCCCTTGGTGACCAGGTAAGTCCTGTGGAAATTACCAAGCAGGCGATTGCCAAGGCGAAGGAAGATCACCATGATTATGTCCTGATCGATACGGCCGGTCGTCTTCATGTAGATGAGAAGCTGATGGATGAACTGAAAGACATCAAGGAACTCGCCAAGCCGGATGAAATTTTCCTTGTTGTCGATGCGATGACGGGGCAGGATGCCGTTAATGTGGCTCAGAGTTTCAATGAGCAGTTGGGCTTGACTGGTGTTGTCCTGACCAAGCTTGACGGTGATACACGCGGTGGAGCTGCGCTTTCAATCCGTTCAGTGACGGATACGCCAATCAAGTTTGTCGGCCTTGGAGAAAAACTTGATGCCCTCGAAGCCTTCCATCCCGAACGGATGGCGTCAAGGATTCTGGGTATGGGCGATGTCATGACGCTTATCGAAAAGGCGCAGGCCAATGTAGATGAGGATAAAGCGAAAGAGCTTGAAAAGAAGATGCGGACAGCAACATTCACGCTTGACGATTTTCTAGACCAGCTTGGCCAGGTAAGGAAGATGGGCCCGCTTGACGAGCTTCTGAAAATGATGCCTGGGGCAAACAAGATTAAGGGAATGAACAATCTTCAGATCGATGAGAAGCAGATTTCCCATGTTGAAGCGATCATCCAGTCGATGACAAGCCAAGAAAAAACCCATCCTGAAATCATCAGCGCGAACAGGAAGAAACGGATTGCCAAGGGAAGCGGAACGAGCATCCAGGAAGTTAACCGCCTTCTGAAGCAGTTCGAGGACATGAAGAAAATGATGAAGCAAATGACTGGTCTCCAGCAAAAAGGGAAGAAAAAGGGCGGATTCAAGCTGCCGTTCAATCCTTTTTAATGTGTGATTTACTTCTCTGGAAACATATTTTTTGACCCTGTAAAGAAAAAAACCTTTACAAGCTAAATGACATTTGATATTATTCTATCTTGTGTGAAACTATTCGGAGGTGCTTATTTAAAATGGCAGTAAAAATTCGTTTAAAACGTATGGGAGCAAAAAAATCTCCTTTCTATCGTATTGTTGTAGCTGATTCCCGTTCACCACGTGACGGCCGTTACATTGAAATAGTGGGAACTTACAATCCAGTTGCCAACCCTGCAGTGGTTGACATCAACGAAGATTTGGTTCTTCAATGGCTTAAGAACGGTGCGAAGCCGTCTGATACAGTGCGTAATCTGCTCTCTAACCAAGGCATCATGGAAAAATTCCATATTGCTAAAAACAGCAAGTAATTGTGAATGACATGAAGGAATTAATCGAGACGATCGTGAAACCCCTTGTCGATTTTCCTGAAGATGTTCGAGTGGATGCCTCCGAGGAGGATCATCGGATCATCTACCGTCTTTCTGTCAGCAAGAGTGACATGGGCAAGGTAATCGGGAAGCAGGGGCGCGTGGCAAAGGCAATTAGAACCGTTGTATACGCAGCAGGATCTTCAATGCAAAAGAAAATATTCCTTGAGATAGTTGAATAACGTTTCACGGGCCTCTTGCCCCTTGGGACATGCTAAAAATGGAGGGGAAACCCTCCTTTTTTTCTATTTAGGGGAAGATTCATATATAATGGATGTTGGACGTGCCTAGCTACAGTGTTTAAGGGACCGAGTCATAAGCCAATCTTCAAGAAGATCAAAGAACAACCTTTTCGTTGGCTTGTCTTATGCTTGTCGTCCCTGCGCAAGGCGCTTTCGCAATGCATTTGACGATACAGATTTAGTGCAATATAACAGGGCTCCGGAGGGATGAACATGAAAGTGCTTCAAACCATCGTTGTAAAACAGGTTCTGACCGATTTCAGCAAGCAGAAGCTTCTCGATCAATACCAGGAACGCAAGCTGCAGCTGCAAAAAGAATGCGATCAGCTAAAGTTTGAGATGAAACGGCTTGAAAAATCAAAGAAATTTCCCCCTGAAAGCCTGAAAAGGCATTTTGATAATGAAATACGCATCCATATGGAAAAGATAAAACTGCTTGACTTTCAAATTGAGCAGCTACATATCCTCCCGCTTGGCAGCGAGCTAAGGGAAACAGAGCTGCAGGCAGTTGTTGAAGTCAGCGAGGGCGACGACTGGGAAGAATTTCTGACCGGGAAGACAATCGTTGTGAAGGACGGCGTCGTGGCCGAAATACGCGTGAGGTGAACAGAATGGAAAAATGGTTTAATGTCGGAAAAATTGTCAATACACACGGAATTAGAGGGGAAGTACGGGTTATTTCCAGGACCGACTTTCCAACTGAGAGGTATAGGATTGGAAACAAGCTATACTTATTTATGCCAAATGCAAAAGGACCAATTGAACTGACGGTGGCAAGTCACAGAACCCATAAAAACTTTGACCTATTGACCTTTGAAGGCTTTGGAAATGTTAATGAAGTCGAAAAGTTCAGGGATGGCATCCTTAAGGTACCGGAAAGTGAACGCGGCACTCTTGAAGAGGGAGAGTATTATTTACAGGATATTATCGGCTGCCTTGTCTCTACAATTGAGGGAGAGGAAGTTGGGAAAATAACGGAGATATTGTCACCTGGGGCAAATGATGTCTGGGTTGTGAAAGGAAAGGGAGGGAAAGATATCCTCATCCCTTATATTGAAGATGTGGTGAAGAAAGTCGACCTTCAAGAAAAAGTAATCCTCATTGATCCAATGGAGGGACTCCTTCCGTGATGAAAGTCGATGTCTTGTCCATATTTCCGGAAATGTTCGCAGGGGTCCTGGGACATTCAATATTGAACAAGGCAGCTGAAAAAGGCGCTGTCGAATATAATATTGTCAATTTCCGCAGCTATGCCGACAACCGCCACCAAACAGTTGATGACTACCCATATGGCGGTGGAGCCGGAATGGTGCTGAAGCCGCAGCCGATTTTTGATGCGGTTGAAGACCTAGTCAAGAAAGCGGAATGCAGAAAGCCACGTGTCATTCTCATGTGTCCTCAGGGCGAACGCTATACGCAGCGGAAGGCAGAAGAACTGGCAGGTGAAGATCACTTGATTTTTATTTGCGGTCATTATGAGGGCTATGACGAACGTATCCGCGAACACCTTGTTACGGATGAAATATCGATCGGCGACTATGTGCTTACAGGCGGGGAACTTGGCGCCATGGTGGTTATTGACAGTGTAGTCCGGCTCCTGCCGGGAGTCCTTGGCAGTGAGGAGTCTCATATTCAGGATTCTTTCAGTACAGGGCTTCTTGAGCATCCGCACTATACTAGGCCGGCTGATTTCCGAGGGCTGAAGGTTCCGGAAGTGCTCTTGTCTGGAAATCATCGTCTCATTGATGAATGGCGAATGAAAGAATCTCTCCGGAGAACCCATACCCGCCGCCCTGATTTACTGGAAGCGACTGATTTGCCTGAAGGCTATGGGAAATGGCTTGCAGAAATCAAAAAACAATCAGAATAGCTGTTGCAGCCGGGCGTCCTTTATGGTAAGATATTTTTTGTGGCTTGGGCCTCGCCCGAAGCCTTTATAACGATGTTCCGCTGCACGAAGAGATGTATGAGCATCTGTGGGAGGAGTTGAAAACGATGCAACAATTGATTGAAGAAATCACAAAAGAACAGCTTCGCACTGATCTGCCATCGTTCCGTCCTGGTGATACTGTACGTGTACACGTAAAAGTTATCGAGGGTACTCGCGAACGTATTCAGCTTTTTGAAGGTGTTGTTATTAAGCGTCGTGGTGGTGGAATCAGCGAAACTTTCACTGTCCGTAAGATTTCTTACGGCGTGGGTGTTGAGCGTGCATTCCCTGTACACACACCAAAGATCGCGAAACTTGAAGTACTTCGCCGCGGTAAAGTCCGCCGTGCTAAGCTTTACTACCTACGCAGCCTGCGTGGTAAAAAAGCGCGTATCAAAGAAATTCGCTAATCTAAAGTTCAAAAAAAGGAGCTGCTTGTCAAGCAAGCTCCTTTTTCATAGGGAAAAAGACGGAAACCATCTATTTTAGGCAGGAGATATTTTAAAAAAAGAGGACATCATGTTTACAGCAAGGAAGTTATGTAAAAGTAATTTATGTACTGAACTTAATTCCTAGAATGGTGGGGAGAGAATGGCGAAAAATAAAAATGAACTATGGGAATGGACAAAAGCGCTTGTTATTGCAGTCTTGCTTGCAGCTTTTATCAGGTACTTCCTGTTCGCACCCATTGTGGTAGACGGCCTATCCATGATGCCGACGCTTCATGACCAGGATAGAATGATTGTGAATAAACTCAGCTATAAGGTCGGTGAACCAGAAAGGTTCGATATCATTGTCTTTCACGCCCCAGAAAATAAGGATTACATAAAAAGAGTGATTGGTTTGCCAGGTGATACAGTGGAGTACAAGGACGATACTCTTTATGTCAATGGCAAAGCATATGAAGAACCGTATTTGGAAAACTATAAAAAACAGGTCATTGACGGCCCGTTGACAGACCCTTTTACACTTGAAGAAAAGATTGGCAGGAAAACCGTGCCGGAAGGGCATCTTTTTGTTATGGGTGACAACCGGCGTTTCAGCAAAGACAGCCGTCATATCGGAACCGTACCGCTTGAGAAAGTTCTTGGAAAAACGAGTATCATTTACTGGCCGGTCAACGATATAAGGTCTGTAGCCCAATAACCCACCAGGCGCCATGCTAAAGCCTTTTTCTCTGAAAGGGCTGCAGCGGGCGCTTGATATTTTTCGGAAAGGATGGTGGAGACATGACGATTCAATGGTTTCCAGGCCATATGGCCAAAGCGCGCAGGGAAGTTACGGAGAAGCTGAAGCTTGTTGATATTATTTTTGAATTGGTTGATGCAAGAATTCCGCAGTCTTCCCGAAACCCGATGATTGATGAGATCATCCAGCATAAGCCGCGGGTTGTTCTCCTGAATAAAGCAGACATGGCTGATAAAGAAGTGACTGCTGAATGGATACGGCATTTTAAAAAGAAGGGCATTACCGCCCTCGCGATTAACTCCCAGGCAGGCACGGGATTAAAGCAAATTGTGGCTGAAGCGAAAGTGCTGCTTGCAGAAAAGTTTGACAGGCTTCGTTCAAAAGGAGTAAAGCCAAGGGCAATCAGGGCAATGATTGTTGGCATTCCAAACGCAGGGAAATCCACTCTGATCAATCGCCTTGCCGGCAAAAATCTTGCTAAGACTGGCAACATGCCTGGTGTTACCAAGGCCCAGCAGTGGATCAAGGTAGGAAAAGAACTTGAACTGCTAGATACCCCGGGAATACTGTGGCCGAAATTTGAAGATCAAGAGGTGGGTTTAAAGCTTGCTCTTACAGGCGCTATAAAAGATGCTATCCTGAACCTCGAGGATGTTGCTGTCTATGCCCTGAGGTTCCTGGAGGAAAATTATCCAGTACGTCTCGAGGAAAGGTATAATTTATCACCAGTACCTGAAGATATTGTGGAATTGTTTGATAAGATCGGCAGCGCGAGAGGTGCCAGAATTTCAGGCAGGGAAACTGACTATGATAAGGTAGCTGAATTGGTAATCAGGGATATCAGGGGTGAAAAGCTCGGACCGCTTTCGTTTGAACGGCCATCAGTTCCTGCTGAGGGATGATCTTAAAGTCTTTCTAATAATAAAGGCCCGCGCTGGGTCTTTATTATTTTTCTAATAAGCCGATACATACATTAGTCGTAAAATTAGGAGACTGTATAATTATGAAGCTAACCATTGAAGAAATAGGAAACCGTCTAGCCGGAATCTCAAATCCGGAATCCGATTTTGTAAGGAAAATTAGCAGTGATGAACGCGCTGGTGTCCAGCGTGTATTAAAGAAATGGCTGAAACTCCAGGAACAGCGGAAGTTCCAGGAGGAAAGATTCTTCGAGATGTCCGCATTTGAGCGCGATTTAAGAAGCAAGGGCTATAAATATATTGCCGGAATTGATGAAGCAGGGAGGGGTCCGCTGGCAGGCCCTGTTGTTGCTGGATCAGTTATATTACCTGCTGATTTTAATCTTCCCGGGCTGGATGATTCAAAAAAATTGAGCCCGGCAAAAAGGGAAGAATATTATGAAGTCATTACCCGGGATGCTATTGCGTGGGGCACTGGCATCATAGATGCGAAGGAAATAGACAGAATCAATATTCTCCAGGCAGCAAAAAAAGCGATGCTTGCCGCCGTTGTCAACATGAAGTCGGCTCCTGACTTTCTGCTCGTCGATGCAGTAAGCTTGGAGACGCCCTACCCCGCCGAAGCGTTGATTAAGGGGGATGCACGCAGCATATCCATTGCAGCGGCCTCTGTTGTAGCTAAAGTGACTAGAGACAGGATGATGAAGGAAATCAGCCTGCAATACCCTGAATATGGCTTTTCTGCCAATATGGGATACGGTACGGCCGAGCATTTGGAGGCGCTTAGGATATACGGCATAACGCCATACCACCGGAAAAGCTTTGCGCCAGTAAAAGCATGCTTGGAAAGCTAGAACTGCAGGAGGGAGACTATGGATACTAATGGAGCAATTGGCACTATCCTAAAGCAGTTAATACCTGAATCGGCAAATCAATACTCTTTCCGGCCCGGGCAAGTGATCAACGCAAAAGTAATAAGGCTGTTTCCGGACAATACCGCCGAAATCCAAATTGGCGGACAGAAATTGATAGCCCAACTGGAAGCCCCCCTATCTGCTGGCCAGCGCTACTGGTTCCAGGTGCAGCCCGGTGAAGGGAAGATCCATCTGCGGATCATGTTCCCTGATGAAGGGGGCGGGCAAATGAGCGGGAATCTTTCGAAAGTACTAATGGAGCTGCTCATGCCCCCGGGGAAAGAGAGCGAGGAATTGGTTCGCGGTTTCATACGGAATAAACTCCCGATGACAAGTGAAACCATGCAGCTTGCCCTCACAGTTGCAAAAGAAGGAAAGAGTGCAGCCGGTAATGATATGTATGATGTTCTAAAACTGATCTTCAGCAATAACTTGCCTTTTACAAGGCAGGTTTATTCGTCCTTGTATGCAGCATTGAAGGGAGAGCCCTTTTCAATACTGGCAGAGCGCCTACAGACAGCTCTGCAGGCCGAACCTGCGCTTAAGGGAGCAAAGAGTTTCATTCAGTGGACGGCTCCAGAACCCGGCAGAGAATCGAATGAGGCACTTACAACGAAATGGCTGAGCGGAACGAATCTTGATTCTGATGAAGCATTCGAAGTGATGCAGCAGAGAGGGAATATCAAGCAGGGAGAAAGTGAAGCGAAATTTCTTGAAAGAATTTGGCTCAAAGGCTTTGGGAATGAACTTTCCACCGTAGGACCACAGCCACTGCTTGATGGGTTCAGAAGATTCGAAGAAGTTGTGAGGCTTCTTCAGGCAGGAGATCTGCCTGGAGCCCTAGCATTGACAGACAGAATGGGAAAGGCTGCCCAAACATCAGCACAGATAACAGTGGGGGACCTCTTACCGCTATTAAAGAACGCAGGTGCTGGTGATGTTCCCCAGTTTGATAAGCCGGTGACTATGCATGCAGTGAAGAAATTAATGAACCTAGTCCTTTCAGATAATAAGGATTTTGACAGCCTCTTTGGGCTAGTGGCTGCATCGGAAGGCATCCCTGAAGCCCAGGCTGCTGCCAAGGCAATCAGGGAATCGATTACAAGGCTGGGTCTTTCCTACGAGCATGACACGACTGCCGGGCTTAAACAGAATGGAAATGTGGGGGACGAGCTCCGTGAGACTCTGAAGCCCCAACTGATCCAACTGCTTTCGGGAAACCTGCCTCAGGCTGTCCGAGAGACGGCTGAATCCCTGCTCGGCAAAATAACAGGCTTCCAGCTTCTTTCGCAGGAAACCGGCCCCCTGCAGCAGCTTGCTGTCCAAATTCCCTTCCCGTTTCCGGGAAAAAGCACTGATGTCACTATGCAGTGGAGTGGTCGGAAAACAAATGAGGGAAAGATCGACCCAGATTATTGCAGGGTGTTGTTTTATCTTGATCTTGAGCATCTGGGCTACATGATGGTTGATATGCAAGTGCAGAACCGCATCATGGGCCTTGTTATCATCAATGAAAATGAAGCTGTCAAAGAAATGGCTAGTCCGCTTTTAGGTCAGCTGAAAAAAAAACTTTCAGCAATAGAATATCATCTTTCCTCTGTCACGTTCACAAAGCCGTCAGCACAAAAAGATAAAGAGCCGTCAGGTCATGCTAGCATGGGACCTGCTGGCTACAGCGGGGTGGATATAAAGATATGAAAAAGCGTGAACGGCCACCGGCACAGAAGGCTGCGGTTGCACTTGGCTACAAGGTGAAGACCCAGACCGCCCCGCAGGTTTTGGCATCGGGCAAAGGCTTAGTAGCCGGCAATATTATTGAAAAAGCCATGGAAAGCGGAATTCCCATACAGGAGGACCCGTCTCTTGTCGGCTTGTTGAGTCAGCTTGAGGTAAACGAGAGTATTCCAGACGAGCTTTACGGTGCAGTAGCAGAGGTTTTTGCTTTTATATACAGGCTTGATCGTGGTAAAGGGAAGATGGAATAAATATATCAAGATAGTATTTATAGTAAGGTGATTTCCGTCAGAATATTGCAAATGACATAATATTTAAACCTTATTGGTAGACAATGATTATATCATTATATACAATGAAAGCGCAGTCTATTTTTTATTATTGAATCGAGATTAGTGTCTGCAGCTGCGGACGGGAAATACTGCTGTTGAAAAAAGTGGAAAAGCTTTATTTTTGCATATAGCAGCCCCGCTGTGAGCCAGCGCTTTTCTGGACAGGAGGATGGGAAATGAATATCCATGAGTATCAGGGAAAAGAGATCCTCAGAAGATATGGGGTAACCGTACCAAATGGAAAAGTCGCTTTTTCTGTTGAAGAAGCGGTTGAAGCGGCAAAAGAGCTTGGAACCCAAGTTTGTGTCGTAAAAGCGCAAATCCACGCCGGAGGAAGAGGAAAAGCTGGCGGTGTGAAGGTTGCGAAAAACCTTGACGAAGTACGTACATATGCAAGCGAAATCCTTGGAAAAACACTGGTTACTCACCAAACAGGACCAGAAGGCAAGGAAGTCAAACGCCTGTTGATTGAGGAAGGCTGCGACATCAAGAAAGAATACTATGTCGGCCTTGTTCTTGACCGTGCTACTTCCCGTGTTGTGCTGATGGCATCTGAGGAAGGCGGAACGGAAATTGAAGAAGTGGCAGAAAAAACGCCAGAGAAAATTTTCAAAGAAGAAATTGACCCAGTAATCGGGCTTTCTCCTTTCCAAGCCCGCAGGATTGCTTTTAATATCAATATTCCTAAAGAACTTGTCAACCAGGCAGTCAAATTCATGATGGGCCTTTACCGTGCCTATATGGAAAAAGACTGTTCTATCGCTGAAATCAATCCGCTTGTCGTCACAGGCGATGGTAAAGTTATGGCGCTTGATGCGAAAATGAATTTCGACAGCAATGCATTATACCGCCAAAAGGATGTTCTTGAATTCAGGGATCTGGAAGAGGAAGATCCTAAGGAAATCGAAGCATCTAAATATGACCTTAGCTATATTTCGCTTGACGGAAATATCGGCTGCATGGTGAATGGTGCAGGACTTGCAATGGCGACAATGGACATTGTCAAGCATTACGGCGGAGATCCCGCAAACTTCCTTGATGTTGGGGGCGGCGCTACTGCTGAAAAAGTGACCGAAGCATTCAAGATCATTCTTTCTGATCTGAATGTAAAGGGCATTTTTGTCAACATTTTCGGCGGCATCATGAAGTGTGATGTAATTGCAACAGGCGTTGTTGAAGCAGCGAAACAGATCGGCCTTGAGGTACCGCTTGTTGTCCGTCTTGAAGGAACAAATGTTGAAATTGGTAAGAAAATCCTGAACGAATCAGGTCTTAATATTATTGCAGCGGAGTCCATGGCGGACGGCGCCCAAAAAATCGTCTCGCTGGTGAAGTAGGTCACACTATAGCGTAGGCTTATTTCGAGCCGCGCCCAGCCAAGGAAGGAGAATGGAACGTGAGTGTATTTATCAATAAAGATACAAAAGTTATTGTCCAGGGAATTACCGGCTCTACTGCCCTTTTCCATACAAAACAAATGCTCGAGTATGGAACAAAGATTGTCGGCGGGACTACCCCGGGAAAAGGCGGCCAGGAAGTAGAAGGTGTGCCGGTTTTTAATACTGTGCAGGAAGCAGTTAAAGCGACAGGCGCGAATGCTTCTGTTATCTACGTACCTGCTCCATTTGCTGCAGATGCAATCATCGAAGCGGTTGATGCAGAGCTCGATTTGACAATTTGTATTACAGAACATATTCCTGTTCTTGATATGGTGAAGGTTAAGCGCTACATGGAAGGCAAAAAGACACGCCTTGTCGGCCCTAACTGTCCTGGTGTCATCACGCCGGAAGAGTGCAAGATCGGTATCATGCCCGGATATATTCATACAAAAGGCCATGTTGGCGTAGTTTCACGCTCTGGAACTCTAACATATGAAGCTGTTCACCAGCTTACACAAGCTGGAATTGGTCAGACTACGGCTGTCGGCATTGGAGGAGACCCAGTGAATGGCACAAACTTCATCGACACACTGAAAGCTTTTAATGAGGACCCAGAGACATATGCAGTCATCATGATCGGTGAAATCGGCGGAACGGCCGAAGAAGAAGCGGCAGAGTGGGTTAAAGCAAATATGACCAAGCCTGTTGTTGGATTCATCGGAGGCCGTACAGCACCTCCAGGAAAGCGTATGGGCCATGCTGGCGCCATCATTTCTGGCGGTAAAGGGACTGCTGACGAAAAGATTCGTGTCATGAATGAGTGTGGAATCCAGGTTGCTGATACTCCAGCGGTGATGGGAGAAACACTGATTAAAGTCCTGATGGAAAAAGGAATTTACGATAAATGCAAAACACATTAATTTTACAATTCAAACAGTCCCTCTAATGGAGGGACTGTTTGGCTTGGATAAAAAGGCATTGAAGGTATAGATAAGTGGATTCATTCAAGAAAATAGCTTAAATGGAGGCTCCATAGTGGAAGAATTGAAAAAAAAGTTAATAAGTCTTGTCCATGTCAAAGGAGTTGGCTGGAAAACCATTTTACGGATAATGAAAGAAGAAACCGGCCATAACAGCACACCCGGGCATCGCAGCCTCAAACCTGCAGATACTGTAACCTCAAATACCCTCAGCAATATCCCGCTAAACGAACTCCTCTCCCAATACAGGGAAAAACGTATCAGCGTCATCACTATTTTCGATAAACAATATCCCAAGCAGCTTAAAACAATTTATCAGCCTCCCTGGGTCCTTTTTGCCAAAGGAGATACAAGCCTGATGGATAGCCCTTTCCTCTTCGGTGTGGTCGGAAGCAGGAATGCATCTCCATACGGCAAAAAAGCCATCAATCACCTCCTTCCAAGTCTCATTACAGAGGGTGCAGTGATTGTCAGCGGCCTTGCGAGAGGGATTGACACATGTGCTCACACCTCTGCCATCAGCCATGGAGGAAAAACGATAGGTGTAATAGCAGGTGGATTCAGCCATATTTATCCAAAGGAAAATATCAGCCTGGCAGAATTCATGATGGACCGTCATTTACTGCTTTCCGAATATCCACCTGATGCTAAGCCGGAGAAATGGCATTTTCCACAGCGAAACAGGATTATTAGCGGATTATCGAAAGGTGTTATTGTGGTTGAGGCGGGGAAAAAAAGCGGCTCACTGATCACTGCTGATTTTGCCCTTGAGCAAGGGCGAGAGGTTTTTGCCGTCCCGGGAAGTTTTGAGCATCCCGGCTGTGACGGAACTCATTGGCTGATCAAGCAGGGAGCCAAGCTTGTAATAGAAGCTAATGATATTCTTGAAGAGTTAAGGTATTGAGAAAATAATAATGAATAAACCCTGTTCATCCCAAGGCATTTTACCGAACTTTTACAGCCATTTCTGAGAAATTCCTACAAAATGGTTGAAATTATTCTAAAACTGTTATACATTTTGCAACAGGAATAAAAAAAAGGAATATCGGTTTTGTTCTTGGCCGATAACGCACCATTAGCCGGGAAATCCAATCACTTGCCATTTTTTAAGCATAAAAATCCGTATGTGAAAACGTTTACTTTGCCTGAACGATTGACAATGGGGATGTGCTTACTGAATAATAATGATAATTTGAATCCCTCTAAGGAGGATAAACTGGATGTCAGATTTTTTAGTCATCGTCGAATCGCCAGCTAAGGCGAAGACGATTGAACGCTATCTTGGAAAAAAATATAAAGTGAAGGCATCGATGGGGCATGTCCGCGACTTGCCGAAAAGCCAAATGGGTGTCGATGTTGAACACCACTTTGAACCTAAATATATTACTATCCGTGGTAAAGGCCCAGTATTGAAGGAACTAAAGACAGCAGCGAAAAAAGCGAAGAAAGTCTACCTCGCAGCTGACCCGGATCGCGAAGGGGAAGCCATTGCCTGGCATCTCGCACATAGCCTGGGCGTCGATATCAACTCGGATTGCCGTGTTGTTTTCAACGAGATAACAAAGGATGCAATAAAGGAGTCATTTAAGAGTCCCCGTCCAATTAATACAGATTTGGTGGATGCACAGCAGGCGCGCCGGATTCTTGATCGGCTTGTAGGTTACAATATAAGCCCTCTTCTTTGGAAAAAAGTGAAAAAGGGTTTGAGTGCAGGGCGGGTTCAATCTGTTGCTTTGAAGCTGATCATTGACCGGGAAAAAGAAATCCAAGTTTTTGAGCCGGAAGAGTACTGGACTATTGGCGCAGAATTCATGAAGGGTAAAGCTGCTTTTGAAGCCAGCTTCTATGGACTGGATGGAGAAAAGGTTGAGCTGAAGGCGGAGAAGGATGTTGAAATGGTCCTGAACCGCGTGAAAGGCAACGAATTTACTGTTGCGTCTGTGACAAAGAAGGAGCGGAAACGACATGCGGCCCTACCGTTCATAACATCTTCGCTCCAGCAGGAAGCAGCAAGGAAATTAAATTTCCGTGCGAAAAAGACAATGATGCTTGCTCAGCAACTCTATGAGGGAATTGACCTTGGAAAAGAAGGAACCGTTGGTTTAATCACTTATATGAGAACGGACTCTACTAGGATTTCAGATATTGCGCGTACTGAAGCGAAAACTTATATCGAAGCTGAATACGGTAAAGAATACCTGCAGACGGAAGCACGGAAAGAAAAAAAGAAAGGCAATACCCAGGATGCCCATGAAGCCATCCGCCCGACTGGTATCATGCGTGAACCAAACAGCCTCAAGGAATACTTGGGGAGGGACCAGTTCAGACTCTACAAGTTGATTTGGGAACGGTTCATTGCCAGCCAGATGGCACCGGCAGTCATGGACACAATGAGTGTTGATCTGGAGAATTCCGGAGTTCTTTTCAGGGCAACTGGCTCGAAAATAAAATTCCCGGGATTCATGAAAGTGTATGTGGAAAGCAGCGATGACCAGGTTGAAGAGAAAGACAAGATGCTCCCTGATCTCCATGAAGGCGATAAGGCTCTGAAGAAGGACATTGAACCAAAACAGCACTTCACACAGCCGCTGCCCCGCTATACAGAAGCAAGGCTGGTGCGAACTCTGGAAGAACTGGGAATAGGTAGGCCTTCAACCTACGCACCGACGCTTGATACAATCCAGAAACGCGGTTATGTCAGCCTTGATAATAAGCGTTTTGTCCCGACAGAACTTGGTGAAATTGTTCATACACTCATCCTGGAGTTTTTCCCAGATATCCTAGATGTTGCTTTTACGGCAAAGATGGAACAGGACCTTGATGACATTGAAGATGGCAAAGTCGCCTGGGTGAGAGTAATTGAGGGCTTTTACAATGACTTCGAGAAACACCTTGAAAAAGCAGAACAGGAAATGCAGCATGTTGAGATCAAGGATGAACCTGCAGGGGAAGATTGTGAACAGTGCGGTAATCCTATGGTCTTCAAAATGGGGAGATACGGCAAATTTATGGCATGCAGCAATTTTCCGGATTGCAGGAATACGAAAGCAATCGTTAAGGAAATCGGTGTGAAATGTCCGAAATGCTCCGAAGGAAATATTATCGAGCGAAAGAGTAAAAAACGCCGTATTTTTTATGGCTGCGACCGTTTTCCTGAATGTGATTTTCTTTCATGGGATAAGCCGATTGCACGGAGCTGTCCAAAGTGCGACCACTTGCTTGTTGAGAAGAAACTCAAAAAAGGAATCCAGGTTAGCTGCACCGAATGTGACTATAAAGAGGCGCCTCAAAGCTAAGAGTGAGCAAACTGCTCACTCTTTTGCATTGAGCGCCAGGAAAAAGAGCCTTGAAACTTTTTTCTTTTCGTTTCGTATGGTAAAGTGCAATAGGAAAGTTTAATGGGTAAAATAGAAAAGCGAAGTTCACTAGAAGCTAGGCGCAGGCCGACTAAAATCGCCACTTCCTGCGGCAACGTCGGCACTAGGACTTCCTATCCGTCGCAGCTAGACAAAGGAAAGTAAAAGCGCCCTTGGCGCTGATGAAAATATTGGAGGATCGAAAATGAATGATGTAACTGTAACTGTCGTAGGAGCCGGGCTTGCTGGTAGTGAAGCAGCCTGGCAGCTGGCGAAAAGGGGAATTAAAGTTAGATTGTATGAAATGAGGCCTGTGAAACAGACGCCCGCCCATCATACTGATAAATTTGCCGAGCTTGTCTGCAGCAATTCGTTAAGAGCCAATACGCTTACCAATGCCGTCGGTGTATTAAAGGAAGAAATGCGCAGGCTGGATTCAGTTATTATTGATTCTGCTGATGCCTGCTCGGTTCCTGCAGGCGGAGCGCTTGCGGTCGACAGGCATGAGTTTGCGGCAAAAGTGACAGAGATGGTCAAAGGCCATCCGAATGTTACTGTAATAAATGAAGAAATAACTGAAATACCAGAGGTGCCGACAGTTATTGCAACAGGGCCGCTGACAAGCGAAGGGCTCAGCATGCAGCTGAAAGAGCTTACCGGGGAAGATTATCTCTATTTCTATGATGCTGCAGCACCCATTCTGGAAAAAGAGAGCATCGACATGGACAAGGTTTATTTAAAATCCAGGTATGATAAGGGAGAAGCTGCTTATTTGAACTGTCCGATGACAGAAGAAGAATTCAACCGGTTTTATGATGCACTCATTACTGCCGAGACGGTTCCGGTAAAGGAATTTGAAAAAGAGGTCTTTTTTGAAGGCTGCATGCCGATAGAAGTCATGGCAAGCCGCGGAAAGAAGACAATGCTTTTTGGCCCGATGAAGCCGGTAGGCCTTGAAGATCCTAAAACAGGAAAACGTCCGTTTGCTGTCGTACAGTTAAGGCAGGACGATGCTGCGGGCACACTTTACAATATTGTTGGTTTTCAGACACATTTGAAATGGGGACCGCAAAAAGAAGTGATCAGGTTAATCCCGGGCTTAGAAAACGCTGAAATCGTACGTTACGGAGTTATGCACCGAAATACGTTCATTAATTCTCCAAAGGTGCTGAAAGCAACCTATCAATTCAAAAACAGAGAGGATCTCTTTTTTGCTGGCCAGATGACTGGCGTTGAGGGGTATGTTGAATCCGCAGCAAGCGGTTTGATTGCAGGCATTAATGCTGCAAAGGTCGCAATGGGTAAAGAACCGCTGGAGTTTCCTGCTGAGACTGCAATGGGCAGTATGGCACGATATATTACTGAAGCCAATTCGAAAAGTTTTCAGCCGATGAATGCCAACTTTGGTCTTTTTCCCGATTTGCCTGTAAAGATTAAGGGAAAGCAGGAAAGAAATGAAAGCCACGCATCCAGGGCACTGGAAACAATTCAGAACTTTGTGAAAAATTTGTAAATGCTGTTGCGAGGGCTGCTGTAATATGATACTATTTAGTAGCCCTTGTGAGGTGAGCGATAATGACAGCAGATGTGAACATTTCATTAACTTTATTTATTGAATATTTACAAATAGAAAAAAACTATTCACAATATACAATTGAGCATTATCACCGTGATATTAGTGACTTTTTTATGTTCATGTCTGAGCAAGCAATTTCTGGTATTGAAGAGGTTCAATACTCGGATGCAAGGGTCTACCTGACAAGGCTCCATGAAAATCGGCTGTCCAGGAAGACAGTAGCACGAAAGATTTCCTGTCTCCGTAGCTTTTATAAATTCCTTCTACGGGAGAACCTGGCTAACGATAACCCTTTTTCGCTCGTTTCAATCCCTAAGGCGGAAAAAAGGCTGCCGGGTTTCTTTTATGAACAGGAACTTCAGCTGATTTTTGAAGCTTGCGAAACAAATACGCCGCTTGGTATAAGGAATCTGGCTATTCTTGAATTGCTGTATGGCACTGGAATACGGGTGGGCGAATGTGTTAAAATCCGCCTGTCAGACCTTGATTTTCATCTGTCCACTGTTTTAGTACATGGTAAGCGGAACAAAGAAAGATATGTTCCATTTGGCAGCTTTGCGCATGATGCCCTCGAGCAATACATACAAAAAGCTAGAGCAGAGCTGTTGAAAGGCAAAGAGGACCATGGTTGGTTATTTGTTAATTTTCGCGGAGGACCCCTGACTGACAGGGGCATACGTGAAATATTAAACAAGCTCGTTGAAAAATCTGCACTTACCGGGAAAATTCACCCCCATAAGCTTCGGCATACTTTTGCTACACACTTGCTGAGCAACGGGGCAGACATGAGAACTGTCCAGGAACTTCTGGGACACTCTTTTCTATCTTCAACCCAGGTGTATACCCATGTAACAAACGAACATTTACGGAATACCTATCGATCCCATCATCCCAGGGCATAGTTCCGAAGGAGGTTAAATGAATGTCGCAATTTCATGCAACTACGATATTTGCCGTACACCATAACGGCGAGTGCGCAATGGCAGGTGACGGACAGGTTACATTCGGGAACGCAGTTGTGATGAAACACACTGCACGCAAGGTTAGGAAACTGTTTAATGGTAAAGTAATCGCAGGGTTTGCGGGCTCTGTGGCAGATGCGTTTACTTTATTTGAAATGTTCGAAGGGAAGCTTGAGGAATATAACGGCAATCTTCAGCGGGCAGCTGTGGAGCTTGCAAAGCAGTGGAGAAGTGACAAGATGCTCAGGCAGCTTGAAGCCATGCTGATTGTTATGGATAAGGAGAATATGCTTCTTGTTTCGGGAACTGGCGAAGTGATCGAACCGGATGACGGAATTCTCTCCATTGGGTCAGGCGGAAATTACGCCCTATCAGCAGGCCGTGCTTTGAAACAATATTCAGGCAACCAGCTAACAGCTAAAGAAATTGCGGGTGCAGCCTTAAAAATCGCGGCAGACATCTGTGTCTACACTAACACAAACATCATTGTGGAAGAACTTTAACGAAAAGGGGGCTTATGGGCATGAAAGATACAGGCAACTTGACTCCAAGGCAGATTGTTGAACGCCTTGACCAGTATATTATTGGGCAGAGAGATGCGAAAAAAGCAGTAGCGGTAGCATTGAGAAACCGGTATAGGCGAAGCCTGCTTCCGGATCGTTTAAAGGATGAAATCATCCCTAAAAACATTTTGATGATTGGTCCAACTGGCGTTGGGAAGACAGAAATTGCCAGGCGGATTGCCAAGCTTGTAAGAGCACCGTTTGTTAAAGTAGAAGCTACTAAGTTCACAGAGGTTGGTTATGTAGGCCGTGATGTGGAATCAATGGTCCGTGATTTGACAGAAACTTCTGTCCGCCTTGTAAAAGAAGAAAAGATGCAGGACGTCAAGGAAAGGGCCGAGGGTAATGCCAACCGCCGGCTTGTGGAACTTCTGGTGCCGTCATCGAAAAAACATGGGTATAAAAACCCTCTGGATATGCTTTTCGGCGGCAGCAACAGCCAGCAGGAACAGGAACCTGAATCTGCTGAGGAAAGCAATTTAGTCGATAGGCGCAAATCTGTCGAGCAAAAGCTTTCCCAAGGCGAGCTTGAGGAAGAATTGGTTACCATCGAAGTCGAAGAGCAGGCACCTTCCATGTTCGATATGCTCCAAGGATCAGGAATGGAGCAGATGGGCATGAACATGCAGGATGCTCTGGGTGGCCTTATTCCAAAAAAACGAAAAAAACGTAAGCTTAAGGTGAAGGAAGCGCGTAAGGTACTTGCGATGGAAGAAGCGCAGAAACTGATCGACATGGATGAAGTATCCCAGGAAGCAGTTTATCGAACTGAACAGACAGGAATCATTTTTATCGATGAAATTGACAAAATCGCCAGTAAAAATTCCGGAGGGTCTTCAGCAGATGTTTCAAGGGAGGGCGTACAACGTGATATTCTTCCGATTGTGGAAGGATCCACTGTTGTTACGAAGCATGGTGCAGTTAAGACCGACCACATTCTCTTTATTGCCGCAGGCGCATTCCATATCGCTAAACCATCAGATTTGATTCCGGAACTTCAGGGCCGTTTCCCAATCCGGGTTGAATTGACAAAATTGACTGTAGAGGATTTTTACAGAATTCTAGTAGAGCCTGATAATGCTCTCACGAAACAATATGAAGCATTATTAGAAACTGAAGGTATACAAATTGAATTTTCTGACGAAGCTATTCGTAAGATTGCTGAAGTGGCATATGAAGTCAACCAGAATACTGACAATATTGGCGCACGCCGCCTTCATACCATCCTGGAAAAATTGCTTGAAGACCTCAGCTTTGAGGCCCCTGACATTACTCTTGATAAAGTTGCCATCACGCCACAGTATGTGGAAGAGAAGCTTGGTGCCATATCCCGTAACAAAGATTTGAGCAGGTTCATTCTGTAATTTTAGCTGTTTTAACGGCAGGGCATCAGGGTAGAGAGGTAAAGGACCCTTCTGCCGGATATTATATGATTTCATTTCACTCACAAATAACTTCACAACAAGGTATATTTTATTGCTGTTGCAATTAGGAGGAAGAATCAATGGATTTACTTACAAAAACTAGAAAAATTAATGCTATGCTGCAAAAAGCAGCCGGAAAGCCAGTTAACTTTAAGGAAATGGCTGAAACACTTAGTGACGTCATTGAAGCAAACACATTTGTAGTCAGCCGCCGCGGAAAGCTGCTTGGATTTGCGATCAATCAGCAAATCGAAAATGAGCGGATGAAAAAAATGCTTGAGGACCGCCAGTTCCCTGAAGAATATACAAAGAGTCTTTTCAACATTCAGGAAACATCTTCAAACCTTGATGTCGAAAGCGATTATACAGCTTTCCCTGTAGAAAACCGTGATTTGTTTAAAACAGGTTTGACAACTATCGTTCCAATCATCGGTGGAGGAGAAAGGCTTGGAACATTAATACTTGCACGTGTGCAAGAGCAGTTCCATGATGATGATTTAATCCTCGGCGAGTATGGCGCAACTGTTGTCGGCATGGAGATCCTCCGTGAGAAAGCAGAAGAAATTGAAGATGAAGCAAGAAGCAAAGCTGTCGTACAGATGGCCATCAGCTCCCTTTCATATAGCGAACTTGAAGCGATTGAGCACATTTTCGAAGAACTTAATGGCAAGGAAGGACTTCTGGTTGCTTCTAAAATTGCCGATCGTGTAGGCATCACTCGTTCTGTAATTGTCAATGCGCTGCGCAAGCTGGAAAGTGCCGGTGTCATTGAATCTCGTTCCCTTGGAATGAAAGGTACTTATATTAAAGTGTTAAATGATAAGTTCCTTAATGAATTGGAAAAATTAAAATCGAATTAATAATGAAGTTAGCCCGCTCTTTGAGCGGGCTATTTTTTGTTTAAAGATAATAGAGTGTATAATTTTAGATTTTGATAAGCGGCCAGTGTCATCAGGACTTCGCCCACTTACATACTAAGAAGTGCAGGCGTCCCTGCCTTGATGGTAAAATCCACCATTGGATTGCTTGCGCTATTCGTGTTGTCTAGATCGAGCCCCTGTGAAAGGCGCTTCCGCTTTTTATTGTCCAGCTGCAACGCCCAGCGAGCGCCTAGTGACTTCGCTCATTTTCCTAAGCACAGGACGTGCGCGCCCTTCGTTATAAGTTAACATCGAATCGACCCGCTCTCCGTGTTTCCTTTATCTTATTCGGTTGGCTTCAGTCCATACGTCGCTGAACGGGCGCTTCCAATTTTTCTTATTGTCCAGCTACGGCGCCTAGGGTCTCGAGTCATAAGCCAATCCGTCAAGAATATCAAAGAGCGAGCTTCTCGCTGGCTCGTCTTATGCTTGTCGCCTCTGAGCAAGGTGCTTCCACTTTTTCTATTTCAATAGGAGGTATAAATGTAAAATGATTAATAAAAAAATTTCGAATAAGGAATTATGACAAAAATGTTACAAAAAGGAATATATAGGATGCCGAAAAAGGTAGAAATGGGCATATGTGAGAAAAGTTAGTCGATAGTATTAAAGTACCGTTGATATAAAAAGGAAGGATTGAAATGACTAAAAAAGACACCCGAATGCGGGAGTTATATAGGTATATAGTATTGGTGATTGGGAAATTATGCCCGTTAAAGGAAGGTATATCCAATAGGGATGCGGGAAAAAGAGTGGGTGAGTCTTTTGAACTAAAAAATAAAATGAGTATAAGGCACGAGGGAAAATAATAGAAAGAACATAGACAGATTATTGCAGATTCATTACAATTAGAAGGAAATCTCCAAATACCAACAAATTTCTACAAATGAAATATTTTCTTGAAAGAGGTGTATCTTTTGAAACTCTTTTCCAATACTTTTTCCTCACTGGAAAAAGCGATGGATTATTCTACCCTTAAACAGAAAGTGATTTCACAAAATATCGCAAATGTCGATACGCCGCAGTATAAAAAAAAGGACGTAAGTTTTAAGTCGGTGCTTGATGAGGCGATGGGAACAAGACTTGAGGCAAACAAGACGAGTATCCGCCATCTTGATTTTAAAGAAAATGGAGAATCGGGGTATGGTACAGTTATCAGACAAAATGTCAATTATAACCATAATGGAAATGGTGTTGATCTCGACAAGGAAATGTCAGACCTCGCAACAAACCAGATATATTACAACGCATTGACAGAGAGGCTGAGTGGGAAATTCAATTCTTTGCAAACGGTCATTAGGGGTGGAAAATAAGCATGACGATTTTTCATAGCATGAACACAACAGCATCTGCATTAACGGCACAGCGCTTAAGGATGGATGTTATTTCCTCTAATATGGCGAACGTCGATTCGAGAAGAGGAGCGAACGGAGAACCCTACCGCCGCAAATTGACGGTCCTCCAGCCAAAAGAAGGGCAGTTCTTATCCTTTCTAAACAAAGCGATAGGCTCATCAGCTGCTGGTGCTGGTGAAGGAGTCAAAGTATCCCGGATTATTGAAGACGAAAAAACTCCGTTCAAGCTAGTCTACGACCCTGAACATCCGGATGCTGGAACCGATGGCTACGTTCGGTACCCAAATGTCGATCCACTAAGGGAAATGGTTGACCTTGTCAGTGCAACAAGATCGTATGAAGCAAACGTAACCGTTTTCAATGCTTCAAAGGGCATGATGATGAAAGCATTAGAAATCGGTAAATAAAGGAGAAGAGTATGGACAGCATCTCGTTTTCGCCAGTAAGTCCGGCAATAAAGCCGTTCGATTCCAAGTCTATTTCAAATTCCAATACACCATTCGAAGCGCAGAAAAGTTTTTCGTCCGTATTAAAGCAACAAATTGAAAAAATTAATGAAACACAGCTTCAATCAGACCAACTCACAGAAAAACTTGCAAGTGGGGCGGACGTTGACCTTCATCAGGTGATGATTGCGTCTCAGAAAGCAGGCATTACTCTTCAGGCATCTCTTGAAGTACGTAACAAAGTGGTCGAGGCGTACCAGGAAATGATGAGGATGCAGGTGTAATAGAAAAGCTAAAAACTACTGGAATGACGGTTATTAGCTAGAAACATAGAAGATTTAATAACCGGGGGATTGAGATGAAAGAAAAATTTCAAAAATATGCAGATTCATTGAAAATTTTTTGGCAGGGGCGGACAAAGAAAAGTAAAACGGTTTTGATTGCCACTGTTTTATTAGTACTTCTTGGAGCGGGTACCGCCGGTTTTCTGATGAACAGGACGACATTTGTTCCGCTTTACAGCAATTTGTCTCCTACTGAAACTGGGACAATCAAGGAAAGCTTGGACGGACGAGGCATACCTTCAGAGATCACCGACGGAGGAGGGACGATCAAAGTTCCCGAGGGGTCGGTCGATACGCTGAAAGTAGAACTCGCTGCTGAGGGTCTTCCCAAATCAGGAAGCATTGATTATTCTTTCTTCAGCCAAAACGCTGGCCTTGGAATGACAGACAATGAATTTAATGTGTTAAAGGTTGAGGCAATGCAGACGGAATTGGCGGAGCTCATGAAGGGTGTAGAAGGTGTCAAAGACGCAAAAGTCATGATCAACCTTCCTGAAAAAAGCATTTTCGTTAGCGATGCTCCTGAAAAGGCATCTGCTTCCATTGTGCTGAATACAATTCCCGGGAATGAATTGAAGGATGAACAGGTTCAAGCACTGTATCGGCTTGTTGAAAAGAGTGTCCCCAACTTGCCTGAGGAAAATATCGTTATCATGAACCAGTTTTCCGAGTATTTCGATCTTAAAAATAGGGATAATTCTTCTGAAACCAACTTTGCCTCCCAGCATGAAGTTAAACAGCAGGTACAAAGAGATGTTCAGCGCCAGGTCCAAAGTATGCTTGGAACATTGATGGGCCAGGAAAAAGTGGTAGTATCGGTTACTGCAGATATCGACTTTACACAGGAGAACAGGGAAGAGAACCTTGTCGAGCCTGTTGATAAAGAAAATATGGAGGGCATTGCAATTAGTGCTCAGCGGCTGACGGAAACTTTTTCCGGAAAAGGAGAGCAGGCAGGAGGTGTTCCTTCAGGTCAGGACCCTGCAGATTCCCTTGGATCCCAGTACCTTGAGTCAAGTGGTGGCAACGGTGATTATGAGAAGAAAGAAGAAACAATCAACAAAGAAGTCAATCGTATCCGTAAAGAAATCGTCGAAAGCCCTTATAAGGTAAGAGATCTGGGCATCCAGGTCATGGTGGAACCGCCTAAACCTAACGACCCTAATTCCCTTCCACAGGAACGGATTGATGATATAAGCAAAATTCTCGGCACCATCGTCCGTACAACGATCGATAAGCAAGAAGGAACGGAACTGACAGATGAGTTAATTGAGCAGAAGATTGCTGTATCGGTACAGCCGTTCAACGGAAAAATCAAGTTTGATGAGGCGGCAGACAGCGGCCTTCCATGGTGGGTCTATGTAGTGGGCGGCGTCCTTTTGGCAGCTGTCATTATTCTCTTATTCCTGTTCGTGAAGTCACGCCAGAAGGAGATAGAGCCGATTGAGGCGGCAGAAGACGAGGAAGTGCTAATGTATGTACCTGATGTAAACACGGAAAAAGAAAACGAAAGTTCACTGAAAAAGAAGCAGCTTGAAAAAATGGCGAAAGAAAAGCCTGAGGACTTCGCAAAACTCTTGCGGACCTGGCTAAGCGAGGATTAGGAGGGCGGAAATGGCAAAGAGAGAGCAACATCAACTGACAGGAAAACAAAAGGCAGCCATCCTCCTTATTTCGATGGGGCCTGACGTTTCCGCATCTGTGTATAAACATTTAAGTGAAGAAGAAATTGAAAAACTAACATTAGAAATTTCGGGTGTAAGGAAAGTGGATTCTGCTGCCAAAGAGGAAATAGTCGAAGAGTTCCACAATATTGCCCTTGCGCAGGATTATATTTCGCAGGGCGGAATTGGATACGCCAAAACAATACTTGAAAAGGCACTTGGGTCAGACCAGGCTTCTGTCATTATTAATAGGCTGACCTCCTCGCTTCAGGTGAGGCCTTTTGATTTTGCAAGGAAAGCAGATCCGGGACAAATTTTAAATTTTATCCAAAACGAACACCCGCAAACAATCGCACTCATTCTTTCGTACCTGGATTCAGTGCAGGCCGGGCAAATTCTGTCTGAATTGCCTCAGGATATGCAGACGGATATTGCTAAAAGAATTGCAATGATGGATAGCACATCCCCTGAAATTATAAACGAGGTTGAGCAGGTTCTAGAGCGAAAGCTCTCTTCAACGGTTACCCAGGACTATACCCAGACAGGCGGGATAGAGTCAGTGGTAGAAGTGCTGAACGGTGTTGACAGATCTACTGAAAGGACAATCCTTGATGCACTGGAAATACAGGATCCTGAACTCGCTGAAGAAATCAAGAAAAGAATGTTTGTCTTCGAGGATATTGTCACGCTTGACAGCAGGGCGATACAGCGTGTCATTCGTGATTGTGAAAATGAAGATCTTATGCTATCGCTTAAGGTTTCCAGTGATGAAGTTAAAGAAATTGTATTTAAAAATATGTCACAGCGCATGGCTGAAACATTCAGGGATGAAATGGAATATATGGGCCCTGTACGTCTCCGTGATGTTGAAGAAGCACAATCACGTATTGTCTCGACAATACGCCGTCTCGAGGAAGCGGGAGAAATCGTGGTAGCCCGTGGCGGAGGAGATGACATCATTGTCTAGGCTGATAAAATCTCCTCAGAAAGAGCAATCGGGCAAAGTGATTGGGATCCGTGTCCTTGAACAGGGTGATCAGGGCGAAAGTACACCATTCTTCCAGCATACCGAAGTAGAAAAGAGCGAAATCCTCGACAATGCAAAAGCGGAGGCCGAGGAGATCATTCGAAATGCAGTTCTGCAGGCTGAAGAAATCAGGAAACTGGCAAATGATGAAAAAGAAGATTGGGAAACGGAAAAAGTAAGGCTGGCTGATGAAGCAAAGGAAAATGGATTTGTCAGAGGCCTTATGGACGGACGAAACCGAGGTTATGAGGAATACACCGAACTGTTGAACTTTGCAAAAGGAATTATTGATTCAGCTAAAGCGGATTACCGTCAACAAATTGAGTCTGCTGAGACTGTCATTCTCGAACTGGGAATGAAGGTTGCAGAGAAAATTATCGGAAAAGCCATCAATGAAGAAAAAGACAGCTATATGCACTATGTAAAACGTGCGCTGAAAAGTGCGAGAGATTATAAAGAAGTACAGCTTCATATTCCTCCGGTGCATTATGAGTTTCTCTTGACACAAAAGGAAGAACTCGAAGCAGTATTTCCACGTGAAACCGATTTTTATATTTATCCGAATGATGATTTGCCAGAAGGAAGCTGTGTGATTGAATCCGCAAATGGACGAATAGACGCCAGTGTGGACAGCCAGCTTGCTGAAATTAAGCAAAAACTGTCCGACCTGTTGGAAGGTGAAGCTTAAAGTGAAAGCATCTGATTTAATAGAACATATTTCCGAGCTGGATTCTTTCAAAAGATATGGGCGAGTAAAAAAAGTAGTCGGTTTGATGATTGAGTCCCAGGGACCGGAAAGCTCAATAGGCGACGTATGCTACATCCATGTAGGAACGAAGCACAAGCGGAAAATCCAGGCTGAAGTAGTCGGATTTAAAGATGAAAACGTAGTATTAATGCCATATACAGCTACGCATAATATTGCTCCGGGAAGTCTGGTGGAAACGACTTTAAAACCTCTGGAAATCAAGGCTGGGCAGGAACTGATCGGAAAGGTGGTCAACTCGCTTGGCATGCCGCTTGATGGATCCGCCCTTCCAAAAGGACTGGCCTCTGTACCGACGGACCAGGCGCCTCCCAATCCGCTTAGTAGGCCGCCGATTTCAGAGCCAATCGAAGTGGGCGTCACAATGATTGATAGCCTGTTAACAGTCGGGACTGGCCAGCGTGTCGGCATATTTGCTGGCAGTGGGGTTGGAAAAAGCACGCTGATGGGTATGATTGCTCGAAACACGACAGCTGATCTGAATGTCATCGGGCTGATTGGAGAGCGTGGCAGAGAAGTCCGGGAGTTCATAGAGAGGGATTTAGGTTCCGAGGGCCTAAAAAGGTCGATTGTCGTCGTGGCAACATCAGACCAGCCGGCTCTTATGAGAATAAAGGGAGCCTCAACAGCCACAGCTATTGCCGAATATTTTCGGGACAAAGGCCTGAATGTCATGCTGATGATGGACTCTGTCACAAGGGTAGCCATGGCCCAGCGCGAAGTCGGTTTGGCCATTGGAGAGCCGCCGACAACAAAAGGCTATACACCTTCAGTTTTTGCTGTCCTGTCAAGGCTGCTCGAACGGACTGGAACAAATAAATTCGGTTCCATTACCGCTTTTTATACTGTTCTTGTGGATGGAGACGATATGAACGAACCTATTGCTGACACGGTCCGGGGAATTTTGGATGGACACTTCGTCCTGGATAGGGACCTTGCCAATAAAGGCCAGTACCCTGCTGTAAATGTCCTTAAGAGCATCAGCAGGATCATGAACAATATTGTGGATGAACCACACAGAAAAGCAGCCGAACGTTTGAGAGATTTGTTGGGTACGTATTTAAAATCAGAAGATCTGATCAATATTGGAGCTTATAAAAAAGGGACATCCAGCGAAATAGATGAAGCCATTGGGCTTTATCCGGATATTATCCGCTTCCTCAAGCAGGAAACAGATGAGAAGGTATCCATGCAGGAAAGTATTTTCAAATTGATTGAACTAACAGGCAAAGGGTGACCATCATGCAGTATCAGTTCAAATTCGAAAAGATTCTTTCACTGAAAGCAAAAGAAAAAGATGAAGCCCAGACAGTATACCAGGAAACGGTCAAAAGGTTTGAGGACGCAGCAGAACATTTGTACAGCCTCCTGAAAAAAAAGGAAGACCTTGAGTCCTATCAGGCGGAGAGGCTGAACACAGGACTTCCTATCCAGGAAATAAGGCATCATCAGCATTTTGTTGGAAATATTGAAAAAACAATCGACCATTATCAAAAAATGGTAATCAACGCCCGCAACCACATGAATTATCAGCAGGCGCAGCTAATGGAAAAAAATATTGAAGTGAAAAAATATCAAAGAATAAAAGAAAACCACCATCTTCAATTTCTTGCTGAGGAAAAATACGAAGAAGGAAGGCTGATGGATGAAATCTCGATTCAGCAATATATGAACCGGGAAGTTAGGTGAGACAATGAGTAAAATATCGGAAGAAAAAGAGCCAGCTGGCGATAGCAGAGTGCAATGGATCATGTTCGTTATAGTTATTCCTGCCTTGTTTGCAGTCACATTTGCTTTGGTTATCCTAAATTTCGCCGGAATCAATGTCTTTGAAAGCGCAAGAGAAATAGGCGCGAAAATTCCGGGTGTATCACGGCTTATTCAGCCAAGCGAGACGGCTTCCATGAAAAAAGCCGAAAAACACATCGTTGGCCTTGAAGCTGAAATCAAGAACAAGGAAGCCAAAGTGGAACAGCTGCAGTCCAAGATGGATAACAAGAACAAGGAAGCTGAGCGACTCAAACTTGAGAAGCAGCAGCTAGAGGAACAAATTGACGAGCTTGCAGCGATCCAGACTGAAAACAAGCGCGCGTTTAAGGACATCGTCCGGACGTACGAGACAATGTCTCCCAAGAGTGCAGCGCCTATCCTTGCAAAAATGGAAAGCGACGAGGCGTTAAAAATTCTAACTAATATCAAGCCTGATACCCTTTCGGCAATCATGGAAAAAATGTCCCCGGAAGAGGCAGCAAAATATACAGAGCTTTTAACAAACGAAGGCGATAACAGCAGGCAAGATTAGAGGATTACACTGGAGAGATTTATTCTTCGATAATTGTCCAGCGCCTTGTGGACTTCACCCACCTCATTATGATGGAGCACAGGACGTGCGCGCCCTTAGCGTTATAGGTCCAAAAATCGAATCGCTAACGCTTTTCGTGTTTCCTTTATCTCAGTCATTAAAAGGCGAGGCGACTGTCCAGCCCAGACAAGCATAAGATGGACTGCGGAGTGACGCAGGTTGCCACAGAGCAGTACAGCTTATGACCTCGAGGGGCTTGGATCCGCAGCTGGATTCGGGTGGCTCCAGTTCATACGGCGCTAAACAGGCCCTTACGCTTTTATTAAAAGGAGGTGAGTAAATGGAGATTGGTACGCTTGGCGGTGTGAACGCATACGCCCAGACTAAAAGTGAAATTTCGTCTGGAAACACGACTGGGAAGTTTTCACTTCTTTTTGCCTCCTTAACAGCTTCAGGGGCAGGGAATGCAGAGAAAGCTGATAGTAGCTTGTCTAGCGAGAGTGAAAAAGTCGATTTGCCCGGATTGATTGATTATCTTAATAATCCTGATTTATTGGAAATGGAAGATGGTTTCAAGCTCGCGGACATAGCTCTTTCCGGCAGCGGGAAAAATCTTTTGGAGACAGCTTTAGCAATGATGAATCTGACGCCTGCCAGTATAGAAGGGTTGAAAGAGACGAATGAAGCGGGAGAACCTGGAGTGAAGAAGGAATTGACGGATGAAGAGATTGAAGCAGCCCTTGCAGCGTTTCTTTCAACCCTCATTAGAATGGATGACAAACAGTTCCAGGTAGCTCTTGATAAGACAGGAGTAGCCGCAGTAAAAGCTATAAAACTATTTGATTTGCTTTCCGGGTATAAGGATTGCTACGCAAAAGATGGCAAAAAGCTTGATGAAACACTAGAACAGCTTACAGAAAAGCTTACTGGCTTGCTAGAGAACCGAGGTAGTTCAAGAATGGATATGTTACAGCAAAAATTCTCCCAAGCTGCTTTCAGCATCAACCAGGCCGCACAAAAAAATAGCATCAGTCAGGAACATGCATCTGGGCTGAACAAAAGCGATGGGATCAGCGGAGAAGAGAACAAAATTATTTCTCCCATGACTTTTATATCCAGACCTGAACAACTAACCTTGCTCCAAAACGGTTCAGGAAAGCCTGTGACAGCAGACCAGCTGATCAGGCAATTCGAATCCATACTTTCAAGGTCGAAGTTCTCAAATATAAATGGTGTCCAAAAACTAGCCCTTAAGCTCTTTCCGGAACATCTGGGAAGCATCAGAATCGAAATTATCCAGAAAGAACACGGATTGATTGCCCGAATTTTCACAACGACTCAGACAGCTAAAGAATCGCTTGATGCAAACTTGAATGGTTTACGGAGCGCTTTCTCTTCACAGAACCTTCAAATAGACAAGCTGGAAATAACAAATCCGGAAACACAGCAAGAACGCTCATTCAGCCGGGATTCCCGTCAGGAAAGAGAGGACAGGGAACAGGATGGCGCTAAAAAAGATGAGGCGGATAAGGAACCAGCAAGGACATTTGAGAATGTGCTTGTGAATACGGAAGTGTAGGAGGCAAAAGTCAATGCCCAATACGATTGATTCTGAATATATGCTGTCTTCTCTGCCTAAACAGAGGAAGACAGGGGGAAATACACTGGGAAAAGATGAATTTTTAAATCTATTGATGACCCAGCTTCAAAACCAGGACCCTATGAATCCGATGCAGGACAAAGAGTTTATTGCCCAGATGGCTACTTTTTCGTCACTGGAACAAATGACAAATATTGCGTCTTCGATGGAAATGCTCTTGCAGTCACAAGAACAGAACAAGCTGATTGCCTATACCGAGTTTGTCGGGAAAGAAGTGACCTGGCATAAAATCGAAGAAGGTGAGGAAGGCGAAGCTCCAGTAGTGACGGAGGGAACAGGTAAAGTAGCTAGAGTCGAATTCACGGGAGAAAATGTGGTGTTTGTTCTTGATGACGGTACAAAGCTTGAACCTGCCAATATCTCTGAAATCCATAAAGAAACAGCTGACAACCAAATTATGCAGGCAAGCATGCTCATTGGCCGGACCGTAACCTATCTTGACGAAGACAAAACAGAAAAATCTGCTTTGGTGAAATCTGTTACCTTCAAAAATGGCAAGACAGAATTCGTGCTCGGAAATGAAGCGCAAACAACAATCAATTCTTCCCAAATATTAAAAATCGAATAAAGGATGTGGCAGGATGGATAAACCCGTTTTTCGCCCCATTCATCAGCTGCCGGTCATCGGCGGGAGAAACAGCCCTGTAAAGACGGTGGGCTCATCAGGGAAATTTTCGCAGCATCTGCTTTCTGCGTTGGATTCCCCAGGAAAACTGGTGCTGAGCAAACATGCAGAAGAGCGCCTCAGGCAGAGGGGAATAAGTATTAGTCCGGAGCGTTGGCAGAGGATCGAAGATAAAGTCAACCAGGCAAGGGATATGGGAATCAAAGACTCGCTTGTTTTGCTAAAGGATGCAGCGCTCATTGTCAGTGCCAAGAATAATAAAGTGATCACTGCGATGAACCGACAGGAAGCAGGGGAACAAATTTTTACAGATATCAACGGTACAATCATTCTGGAATCTTAGGAAATATGGCTGGACCGGAGACGGAGGCCAGGGCTGCGGACCGATCGAAGCAGTCCACATAAAAGGAGGAAAAAAAACATGCTTCGTTCAATGTACTCAGGAATCAGCGGAATGAAAAACTTCCAGACAAAGCTGGATGTCATCGGAAATAATATTGCAAACGTCAATACATACGGATTTAAAAAGGGAAGGGTCACATTTAAAGATACGGTAAGCCAGACAATTTCCGGGGCATCTGCACCGACCGGAGCCGGAGGCGTTAACGCCAAACAAGTTGGTCTTGGCTCTCAACTGGCAACGATCGATACGATTGATTCTCCGGGAAGTGCCCAGACTACCGGTCGAGTTCTCGATCTCGCTATCCAGGGAGACGGATACTTGATGGTCCAAAGAGATGGAAATACTTATTATACTAGGGCTGGTAACCTTTACCTGGATAATGGCGGCAACCTTGTTACAAGCTCAGGGGATTTCGTACTGGATAAAAACGGTGATGAAATCAAAATTAACGCTGGGGACATTACAAAGGTAAAAAGCCTAAGCATAGCCAATGATGGTTCGATCAATTACATTGTGGACGGAAGCACTGACATCGTGAACGCGGGACCGATTGGAATTGCTCGTTTCAACAATAACGGCGGGCTTGAAAAGATTGGAGACAATCTTTACACAGAAAGCGTCAACTCTGGGGCACCAACTAAACTCCAGCCAGGGCAATCAGGTGCAGGTACGCTCGTTTCCGGCCAGCTGGAAATGTCAAACGTTGACTTATCTGAGGAATTCACGGAAATGATAGTTGCGCAACGCGGATTCCAGGCTAATACAAGAATTATCACAACCTCAGATGAAATACTGCAAGAGCTTGTCAACCTGAAACGATAGACTAGGAGAGGAGCGGGGTGTGTGAAGTGCTCCTGCCTTAGGGCTGGAGCACTGTTAAAAACCCTAATGAATGCTGTGATTGAACTTACTAGACTAAATGGGAAGCAGTTTCGGCTCAATGCTTTATACATTGAAATTGTCGAATCCTTTCCGGATACAACCATTACACTTGGCAATGGCCATAAATATTTGGTGAAAGAAACAGAGGAAGAGGTTTGCAGCTTGATAGCTGGATTCTTCCGGTCTGTGGGCATTACAGGCACTAAATTGCTGGAGGAAATGAGAGATGAAGAATAACAATCTAGGTAAGCTGATGGCTATCATTCTTGTTGCCATCGTACTAGCCGCAGGTGCGGCCGCTTTCGTTGTATTGAAGGTGAACGGGGAAGAGGAAAGCAAGGGACCATCCATTGATGAAGTGCTTGAGGCTTCAGTCGATGTGCCCGAAATCACAACAAATCTGGCAACAGATGACTTTATCCGGATTTCTTTCAAGATCCAGACAGACAGCAAGGACGCGAAGGAAGAATTGGAAAAGCGTGATTTCCAAGTGAGGAACATCATCATTCAGGAACTTTCTGAAAAAAAATCTGAAGACCTTCAAAGCAGCAGCGGAAAGGCAGCGCTTGAAGGAAACCTTAAAGATAAGATTAACACGCTGATGCAGGAAGGAAAAATCGTCAGGGTTTATATAACCGGTTCGCTCCTCCAATAGCATGGCATAACTACAGACGCATCAGTATATGGAGGTGAGTTCATTGTCCGGGGAAGTTTTATCGCAAAACGAGATCGATGCATTATTGTCCGCACTATCCACCGGGGAAATGGATGCGGAAGAATTAAAAAAAGAACAATCGGAGAAAAGGGTTAAATCCTACGATTTTAGGCGGGCGCTAAGGTTTTCCAAAGATCAGATGCGCAGCCTAACAAGAATCCATGAAAATTTTGCCCGCCTTCTCACTACATTCTTTTCGGCCCAACTAAGGACTTATATCCAGATCACCGTGGCCTCTGCCGATCAGATACCATATGAGGAATTTATCCGCTCCATCCCTAAAATGACAGTTCTTAATGTGTATGAAGTACCCCCTCTTGACGGAAGAATTCTGATGGAGGTCAACCCTAATGTGGCATATGCCATGATGGACCGATTGCTTGGGGGCACAGGCACCAGCCACAACAAAATTGAAAGCCTGACTGAAATCGAAACGAAAATTATGAGTTCCATGTTTGAACGCGCTTTTGAAAATTTCCGGGAAGCATGGGCCACTATTGAAGATATAGATCCTCAGTTGTCAGAATTTGAAGTGAATCCACAGTTTTTGCAGATGGTATCTCCAAATGAGACGGTGGTTGTCATTTCTCTGAATATCACAATTGGTGAAGCAAGCGGAATGATTAATATTTGTATTCCGCATGTTGTTCTTGAGCCTATCATTCCAAAGCTGTCTGTCAGGTACTGGATGCAGGCAGACAAAAAAGAAAGTCTTTCGGCTGAAAACCACCTTATCCAGAAAGAAATCCAGAAAGCGGAAGTGGCTGTAACAGCAGAGCTTGGAACCTCGGAAATATCTGTTCAGGACTTTCTTATGCTTAACGCAGGGGATGTCATCGAACTAAACCAGCCAATAAACCAGCCGCTTACAATCCTTGTTGGCGGAATCCCTAAATTTGTCGGACAGCCAGGAAAGATGAACAAAAAATTAGCCATTCAAGTATTGGATACTTTGAAGGGGGGAGACGATGATGGTGAGCGATGATATGCTCTCTCAAGATGAAATTGATGCTTTGCTCCGCGGAAGCGAAGAGGAAGTGGAAGATACAATTAATATAGAAGAATACTTATCCTTTATGGAACAGGATGCACTAGGTGAAATTGGGAATATCAGTTTTGGAAGTTCTGCAACAGCTCTCTCAACCTTGTTGAGCCAGAAAGTGGAAATTACGACTCCTACCGTTTCGGTTGTTCAACGAGAGAGACTAGCGGAGGCATTTCCGGATCCGTATGTTGCGGTCCAAGTTCATTATACGGAAGGTTTCTCCGGAACGAATATGCTTGTTATCCAGCAGAGGGATGCAGCAATTATTGCTGATCTGATGCTCGGGGGAGATGGTCTGAATCCGAGGGAATTAATCGATGATATCCAGTTAAGCGCAGTCCAGGAAGCAATGAATCAAATGATGGGGTCTGCCGCGACTTCGATGTCAACCGTTTTCAGCAAGCGTGTCGATATCTCACCTCCAGCAATCAATCTTTTGAACGTTCAGGAAGGAGAAGGGACAGAGAGCATTCCTGAACAAGATGTACTTGTTAAGGTTTCTTTTTCGCTGAAAGTTGGTAGCTTGATAGATTCAAGCATTATGCAGCTATTCCCGATTGACTTTGCGCGCAGCCTGATCAATGAGTTGTTCAATCCGGAAGAGAATGAAGGAAGTGCGCCTCAGGCAGAAAACACAAAGAAAGCTGAACCAGTTAGGGAGACACCGCCCAAAATGCCGGAACACCATGTTGAGGCAGTATATCAGGCAGAACCATTACGGCAAAGCAGCGCACCACAGGCCCAACCTGCACCGCGGGAAGGCCACCAGCATTTGGGGAGTTCATTTTCCCAGCTGGAACAGCCTCAAGTTCAGCCGGCGGTCTTTTCAAGCTTTGACACATTCCAGGCACAGCCAGCGGAAACCAAGAATCTTGAAATGCTGCTTGACATACCGCTTCAGGTCACTGTTGAACTAGGGAGAACAAAGAGATCTGTCCGCGAAATCCTTGAACTGTCAGGGGGATCGATTATAGAGCTTGATAAACTTGCCGGTGAGCAGGTTGATATCCTTGTCAACAATAGGTTAATTGCAAAAGGTGAGGTCGTAGTGATTGACGAGAACTTTGGCGTCCGGGTTTCCGATATTATCAGCCAAAGCGACAGGATTAAAAAATTAAGATAAGTAAAGGGGAATTTTGTATAATGGCATATAAAATATTGGTCGTGGACGACGCAGCATTCATGAGGATGATGATAAAGGATATTTTGACAAAGAACGGCTTTGAAGTAGTTGCAGAGGCTGCAGACGGAGCCCAGGCAATCGAAAAATACAAGGAATTTCAGCCCGACCTTGTCACGATGGATATAACAATGCCGGAAATGGATGGAATCAACTCTTTGAAAGAGATTAGGAAAATAAATCCAAATGCCAAAGTCATTATGTGCTCGGCCATGGGGCAGCAGGCAATGGTAATCGATGCTATTCAGGCAGGAGCAAAGGACTTTATTGTGAAGCCTTTTCAATCAGACCGGGTCATCGAAGCTATTTCAAAAACATTGGCGTAGAAAGAGGAAGGCAGAGGGTGTGGATTTTGTTAAAAAGACTGCAAGCATTTCTCGCCGCCGCATGTATCCTTGCTGTGCTGCTCGGTTCGCCTGCTATGACGGGCGCAGAGCAGCTTAACAGCGTAAAAGACTGTCTTGACAATAAGGCAGGCTGCGGTGAAGTGAAGGAAAAAGAAGCGAAGCAAGATAAAGATGGAAAACCTGAAGCAAAAGTAGGGGTCACAATATGGGACTTCATTCGAATGATCCTTGCCACGGCGTTTGTAGTTGGCCTGCTTTATTTATTGCTTAAATATATCAATAAAAGAAGCATGACATACAAGCGGTCCCAGCTAGTCGAAAACCTCGGAGGAACAAGCCTTGGGACAAACCGCTCCATTCAGGTTGTCAAAGCGGGAAACCGCCTACTGGTTGTAGGTGTGGGTGAAAATATACAGCTGCTCAAAGAAATTGACGATCCAGAGGAGTTCCGTCAGATCATCGAGGAGCATAACAACAAACTTGAACAGCTTATCCAGCCAAGCGATATTGTGACAAAGTTGCTGAAAAGAACGAACAGCACAGAGAACAGCGGGAAACAGGAAGGGACTCATTTCTCTGCCATGCTGAAGATGCAGCTTGAAGAAGCGGCGAAAGGCAGGAAGAAGCTGTACGAAGAGATTGGGAAGAAAGGAAAAGAAGGAAATGAATGAATTCATGGAGTTTTTTAACAGCTCAGATCCTGCCAATGTATCTACATCGGTTAAACTGATGCTCCTTCTGACCGTTCTCTCGGTAGCACCAAGTATCCTTATCTTAATGACCTGCTTTACGAGAATAGTCATTGTTCTTTCCTTTGTCAGAACGGCGCTTGCCACCCAGCAAATGCCGCCGAATCAAGTGATTGTGGGCTTATCCTTATTTTTGACTTTCTTTGTCATGGCCCCTACTTTTCAAGAAGTAAACGAACAGGCGCTGACTCCGCTTTTTAATGAGAAAATTAATTTAGAGCAGGCGTATGAAAAGGCATCCATCCCTTTCAAGGAATTCATGAGCGCGCACACAAGACAGAAAGATCTCGCGTTGTTCCTTGAATACTCGAAAGCAGACAAGCCAGAGTCTATTAAGGACATTCCGTTGACTTCGCTTGTGCCGGCGTTTGCGATCAGTGAACTTAAGACTGCTTTTCAGATTGGTTTCATGATTTTCATTCCCTTTTTGGTCATCGACATGGTGGTAGCTAGTGTTCTAATGTCAATGGGGATGATGATGCTGCCTCCAGTCATGATTTCACTGCCTTTTAAAATCCTGCTGTTCGTGCTTGTAGACGGCTGGTACCTTGTTGTCAAGTCGCTACTACAAAGCTTTTAAGATAGGTGATGAAATATGACTAGCGAGGCGGTCGTCTCAATTGCAGAGCAAGGAATTTATACGGTATTGGTGGTATGCGGTCCGCTGCTTGCTATTGCCCTAGTGGTCGGCCTCATTGTGAGCATTTTCCAGGCAACAACACAAATCCAGGAGCAGACGCTTGCTTTTGTTCCGAAAATAGTAGCTGTCCTTATTGGAATTGTTTTCTTCGGACCATGGATGCTCAGCCATATGTTGACATATGCCAATGATATATTTTCAAATCTTAATAGGTTTGTAGGCTGATTGCATGCTGGATCTTCTGCCGCAATTCCCTGCATTCCTGCTTATTTTTACAAGAGTTACATCCTTTTTTCTCATGATGCCTTTGTTTTCGTACAGGTCAATTCCTGCTCAGCATAAAGTCGGGCTTGGATTCTTCCTCGCCCTGATCATGTTTACAGCCATTGATCCCCCAGCCCTTGAAATAAATGGCGCATATTTTCTTTTAGTAATCAAAGAGGTGCTGGTAGGGTTGATGATTGGCTTCGCTGCTGCAATGATCCTTTCGGCCATCCAGATTGCCGGGGGTTTAATTGACTTTCAAATGGGTTTCGCCATAGCGAATGTCATCGACCCGCAAAGCGGGACGCAAAGTCCTTTGACTGGCCAATATTTGTACACAATCGCACTCTTGTTTCTGTTATCTGTGAATGGTCACCATATGCTGCTTGATGGTATTTATCATAGTTATGATTTTGTGCCAATTGACCAAGCGTGGATTCCGTTTGGAAATGAAAATGTGGCAGAGTTTTTGATTCAAAGTTTTAACTCCATGTTCGCTACAGCGTTTCAAATGTCGATTCCTGTTGTCGGGAGCCTGTTTCTTGTCGATGTTGCCCTGGGGATTGTAGCCAGGACAGTGCCGCAACTAAATGTATTCGTTGTTGGGATGCCGGTCAAAACAGGTGTAAGCTTCATCGTGCTGATTGCAGTGATGGGTGCCATGATGATGGTTGTCCAAAGACTTTTCAGCGATATGTTTACGACGATGCGAGTCCTGATGGAGCTGATTGGGGGTTCTTAAATGAAATTGCTTCTTTCGCTTGACCTTCAGATGTTTGCCGGGGAAAAAACCGAAAAGGCAACCCCAAAGAAGAAACAGGATTCACGAAAAAAAGGACAGGTAGCGAAGAGCCAAGATTTAAATACAAGTGTCGGGCTGCTAGCAATTTTCTTGTTTCTTTTGTTTTTTGGCGGCAATATGGTCGTGCACCTGCTGGATATCCTTAGACATTCATTTGGAGAGTACATGTTAATGGACTTAACCGAAAACAATGTCAAGAAAATCATGGTTGAAGTGCTCTATGATTTAGGGCTGTTTACAGGCCCGGTTTTGCTTGTAGCGCTTTTGGCCGGGCTTGCTGCAAATTACGCACAGGTGGGCATTTTGTTCTCAGCTGAAGCGATTCAGATGAAACTTGAAAAAATAAATCCAATCAGCGGGTTCAAACGGATTTTTTCCATTAGGTCCCTTGTCGAGATGCTGAAATCGATTCTGAAAATATCCTTTATTGGATTTATCGCCTTCACTGTTCTTTGGGGAGGGATGGATGAGGTTCTCAGGCTCACGAATAAGCCTGCTGGGAGTGCGCTTGCGGTGATTGGCGCTTTGACGGTGAAGATGGGCCTATTTGCATCCGGCGCTTTATTGTTTTTGTCACTGCTAGATTATATGTACCAAAGATATGATTTCGAAAAGAGTATTAGGATGAGCAAACAGGATATGAAGGATGAGTATAAAAACTCTGAAGGCGATCCGCTCATCAAATCAAAAATCAAACAGAGACAGCGGGAAATGGCGATGCGGAGAATGATGCAGGAAGTGCCGAAAGCGGATGTTGTCATTACCAATCCAACTCATTATGCCATTGCGCTCAGGTATGACGAATTGAAAGGGGATGCCCCTGTTGTCGTCGCAAAAGGTGTCGACTTTGTTGCACAGAAAATCAAGCTTATTGCAAAGGAAAATGAGGTTGCGATGGTAGAAAACCGGCCTCTTGCCAGGGCCCTCCATAGCCAGCTTGAAATTGGGGACAGCATACCAGAGGAGTTTTTTAAAGCAGTTGCGGAAATTCTTGCATACGTGTACAAAACGAAGAACAAAGTTCTTTAGCTGTACCGTCCCCGCAGTTGAATGAAATATTTTTTTAATGCAGTTAGGAGAGAAAGATTATGTCCGGAAAAGACCTGACCGTCGTGTTGAGTGTCATTTTGATCGTTGCCATGCTGATTATCCCGTTTCCATCTTGGCTGCTAAGCATTTTGATCATGATGAATATTTCACTTGCCCTTTTGGTCCTGCTAAATTCCATGAATATGACGGAACCGCTTCAATTTTCAGTCTTTCCTTCACTGCTGCTATTGATGACACTGTTCCGCCTTGGGCTCAATGTATCTACTACACGTTCTATTCTTTCAAAAGGAGAAGCTGGCGGTGTAGTTGAAACATTCGGTACCTTTGTTGTTGGCGGAAACGTCGTTGTCGGAATGGTTGTGTTCCTTATTCTGATTATCATTCAGTTTATCGTTATCACAAAAGGTTCTGAGCGTGTATCAGAAGTGGCAGCAAGATTTACCCTTGATGCGATGCCTGGTAAACAAATGAGCATTGATGCGGACTTAAACGCCGGAATGATTTCGGAACAGGAAGCGCGTTTGAGACGGGAAAAAGTCAGCGGGGAAGCGGATTTTTATGGTGCGATGGACGGTGCGAGTAAATTCGTAAAAGGGGACGCGATTGCTGGGATCATCATCGTAATGATTAACTTGATTTTCGGAATTGTCATCGGAATGATGCAGCAGGACCTCGGATTTAGCGAAGCTGCTAATCGATACGCACTCCTGACAGTCGGTGATGGAATTGTTAGCCAGATACCGGCACTGTTAATCTCTACGGCGACAGGGATTGTCGTCACCCGCGCAGCATCGGAAGGCAATCTTGGAACAGATATAACCACGCAGCTAATGGCATACCCAAAAATGTTATATGTAGCGGGCGGCACTATATTCCTGTTAGGGATTTTCACTCCTATTTCGGATATCCTTACCATTCCGATTGCCCTGCTTCTGGCCACAGGAGGATATATGTTCTCCAAGGTTCCTGAACCTGACAGAACGGAGCTTCAGGAAATGGAGGAAGAGATTCAGATGGATGAAATGAAGAGTCCGGAAAGCGTTGTTAACCTATTGAATGTCGACCCGATAGAATTTGAGTTCGGCTATGGGCTGATTCCGCTTGCGGATGCCAACCAGGGTGGTGACCTGCTTGACAGGATTGTCATGATTAGACGGCAGCTTGCCATCGAACTTGGACTTGTTATACCAGTTGTCAGGATTCGTGACAACATCCAGCTGGAACCTAATGAATACCGCTTGAAAGTAAAAGGAAATGAACTTGCTCGGGGACAACTGCTCCTTGACCACTACCTGGCGATGAGCCCGGGTGTTGAGGATGAATCAATTGAAGGAATCGATACAGTTGAACCATCATTCGGCCTTCCTGCTAAATGGATCACAGAAGAGATGAAGGAACAGGCGGAGATTTTTGGCTACACTGTCGTGGATCCTCCATCTGTTGTCTCTACCCATATAACTGAAGTAATTAAGGCCAATGCACATGATCTGCTCGGCAGGCAGGAGACAAAGCAGTTAATAGATCACTTGAAGGAAAGCTATCCAATTCTTGTGGAGGAAGTTACTCCTGCGCCGCTTTCGGTAGGGGAGGTGCAGAAGGTCCTCGCGAAGCTGCTAAAAGAGAATGTATCCATCAGGAATTTGCCTGTCATTTTTGAAACGCTTGCCGATTTTGGGAAAATCTCATCTGATACAGATGTACTGGCTGAATATGTGCGCCAGGCACTGGCTCGTCAAATTACGGCACAGTACTCCAGCGGCGGAGATTCACTTAAGGTAGTCACACTTTCCGGGAAAGTCGAGAAGGTGCTCGCCGATGGAGTTCAACAGACGGAGCATGGCAATTATCTGTCGATTGAGCCAGCCGTTTCTCAGCAAATACTAGAATCCATAGCTTCGCAGGCTGAGCAGCTGTCAGTGATGGAGCAAAGCCCGATTGTGTTGTGCTCGCCTGCAGTCAGGATGTATGTGCGGCAGTTGACTGAACGGTATTTTCCGCATATGCCGATTCTCTCGTATAACGAATTGGAAGCAAATGTTGAAGTCCAAAGCGTCGGGGTGGTGACAATCTAATGAAAATAAAAAAATTCACGGCACCAACTATGCCCGAAGCGATGAAGCTTGTTAGGGACGAATTGGGAAAGGATGCGGTCATCCTGAATTCCCGCGTCCTCCAGTCCGAAAGTTTTCTTGGCTTTTTTAAGAAAAGAAGGATAGAAGTCCTTGCTGCTGTCGACCCATCAGAGGAAGAAGTCCAAAAACCTGCAATGAAGGTAAAAGTCATTCCTCCTGCCATTCGCGGTAACGGGTCAGCAAACAAGCAGCAAAGCTTAATAGAACACAGCCAACCCAAGGAAATGGAATGCGTAATCGAAAGAGAACCTGCTACCAAGACGGCAGAAGGACTAAAAAGCTTGTTGAACAATCGCCCTCCCGCTGCACTTGATGGGGTTTCCCTTTACCCTGGACCGATTCAAGAAGCTGCAAAGCTGCTGGAAGACCAGGAGGTATGTGAAAGTGTCCAAAGGGAAATCCTTTCAATTTTATTAGAGGAGTGGTACCGCGACACTTCGGATCGATCGGGACTGGAAATGAAGGAGCTTCTCAGTAGGGAAATAGAAAAGAGATTATCGAAAAAACAGTTTGGAGGCGTTTCCTTTACCAAGAAGTTCATTAACGTTGCAGGTCCTACTGGTGTCGGCAAAACGACTACGCTTGCGAAAATCGCGGCAGACTGCGTCCTGAACCATAAAAAAAGGGTCGCCTTTATCACTACCGACACATACAGAATCGCAGCAATCGAACAGCTAAAGACATACGCAGCCATCCTTGAAGTACCGCTCGAGGTTTGCTACAGCATTGATGATTATAAAAAGGCAGCTGAAAAGTTCAAGGACTTTGATGTGGTATTCGTCGACACAGCCGGCCGGAATTTCCGGAACAAAAAGTATGTGGAAGACTTGAAGCATACTGTGGACTTTGAAGCTGATACTGAAACCTTTCTTGTCCTTTCTTTGACATCGAAAGAGCGGGATATGGAAGAAATATGTGCCCAATTCTCCAGTATTCCAATTGATAAATTTATTTTTACAAAAGCAGATGAAACCTCCGTTTTTGGTTCCATTATCAATATGGCTGAGAAGTTTCCATTCGGAGTTGCCTATGTTACGAATGGACAGGACGTTCCAGATGACCTTATTGAGGCTTCACCTAAGAAGCTTGCCGATTTAATAGCCAAAGCTGGTGAAATCCATGGACCAAGCTGAAAGGCTGAGAAGCAGACTTAAGGAACAAGACAGCCTGAAATCCGCAAAGACCATTGCCGTCGTGAGCGGGAAGGGTGGTGTGGGTAAGTCGAATTTCTCTCTTAATTTCTCTATCTCGCTTGCCAAAAAAGGCCACAGGGTGTTGCTTTTTGACCTTGACATCGGGATGGGAAATATCGAGATTCTGCTGGGAAGTTCTTCACCGCTTTCTTTTGCTGATTACCTGACAGGGAATGCTTCCCTTTTTGACCTGATTGTTCCGTCGGAAACAGGTATTGATTATATTTCGGGAGGAACAGGCTTCAGCAGAATTATCTCAATGGACAGTGCCAGCGCTAGCAGGTTCGTAGGCGATTTGGGAAAAGTGCTTGACGGATATGATTTTGCTATCTTTGATATGGGGGCTGGAATGAGTGAACAATATCTTGCCATTATCCTTGCGGTGAATGAAATCATCGCAATCACCGCTCCTGAACCTACAGCCATGATGGACGCGTATGCGGCCATTAAGTATATCCATCATTCCAACAGCGAAATGCTGTTCCACCTTGTTGTAAACCGGGTCAGAAGCCAGCGGGAAGGCGAAGAAACACTAGGTAGGATTGAGCAGGTACTTCTTCGCTTCTTGGGAAAGCAGCCTGTAAAGCTCGGCATGCTTCCTGACGATCCTCTCGTTCCTCAGGCAGTGAAACGGCAGGTGCCATTTTCGGTCCTTTATCCGAAGGCCCCTGCATCGCGGGCACTAAAACTAATGGTTTCACGGTATGAAACAAGCTCCAATAATTATGAGGACAGGAAGGAAACAGGTGGTTTTGCATCCAGACTAAAGCGTTTTTTATTTGAAAGGGAGGGGTCGGCATGGACAAAATAAAAGTCTTGATCGTAGACGATTCAGCATTCATGAGAAAACTCATCACTGACTTCCTTTCAGAACATCCTGTTCTTGAAGTTGCGGGAACAGCGCGTAACGGTGAAGAAGCGCTGCGGAAGTTGCAGGAGCTGCAACCTGATGTGGTGACTCTTGATGTCGAGATGCCTTCCATGAACGGGATTGAAGTATTGAGAAAAATTATGTCCAGCAGGCCTGTGCCAGTGGTTATGCTATCCAGCACAACGAAGGCGGGAGCTGAAAATACCCTTCAGGCAATGCAGTATGGTGCAGTCGATTTCATAACAAAGCCTTCAGGCTCCATATCACTGGATTTGCACAAAGTGAAGCAGGAACTCATTGACAAAGTCATCTCGGCAAGCAAAGCAAACATCGACAAGGTTTATTCAGACGAAAAGCATACCGAACCAGACAGCAGCCATCTGTCAGAAAAACGGCTCAAAACTAATTTTAAGAAACCAAACGAAGCACCGTTTCACCCCAAATGGGAGGAACGGAGAAAAAAACTGGTGTGCATCGGAACTTCTACCGGAGGCCCGCGGGCCCTGCAGCAAGTCCTGACTAGGCTTCCAAAAGAAATATCTGCACCTGTCCTTGTAGTCCAGCACATGCCTCCAGGTTTTACAAAATCGCTTGCAGACAGGCTGAACATGTTAAGCAACATTACGGTGAAAGAGGCGGAAGACGGAGAAATCCTCCAGAAAGGCACAGCCTATATAGCGCCAGGAGGATATCATCTTGAGGTAAGGGCGGTCGGTGCAAGCCTTGCTACAAGCCTTACAACCACGGATGCCCGCAATGGCCACAGGCCTTCTGTCGATGTGCTTTTTGAGTCAGTAGGCAGAATAGAGAATTTTTCAAAGGTCGCTGTCATCATGACTGGAATGGGATCGGATGGAGCGTTGGGGCTAGCTGCAATGAAAAAGCAAGGAAGCGTGAAGGCAATAGCCGAATCAAGTGAATCGTGCATTGTTTTCGGAATGCCCAAAGCTGCGATATCAACGAATCTGGTTGATGATATCAAAGAAGTGGACGAGATTGCGGCAGCAATCATGCATTATATTTAAGCCTGGGGGTGACATGCTTTGGAATTAAATCAGTATTTGGAAGTATTTATCGAAGAGAGCAAAGAGCATCTTCAATCATGTAATGATCATTTACTTGAACTTGAAAAGAACCCTGACAATTTATCCATCGTGAATGAGATATTCAGGTCTGCCCATACATTGAAAGGGATGTCGGCAACGATGGGATATGAGGATCTGGCGAGCCTGACACATAAAATGGAGAATGTTCTCGATGCAATCCGTAATGGACGGATTGCTGTTGTACCTGAAATACTCGATGTTGTATTTCTTGCTGTTGACCACCTTGAAGAGATGGTCCAGTCAATCGCTTCTGGAGGAGACGGAAAAAGAGATGTATCTGATGCTGTTGCCAAACTGCAATTGATTGAGCAAGGCGAAACCACTCTTTCTGGAAATGCGGAGAAAAAAAACAGCTTGCCTGCCGCAAGTGAGGCGGAACAGGCTGCTTACAACGATTTTGATGAATTTGAACTGACAGTGATCCGCCAATCGAAAGAGCAAGGCTTTGGCGCATACCAGGCAACTGTAGCTTTAAGGGAAGACTGTCTTCTCAAAGCTGCCAGAGTGTACATGATATTCGAAGTTCTTGAGAAAAGCGGAGAAGTCATTAAAGCCTCTCCTCCTGTTGAACAGCTTGAAGAAGAGAATTTCGATCATGAATTCACAGTCGTTATCCTCTCAAAGGAAAGTCCTGAAGAGATCATGGCGAAAATTATGAAGGTGGCAGAAGTTGAAAGTGCCGTCGTGAACGAAATCCTCCTCTTAGAGGAAAGTACCGCAGAGGACAGACAGAATCAGCCTGATCAAGATTCCGTTACTGAAACGCTTGTCAACGAGCAGACAGCTTCTCCGCAGCAGGATGAAAAAAGAAGTGAGAAAAAACAAAACCACGCCAACAAGACAATCAGGGTCAATATCGAAAGGCTTGATATCCTCATGAACTTGTTTGAAGAGCTGGTTATAGACAGGGGAAGACTTGAACAAATTTCCCGTGAGCTTAATAACAGCGAGCTGCATGAAACGGTTGAACGAATGTCACGGGTTTCCGGCGACTTGCAAAGCATTATCCTTAATATGAGGATGGTGCCTGTAGAGACGGTATTTAACAGATTTCCACGGATGATCCGACAGCTTGCCAGGGATTTAGATAAAAAAATCAGGCTTGACATTATCGGGGCGGAGACGGAGCTCGACCGAACCGTCATTGATGAAATCGGAGATCCGCTAGTCCACCTGCTTCGCAACTCGGTTGATCATGGAGTTGAAAAACCCGAAGAACGAAGGAGGAAAGGGAAGTCCGAAGAGGGCACAGTCATCCTTAGAGCTTACCACAGCGGAAATCATGTCTTCATTGAAATAGAAGATGACGGAGCAGGGATAAGCAAAGAAAAAGTGTTGGAGAAAGCAATCAGCAAAGGGATCATCACATCCCAGGCTGCAGAAGGATTCTCGGACAGGCAAGTCTATGAATTAATTCTGTCGTCGGGTTTCTCCACTGCTGAAGTAATCTCGGATATATCTGGACGAGGCGTTGGTCTTGATGTCGTAAAAAATACGATAGAGTCGCTTGGTGGTTCAATCGCCATTGATTCGAAGGAAAATGAAGGGACTATTTTTTCGATACAGCTGCCATTAACCCTTTCGATCATCTCGGTTATGCTGGTAGAAATCGAAAAAGAGAAATATGCGATACCTCTCACTTCAATCATAGAAACTGCCATCGTGAAAAGCGGGGATATCCTAAATGCCCATAACCAGAAGGTGATTGACTTCAGAGGGAAAGTCGTTCCGCTCCTGTTCTTGAAAGAGATATTCGAAGTACCGGCAGACGGCGAAAAAGACGAGCAGTTCCACTCAGTCATCATTGTCAGAAAGGGAGACAAAATGGCTGGTCTGGTTGTGGATTCCTTTATCGGCCAGCAGGAAGTAGTACTGAAGGGGCTTGGCAATTTTCTTAACAATGTGTTTGCCATTTCCGGAGCCACCATACTTGGCGATGGAAAAGTTGCGCTGATTGTTGATTGCAATGCCCTCATCAAATAGATACAAAAAAGATGAAAAAGCCAGCATAGCTGAATAACGGAGAGGTGTGATTCAGGATGACTGAAGCCTTATTGCCAGATGTAAAGTTTATTGTCTTCCAATTGACTGATAAAGAATATGCCATACCAGTCAGTGAAGTAAAATCGATTGAAAAAGTACAGCATATTACACGGGTTCCGCATGCGTTGCCATTCGTACAAGGGGTCATCAACCTGCGTGGTGTCGTCACACCCATTATTGATTTAAGGAAGCGTTTTGGCCTTGAAGTGAAAGACTATGATGATACCACCCGGATAATCATTGTAGCCGCTGAAGATAAAGAAGTGGGGCTGATTGTCGATGCAGCCAACGATGTAATCGACCTTTCGGCTGATTCAATCGAACCGCCTCCCGAGATTGTCGGCAGCCATGCCGCTGATTATATTAGCGGAGTTGCCAAGCTGGATAACAGGCTGCTTGTTTTAATCGACCTTGAAAATATACTTGGCGAGGGCGAAAACTAAAAAGTGAAAAGGATAAGGATGATTCCATGTCATTTTTAACCCGGATATCAGATATCCATCTTGATATATTGAAAGAAATCGGAAATATCGGGGCAGGCCATGCAGCGACATCGCTCTCGACCATGCTGAAAAGAAAGATTGATATGAAAGTTCCTAGTGTGAGAATTGTTTCTTTTGATGAAATGATGGAAATGGCGGGGGGATCCGAAAGCCTTGTTGCTGGCGTATTCCTGAGGATTGAAGGGGACGCCCCGGGAAGCATGTTTTTCTTGCTTCCAATTGAGCAAGCAGAGAAGTATATTCAGCAGCTCCTGGGCGACAGCACAATATCATTTAGAAATCCGCCATACGATGAACTGGGATTATCAGTTTTGCAGGAATTGGGAAATATCCTATCAGGCTCTTACTTGACGTCTCTTTCGGATTTCACGCATTTATCCTTGCTTCCTTCAGTCCCAGGGCTTGGAATTGACATGGCAGGAGCCGTGCTTAGCTATGGGCTTATGGAAATATCGCAGGCTGGCGATTATGCCATTGTAATAGATACAGTGCTTAATGAGGAAGAAGCCTCTGTTTCAACGAGAGTAAAAGGACACTTCTATCTTCTTCCGGATCCTGACTCATTTGCTGTTATTTTTAAGTCACTTGGGGTAGAAACAAATGAATAGCACTTTTGAGATTGTGAAGGTCGGAATTGCCGATATGAATATTGTAAAAGCCCCTAACCTGATCCGTACAACCGGGCTGGGGTCCTGTGTCGGACTGGTGCTGTACGATCAGGTAAGGAGAATTGCGGGGATGGTCCATGTCATGTTGCCCTCATCGTCCCTTTCCAAAAGCGGGCCAGTCAATGTGGCGAAATTTGCGGATACCGCGGTCCCGCAGCTCGCAGCCAAACTTGTTCAAAAAGGAGCAAGGGTCCCGGCGCTAAAAGCAAAGCTGGCAGGAGGCGCGCAAATGTTTCAATTCTCAGGGGGCAGCGACTTGATGAGAATTGGCCCAAGAAATGTGGAAGCGGTTCTGGAACAATTGAAGATACTCAGGATACCGGTTGTTGCCGAGGATGTAGGCGGAAACAGCGGGAGGACCATTGAATTTAATGCGGATACATGCATCCTGCAAATCAGGACGGTCAATAAAGGAACGAACGAAATCTGACCAGATGTTTTTCCGCCCAGTCCTCCTCCTGCAGACCGGCCTAGCCCCGAGTTTTCGCCTATCGCGTATTTTTGGGTGACTGATTAATGAAATAAGGGGGATGAGGATGGGACAGACATCAGTTTGCGATGAACAGGAGATTTGGGAAAAGTGGATACAATCCCGTGACCGGGAAGCAGCAAATCTATTAATAAAAAAATATATGCAGCTCGTTTCCTACCATGTGCAGAGAATTTCAGCTACCCTCCCTAAAAGTGTTTCAAGGGGCGATTTGAAAAGCCTTGGTATGATGGGTTTGTACGATGCGCTCGAAAAATTTGACCATAAAAGGGATTTGAAATTTGATACGTACGCATCATTCAGAATCCGCGGAGCCATCCTCGATGGCCTGCGGAAAGAGGACTGGCTGCCAAGAAGTACACGAGAAAAGGCGAAAAGGATTGAAGCAGCGGCAGAAAAGCTGGAGCAGCAGTATATGCGGAATGTAACTGCTGAAGAGATTGCCGCAGTGGTTGGTTTGGAAACCGAAGAGATTGTCACAACAGTAAATGAGCACTTTTTTGCAAATGTCCTTTCCATTGATGAACAATCGAATGAAGATGAACGCGAAGGACAGTCTTTTTCCATTAAGGATAACAAGACGGCTACTCCTGAAGAAAGCCTTGTAAAAGGTGAGATGCTACAAGAAATGGCTGCACTGATTTCACAGCTAAACGAAAAAGAACAGCTTGTATTGAGTTTGTTTTACCGCGAAGAGCTGACACTGACCGAAATCGGCCAGGTCATGAGCCTTTCCACATCACGAATATCACAGATTCATTCCAAGGCTCTGTTCAAGCTTCGAAAACTGCTTGAAAAAGCATAAGGAACTGGGGATGAGCATGGACAAATCAGTTAAAGTCACTGTATCCAAAGACGGGCATACTGCCAGCATTAGTATAGCCCCCATGCAGGATGGGCAGGTCATTTCACGCAGAGTGATTGAAGAGCTCTTAAAAGAAGAGAAAATTGTTTATGGAATAAAATATGATGTACTGGAAGAGATAGTGAAAGACGCAGGCGCTGCGGCTTTTCAGATCAAAGTGGCAGAGGGCGTCAGGCCGGTGAATGGCCGGGACGCCTATTTGCGCAGCGAAGTTAAAACAGCCGCAAAGGAAAAGGACGAGAAACTGAACTTCCGTGATGTGTTAAATATTCCATCCGTCAGAATGGGGCAGGCGCTGGCAACGATAGTTCCGGCCGAAAAGGGCAAGGATGGAATCGATGTAGCGGGGCGGCCGATTCCGGCAAAACAAGGAAAGCCACTAAGAGTTAGGCCAGGGAAAAATGTTGCCGAGAAAAACGGAAAGTTTTATTCACTGATCGACGGCAAAGTAAGCATCACGCATAAGTCAATTTCTGTAAATCCGGTGTATGAGGTCAGGGGAGATCTTGATCTAAGAACAGGAAATATTGATTTCCCAGGGAGCATCCAAATAAAAGGAGACGTCCCGGCGGGCTACGAGTTAATCGCAGGCGGGGATATTATTATTTTGGGTACGGTTGAAGGAGCAAATTTAAAAGCTGGTGGCAGCGTAATCGTTTCAGGAGGCGTTGCTTCAGGACATAAAGGAAGAATTGAAGCAGAGGGAAATGTGCAGGCGGCGTACCTGAATCAGGCTGATGTGGCCGCAGGCGGAAATATCCTTATCAAAACCTCAATTCTGAATAGCCAGACAGTAGCTGGCGGTAATATCGATTGTAGCCGAGGCACTGTGATTGGAGGCATGCTGGCAGCTGGAAAGAATGTTTACGTGAAGGAACTGGGTAGCCACCTCTTTGCAAAGACAGATGCAGCAGCCGGATGGGATCCAGTCTTAATCAAGGAAGAACGCGAGCTTAACGAGACCCTTCAGGCAAAAAGGGAAAGCTTAAGAAAACTTGAAGAAATTGAAGTGAAGATTTCCTCGCTGGCGAAGCATACTAGAAGGCTCTCGGTACAGCAGATGGAAATGCTTGAGAAGCAGAAACGGACAAAGGTTGGGATCCAGCGAGAAATTTACAGGCATGAGGACAGGCTGTTGGCCATTGAAATCGAAAGGCGCGAACAGTCTATCGCGAAAGTGTGTATCTATGGAAGCATTTATCCAAATGTAAAACTTCATTTTGGCAAATATACATGTACAACCTCCAATACCTTGCATAATGTCCACTTTGGGCTGTCAGGGAATGAAATAAGATTCCACCAGATCGAAGAGAGCGTAAAAGACAGGAAGTGAAGAGATGAGCCTGAAATCCATTGAGATGCAGGTTGCACTTCCAAGGACGCATGAAGCCGGTAAAATACAAGAGCAAATAAAGCAGCAGAGTCTTATTCAGCAGGATAATGCATCACAGAACGTCCTTAAGGAAGATGAGAAAAAGAGGAAAACCGTTTTTAAGCAGGAGCAAAAAGGGGAAGCGAAACTAGCGGGGGATGGTTCCTGCAGCAAAGATGAAAGAAGGCAGGGGCAAGGAGACAGACGGGACGGAGAAGAAAAGAAAGGCCCAGTCTCTGAGCACCATCCGTACAAAGGAAAAATCATCGATTACAGCGGATAAGGAGGACCTAATGACGATCATTTTACTGCTCATCTCCCTTATGCTTAATGCGGGGTGTATATTTGCCATCATTCTTTTATATACGAGGCAGAATAGGCTACTTGAATTGGAGCAGAAGCAAAAAAAAATCATTCATGAGATCGAGGAAGTCTTTTCTGGGTACCTTCTCGAGCTTAAAGAAGAAAATGAAACATTCATTAAGCGTATGCAGAGAGCTGATGTTAATGGACAATTTCAGGAAGCTATGCAGGAAAACATGCAACAGTTGCAGGATGCCGATAGCTCAATGGAAACAAGGCATGAAGCACCAGTCATACATAAACCACACGTCAGTTTTAAGAAAGTGCAGACGGCCTATTCCAATTCCGGTCAAGGAAACACACCTGCTGATAGTGGCAAGCCAGTGTTGGAAAATGAACTGCTGACAGATAGGGTCGTCCGGTTAAAAACAGAGGGCCACACAGCCGAAGAGATTGCAAAAATGCTTGATAAAGGAAAAACAGAAATCGAACTAATGCTTAAATTCCAGAAAAAATGACAGTTTGGCTTGATTGCCATCCCTACATATGCTATATTATTTCATGGTGTTATTACACACGCCCGCGGATTTCGGCGGATGGTGCTGTTTAGACAGTTTCCGCCCTAAGATGATGCGGACGGAGGAAAACAAACCATTAGGAGGAAAAAAACATGTCAGTCATTTCTATGAAGCAATTGCTTGAAGCTGGTGTACACTTCGGTCACCAGACACGCCGTTGGAACCCTAAGATGAAAAAATACATTTTCACTGAGCGTAACGGCATCTACATCATTGACCTTCAAAAGACAGTCAAGAAGGTAGAAGAAGCTTATAACTGGGTCAAAAACCTTGCTGGCGAAGGCGGCACAGTCCTTTTCGTTGGAACAAAGAAGCAAGCGCAAGACTCTGTTAAAGAAGAAGCAACTCGTTCCGGTATGTACTTTGTGAACCAGCGCTGGCTTGGTGGCACATTGACAAACTTTGAAACAATTCAAAAGCGTATTTCACGTCTGAAGAAGATTGAAAAAATGGAAGAAGACGGCACATTCGAAGTCCTTCCTAAAAAAGAAGTTGTCCAATTGAAGAAAGAACAAGAACGCCTGGAGAAATTCCTCGGCGGAATCAAAAACATGAAGAAGCTTCCAGATGCTCTTTTCATCATCGATCCACGCAAAGAACGCATTGCGGTAGCTGAAGCTCGCAAACTGAACATTCCAATCGTTGGAATTGTTGATACAAACTGTGATCCGGATGAAATTGATGTAATCATTCCTGCAAACGATGATGCAATCCGTGCTGTTAAGCTTTTGACAGGCAAAATGGCGGATGCTATCCTTGAAGCTAAACAAGGCGAAGAGATTGCCGAAACTCCAGTTGCGGAAGTTGAAGCTTAATTTCTAAAATTGGGTTGGAATGGGAAAGGTGATATAGGGTATCCTTTATCACCTTTTTTTAAGCTTAGAATGTGTTGTTTTCTATAAATGTGTAAAAATAGTAATGGTACATACCCATTTATTACAAGGAGGAAGATCGTAATGGCAATTACTGCACAAATGGTTAAGGAACTTCGTGAAAAAACAGGAGCCGGCATGATGGATTGCAAAAAGGCCCTTCAAGAAACAGAAGGAGACATGGAAAAAGCAATTGATTTCCTTCGCGAAAAAGGAATCGCAAAAGCTGCCAAAAAAGGCGACAGAATTGCTGCTGAAGGACTTACATCTGTTGTCGTAGAGGGCAATGAAGCAGTTATTCTTGAAGTGAACTCAGAAACAGACTTCGTAGCTAAAAACGAAGGCTTCCAATTGCTTGTTAAAGAATTGGCTGCACACTTGCTGAAGAACAAGCCTGCAACAGTTGAAGAAGCTGCAGGACAAACAATGGACAACGGTGCAACTGTTGAATCGCACATCAATACTTCAATTGCAAAAATCGGTGAAAAGCTGTCTCTTCGCCGTTTTGAAATCAAAACAAAAAACGATGGAGACGCTTTCGGTGCATACCTGCACATGGGCGGAAGAATCGGTGTTTTGTCTGTGCTTGAAGGAACAACCGACGAAGCAGCTGCAAAAGATGTTTCCATGCATATTGCTGCACTTAACCCTAAATATATTTCCCGTGACGAAGTTTCTGCTGATGAAGTAGAGCGTGAGCGCCAAGTGCTCACACAGCAAGCGCTTAACGAAGGCAAGCCAGAAAAGATCGTTGCGAAAATGGTTGAAGGCCGCCTTGGCAAGTACTTCGAAGACGTATGTCTTCTTGACCAGTCTTTCGTTAAAAACCCTGACCAAAAAGTCCGCCAGTTTGTAGAATCAAAAGGTGGCACAGTACGTGAATTTGTACGCTTCGAAGTAGGAGAAGGAATCGAGAAGCGTGAAGATAACTTCGCTGAAGAAGTAATGAGCCAAGTAAATAAAAAATAATAACGACTTTCATGTCATCGCAGGGAACACTTCGTGTTCCCTGTTTTTGGAAAGAACTTTAATGAGTTCAGCTCTTTCTAGGAGGAATTTATGAATACCCCAAAATATAAACGCGTTGTTTTAAAATTAAGCGGAGAAGCCCTTGCGGGAGAGCAGGGTTTCGGAATTAATCCAGCGGTCATTAAAAATGTGGCAGTTCAAGTGAAAGAAATAGCCGAGCTAGGCGTCGAGGTCGCGGTTGTCGTCGGCGGCGGAAACATTTGGCGTGGGAAGATCGGCGAAGAAATGGGAATGGACAGGGCAACAGCCGATTATATGGGCATGCTGGCAACTGTCATGAACTCTCTCGCTCTCCAGGACAGCCTTGAACTTGAAGGAATTGAGACAAGAGTCCAGACATCCATTGAAATGCGTCAGGTTGCAGAACCGTATATTCGCCGCCGTGCAATTCGCCATCTTGAAAAAACAAGGGTAGTTATTTTTGCTGCCGGAACAGGCAATCCATACTTCTCGACGGATACGACTGCTGCCTTAAGGGCTGCTGAAATCGAGGCGGATGTAATCCTGATGGCAAAAAACAATGTGGATGGCGTCTATTCTGCTGATCCCCGAACTGATAAGAATGCAGTCAAGTATGATGAACTTTCCTATCTTGATGTATTAAAAGAAGGCTTGGCTGTCATGGATTCGACTGCATCATCTCTGTGCATGGACAATGACATTCCACTAATCGTCTTTTCAATCATGGAGCAGGGCAATATTAAACGAGCTGTTATGGGTGAAGAAATCGGAACGATCGTCAGGGGGAAGAACTAATGCCAAAACAGGTTATTGCAAATGCAAAAGACAGAATGACAAAAGCCATCCAGGCTTATTCAAGGGAACTGGCAAGCATCCGTGCAGGTAGGGCAAGTGCCTCGCTGCTCGATAGAATCACTGTTGATTATTATGGTGCTCCGACACCGGTTAATCAGTTGGCTGGCATCTCTGTGCCAGAAGCGCGCCTTCTTGTTATTCAGCCTTACGACAAAACGATTCTCGGTGAAATCGAGAAAGCAATAATGAAATCCGATCTTGGAATTAATCCAACCAATGATGGCTCGGTCATCCGCATTGCCATTCCGCAGCTTACGGAGGAGCGCCGTAAAGAACTTGCGAAACAGGTCAAAAAAGAGTCCGAGGAAGCAAAAGTGGGTGTACGCAATATCCGCCGTGATGCAAACGACGACTTGAAAAAGCTGGAGAAAAACGGGGAAATCACAGAGGATGCACACCGCGGCTATTCTGAAGATGTCCAGAAGCTTACCGATGAATTCATCAGCAAAATTGACCAAATTACAAAAGAAAAAGAAAAGGAAATCTTGGAGGTATAATACTTCCATTTCCTGTACAATGATGGAAAGACCCTCTATTGACGGGGGTTTTTTCTCTATTTGAAAAAGTTTACGCATCCATGGCTGGCAAAAAGGTCCGGTGTGCCGATGAATAGATTCTGTTTGGCCCAATGAATACATAGTCTTTTTATAGAGATATCTTTTTCCATTTTTGATATGATAGGAGCATGTGAAAATAGACATTGCGAAAACCGCTAAAAGCACGGGCAAGCTATTTTCATTGGAGGTACGTTTATCCTATTTTGGGGGAGCTGGCTTATGTTAAATAAAATAAATCCGTGGAAGAGCAATAAAAAACCTTCCAATCTCCATGATCGAATTGAGCAGATTAAAGCAGAAAGCATTCCTGCTCATGTTGCTATCATTATGGACGGAAATGGAAGGTGGGCCAAGAAGCGCTCTTTGCCAAGGATTGCGGGCCACCACGAAGGAATGAAGGTTGTCCGGAAGATTACGAGGCTCGCTAGTGAACTTGGGGTCAAAACTTTGACGGTATATGCCTTTTCAACCGAAAACTGGAAAAGACCAAAGACGGAAGTTGATTTTCTGATGAAGCTGCCAGAGGAATTCCTTGGGACATTCCTTCCAGAATTGATTGAAGAAAATGTCAGGGTCGAAATGATGGGCGATAAAGAAGGGCTGCCTGCCCATACATTGAGAGCAGTCCAAAAAGCGATGCATGACACACGAAACAATACCGGGCTTATATTAAACTTTGCACTTAATTACGGAAGCAGGGCCGAAATCCTTGAAGCTGTCAAGCGTTTCAGCGAAGACTGCAATAAAGGCATTGTTAGCTCCATGGATCTGACAGAGGACTTATTTTCGTCTTATTTAATGACAGCTTCCCTGCAGGAACCAGATTTGCTCATCAGGACGAGCGGGGAAATACGGCTGAGCAATTTTATGCTCTGGCAGCTTGCATATACTGAATTTTGGTTTACGGATGTGCTGTGGCCGGATTTCAATGAAGATCATTTTCTCGAAGCACTGGAAGAGTTTCAAGGGAGACAGCGGCGCTTTGGAGGAGTTAAATAAAGGGTGGATTAGATGAAGGAAAGAATCAGAACAGCAGTCATAGCAGCGGCCATTTTCCTGCCAATCGTGATATTTGGCGGTGTTCCTTTTACACTGATGGTATATTTACTCGCTTCTATCGCGTTATTTGAAGCATTGAGAATGAAAGAGATAAGTATATGGTCGGCTCCAGGCATATTGTCTTTGGCCATATTGTGGGTGTTCCTTCTGCCTTCCAAACAGGCGGGAATCCTGGGAGACGTTGCCGGAATGAAAATGGAATTGACCTTTATAGCGGTATTGCTGTTCCTGACTTATACAGTCGCAACTAAGAACCGCTTCACCTTTGAAGATGTTTCATTTTCCATTATATCAGTCCTCTATGCAGGAATAGGCTTTTATTATTTTATCGAAACAAGATCGGAAGGTCTGTCATTTGTTTTTTATTCCTTGTTCATCATTTGGGCAACCGATTCAGGGGCATATTTCATTGGCAAAGCAATGGGCAAGAATAAGCTCTGGCCGGAAATCAGCCCGAACAAAACCATTGAAGGTTCACTTGGTGGAGTTGTGTGCGCCTTGATTGTGGCTGTACTGTTTAAACTGACTGGGAGCCTTGATGTTCCGTTTTTGCGCCTGCTTGTCGCCACTGCTTTTTTGTCAGCATTTGGCCAGGTTGGAGACTTGGTGGAATCTGCCCTGAAAAGGCATTTTACTGTGAAAGATTCCGGGCGGATTCTTCCTGGGCATGGAGGAATCCTGGACAGGTTTGACAGCCTGTTGTTTGTCTGGCCTCTCATGTATTTCTTTCTTTTGCTATAATGGAGGTTCATATTTGGTTACGGCGGTGTATCCGTCTTTCCTTTTGAAAAATTAAGAAATGAAATATAAGAACCAGTATTTTGCGGTAAGGGATTTGGAGTGAAGTTCAGTGAAGAAAATTAGTCTGTTAGGGGCGACAGGATCCATTGGTATCCAGACGCTTGACGTAATCAGAGAACACCCCGAGGAGTTTTCTCTGGCAGCACTTTCTGCGGGAAGAAATATACCGCTGTGTCGGAAAATAATTTCAGAGTTCCATCCGGAATTTGTCTCAGTAAAAAACAAAGAAGACGCTGAAGCATTGAGGGCTGAATTTCCTGGTACTGTGTTCAGCTACGGTCCAGATGGACTTCAGGAAGCGGCTGTTTACTACAAGACAGATATCCTTGTCAATGCAGTGCTTGGAAGCGTCGGGCTTTCCCCGACCCTTGAAGCAATCAAGCTTGGGAGACCTGTGGCGATTGCCAACAAGGAAACACTCGTGACTGCCGGCCATCTGGTTATGGAAGCGGCAAAACAACACGGAACCCAGATTATTCCTGTGGACAGCGAGCATTCTGCCATTTTTCAAGCCCTTCAGGGAGAACGCGAGAAGAACATTGAAAGACTGGTTGTGACAGCCTCGGGCGGAAGCTTCCGAGATAGATGTAGAAATGAACTCGCCAATGTAACGGTTAAAGAAGCTCTGAACCACCCAAATTGGTCAATGGGCGCTAAAATCACTATCGATTCGGCAACAATGATGAATAAAGGCCTTGAAGTAATTGAAGCGCACTGGCTTTTTTCGATGCCATATGAGAAAATTTCTGTACTTCTCCACAAAGAGAGCATCATCCATTCAATGGTAGAGTTTCATGACAGCAGTATCATCGCACAGCTGGGTACTCCAGACATGAGGGTCCCGATCCAGTATGCCTTATCCTATCCGGACAGAATGCCTTTGCCATCGGGCAAACGGCTTCGTCTTGAAGAAATCGGGAAGCTTCATTTTGCGGAAATGGATTTTGACAGATTCCGCTGTCTCCGTTTTGCCTATGAAGCAGGAAAAACGGGAGGCACGATGCCTTCTGTCATGAATGCTGCCAATGAAGTGGCTGTGGCGGCCTTTCTCGAGGGAAGAATCAAATTCCTTGAAATAGAGGATTTGATTGAGAAGGCGCTTATCGCGCACAAGTCGTCAGCAAATCCTGACCTCGAAACAATCCAGGCTGCAGACAGTGAAACAAGGAAGTTCGTTAAGTCGCTCGTGTGATACAATGCAGCTGCCAAAAAGCAGCTCCAGCAAGACAGGAAGGCTGTTTTTCCTATCCCTGAAAAAAGGTGGTCATCTTATTGAGTACAGTCATTGCCTTTATCGTCATTTTTGGCGCACTTGTATTCTTCCATGAACTAGGCCATTTCGTTTTTGCGAAACGAGCCGGAATTTTGTGCAGGGAATTTGCGATTGGCTTCGGGCCAAAAGTCTTTTCCCACAAAAAAGGAGAAACAACTTATACGATCCGCCTGCTGCCAATCGGAGGTTATGTTCGAATGGCAGGAGAAGATCCGGAAATGATTGAAATCAAACCAGGATATCGTGTCGGACTTGTTTTTGACGAAAATAACTTTGCAAGCAAGATTATCATTAACAACAAAGAGAAATATCCGGATGCCCGAATTGTTGAAGTGGAAAAAGCGGATATCGAGAAGGAGCTTTTCATCAGCGGTTATGAAGAGGGCGAGGAAGAAGAGTTGAAGGTATTCCCGCTTCGCAGGGATGCAGTACTCGTAGAGGGCGGAGTTGAAACTCAGATAGCGCCCTATGACAGACAGTTTGCCGCAAAGACACTTGGACAAAGGACCATGGCCATTTTTGCAGGGCCAATGATGAACTTCATCCTCGCGTTCATTGTGTTCATTATTCTTGCGCTTATCCAAGGGGTACCTGTTAATGACCCTGTACTTGGCAAATTGACTCCGGAAGGTTCAGCTTTTAAGGCGGGTCTGAAAGAGGGGGACACCGTTCTCGCAATTGATGGCTCGGAAATCTCTAGCTGGTCTGATGTAGTTGATATTATCCGCAACAGCCCTGGCAAAAATTTAGAGTTCTCAATCGATCGGGACGGAAAACAGCTTGAAATTCCAGTTACACCTGAAGTGAAGAAGATAGAGGATGAAAAGATGGGGATTATCGGCGTATTCAGCCCTGTCGAAAAGTCGGCATTAAAATCCTTTACTTATGGTTTTGAGGAAACATATAACTGGACAAAAGAGATTTTCTCCATGCTTGGCAAGCTTTTGACAGGACAGTTTTCCATTGATGCATTGTCAGGGCCAGTCGGGATTTATGTGTCCACGGACACGGTGGCGAAGTCTGGAGTGATCTATTTGATGCATTGGGCTGCGATATTGAGCATCAACCTTGGTATAATGAATCTCCTGCCGTTTCCTGCACTTGATGGAGGAAGGCTGATGTTTTTCGGAATCGAAGCGTTGAGAGGGAAGCCGATTGACCGACACAAAGAAGGGATGGTCCACTTTATCGGTTTTGCCTTGCTCATGCTATTAATGCTTGTTGTAACATGGAACGATATCCAAAGATTTTTCTTATAATCTCTGTACCCGGGCTTTTTAGACGGCCGGGTACAATGGTCTATTCCGGGTGCGGCAGACACCGTGCCCAGCGGCCATACATAACCGTCTCCTAGACTTTGAAGAGGTGAATAAACTATGAAGCAAAGCATGATGCTTATTCCTACATTAAGGGAAGTGCCTGCAGACGCTGACACCAAAAGCCATCAGCTGCTCCTAAGAGCTGGGTTTATCCGTCAAAATGCGAGCGGCATTTATTCCTATATGCCACTTGCAAAGCGTGTGCTGCAAAAAGTGGAAGCAATCATCAGGGAAGAAATGGACAACGCAGGAGCGGCTGAGCTTCTCATGCCGGCACTTCAGCAGGCAGAATTATGGCAGGAATCCGGCAGATGGTATTCTTACGGGCCGGAGTTAATGAGGATAAAGGACCGGAACGAACGGGATTTTGTTCTTGGACCGACACATGAAGAAGTTATCACAAGCCTTGTGCGTGATGAAGTCAAGTCATACAAACGTCTCCCGCTCACGCTCTATCAGATTCAGACAAAATTCCGGGACGAAAAGCGTCCGCGTTTTGGCTTGCTTAGGGGCAGGGAATTCATCATGAAGGATGCCTATTCCTTCCACGCTTCTAAAGATAGCCTAGATGAAGTGTATGAAAGAATTTTCACTGCTTATTCCAATATTTTTGCACGTTGCGGACTGAACTTCCGCGCTGTTATAGCTGATTCTGGAGCTATGGGAGGAAAAGATACTCATGAGTTTATGGTTCTTTCAGATGTAGGAGAGGACACAATTGCCTATTCCGATACATCTAGCTATGCAGCCAATATCGAAATGGCCCCAGTCACAATGAAGTATGAAAAAAGCAATGAGCAAGCAAAAGAGCTTGAAAAAGTCGAAACAAAAGACCAAAAGACGATTGAAGAGGTTTCAGGCTTCCTCGGCGTTAAAGCGGAGAACTGTATAAAATCGATGCTCTTCAAGGTTGATGATAAGCATGTGCTTGTCCTTGTTCGCGGGGATCATGAGGTAAATGACATTAAATTGAAGAACCTATTTTCAGCAGATGTTGCAGAGCTGGCAGAACCTGGCAAAGCAAAGCAAATCCTTGGCTGTGCCGCCGGCTCGCTGGGGCCAGTTGGGCTGAAAGACATTGAAATCGTTGCCGATCATGCAGTTGAAGCGATTGTAAATGGTATATGCGGAGCGAACGAAGAAGGCTGGCATTACATGAACGTCAATCTTGATAGAGACTTCAAGCCATCTCAGTATGCCGACCTGAGGTTCATCCAGGAGGGCGATCCTTCTCCGGATGGTGAGGGGACCATCTTGTTTGCAAAAGGAATCGAAGTTGGACATGTCTTCAAGCTTGGAACAAGGTACAGCGAGGCTATGAATGCGGTATACCTTGATGAAAACGGCAGATCCCAGCCGATGATCATGGGCTGTTACGGCATCGGAGTATCAAGAACCATGGCCGCGGTTGCTGAACAGTTTAACGATGACAGAGGACTGATTTGGCCGTCAGCTGTTGCACCGTTTGCCGTCCATGTTATTGCTGTTAACATGAAAGATGAAGAGCAGGCAAGAGTTTCAGCTCAGCTGCATGACACACTTAAAAAGGCCGGTTTCGAGGTACTGCTTGATGACCGCACTGAAAGGGCAGGGGTTAAGTTTGCCGATGCGGATTTGATTGGCCTCCCTGTCAGGGTAACTGTCGGCAAGAGGGCATCCGAAGGAATCGTTGAATTGAAGTCAAGACAAACTGGAGAAATGCAGGAAGTGGCGCTTGAAGATCTTGAAAGAGAGATTGCTGCCCTTCTGGAATCCCGTAAGTAGTATAGAATATGCCGGACCCGCCTTTTCTGGGTCTGGCATTTTTTTTTGAGAAGGCCAATGTTGTTTTTATGTTATAATTACCTTTGCTGTATGAAACCAAGTTCACGTCGGCCAGACCGATTTTGTGACTTTTACGATTGGAGAGAATTTCATGACCGATCTTTCCTCTAAAAAGAAAGAGAGCTTCCAGCACTTGCTGCAGCAGCTGCAGCTCACTGAGGATGCGGCTGCCAGCCATTTTTACAATGCGTCGATCGACAAGGTTATCGTCGAAAAGAAGGCGAAAAAATGGCATTTTTTCTTTGTTTTCGAAAGAATTATACCCTGCAGTCTCTTCAGCAGGTTTACGGCTGCGTTAGAGAAGGCTTTTTCCCATATCGCAGCGGTTTCCTTCACGGTCAATGTTCAGGACCAATCGTTCACTGAAGAAGAGCTGCTTGATTACTGGAAAAGCTGTGTCAAGGAAATTGACGGCATTTCGCCTCCTTTATTAAAGCTTTTAAACGAGCAGATGCCAAAAATACATGGTTCAAAGCTTGTTCTGGGTGTCAGTAATGAAACAGAAGGTATGGCAATCAAACGGAAATATTCCGCGATGATCGCCAATATTCTGCAGTCTTTCGGTTTTCCGCTTTTGGCAATTGATATAGAGGTTGTCCAAAATGGGCCTTCCCCAGAATATGAGGATTTTATAAAGGCAAAAGAAAAGGAAGACCAAGAAAGGGCACTGCTGGCATTGGCAGAAATGCAGAAGAAGGAGTCCGAGAAAGACCAGGGAGACGGCCAGCATGAGGGCCCTGTCATGATTGGACTCACCATCAAGGACGATGCCGACTTCCGAAGGCTTGAAGATATCATTGATGAAGAGCGCCGTGTCGCTGTGGAAGGGTATGTATTCTTTGCAGAGACAAGGGAGCTTCGGAGCGGCCGCACACTATTAACCTTTAAAATTACTGATTATACAAGTTCTATCATGGTGAAAATGTTCTCGAGGGATAAGGAGGATGCTGCTGTTTATAATCGTGTTAAAAAAGGCATGTGGCTAAAAGTGCGAGGCAGCATCCAGAATGATACTTTTGTCCGTGACCTTGTCATGATTGGAAACGATGTAAATGAAATAAAGCCAAAACAGAGAATGGATACTTCTCCAGAAGGGGAAAAGCGGGTAGAACTCCATCTGCATACTCCGATGAGCCAAATGGATGCTGTCACTCCTGTCAGCGCGCTGATTACCCAAGCAAAAAAATGGGGACATAAGGCCATTGCCGTGACTGACCATGCAGTGCTCCAGTCTTTCCCGGAAGCTTTTGGTGCAGGTAAGAAAAACGATATTAAGATTCTATATGGGTTAGAGGCTAACCTGGTGGATGATGGTGTGCCGATTGCTTATAATGAGGCTCCCCGCCGGTTGGAAGAAGCTACTTATGTAGTATTCGATGTTGAAACGACTGGCTTGTCTGCCGTGTATAACACAATCATTGAACTTGCTGCAGTCAAAATCAGGGACGGGGAAATCATCGACAGGTTTGAGTCGTTTGCGAATCCACACCATAAACTGTCAGCTACAACTGTCAACCTGACAGGAATAACGGACGATATGGTTGAGAGCGCACCTGAAATCAAGGAAGTCCTTGAGAGATTCTATGATTGGGCGGGGGATGCCATTCTTGTGGCCCACAATGCCTCGTTTGATATGGGCTTTTTAAATGTAGGCTATAAAAAAATCGGATACGAAAAAGCGACAAACCCTGTCATTGATACACTCGAACTGGCCAGGTTTTTGTTTCCAGACATGAAAAACCACCGGCTCAACACACTTACCAAGAAGTTTGATATTGAGCTAACCCAGCATCACCGGGCGATTTATGATGCGGAAGCAACCGGCTATTTACTGTTGAAAATGCTGAGGGATGCCCTTGAGAAGGGAATCGAATTCCATAACCAGCTAAACGAGAATATGGGTAAAGGAAAAGCATACCAGCGGGCCCGCCCGCACCACTGCATTCTGTTAGCTCAAAATGAAACAGGTTTGAAGAATTTGTTTAAACTAGTCTCGATTTCCCATCTCGAGTATTTTTACCGGGTTCCGCGCATCCCGCGCTCCATCCTGCAGAAGTATCGCGAAGGCATTCTTGTCGGTTCCGGCTGCGATAAAGGTGAAGTGTTTGAAGGGATGATGCAAAAATCCCCCGAGGAAGTGGAAGACACTGCCGGATTTTATGATTATCTTGAGGTGCATCCGAAGGAAGTGTATGCACACCTTCTCGAGCTTGAGCTTGTCAGTGACCAAAAAGCACTTGAAGAAATCATTTCGAACATCGTCAAGCTTGGCGAAAAACTGGATCTTCCTGTTGTTGCAACGGGGAATGTCCACTACTTGAACAAGAATGATAAAATTTACCGAAAAATACTGGTCAATTCGCAGGGTGGAGCAAATCCACTGAACAGACATAACCTTCCGGACGTCCATTTCCGTACAACCAATGAAATGCTCGATTGTTTTTCGTTTCTTGGCAAGGAAAAAGCGAAGGAAATTGTAATTGACCACCCTAACAGGGTTAGCGATATGATTGATGATATTAAACCGATCAAGGATGATCTCTTTACCCCTAAAATCGAGGGTGCGGATGACGAGATGCGCAGCATGAGTTATGAAATGGCGAAAAGCATCTATGGAGAGCCTCTCCCTGAGATAGTGGAAGCAAGACTGGAAAAAGAGCTGAAAAGTATCATAGGCCACGGGTTTGCCGTCATTTATCTTATTTCGCATAAGCTTGTAAAAAAATCGCTCGATGATGGCTACCTTGTCGGTTCACGGGGCTCTGTCGGATCATCGTTTGTTGCTACGATGACTGAAATTACAGAGGTAAACCCGCTGCCGCCGCACTATGTTTGCCCGTCGTGTAAAACCTCGGAATTCTTTAATGACGGGTCTGTCGGTTCGGGTTTTGACCTTCCGGACAAGGATTGCCCGAATTGCGAGTCAAAATATAGAAAAGACGGACATGATATACCGTTTGAAACGTTCCTCGGATTTAAAGGTGACAAAGTTCCCGATATCGATCTGAACTTTTCAGGTGAATACCAGCCAAGGGCCCATAATTATACGAAAGTACTTTTTGGCGAAGATAATGTCTACCGTGCTGGAACAATCGGAACTGTTGCAGATAAAACAGCCTTTGGCTATGTGAAGGCGTACCAGTCTGACAATAACCTGCTCCTTCGCGGGGCGGAAATCGACCGCCTGGCATCAGGTTGTACAGGTGTTAAGCGGACTACGGGCCAGCACCCTGGAGGAATTATCGTTGTACCGGATTACATGGATATTTACGACTTTTCGCCAATCCAGTTTCCAGCAGATGCAAGCACATCTGAATGGAAGACAACGCACTTTGATTTCCATTCCATTCACGATAATCTCTTGAAGCTAGATATACTCGGACACGATGACCCAACTGTCATCCGGATGCTTCAGGATTTAAGCGGCATTGATCCGAAGACCATTCCGACAGACGACCCTGAAGTCATGAAAATTTTCAAAAATACAGAATCACTGGGCGTGACGGAAGAGCAAATTATGTGCAAGACCGGAACGCTTGGCATCCCGGAATTTGGAACACGATTTGTCAGGCAGATGCTTGAGGATACAAAGCCGACAACATTTTCTGAGCTGGTGCAGATCTCAGGGCTTTCCCACGGAACGGATGTCTGGCTTGGGAACGCGCAGGAACTGATCCATAACAGCATCTGTACGCTCAGTGAGGTAATAGGCTGTCGTGACGATATCATGGTTTACCTGATTTACCAGGGCCTTGAGCCGGCTTTTGCCTTTAAAATCATGGAATCGGTACGGAAAGGGAAAGGCCTATCCGATGAAATGGAAGAAGAGATGCGGAAGAACGAAGTGCCGGAATGGTATATCGATTCCTGTAAAAAGATTAAGTACATGTTCCCGAAAGCGCACGCCGCAGCCTATGTATTGATGGCGGTAAGGATTGCTTATTTCAAGGTGCATCACCCGCTCCTTTATTATGCAGCCTACTTTACCGTCAGGGCAGAGGATTTCGATGTTGAAGCAATGGTTCGTGGTTCAGAGAGCATAAAGGCGAAAATTGAAGAAATCAATGCGAAAGGCCTTGAAGCTTCCACAAAGGAGAAAAACCTTCTGACCGTCATGGAGCTTGCGCTTGAAATGTGTCAGCGTGGCTTCTCCTTCCAGAAAGTCGATCTCTATCGTTCGGACGCTTCCGACTTCATTATCGAAGGAAATACGCTTATTCCGCCTTTCAATGCCATCCCGGGGCTTGGGACCAACGCTGCAATCAATATTGTTAAGGCACGGGAAACAGGGGAGTTCTTATCTAAAGAAGATCTTCAGCAGCGCGGGAAAGTTTCCAAGACGATCATCGAATATCTAGATAATCAAGGCTGCCTGGAATCCCTGCCGGACCAAAATCAGCTGTCCCTGTTTTAATCGATGCTTAAAAATAACTACTGCGGCAAGGGCTGGCCACTTGCATCCTGCTTTTTCGCTGTTTGCATTAAATGCCCGGTTATGTTATATTTTTATTGGAAATACTTAAGATAATCTCTGGCAGACGAGAGTGGGGAAACCCACTCTTTCGTGTTGTTAAGCACTCTTCCGGATATTTGTATTTGAAGACGGAGATAACAAAACCTTTCCAAAGGAGGGATAAAATGAGCAAAGTGACAGAGGTTGTCGAAGAGCTGGTCACTCCAATATTAGACGAAATTGATCTTGAACTTGTTGATATCGAGTATGTAAAAGAAGGAAAGAACTGGTTCCTTCGCGTATATATCGATAAGGACAATGGAGTTGATATCGAGGAATGCGGCATTGTAAGCGAACGGCTAAGCGAGAAACTTGATGAGCTTGATCCCATACAGCACAACTACTTCCTTGAAGTATCCTCTCCCGGGGCAGAACGTCCTTTGAAAAAAGAGCGGGATTACCAAAAGGCCATCGGGAAGAATGTTTTTATCAAAACATATGAACCTATTGATGGAGAAAAAGCTTTCGAAGGCGTAATGACTGCTTATGATGGTGAAAGTGTCACAGTTGAAGTGAAAGTAAAAACACGTAAGAAAAGCATTTCACTGCCTCTAGACAAAATTGCCAGCGCCCGCCTTGCAGTTACTTTTTCTTAATCCGTTTTTTAAACACCAATTGGAAAAATGAACCGAAGTATATAAAGGGGGATTCTAACCAAATGAGCAGTGAATTAATGGATGCTCTGGAACTGCTTGAAAGAGAAAAAGGCATTTCCAGGGACATTCTGATTGAAGCGATTGAAGCAGCGCTTATTTCTGCGTATCGCCGCAATTTTAACCAAGCACAGAACGTACGCATCGACCTGAACCTTGCGAATGGTTCAATGAGGGTTTTTGCTAGGAAAGAAGTCGTTGATCAAGTATTTGATCCAAGGCTTGAGATATCGATTGAGGAAGCCAAGGGTATCAACCCGAATTACGTCGTTGAAGATGTCGTTGAACTTGAGGTTACTCCGAAGGATTTCGGCCGCATTGCTGCGCAGACTGCCAAACAGGTTGTGACCCAGCGGGTGCGCGAAGCTGAACGAGGCATCATTTACTCTGAGTTCATCGATCGCGAAGAAGACATTATGACAGGGATTGTCCAGCGCCTTGACTCGAAGTTTATTTATGTGAGTCTAGGGAAAATCGAAGCGATTCTCCCGGCAAATGAACAAATGCCGAATGAACGATATAAGCCCCATGACAGAATTAAAGTCTTTATCACGAAAGTGGAAAAGACAACCAAGGGCCCGCAAATCTTTGTTTCAAGGACTCATCCCGGCCTTTTGAAAAGGCTGTTTGAAATTGAGGTTCCAGAAATTTATGATGGCACAGTTGAAATTAAATCTGTTGCCCGCGAAGCAGGGGACAGATCAAAAATATCTGTTCATTCTGATAACGCTGAAGTAGATCCGGTCGGTTCCTGCGTCGGTCCTAAAGGGACAAGGGTTCAAGCAGTGGTAAACGAACTTAAAGGCGAAAAAATCGACATTGTAAAATGGTCAGATGATCCTGTCATTTTTGTTGCCAATGCACTGAGCCCATCAAAGGTCCTTGATGTAATTATCGGTGATGATGAAAAGTCGACAACTGTTATCGTTCCTGATTACCAGCTGTCGCTGGCTATTGGCAAACGGGGGCAGAATGCCCGTCTTGCAGCAAAGCTTACCGGATGGAAAATTGATATTAAATCTGAAAGCGAAGCGCGTGAAGCGGGGATTTACCCGCGCGAAAACGGCGGCTTGTTTGAAGATAGTGACGAAGATTTGACAGAAGGCGATTTTGAATAAGGGAGAGGGAAATGATCGTGAACAGCCGAAAAAAAATTCCGATGCGGAAATGTATCGCAACCGGTGAAATGAGGCCCAAAAAAGAACTCGTTCGCATCGTTCGCTCCAAGGAAGGTGAGGTATCCATCGATCACACCGGAAAAAAATCCGGACGCGGTGCATATCTTTCTAAGGACGTTGAAGCTGTCCAGCTCGCCAAAAAGAAAAATATTCTGTCAAAGCAGCTGGAAGCTAAAATTGATGAATCAATCTATGATGAACTTATCCAGTTCATTGAAAAGGAGAAAAGACTAATCTGATGAAAGGTCAGTGGACGTCATTGCTTGGCTTAGCCAATCGAGCACGCAAAACCATTTCGGGTGAAGAGCTGGCTGTAAAAGAGATCAGAAGCGGTAAGGCGAAGCTGGTCCTCTTAGCGAAGGACGCTTCGGCCAATACCCATAAAAAAATTACAGATAAATGTAATTACTATAGCGTGCCATACAGACTAGTCGAGGATCGGTATATCCTTGGCAAGGCTATCGGGAAAGAGGCTCGTGTAGTAGTTGCCCTACTGGATGATGGGTTTGCGAGAAAAATGCTGATGCTGCTCGATTAATTCTAGCGGGGGTGAAATTATGAGCAAAACACGCGTTTATGAATATGCAAAAAAACATAATGTTTCAAGTAAAGACATAATTGGGAAATTGAAAGAAATGAAACTAGAGGTTTCAAACCATATGACGGCAATGGAACCAGATACCGTGAGGAGATTAGACGCCATTTATAATAAATCAGAAGAAAAACAACAAACAACTACAACTCAAAAACAGTCAGGCTCGCAGCAGCGGCCAGCACAATCACAGCAAAACTCAGGGCAAAGGCAAGGCCAGGGACAACAGCGTTCAGCACAAGGCCAACAGCAAAGACCAGGCCAGGGACAGCAGCGCACAGCACAGGGGCAAGGCCAAAGACCAGGCCAGGGACAGCAGCGCACAGCACAGGGGCAAGGCCAAAGACCAGGCCAGGGACAACAGCGCCCAGCACAGGGACAGGGTCAAAGACCAGGTCAAGGACAACAACGTCCAGCACAAGGTCAACAGCAAAGACCAGGCCAGGGACAACAGCGTCCGGCACAAGGGCAAGGTCAGCAACGCCCGGCACAGGGTGGCCAGGGACAACAACGTCCAGCACAGGGTCAGAACGGCCAAAGGCCTCAAAGCCAGGGGGCTAGAAAACCGGGAACTTCCCAGTTTAACGGTCGCGGCAACAATGGTCCAAACCGTGGAAACAATAATCGGGGAAAAGGGCAGAACAACCGTGGGAAACAACAGCATCAACAGCCAGTCCAGCCTGTAGTGAAGAAGGAAAGAGAGCTTCCGCAAAAAATTACTTTTACGGAATCACTAACTGTTGGAGAGCTTGCTAAAAAGCTTTACAGAGAGCCTTCAGAAATCATCAAGAAACTGTTTATGCTTGGCGTTATGGCAACGATCAACCAAGATCTAGACAAGGATGCAATCGAACTTATTGCAACCGACTACGGAGTAGAGGTTGAAGAAGAGATCTTAGTTGACACGACTGATCTTGAAGTTTATTTCGAAGAGGACGAAGGCGCTGTCATGTCTGAAAGGCCGCCTGTTGTTACAATCATGGGCCACGTTGACCATGGTAAAACAACATTGCTTGACTCCATCCGGAACACAAAGGTAACTGCTGGCGAGGCTGGCGGAATTACACAGCATATCGGTGCATACCAGATCGTGGACAACGGAAAGAAAATCACATTCTTAGATACTCCTGGCCACGCAGCTTTCACAACAATGCGTGCGCGCGGTGCGAAAATTACTGACATCACAATTCTGGTTGTTGCAGCAGACGATGGCGTTATGCCACAAACAATTGAAGCCATAAACCATGCAAAGGCCGCTAACGTACCTATTATTGTTGCGGTGAATAAAATAGATAAGCCAGCTGCAAACCCTGATAAAGTTATGCAGGAGTTGACAGAGCATGGCCTTGTTCCTGAAAGCTGGGGCGGGGATACAATCTTTGTTCCGCTTTCCGCATTGACTGGCGAAGGAATCGACAGCCTCCTTGAAATGATTCTTCTTGTAAGTGAAGTCGAAGAATACAAGTCAAACCCGGACCGTAACGCAGTGGGTACTGTGATCGAAGCGCAGCTAGACAAGGGCCGCGGCTCTGTTGCTACGTTGCTTGTCCAGAACGGAACACTTAAAGTCGGTGACCCAATCGTGGTCGGAAATACTTTCGGCCGTGTCCGCGCAATGGTCAATGATATCGGTCGCCGCGTCAAGGAAGCCGGCCCATCTACTCCTGTGGAAATTACCGGCTTGAATGATGTACCTCTTGCTGGAGACAGATTTGTCGTGTTCACAGACGAGAAAACAGCCCGCCAAGTTGGTGAGGCACGTTCTCAGCAGGCTGTTCAGGCACAGCGCAGTGAAAAAACACGCGTTAGTCTTGATACGTTGTTTGAACATATGAAACAAGGGGAAATGAAAGACTTGAACCTGATTATTAAGGGTGATGTTCAAGGGTCTGTTGAAGCATTGGCAGCTGCACTGCAGAAGCTCGATGTCGAGGGCGTTAATGTTAGGATCATCCATACAGGTGTAGGCGCAATTAATGAATCTGATATTACACTTGCTGCTGCATCGAATGCCATCGTAATCGGATTCAATGTCCGTCCAGATAATAATGCCAAGCGTGCTGCCGACTCCGAGAAGGTCGATATCCGCCTTCACCGTATCATTTACAAAGTGATCGAGGAAATCGAGTCAGCGATGAAAGGCATGCTTGATCCTGTTTACCAGGAAAAAACAATCGGCCAGGCTGAAGTCCGCCAAACTTTCAAAGTTTCCAAAATCGGAACAATTGCTGGTTCATACGTTACCGAAGGAAAGATCACCCGTGACAGCGGCGTGCGCCTGATCCGTGACGGAATCGTTATTTTCGAAGGCCAGATTGACGCATTGAAGCGTTTTAAAGATGATGCAAAAGAAGTTGCACAAGGTTATGAGTGCGGAATTACCATTAAAAACTTCAATGATCTCAAGGAAGGCGATGTCGTTGAAGCATACATCATGGAAGAAGTGGAACGTTAATGGTAGTGGGGCTAGCCTCATTCGAGTGTCTCATTTATGATGCTCACTCCTTGAAAGACAAGAGGGCTGTATTGCAGCGGATCATGATGCGGCTGAAACAGAAATTCAATGTTTCGGTCGCTGAAGTGGACCACCAGGATACCTGGCAGCGGACAAAAATCGCCATTGCAGCGGTTTCCTCCGCCCGTGTCCAGGTTGAAAGGGAGTTGCAGCAGGCCCTAAGGTTGGTCGATTCTTTCCCTGAAATTGAACGGACCATAACAGATATAGAATGGCTTTAAATAAAGAGGTGAAATAGTATGGCCCACAGGGTAAATCGTGTTGGAGAACAAATGAAAAAAGAACTGGGCGATATCATTGGCCGGAAAATCAAAGATCCGCGGATTGGATTTGTGACTGTTACGGATGTTGAGGTTACCGGAGACCTTCAGCAGGCGAAAGTGTTTATCTCTGTTCTTGGCGACGAAGCCCAGAAAGAAAATACACTGAAAGCACTTGCGAAGGCAAAAGGTTTCATCAGAAGTGAAATCGGCCAGCGAATCAGGCTCAGGAAAACACCCGAAATTACATTTGAATTTGATCAATCCATCGATTATGGAAACAGGATTGATACACTTCTTCATCAAGTTCAGGCACAAAACAAAGACAATCATGATGGAGAGTAGGTGGATAGACAATTTTGTCTATCCATTTTTTTAAGAAAAATAAGGAGGTGCCCCTTTGGAAGGGATTTTGCCACTTTACAAACCTGCTGGGATGACATCGCATGACTGCATTTTCCGGTTGAGAAAAATTCTGCGGATGAAGAGGATTGGGCATACTGGGACACTTGATCCCGATGTAACGGGTGTCCTTCCGATTTGTATTGGAAAAGCAACCAAAGTTGCGGAGTACATCACGGACGCGGGGAAAAGCTATGAAGGAGAAGTGACTCTAGGCTTTTCAACAGCTACGGAGGATTCTTCTGGTGAAGTAATCGAAGAAAAACGCGTAGACAGGGCGATTTTAAGAGAAGAAATCGTAAATACCCTAACTAAACTTACGGGGGAAGTTATCCAGACGCCTCCCATGTTTTCTGCTGTTAAGGTAAATGGGAAACGTCTATATGAATATGCCCGTCAGGGAATTGAAGTGGACAGGCCATCGAGGAAAGTAAATATATACAGCATTGAACTCCTGGACGACCGCGAAACTTTTGAGGGAGATCTTGTTTCCTTCCGTTTTCGGGTCTCGTGCAGCAAGGGTACATACATTAGGACACTCGCCGTTACAATCGGCGATATGCTTGGCTATCCGGCGCACATGTCTTATTTGCAAAGGTATCAGTCCGCTTCATTTCTGCTGGAGGACTGCCATACATTTGCCGAGATAGAAGAAGCAGCCGAACAAGGCAGGGTTCAAGAACTTTTGCGGCCGCTTGATGAAGGGGTATCTCATTTGCCGAAATTCCGGATAAATGATACAGTAGCAGAGAAAGTAAGGAACGGTGCAGTGCTCGAGATTCCAGAGAATCTTCTTGAAGAAGAAGGGCCAATTTCAGTCTGCCTAAACGATGGAACCGTACTTGCAATCTATCGAAAGCATCCGGCCAAACCAGGTCTGATCAAGCCGGATAAAGTAATTAGGAACGAGCCGGAATAAACATTCAGGCTTTGACAGAAAAGGTGAACAGTAACGTGGAATACATTAAGCTGCAGCATCCTCATTCATACAAAAATGATGACTTCCCGCCCATTGCCATGGCGCTTGGCTATTTTGACGGTGTGCATCTTGGACACCAGCAAGTCATCGCCGAAGCGAAACGAACGGCTGATTCAGCTGGGATGAAAAGCGCTGTAATGACATTTGATCCGCATCCTTCAGTCGTTCTTGGAAAAAGCATCCAGCATGTTGAATATATCACTCCGATTGAAGATAAGATCCAATATATAAGGGGAATGGGTGTGGATTATCTGTTTGTTGTCCATTTTACCCAGGAATTTTCCAACCTCCTTCCGCAGGAGTTTATTGACCAATATGTGATTGACCTGAATGTTAGAACAGTAGTCGCGGGCTTCGATTACACCTATGGGAAAATGGGAAAAGGAACAATGGAAACAATCCCGTTTCATTCCAGAGGGATGTTTGATTATGCCGTTGTCCCCAAGCTTGCCTCATCAGGGGAAAAAATCAGTTCTACACTTATCCGTTCCTGCCTGAGGGAGGGACGGATGGAAGAACTTCCTTCTCTTCTCGGTCGCCCATATTCAACGAGCGGAACTGTGATACACGGTGATAAGCGCGGGAGGACAATTGGTTTCCCGACAGCAAATGTCAATATTGAAGAATATATCATCCCGCCGACAGGAGTTTATGCAGTAAGGATCAATGTTAAGGGGGATTGGCACTTCGGTGTCTGCAACATCGGGTACCGGCCTACATTCAAGGAAAACAGGGAACCCAAGCCTTCCATCGAAGTGCATATTTTCAATTTTGAAGAAGAAATTTACGATGAATATGTCAAAGTTGAATGGCATGCCAGGCTTCGTGGAGAAAAGAAGTTTTCCGGAATTGATGAACTCGTCGGCCAAATCGCGAAAGACAGGCAGGAAGCCCTTGTCTACTTTGAAAATTACCATGGTTAGACTTGCTTTTTAGGGTGAAAAGATGTATTCTTATAAACGTACCAAAAAAGGAACCTTTGCTTGGCAAGTCGAGTCACCGACGCTTGCTCGGTAAATGGGGATAAATTACAGGAGGTGGATACGGATGGCAATCACAAAAGAGCGTAAAAACGAACTGATCGCTGAATTCAGAACTCATGAAAGCGACACTGGATCACCAGAAGTTCAAATCGCTGTCCTTACTGAAGAAATCAATACTTTGAACGGTCACTTGCGCGTTCATAAGAAAGACCATCACTCACGTCGCGGTCTTTTGAAAATGGTAGGTAAGCGTCGTAACCTTTTGACTTACCTTCGTAACAAAGACGTTTCACGTTACCGTGAACTAATCAACCGTCTTGGTTTACGTAGATAGTCTGCAGAAGCGGGATTTTTCCCGCTTTTTTATTAGGCAATTTTTTCAGGGGAAAGTTTCCCGCTTTTTGTACTGCCCGTATTTTTTGCGTACATATTGACAAAGCTTGTAGAAAGCTTGATTTCTGTACATAATATAACTGTATGGAAAGCATTTTGTTTTGCTGGACAGGCCCATTTTCGGGTTTTATTTTTCCTTAATAAGGTATATTTGTGATAAGAACAGCAATTATGCTGCAAACATACATGAACTGCTATCACGCATTTGCCAATTGGCAAATGCCATAATGATCCACGTTAGAGAGGGGCATTTGAATGGAACAAGAAAAACAACAGTTTTCATTAAACTGGGCCGGACGCGAACTGACCGTTGAAATCGGACAGCTTGCTAAACAGGCCAATGGCGCCGTTATGGTACGCTATGGAGATACAGTGGTGCTCAGCACTGCAACTGCTTCAAAGGAGCCAAAAAATCTCGATTTCTTTCCTTTGACTGTCAACTATGAAGAGCGACTGTATGCAGTCGGTAAAATACCTGGAGGCTTCATTAAAAGAGAAGGCCGTCCAAGCGAGAAAGCGATCCTTTCAAGCCGTCTGATTGACCGTCCTATCCGCCCACTGTTCGCAGATGGTTTCAGGAATGATGTTCAGGTTATTTCAATCGTTATGAGTGTTGATCAGAACTGCCCATCTGAAATGGCCGCAATGCTTGGTTCATCCCTTGCTTTGACTGTCTCTGATATCCCATTTCAAGGACCGATTGCCGGAGTAATTGTCGGAAGAGTAGATGGAAAGTTTGTCATCAACCCAACTGTCGAAGAAACGGAAAAAAGCGACATGCATCTGACTGTCGCGGGTACAATGGATGCGATTAACATGGTTGAGGCAGGCGCGGAGGAAGTGCCTGAGGAAGTCATGCTTGAAGCCATCATGTTTGGGCATGATGAAATCAAGAAACTGATTACATTCCAGCAGGAAATCGCCGCTAAAGTCGGCAAAGAGAAGATGGACATCACTTTGTTCGAACTTGACCCTAAGCTTGAAGCAGAAGTTCGCGAATTGTGTGAACAGGATATGCTTGCTGCGATTCAGGTGAAGGAAAAACATGCACGCGAGGCTGCAATTAAAGTGATCAAAAATAAAATCATCGAGCAATACCAGGAACAAGAAGCCGATGATTCTGACCTTAAACAAATTAAACAAATTCTTGATAAAATCGTCAAAGGCGAAGTACGCCGCTTGATTACTGAAGAAAAAGTACGTCCTGACGGGCGCGGTGTGGATGAAATCCGCCCACTTTCTTCACAAGTTGGTCTGCTGCCGCGAACGCACGGCTCGGGCTTGTTTACAAGGGGACAAACACAGGCGCTCAGCATTTGTACACTTGGCGCAATGGGGGATGTCCAGATTCTTGACGGACTTGGCCTTGAAGAAGAGAAACGTTTTATGCATCATTATAATTTCCCGCTGTTCAGCGTAGGTGAGACAGGTCCAATCCGCGGTCCAGGCCGACGAGAAATCGGTCATGGCGCACTGGGTGAACGCGCACTTGAACAGGTTATCCCATCGGAGAAGGATTTCCCTTACACAATCCGTTTGGTATCAGAAGTACTTGAATCTAATGGTTCTACATCACAGGCAAGTATTTGTGCCAGCACGCTGGCATTGATGGATGCAGGTGTTCCATTGAAAGCTCCGGTTGCCGGGATTGCCATGGGCCTTATAAAATCAGGCGAACACTATTCAATCCTGACAGACATCCAGGGGATGGAAGACCATCTAGGAGATATGGACTTTAAAGTGGCTGGTACAGCAAAAGGTGTTACAGCCTTGCAAATGGACATTAAAATTGACGGACTGTCCCGTGAAATTCTTGAGGAAGCCCTTCAGCAGGCGAAGAAAGGAAGAATGCAAATCCTTGAATCTATGCTGAATACACTTGCAGAGCCAAGAACAGAGCTTTCCAAGTACGCGCCAAAAATCATGACAATGACAATCAACCCAGACAAAATCCGTGATGTCATCGGGCCAAGCGGAAAACAAATCAATAAGATTATTGAGGAAACTGGCGTCAAGATCGACATTGAACAGGATGGCACCGTCTTTATCGCTTCAATCAATGAAGAAATGAACCAAAAAGCGAAGCGGATCATTGAAGATATTGTCCGTGAAGTTGAAGTTGGACAAATGTATCTTGGAAAAGTGAAACGAATTGAAAAATTCGGTGCATTTGTTGAAATCTTCAATGGCAAAGATGGTCTCGTCCATATATCCGAGCTTGCTGAAGAACGTGTAGGCAAGGTTGAGGATGTAGTGAAGCTTGGCGATGAATTGCTCGTAAAGGTAACCGAAATTGACAGGCAGGGCCGTGTTAACCTTTCCCGCAAAGCCGTGTTAAGGGAACAGCGTGAAAAGGCAGAACAGGCCGAGCAGAAATAGATCTTTTTTAAGCCAGGGGGAACCCTGGTTTTTTGCTGGTTATACTTGATTTTCACCGTCCGGATGTTCTACCCTGTCCGTTTCCCTCATAATTTTTAGGGAAGGGGGAAGGCATAATGCGAAAACTATTTCTGGGCGCGGCAATCATTCTTGGTTGGCTGCTGGTGAATAATACATATTCCCAATTTTATGTGGCAAAACTGAAAAGTGATACGATTCCTGTATCCATGCATGAAAATCACTTGTATAGGGAAATAGAAAGAAAGGCCGAAAAATATGAAACAGCCCCGATTGACGCCAGAATCGACCCGGTTTGGAAGGCGATTCCAGGCTATAATGGTCTCAAGGTGGATCTTGAAAAATCCTACAGGAAAATGAAAAAGTCCGGAAAGTATTCACAAGACAAGCTGGTCCTGGAACAGGTTAGCCCCAAAGTGCATTTGGGCAACCTCCCCCCTGCAGCCATATACAAAGGAAACCAGGAAAAGCCAATGGTGAGTTTTGTCATCAATGTTGCCTGGGGAAATGAGTATCTGTCGGACATGCTTGCCACTTTGAAAAAACATAATGTACAGGCAACTTTTTTTATGGAAGGGCGCTGGGTAAAAAATAATCCGAGTCTCGCAAAAATGATTGTTAGTGCAGGACATGAGGCAGGAAATCATTCGTTCTCACACCCTAAAATGGAGAGGTTGTCGGCCGCTAAGGCAAATGAAGAAATAAAGAAAACGAATGCAATCATTGAGACAACAACAGGCAAGGTTTGCCGCTGGTTTTCTCCGCCAAGCGGCGGCTACCGGGATGAAACAGTGAAGGTTGCTGCTGCGAACGGCCTTGGCACTATAATGTGGAGTGTGGATACCATTGACTGGCAAAAGCCTGATCCGCAGACTCTCATCAACAGGGTGACTACAAAAGTGCATAGCGGCGCACTCATTCTGATGCACCCGACCGAATCAACAGCAAAGTCGCTCGACCGGCTGATAACGGAGATGGAAAAGAGGAATCTTGAAATCGGAACGGTGTCGGAATTGCTGGATGAAGAACGCATTATGACAAAAATAACAAAAAAATAACCTTCTGTTTGGAAAAAGTGCCGAGAATGAAATATACTATTTTAATGCAGGAGTAGTTTTAGCAGCAGGTTCCAGAGGAGGAATTTATTTGATTAAGAAATACACATGCCAAAACGGAGTAAGAATTATTCTTGAACAAATTCCGACAGTCCGTTCTGTCGCTATTGGTGTCTGGATCGGTACAGGTTCAAGAAATGAAAATCCCGAGAATAACGGGATATCCCATTTCCTTGAACATATGTTCTTCAAGGGAACGACAACAAGATCTGCAAGGGACATTGCCGAATCTTTTGACAGCATCGGCGGCCAGGTCAATGCCTTTACTTCAAAGGAATATACCTGCTACTATGCAAAGGTGCTCGACAACCATGCACCTTTTGCACTGAATGTGCTTGCCGACATGTTCTTCAATTCTACGTTTGTGGAAGAAGAATTGAATAAAGAAAAGAATGTCGTTAACGAAGAAATCAAAATGTATGAAGATACGCCTGACGATATTGTGCATGACTTGCTGGGGAAAGCCATCTATAATGACCATTCCCTCGGATATCCGATACTTGGGACTGAAGGAACACTCGAAACGTTTACTGGTGATACGCTTAAACAATATATGCACGACACTTACACTCCTGAAAATGTCGTTATTTCAATTGCCGGGAATGTACCAGAAACCTTTATTTCCGATGCAGAAAAACTGTTTGGATCGTATGAAGCCGGGAAAGGCCATGCAGAACAGCCAAAACCTTCCTTCCATTCGAACAGGGTTTCCCGCAAAAAGGAAACGGAACAAGCTCACCTTTGTCTCGGCTTTGAAGGGCTGCAAATCGGTCATAAAGACATATACAGCCTGATTGTCCTGAATAATGTGCTCGGCGGAAGCATGAGCAGCCGTCTCTTCCAGGAAGTAAGGGAGCAGCGAGGGTTGGCTTACTCTGTATTCTCTTACCATTCCGCTTATCTTGACAGCGGGGTTGTGACCATCTATGGAGGAACGGGCGCGAAACAGCTGGATGTTCTATATGAAACAGTGCATGAAACGCTTTCCAAGCTAACGGCAGATGGAATCACTGAAAAAGAATTGAACAACAGCAAGGAACAGCTGAAGGGCAGCCTGATGCTAAGCCTTGAAAGCACGAACAGCCGGATGAGTAGGAACGGGAAAAACGAACTACTTCTCGGCCGCCATCGTTCGCTCGATGAAATAGTCGAGCAGATTGACCAGGTCACCAAACACAGCGTTGACAGCCTGGGCAAATCCATTTTTACAGACAATTTCTCCGTTTCGCTTATTAGCCCGGATGGAGTTTTGCCGAAGTTTTAATTTAAATATACATCTTTTTTAACAGCCCTCTGATGTGGGCTGTTTTTACATTTCCTTCGTCTAAAAAAAGAGCTCTGATGATACACTTTATTAAGGAGAGTAAAGAGGAGGGTGGAAAGTGCGTTTAAGTGAACTTGGCGGAAAAGAAATCGTTGATGTAAAAAAAGCAGAAAGGCTTGGTGTGCTCGGGCAGACTGACCTTGAGATCGATGAGCGAACAGGACAGGTGGAGGCCCTAGTCATCCCATCATTAAAGTGGTTCGGTTTCAAGCGGGAAGGAAACGAGCTGCGAGTCCCTTGGAAGCATATCAAAAAAATCGGTCCTGATATGGTCATGATCGACATTCCTGAAGAATAGGAGGCAGAAGCCTGCCTCAGTAAAAGATCGTCCTTACTTAGCTAGCCAATAGCTGGGTAAAGAGGCGATCTTTTTGTGTTGGGGCAAATTTTTATGGGTGTGAAGTCGTATTCTGCTCTCTTTTTTTTCCGGAAGCTAGAGTAAAACTCACCACAACGGTTTAATTGACATATGATGTTGGAGTAAATACTGTAAGGATTCCTGTTCGATAATTGAAAAGAAGGTGATGGTTCCTATGCTGACAGGAATGCAGATTGCTGTGCTTGGGGGCGATGCAAGGCAGCTTGAGATTATCCGCAAGCTGACGGAGCTTGACGCCAAGCTATCGCTTATTGGCTTTGAACAATTGGACCATGCGTTTACAGGAGCAGCAAAAGAAAAAATGGATGAACTGGATTTCGCCGCACAGGATGCGCTGATCCTTCCAGTACCGGGGACTAGTATCGAGGGCCAGGTGGAAACGATTTTTTCAAGCGAAAAGGTCATCCTGACAAAAGAAATGGTTGAGAAAACCCCATCACACTGCATGATTTATTCGGGAATCAGCAACGCCTACCTCACAGGTATTGCCGAACAGGCAAAAAGGCAGCTTGTTCTCTTGTTTGAACGTGATGATGTCGCTATATACAATTCTATCCCAACCGTTGAAGGGACGATTATGATGGCGATCCAGCACACAGACTTTACAATTCATGGATCGAATGTTGCTGTTCTTGGGCTAGGAAGAGTAGGGGTAAGTGTCGCGCGGAGCTTCCATGCTTTGGGGTCAAAAGTGAGAGTAGGGGCAAGAAAAAGCGAACACCTTGCCAGAATAGCAGAAATGGCTTTGACCCCATTTCACCTTGATAATCTAGGGAGTATGGTCGGGGATATCGATATATGTATCAATACGATTCCCCACCCGGTCGTAACCGCGTCCATCATTTCCAAAATGCCTTCCCATACACTAATCATTGATCTTGCATCCAAACCGGGAGGCACAGATTTCCGCTATGCTGAAAAGAGAGGAATCAAAGCGCTTCTCGCTCCAGGGCTGCCTGGAATCGTTGCCCCAAAAACAGCCGGACAGATACTTGCCAACGTTCTTGCACAACTAATCGGGGATGAATATACCGAAAGAAAGGGGATATAGGCAATGAGTCTGAAAGGAAAAAGGATCGGCTTTGGTTTGACAGGTTCGCATTGTACGTATGACGCTGTTATGCCGGAGATAGAAAAGCTTGTCAACGAAGGGGCAGAAGTAGTTCCTGTTGTTACGTTCACTGTCCAGACGACGAATACCCGTTTTGGCAAAGGTGAGGACTGGATCGAAAGGATAGAGACCCTGACAGGCAACAAAGTGATCGATTCAATTGTAAAAGCGGAGCCCTTGGGGCCTAAAATGCCGCTTGACTGTATGGTTGTCGCCCCAATGACTGGTGTATCCATGAGCAAATTTGCTAACGCCATGAATGATTCTCCCGTACTGATGGCAGCCAAGGCAACGTTAAGGAATCAAAAACCGGTAGTTCTTGGTATATCAACGAACGATGCCCTAGGGTTAAACGGTGTAAACCTCATGAGGCTTATGTCTGCAAAAAACGTTTATTTTATTCCTTTTGGCCAGGATGATCCTGAAAGTAAACCTAACAGCATGGTGGCGAGAATGGGTATGCTCCGCGAGACCATCATCAGTGCTATTAGCGGCCAGCAGCTGCAGCCAGTGATTGTGGAGCGGTTTCGCGACGATGCGTAGTCCTCTAAACAGGAAATATGATTTTAAGTGATAGGAAAATTTGTCCCCTTCCAATTTGAACACTGCGTGGCACTATTATCCTTTATTCAGACAGAGAGACAAAATGGCCCTTTCCTTCATGAATGAATATGATAAAATAAATGATATTAAGAATCGGCAGATAGTTTAGGCATTTTCCCTGTCTGCCGCTTGATACTTAAAAAAACCGGGATTCCGGATTGTAAATTCACTTTGGAAGGGGAAACGAACCATGCCGCAAGAAAAAGGTTTCCACGTTGCTGTCGTAGGCGCAACCGGGGCTGTTGGCCAGCAGATGATCAAGACGCTTGAAGAAAGAAATTTTCCAATCTCTAAGTTAACGTTATTGTCTTCATCGCGTTCCGCAGGCACAACAGCTTTTTTTAAAGGCCAGGAAATTACTATTCAGGAAGCGCTGCCTGAAAGCTTTGAAGGTGTGCAGATAGCTCTTTTCAGCGCAGGGGGAAGCGTGTCGAAAGAACTGGCACCAGAAGCAGTCAAGCGGGGTGCCATTGTCGTAGACAATACAAGCGCGTTCAGAATGGATGAAAATGTGCCGCTTGTCGTGCCCGAAGTGAACGAAGAGGATTTGAAAAACCATAATGGCATTATCGCTAATCCTAACTGCTCTACCATTCAGATGGTTGTTGCACTCGAGCCTTTCCGCCAGAAATTTGGCCTGGGCAAAGTGATTGTATCGACATATCAGGCTGTGTCAGGTGCAGGGGCTGCGGCAGTGGATGAACTGAAAAGACAAACTAAAGCCTTGATGAACGATGAAGAGGTGGAACCGAAGATCCTTCCGGTTAAATCCGCGAGCAAGCATTACCAAATCGCTTTTAATGCAGTTCCGCAGATTGATACTTTCCAGGATAATGGCTTTACGTTCGAAGAAATGAAGATGATTAATGAAACAAAGAAAATAATGCATATGCCGTCATTGCAGGTTGCAGCCACCTGCGTGCGCCTTCCGATAGCCATCGGGCATTCAGAGTCGGTTTATTTTGAGACAGAAACAGCAGGCCTCACCATTGACGAAGCAAAAGATTTGATGAAAAACGCTCCTGGTGTCATTCTTGAAGATGACCCTTCACAGCAATTGTATCCAATGCCTGCAAACTGTGTCGGCAAGAACGAGGTTTTTGTCGGAAGAATGCGAAAGGACCTTGACTATGAAAAAGGCTTCCATATGTGGGTCGTTTCCGACAACCTGCTGAAAGGTGCAGCCTGGAACTCCGTCCAGATTGCCGAAAGCCTGGTTAAGCTTGAGCTTGTGTAGTTAGAGGGTACAGGATTCATCGTATGAGAGTGATATTATAGAGGTGTTAATAATGAAGATAATCGTTCAAAAGTTTGGCGGAACTTCCGTCCGGGATGACAATAGCCGGGCGCATGCCATCAAACATATCCAGCAGGCAATCTCGCAGGGCTTCAAGGCAGTGGTAGTAGTTTCGGCAATGGGGCGCAAGGGAGACCCGTATGCAACTGATACGCTCCTTGATCTGGTAGGAGGAAACGAGAACGGTCTGAGCAAGCGGGAGCACGACCTCCTTCTTTCTTGCGGCGAGACAATTTCGAGTGTGGTTTTTACAAACAAGCTGCTCGAGCATGGAATTAATGCAGTGGCCCTAACAGGTGCGCAGGCAGGATTCCGCACAAACCGTGATCATACCAATGCGAAAATTGTAGAAATGAAATGTGACCGTTTGCTGAAAGAACTCGAAAATGTTGACGCTGTGGTTGTTGCTGGCTTCCAAGGAGCAGGCCCTAACGGGGATACAACGACAATTGGCCGAGGAGGCAGCGATACATCCGCTGCAGCTCTTGGCGCTGCGCTGAATGCAGAATGGATTGATATTTTCACGGATGTGGAAGGTATTATGACCGCCGATCCGCGGATTGCAGAGAATGCACGCCCGCTTTCGGTTGTTACCTATACTGAAGTGTGCAACATGGCATATCAGGGAGCGAAAGTCATCCATCCGCGTGCAGTGGAAATTGCCATGCAGGCAAAAGTCCCGATCAGGATAAGATCTACTTATTCCGATTCGAACGGAACGCTTGTCACCTCCATTAGCAGAAATGGCAAAGGAAGCGACATAAGAGAGCGTCTTATCACTGGGATTGCGCATATGTCCAATGTCACCCAAATCAAAGTGAATGCAAAAAAGGATCAGTATAATCTTCAGTCAGAAGTTTTCAAGGCAATGGCCAATGAGGAAATCAGTGTCGATTTTATCAACATATCGCCAACCGCTGTCGTGTACACAGTCTCAAATGGTGCTGCTGACAGAGCGCAAGCTGTCCTGGAAAACCTCGGCCACAATCCTCAGATTGAACGGGACTGCGCGAAGGTTTCTGTTGTCGGGGGAGGAATGGCGGGTGTTCCTGGCGTTACTTCAAAAATTGTTACGGCTTTGTCGGATAAAGGGATTCGCATTTTGCAATCAGCGGACAGCCATACGACAATTTGGGTACTTGTGAAGGAAGATGACCTCGTCACAGCCGTCAATGCTCTCCACGATGCATTTGAATTAGAAAAAGAACAACAGGAAACACATCAGGATTGATAAAAAGGAGTGGGAAACATGGTCCATTTCGGACGCATTTCGACCGCGATGGTTACACCGTTTGACAAAAACGGTCATATTGACTTTGCCAAAACAACCAAGCTAGTTAACCATCTTATCGAAAACGGGACAGATTCCCTGGTTGTTGCCGGAACGACAGGCGAATCTCCAACCCTTTCAAAAGAAGAAAAAATTGCTTTGTTCCAGCATATTGTCAAAACGGTTGACAAGCGGATTCCGGTTATTGCCGGAACGGGCAGCAACAATACTTACGCAACAATTGAATTGACGAAAAAAGCGGAAGAAATTGGCGTAGACGGCATTATGATCGTTGCTCCGTATTATAATAAGCCGAACCAGGAAGGGCTTTACCAGCACTTCAAGGCTGCTGCCGAGAGTACGAGTCTTCCTGTCATGGTTTATAATATTCCCGGCAGGTCGGTTGTCAACCTCCTTCCGGCAACGATCATCAGGCTTTCACAAATCCCGAATATCGTTGCCGTCAAGGAAGCAAGCGGGGACCTTAATGCAATGACGAAGATTATTGCAGAAACGCCAGACGATTTTGTTCTTTACAGCGGGGATGACGGCTTGACGCTGCCAATCCTGTCTATCGGCGGTGTAGGTGTAGTGTCTGTAGCATCCCATATCATTGGCAATCAAATGCAGGAAATGGTTCAAGCCTTTTTCTCAGGCGATATCCAGAGTGCGGCCAAGATGCACCAGGAACTTCTTCCAGTCATGCAAGGACTATTTACAGCACCAAGTCCAGCGCCTGTTAAAACGGCTCTCCAGATGCAAGGCATGGATGTCGGTACAGTCAGGCTTCCGCTTGTGCCGCTCACGGAAACAGAGAGAGTAGCGCTTGCCAAATTGGTTTTATAAACATATCATAAACTCTCATAAAACGACCGTCCTTTTAAGGGATCGGTCGTTTTTTTAGTGCATGCATGATTGGGCTGCATTTCGCATTTCCATGCTTCTAGTTGTCATGATTTTCCGTTATCAAGTATAATAGCCTTAACTGGTCAAAGGTCGGCCCAATACAGCATAGGAGGATACATGATTTGAAAAAGAAAATAAATGAAACTATTAAATTAATCCCTTTGGGCGGTGTAGGGGAACTTGGAAAGAATATGTACATCACAGAAGTTGACGATGATCTTTTCATTATCGATGCCGGGCTCATGTTTCCGGAGAATGAAATGCTTGGAATCGACATTGTGATTCCTGAGTTAACTTATATTAAGGAAAACAGAGACAGGGTCAGGGCGATTTTTCTTACGCATGGCCATGAGGACCATATTGGAGCGCTTTCCTATATCCTTAGGGAAATCCAGGTTCCAATCTATGGGACAAGGCTGACGCTGGCAATGGCGAAGGCAAAGATGAAAGAGCAGGAATACTATGGCCCTGCAGATTTCAGGCTGGTTGATTCAGAAACGGTAGTTGAATTTGAATCATCCTACGTTTCTTTCTTCAGAACGAACCATAGCATTCCTGATTCCATCGGTATAACCATACATACGTCTGAAGGGGCCATTGTCCATACTGGTGATTTTAAATTCGACCAGGCTGCCTCAAGGATGTACAAACCTGAAATCGGGAAAATGGCCAGGATCGGCGAAGAGGGTGTCCTTTGCCTGCTCTCTGACAGCATGGAAGCCGAGAAGCCAGGTTATACTGCTTCTGAAGCTATCATGGCACGTGAATTGAACGGTGTGTTTTCACATGCGAAAGGAAGGGTCATTGCTGCATGCTTCGCCTCAGACTTGATTCGTATCCAGCACGTTTTTGACAGCGCTAGAGACAGCAGCCGTAAAGTGGCCGTTGTCGGAAAAAGCCTTAAGAAAATATATGATCTAGTGATTGAGCTAGGTTATCTTGAAGTGGACGAGGAAGTGTTGATTTCAGTTCCGGAAATCAAAAACTATCCCGAAGATGAAGTTGTCATACTTGCAACCGGAAATCAGGGCGAGCCTATCGAGGTACTGCAAAAGATGGCCAGACAGAGCCATCCTCAAGTGAACATTAAGGAAGGTGATACTGTCATCATTGCGGCTTCCCCGCTTGGCGCAAATGAGGTCTTTGTCAACAAAACCATTGACATACTAGAGAGGGCAGGCGCCAATGTATTCGCCGGTAAACGGGCAGTCCACATTTCAAGCCATGGCAGCCAGGAAGAATTGAAGTTTATGATTAATTTAATGAATCCAAAGTTCTTTATTCCAGTGCATGGCGAATATAAAATGCTGAAGGCACACACCCAGTTGGCAATGGAATGCGGGATTCCAAAAGAAAGAATTCATATCCCCGACCGCGGGGATGTTATAACCTTAGAAAAAGGGAAGATTCGCTCCACTGAAAAAGTGGCAGCGGGTAATATCTTGATTGACGGAATCGGAGTTGGAGATGTTGGCAATATCGTTCTCCGTGACCGCAGGCTTCTATCGCAGGATGGAATATTAATCGTCGTTGTTACCTTGAACAAGGCGGAAAGAAAGATTGCCGCGGGTCCAGAAATTATCTCCAGAGGCTTTGTATATGTACGAGAATCCGAAAAGCTAATGGAGGAATCGTCCGACATCGTCAAGGGGATTGTCGAGAAAGTCATTGCAAAGCCTTCGTTTGACTGGGCAGGCCTTAAGCAGGATATGAGGGATGCGCTAAGCCAGCAGTTATATGAAAAGACAAAACGCAGGCCGATGATTATGCCAATCCTGATGGAAGTAAATACGAGGCGTTAGGCGGTAAAGCTGCAGAAACACATCCTGCAGCTTTTTCTTGTCTTCTTAAATAAAAACTTAAACAAAAAAACGGGACTGTCGCTGAATGAAATCCAAAAATTGGCTCATACTAAACAGGATTATGCCTGAAGGGAGCCATCAGCATGGAAAAGAATGAAAATTTTCCGGTTAACCAAGAGGAGGAAAGAGAAGAAAAGCCATCATCCGGACTCCTCGAAAAAATACAGCAGCTCGGCCAGACGAATGTTCCACAGCTCTCGCAGGACTCAAAAATACACTGTTTGACGATTGTGGGACAGATAGAAGGCCATATGCAGCTGCCTCCGCATAATAAAACAACCAAATATGAACATTTAATTCCGCAAATCGTTGCCATCGAACAAAACCCGAATATCGAAGGGCTTCTTGTTATCCTTAATACAGTTGGAGGCGACGTCGAAGCAGGGCTGGCCATTTCTGAGATGCTTGCATCTCTTTCAAAGCCATCTGTGTCGCTTGTACTTGGTGGCGGCCACTCAATCGGTGTGCCAATTGCTGTGTCATGCGAGCATTCATTTATAGCTGAAACGGCCACCATGACCATCCATCCAATCAGGCTGACCGGTCTCGTGATCGGGGTGCCGCAGACATTCGAGTACCTTGATAAAATGCAGGAAAGAGTCATCAAGTTTGTAACAAGGCATTCTCATGTATCAGAGGAAGACTTTAAGGAACTAATGTTTGCAAAAGGGAATCTGACAAGGGACATTGGGACGAACGTAGTGGGCAGGGAGGCAGTTACCTGTGGACTGATCGATGACGTTGGCGGGATAGGGCAAGCCATGAAAAAACTGAACGAATTGATAGATGCGAGCAAGGTGGAAAGGGATGGACCCGTGCAATGATCCTATATACGATGATGCCACATGAACTGGTCTATCCGCCTGATACATCACAGGCAGAACAAGTCATCATAAAATACAAAGGAATCCCGCTTGTCGCTGAGAAGGCAGAAATGATGGAATACCGGGTCATTCGCATCCTGAGCACAGATCCTGGCCATTTTCTTATTCCCGAATGCGCGCCAGGAGCGAAAATTTCATGGGGACAGAACGAATGTTTGTGAACCTTGTTGGAAACAACTATGCTATAATAAGCTATAAACAATTGCAGGCAGCCTAAAAGGCTGCTTCTTTTCTTCCCTGCAGATCCGGAAAATAGCTAGATTGAACAATGTTTAAGGAAACTATTAAATAAGGTGATAGAATGGCAAAAAAGAAACGGCGGAAATCAAACCAAAAAAATACAATGAAGTCCACCGTCAAATACGAATTGGCAGGATTGATTATACTTGCGCTGACCATCATTGCAATGGCAGGGCTCGGAAAAGCAGGAACAGTACTTGTATTGTTTTTCAGGTTTTTCATGGGGCAATGGTACATGCTTATTCTTCTGGGGCTTGCGGCATTCAGCATTTATATCATGTGGAAGCGGACGATTCCGGACCTCTTGAAGGTCAAATTGGTCGGTACATACTTTATTGTCGCTGCCATTCTCCTTCTAAGCCACGTAACGATTATTGACCTTCTCCTCCAAGGGGGAAAAACAGGTGATCCAAGCGTGATTTCAAATACCTTCAAGCTTTTTGAACTTGAAGCGAGAGGGAAGCCAAATCCCCAGGGACTAGGCGGAGGCATGATTGGTGCAGTACTTTTCGCTATGTTTTATTATTTGTTTGATGCGGCTGGTACGCAGCTAATTGCTTTTGTGCTGATTATCATCGGTTCCGTACTTATAACGGGACGGACCTTTGGTGATGTGGCAGGAAGAGTCATTATGGGTTTCAGCGGTTTTTTCAGAAGCCAGTGGTCAGCCTTCCTTGATGATTTTCAGGAGTGGAAGGAAAAGAGGGCTGAACGGAAGCCGAAAAAAAAGAAATCAGGCAGAGGGAGAGCACAAAAATCACAATCGGTCCCAGAGCAAGCTCCTGGGGCTGAATTGGAACATGAAATAGATAATAATCATGAACCAATCATTTCAAGCTTTGCAGAGCGTGCTTACACCGAACCTGGTGAAGCATCAGATAAATCAGCTCCTGCTGAAAACACCAGCAGCACTTCCGAGACTCAGTCCGAAGAGGAGCAGGCACCTCCGATTACTTTCACCGAGGTGGAAAACGCAGCCTATGAGCTGCCGCCAATTACATTGTTAAAACCGCCAAGCCAAACGGACCAAAGCGGTGAGTATGAGTTGATCCATGCAAATGCAGCCAAGCTTGAGCGAACCTTCCAGAGTTTCGGTGTAAAGGCAAGGGTCACACAGGTACATCTTGGCCCAGCAGTAACAAAGTATGAGGTCCATCCTGATGTGGGAGTGAAGGTCAGCAGGATTGTTAGCCTTCACGATGATTTGGCCCTCGCGCTTGCTGCTAAGGATATAAGGATAGAGGCTCCAATTCCAGGTAAATCAGCCATCGGAATTGAAGTGCCGAATTCCGAGGTAGCCATGGTTTCATTGAGGGAAGTGCTCGAGGCAAAGAAGCATGACAAGCCTTCCGCTAAGCTGCAAATCGGACTTGGACGGGATATTACCGGCGATGCTGTTCTCGCGGAATTGAACAAAATGCCCCATCTGCTTGTAGCAGGGGCGACTGGAAGCGGTAAAAGTGTGTGCATTAACGGAATTATCACAAGCATCCTGATGAGGGCAAAGCCGCATGAAGTAAAGCTGATGATGATTGATCCTAAAATGGTCGAACTGAATGTGTATAACGGAATTCCGCATCTCCTGGCACCAGTAGTCACAAACGCAAAGAAAGCATCTCAGGCGCTGAAAAAAGTCGTGGGTGAAATGGAACGGCGCTACGAGCTGTTTTCGCATACTGGAACAAGAAATATTGAAGGATATAATGATTACATAAAACGGTACAATGCAGAGGAAAAAGAAAACCAGCCTCTCCTTCCGTACATCGTGGTCATTGTAGATGAGCTCGCCGACTTGATGATGGTTGCCTCATCTGATGTTGAAGATTCAATCACAAGGCTGGCGCAGATGGCCCGGGCAGCAGGCATACACTTGATCATAGCCACCCAAAGACCGTCAGTCGATGTCATTACAGGTGTGATCAAGGCGAACATTCCTTCAAGGATTGCTTTTGCAGTATCATCAATGACTGATTCGCGGACAATTCTTGACATGGGGGGTGCTGAAAAGCTTCTGGGAAGAGGAGATATGCTCTTCCTGCCTGTAGGGGCTTCCAAGCCTGTCAGGGTGCAGGGAGCTTTTCTTTCCGACCAGGAAGTCGAGGATATTGTTGAGTACGTAATCGGCCAGCAAAAAGCCCAGTACCAAAGTGAAATGATTCCGGAGGATATACCGGAAAACACGTCAGAAGTTGACGATGAATTGTACGGAGATGCAGTCGACCTTGTGGTAGATATGCAGACCGCTTCCGTTTCAATGCTTCAGCGCAGGTTCCGCATCGGCTACTCCCGCGCGGCCCGTCTGATTGACGAGATGGAGCAGAGAGGCGTTGTCGGCCCATATGAAGGGAGCAAGCCGAGGACCGTCCTTGTGGCAAAGACAGAAGAAGCAAGCTCTTGATCAAGGAGAGGTAAACATAAAAAAGACAAGCCTGGCAAACTGTTTTGCTAGGCTTGTCTTTTTAGCTGAAATAGGATAAGGGGACTAGGGGAATTCCTCAAATAAAGCGCTTACATATTACTATTGTACCAAAAAAAGGATGCCTGCAAGTATTGTCACCTATATATCTTAATTAAACAGCTTTTTTCGACAATTTTTTGAAAGACTATTTATTTATAGAAAGAAAAGTGTTATAGTATTTTCGATTAGTAGGAATGATAATACATCAGATGTCTGATGTCTTTAGAAAAACGGTTGGAGGAACTTCCCAATGTCAATCAAGTCAGATAGCCGGCCCCTTTATTTACAAGTAATTGACCGCCTGAAGCAGGATATTCAGGAGGGAGTCTACAAAGAGAAAGAAAAACTTCCGTCTGAATTCGATCTTGCAAAACTGCTGGGCGTCAGCCGGGCAACGCTTCGTGAAGCGTTGAGGATTCTCGAGGAGGAAAATGTAATCGTTCGCAGGCATGGAGTCGGCACGTTCGTCAACTCGAAGCCGCTTTTCACCTCAGGTATCGAACAGCTTAACAGCGTCACAGACATGATTGAACAGGCAGGGATGTCGCCTGGAACCATTTTTCTGAATTCAATGACAATCGCGCCGACCGAAGATGATATCCGTCGTTTCTCCTGCGAAGCGGAAGATGAGATTATCGTGATCGAACGCGTAAGGACTGCCAATGGCCAGCCAGTTGTCTATTGTATCGACAAAATTCCAGCGAATGTGTTATCGAGAACCTTCACTTGTGGAGATGAGTCGATTTTTCAGATGCTGGAACAAAAGTCCAATCGGAAGATCACTTACGCAGTGGCTCAAATAGAGCCAATAGGCTATCACGAAAAGGTTTCTCCAATCCTGGAGTGTGATCCGGAAACTGCACTGCTGGTACTGAAACAGATGCATTTCGACGAGTCAGACGAACCTATCCTCTATTCGGTCAACTTTTTCAGGGCGGACAAGTTCAGCTTTCACGTACTGCGGAAAAGAATATAATTTTTTTGCGGTGAATGTAAACGCTAACTTTAACGTTGCATTTCATTTCTACTCAATCCATAACGAAGTAATAGGGGGTACAAGCATTGAAAAAGCGTAAATTTGGTTTGGCGCTTTCACTAGTGTTGGCTGCAGGTACGATTCTTGGTGCATGCGGATCTGACGAAGGCGACAGCAAAAAAGGCGACGAGAAAAAGAAAACAGAGAATTTTAAAGTAGGTCTTGTTACTGATACAGGCGGCGTTGATGACAAATCCTTTAACCAATCTTCTTGGGAAGGCCTTAAAAAATTCGGTAAGGAATTTGGCCTTGAGGAAGGCAAAAGCTACCGCTATCTGCAATCTGAAAAAGAAGCAGATTATATTCCAAACCTAGGCAAATTTGCTGACGGCGGATTTAACCTGACTTTTGCTGCCGGATTCTTGCTTGAAGATGCTGTCCAAACAGCTGCAGAGCAAAACTCTGGTACAAACTTTGCCCTTATCGATAGCCTGCTGATGGATGAAGATTTCAAACCAGTCTTCCTTGACAACGTTGCTGCTGTAACATTCGAAGAACATCAAGGATCTTTCCTTGTAGGTGTAGTTGCAGCGAAACAATCCAAAACAGGTAAAGTAGGATTCATTGGCGGAGTTGATTCACCGCTGATCAAGAAATTTGAAAACGGTTTTAAAGCAGGCGTTAAATCCGTTAACCCTGATATGGAAATAATCGCTCAATATGCTGGAGATTTCAACAAACCTGAAAAAGGATCCAGCATTGCTTCCACTATGTACACACAAGGCGCTGATATCATCTATCATGCTGCCGGCGGTACAGGAAACGGTGTCTTCACAGAAGCGAAAAACCGCAAGAAGAACGGTGAAGATGTTTGGGTAATCGGTGTTGACCGTGACCAGCACGAAGAAGGAATGCCTGAAAATGTTACCCTTACTTCAATGGTTAAGCGCGTTGACGTAGCAGTATATGAAATCTCCAAAATGGCAATGGACGGAAAATTCCCTGGCGGCAAAGAATCTTTGTTCGGTATTAAAGAAAACGCCATTGGCATTGCTGAAAGCCAAGAAAATGTAAGTAAAGAGTCCCTTAAGCTTGTTGACGAATATAAGGAAAAAATCCTTAAAGGCGAAATCAAAGTTCCTAAGACAGATAAAGAATTCGCTGAATTTGAAAAATCTCTATAATAGAAACACTGAAGGCTAGTGATCCTATTGCTAGCCTTCGCTTTCTCTAAAAATAGAGCTTTAAAGTAAACATATGCGTTACCATTATGGGCGCAGTGTTGCAATACGCACAATGCATGACCGATTTTACCTTTGCGATTTGGGAGTGATTAAGATGCAAGAATATGTTATTGAAATGAATAACATTCGCAAAGAATTTCCGGGAATCGTGGCGAACGATAACATTACCCTGCAGGTGAAAAAAGGTGAGATTCACGCACTGCTGGGAGAGAATGGCGCCGGAAAATCTACATTAATGAATGTCTTGTTCGGACTTTACCAGCCGGAAAAGGGAGAAATAAAAGTAAAAGGCAAGGAAGTTAAGATTACCGATCCCAATGTCGCGAACCGCCTTGGAATCGGGATGGTGCATCAGCACTTCATGCTCGTCCACAATTTTACCGTCACTGAAAATATCATTCTTGGCAGCGAGCCGACAAAAGGCGGAAAAATCAACATTGAAGATGCTGCAAAGAAAGTGTCCGAACTTTCTCAGCGTTATGGGTTGTCAGTAGACCCGCATGCGAAAATTGAAGATATCTCTGTAGGGATGCAGCAAAGGGTAGAGATTCTGAAGACTCTATACCGCGGTGCTGAAATTCTGATTTTTGACGAACCAACAGCAGTACTGACTCCACAAGAAATCAAAGAACTCATTCAGATTATGGAAAAATTAGTCCAAGAAGGAAAATCGATTATTTTAATTACGCACAAGCTAAAAGAAATTATGGAAGTCTGCGACCGCTGCACTGTTATCCGCAAAGGAAAAGGTATCGGTACAGTGAACGTTTCGGAGACAAATCCTGATGAACTTGCAGCCCTTATGGTTGGCCGCGAGGTGCATTTTAAAGTCGAGAAACAACAAGCAACACCTAAAGATGTTGTTTTGGAAATAGATCAGCTTGTCGTCCATGACGCGCGGGATATTCCCAGTGTCAACGGACTTGACCTCAATGTCAGGGCTGGGGAAATCCTTGGAATTGCCGGTGTTGACGGGAACGGACAAACGGAATTGATTGAAGGGATCACCGGCCTTCGAAAAGTAAAGTCCGGCAGCATCAAGATTAATGGCAAGGATGTCACTAACCTTCCAGCCAGGAAGATTACCGAAACAGGTCTAGGCCATATCCCTCAGGATAGGCATAAACACGGTCTTGTCCTTGATTATTCAATCGGTGCCAACATGGTATTGCAAACCTATTATCAAAAGCCATTTTCCAAATCCGGAATATTAAACTACGGCAAAATATATGAGAAGGCGAGAAAACTGATAGAGGAATATGATGTCAGGACGCCTTCAGAATTCACTCCTGCAAGGGCACTGTCAGGCGGAAACCAACAGAAGGCGATTATTGCCCGTGAAGTGGACAGAAGCCCTGACCTCCTCATCGCTGCACAGCCTACAAGGGGTCTTGATGTTGGAGCGATTGAGTTCATCCATTCAAAGCTGATTGAAGAACGCGATAACGGCAAAGCCGTGCTGCTCATTTCATTTGAACTAGAGGAAGTCATGAATGTCAGTGACCGCATCGCCGTCATCTATGAAGGTCGGATCGTGGACATTGTCGATCCGAAGGAAACAAGCGAGCAAGAGCTCGGATTGCTAATGGCAGGCGGCAAGCGGGAAAGAGAAGGTGTGTTGTGATGCAGAACCTTTTAAAAAATGAAAGACTATTCAACATATTGGTCCCTGTCATTTCTGCCATTCTTGGCATGCTGGCAGGAGCCATCATCATGGTATTGGGTAATTATGATCCTGTCGCAGGCTTTGAAGCTCTGTTTAGCGGCATGTTTGGTACACCTAAAGCCATTGGGGAAACAATTCGTGCAGCTTCACCATTGATTCTATCAGGTTTGGCTGTCGGCTTTGCTTTCAAAACAGGATTGTTCAATATCGGTGTCGAAGGGCAACTGCTCGTCGGCTGGCTTGCATCCGTATGGGTCGGCTATGCGTTTGAGCTTCCTGCTGTCCTTCATGTTACACTGTCAATCCTGGCAGCAGCAGTTGCAGGGGGCCTTTGGGGAATGATACCGGGATATTTGAAGGCTAAATTCAAGGTCCACGAAGTTATTGTGACGATCATGCTAAACTATGTAGCATTGTATGTCACCGCAGATCTCATCAAGAGATATTTGTATGCGGGAAATGAAAAGTCCTACAGAATTCATGAATCCGCATCGCTTTCTTCGCCTTTCCTTTCACAAATCACGGAAGGATCGCGGCTCCATTGGGGTATTATGATTGCCCTTATCGCCGCAGTAATCATGTGGTTCATACTTGAAAAAACAGCGACAGGCTACGAGTTAAAGTCTGTTGGTTATAACCAGCATGCATCGATGTATGCAGGTATGAATGTCTCTAAAAACGTCATTCTTTCAATGACGATTTCCGGAGCATTTGCAGGGATGGCTGGAGCCATGGAAGGACTTGGTACATTCCAGAACATGACCGTTCTTTCATCCTTCACAGGAACTGGCTTTGACGGAATTGCTGTTGCCCTTCTTGGCGCGAATAACGCGTTTGGAATCATCCTTTCCTCACTTCTGTTTGGGGGATTGAACACAGCTGCACCTCAAATGAACTTTGACGCAAACGTACCATCAGAATTGATTAAAATTATTATTGCACTGATCATATTCTTTGTCGCATCAGGATATATCATCCGAGTCATCGCTGCCCGGTTTAGCAAGGAGGGGAAATAGGCATGAGCATTTTGGAAATTTTGGCACTTATCATTCCAGCTGCCCTATATACGGCTGCCCCTATCATTTTCACAGCCCTTGGCGGGGTATTCAGTGAACGTTCCGGTGTTGTCAATATTGGGCTTGAAGGACTTATGCTTTTTGGAGCTTTTACAGGTGTTATCACAACATTAACGATTCAGGACAGTGTAGGCGCTGCATCTCCATGGGTTGCGATCCTCGTTGCCGCTTTAGCCTCCGGGATTTTTTCTCTGCTTCATGCCGTAGCGAGCATCACCTTAAGGGCAGACCAGACTGTCAGCGGTGTGGCCATTAACTTTTTGGCTGCAGGTCTCTCTTTGTTTTTAATCAAGAAAATCTATGGAAAAGGGCAGACTGATTTTGTTGATTTTCGGATCAATAAAGTGGACGTGCCTGGATTGTCGGATCTTCCGGTTATAGGAGATATTTTCTTTTCAAGGATTCCCTATACTTCGTATATTGCCATTTTGGCAGCAATTGTCGTTTGGTACGTGATTTATAAAACGCCGTTTGGCCTGAGGCTCCGTTCTGTAGGGGAGCACCCAATGGCTGCAGACACTATGGGGATCAATGTAACAAGAATGCGTTATATTGGCGTCATTTTGTCTGGAGTGTTTGCAGGTATCGGAGGGGCGATATACGCACTGTCGATTTCCGGTAACTTTACCGGCGGAACGATTTCAGGACAAGGCTTCCTGGCATTGGCTTCAATGATCTTTGGTAAGTGGCATCCGCTTGGTGCGATGGGCGCTGCTTTGTTCTTCGGTTTTGCTCAGTCACTCAGCATTACTGGCGCACAAATTCCGTTCCTGAAGGATATCCCTTCTGTGTTCTTGATTATTGCGCCATACGTTCTGACCATTCTGGCATTGACAGGATTCGTCGGCCGTGCAGATGCTCCGAAAGCAATAGGTATTCCTTATGTCAAAGGAAAAAGATAAACCATTCAAACCAAACCCTGGGACGCTTGCGTTTCCAGGTTTTTTTTAGGCAGCCTCCCTTGATATTTTATTGTTTTTTTACTCGTGTCATTCATGAAAAAGTAAAAATATTCTATATGGAATATTTGGCTAATATAATAAAATAGGGATAATATGGGTAAAAATAGAAGCTGGGTTAAGGGGAGTAAAATGTAAGCTGTCTTTATATATGGATGATTTTCAGACTGAAAGAATCTTTTCTTACTTAAGATGGATTTTTAAGATTGCCAGTGTGTTTTTTTCTATTTTCCCCCTCTAGACTCAAGACTTGAGTTTGATAAAGAAAGTTTCCCTATCCTTATAAGCATAGGTTTGTTGTATATGACAGCGGCCCAGATAGCGCTTAAACGTGAAAATTCCACTCGCAAATTTTTCTCTGTAATCGCTAAGTCCGGTATCCTTTTTGATTATATTTCCGTCGTGTGGCTGTTGTTAATAAGCGGGGGAATCCAAAGCCCGCTTGTCCCGCTCGCTTTCCTTGTCATTATGTATTCCACGATTTATTGGAGGACAAAAGGAGCGCTTCTTTCGTCAGCTACGTTTACCGGAGGATTTGCAGTCATGCTTGCGATGGAGGCATATAATTGCATTCGGAACGGTCTTCACTTTTATCCTGCACCTTTTTTTCATTTGGACTGTCGGTATGCTTGGTTCCATGATTGTCATCAGGGAACGGAAGCATATGAAGCAGGAGGAGATTTTCCAGGAACAGCTTAAATCGATTAACTTACAAGTCTTTACAATCACCGTTTTTTTTTTTTAGGAGCAGCTCCGATTGTCTACGGCGGCTTCTGATGGCTTTATCCTGGTCTTTGGGGATATTGACCACTTCAAATATGTCAATGATCGCTATGGGCATATGATCGGAGATGAAGTGCTAAAAGAGATTGGGCTATTGTTCCAGGTACTGGCACAGCGGTACAATGGACAGGCTTTTCGCTATGGCGGAGAGGAATTTGCCTTTTTGCTGCCTGAAACGGATGAAGCAAGGCTTGCTGCCTTTTTTTCAGATTTGTACAAAACTCTGTCCGTGAAAACGTTCACATCTGAACGCTCAGTTACAATGAGCTTCGGAGCGGCAGGGAAGCATCCCGAAGATACTGCAGACAATGTTTTACGTCTGGCAGACCAGCTGATGCCAAGGCAGCCGGTAAAAACAGGGTGCACTTTAGGAACGGATTTGTTTATATCAAAACAATAAACTGTTCTCGTGATCCAGGGGAAGGCAGGATTTCCTGAAAGGCTTGTTGCTATGATGGCGAGCGCTTTTTTTTATAAAGAGAAGTATAGCGGGGCATCATTGCTTGATAACGCTGGAACTGCAAGGTTATAGTAGGAATAGGCTGCCAGCAGGTGGAAATGATAGTAGTGGCAGGATTACCGCAGCGGTAGTAACAGAAGTTATTCCATTTAGCGGAAAATAACCCTCACCAGTGATACATTAAGATAAGATTAGGAAGTTTCCGGCAATGCCGGACTTAGCTTAGCAAAGCTTGTTGGCTATTTAAAAGGAGGTTCCCAAATGGGTGTGATATCGCAATCTGTAAAAGACATGAACGGATTTAAACTGCATGTTGTCAAGACCGGAAAATTCAAGACCAATACAATCGTATGGCGTATGAAAGCGCCGCTTCAAAAGGAAACGGCTACAAAGCGTGCCCTATTACCGTACGTCCTTCAAAGCAGCAGCAGGAAATTTCCTGATACAACTGTGCTTAGATCTTACCTTGATGAATTGTACGGAGCCAGTCTTTATGTGGATGTGGCGAAAAAAGGTGAATACCAGGTCCTTAGTTTCACGCTTGACATTGCAAACGAGAAATTCCTCGGGGACCCTGAACCTCTTTTAAGAAAAGGGATGGAGCTCTTGGCGGAAATCCTCGTAAATCCGCTTGCGGAAAGCGGTTCCTTCGATCGATCAACAGTTGAAAAAGAAAAAAGAACACTAGAGCAAAGAATCCATTCTGTTTATGATGATAAAATGAGATACGCTGGCTTTAGGTTGATCCAGGAAATGTGCAAGGATGAGCCTTACGCACTTCATGTCAACGGTGACCTGGAGGACGTGGCGTTGATCGATGAAAGCTCGCTTTATGAGTATTACAAGCAAGCCTTCTCAAATGACGAAATGGACTTGTATGTGATAGGAGATGTGACGGAGGCTGAGGTTGAAGAAGCAGCAGCGTCCATGCTGTCATTCAATTCTAGGATTCCCGAGAAGAAAGAAATGAACAGCCCGGCCCCGGAAGCAGAGAAAGTTGTAACCGAGGAACAGGACATAAAGCAGGGAAAATTAAATATAGGCTGCAGGACAAACATTCTGTACGGCGAGAAGGATTATGCGGCACTGCAAGTATTCAACGGCATTTTCGGAGGCTTTTCCCATTCGAAGCTCTTTCTGAACGTTCGTGAGAAAGAGAGTCTCGCCTACTATGCAGCGAGCAGGCTTGAAAGCCATAAGGGCCTCATGATGGTAATGGCAGGAATAGAAACCGCGAACTATAAACGTGCGGTAACCATTATTAAAGAACAGCTAGATGAAATGCGCAACGGCCAGTTTACTTCTGAAGAAATCCAACAGACGATCCTGGTGATTGAGAACCAAATGCTTGAGACGATGGATACTGCAAGGGGTCTCGTTGATATCCTATACCATAATGTCATCGCAGAATCGCAAAGTTCCGTTGATGAATGGCTAAGTGGAATGAAGGCGGTAACAAGGGAAGACATCATCGCTGTCGCTAATAAAGTGAAAATCGATACGATCTACTTTTTAACGGGAACTAAGGGGGCGGTATGATGGAGAAACTCACCTTTGATCAACTCCAGGAAGAGCTCTACCATGAACGGATGGCCAATGGACTCGAAGTCTATATCCTTCCTAAGAAGGGATTCAACAAAACGTACGCTACATTTACAACAAAGTACGGATCGATTGACAATGCCTTTAAGCCTTTAGGCAAAGAGGAGTATGTGCAGGTTCCTGATGGGATTGCCCATTTTCTTGAGCATAAGCTGTTTGAAAAAGCGGATGGAGACGTATTCCAGCAGTTCAGCCGTCAGGGGGCGTCAGCTAATGCTTTCACGTCATTTACCAGGACTGCATACTTGTTTTCAAGCACTTCCAATGTAGAACGCAACCTTGAAACATTAATTGATTTTGTCCAGGATCCTTATTTTACCGAAAAGACGGTGGAAAAGGAAAAAGGCATTATTGGCCAAGAAATCAACATGTACGATGACAACCCTGACTGGCGGCTCTACTTTGGACTAATAGAGAACATGTATCAATGTCACCCGGTGAAAATTGATATAGCAGGGACAGTCGAATCAATTGCGCATATAACAAAAGACATGCTGTATGAGTGCTATAAAACATTCTATCACCCGAGCAATATGCTGTTGTTTGTTGTGGGTCCCGTCAATCCCGATGAAATTATGGAACAGGTGAGACAGAACCAGGCCAAAAAGGATTACAAAGAAATGCCTGAAATACAGAGGAAGTTTGAAACGGAAATCATGGAAGCCTCTGAAAAGAAAAAAGTGCTGGAAATGAATGTTCAGACGCCTAAATGCCTTGTGGGGATAAAGGCTGCTGATACTGGAATCCAGGGCCGTGAAATGCTGAAGCAGGAGCTGGCCATAAATGTGATCCTCGATGTCCTCTTTGGGAAAAGCTCTGCGAATTACATGGAGTTATACAATGAAGGGTTAATTGATGACTCCTTCTCGTATGATTATACTCAGGAAAAAGGATTCGGGTTTGCTATGGCTGGAGGGGATACCCGCAACCCTGACAGGCTTGCGGAAAGACTGACAGAAATGCTGCTCGAAGCTAAGGGAGGCTCGGTTTTCAATGAGACGAACCTGAGCAGGACGAGAAAAAAGAAGATTGGCACCTTTCTTCGCGCAGTGAACTCTCCTGAATATATCGCCAACCAATTTACACGTTATGCTTTTAACGGAATGGATTTGTTCGATGTTGTTCCGGTACTTGAAGGAATGACAGTGGAGGACATCCAGAAGGCGGCTTCAGGCTTAATTGCCAAGGAAAGAATCACGGTATGCCAGGTATTGCCGAAAAACAATGACTCACTTTTATAAATGGATTGCCATCAGGAATGAATAAAAATAAACATGCAGACGAGAGTGTGAGAAAATGAAACACTTTGCTTTAATTACAGGGGCGAGCGGGGGAATCGGAAAGTGTATTGCGACAAAGCTTGCGGAAAAAGGATATTCCCTGTATCTTCATTACAACAAAAATGGAAAGGCGGTCGATGGACTGCTGAAAGAACTTGAGAAGCTTGGGGGAGAATATATTCCCGTACAGGCCGACCTTGCTTCCAAGGATGGTTACAAAGTCTTGGCATCGCAAGTGTTCGATCTTGATGCCATCATCCATAACGCCGGGCATTCGGTTTCCGGGCTCCTGGAAGACCTTGATGAAGATGAAGCTGAGAAGCTGATTCAAGTCCATGTAACCTCGCCTTTGCTGCTGACAAAGCTTCTTGTGCCGAAGCTAATCAGAAAGAAATCCGGAGCGATTGTAACTGTTTCCTCAATATGGGGAGAGACAGGTGCTTCTTGCGAAATAGCCTATTCCATGGTTAAGGGGGCGCAGATTTCCTTTGTTAAAGCGTTAAGCAAAGAGCTTGCCCCTTCAGGCATTAGAGTAAACGCCGTGGCGCCAGGAGCAGTTTCAACAAGCATGATGGCAGGGTTCTCCTTGGAGGAGCTCTCTCAAATCTCCGAAGACATTCCTTTAGGGCGCCTCGGATTGCCTGAAGAAGTGGCGGACGGAGTTGAATTCCTTTTATCCAACAGGGCTTCCTACATCACTGGGCATATTTTATCCATTAATGGCGGCTGGCATATGTAATTAGGCCGCGTGCTTCCGATTTTCATTTTCCTTTATCTCGTGCCGGTATGCCCCAGCTCATACGGCACTTAACGGGCGCTTTCGCTTTTCTTTGTCCAGCTACAGCGCTTAGGGGATCGATTCATAAGCCAATCCGTCAAGAAGGTCAAAGAACGACCTTCCCGCCGGCTCGTCTTATGCTTGTCACCCCTGCGCAAGGAGCTTTCGCTTTTCTTGTTTCTATGTATATTTTTGGTTCCTCCTATGCACACTAATTGTGTACCAATTTAAAGGAGGCTGGAAATATGTCTGTACTGGATAATTGGAATCAATGGAAAGAGTTCCTTGGATCTCGACTTGACCAAGCAGAGAATGATGGAATGAACAGGGAAGTCATCGGGGATATGGCCTATCAAATTGGCGATTACCTGGCGAAGAACGTTGACCCTAAAAACGAGCAGGAGAGAGTTCTTGCTGATCTATGGTCAGTGGCTACCCCGGACGACCAGCATGCTATCGCGAACATGATGGTCAGGCTGGTCCAAAAAAATGGATAGTCCCTAGATTGACTTATTTTCAAGGGATCACTTTCTTTGTTCCTGCCGGGAAAACCCGGCAGTTTTTTTGTTTTATCCTGCTATCTAGAGCCATCTAAACAAGAGTGAAGATATGTTCCTTGTTTTTCCTTTCATCTTTGTACAAAATCATTTATTATAGTAGCTAGATGAAATCTGTCGAAAACCTGATGGAATTTAAGTTTTGGCGGTTTTTACAAACAAAATAGTCCGGAAAAAGAGGATGAGATCGGAGGATTGGTTTTGATGGAGAAGAAAGAATGGTATTTGGAATACGAAATTCAGAAGAACCGGCCCGGTCTTCTTGGAGACATTTCTTCCCTTCTCGGCATGCTCGCTATCAATATTGTAACAATCAACGGCGTACATGAAGGGCGAAGAGGGCTTCTTATCCTGGCAAAAGACGATGAACAAATTGTGCGCCTGGAGTCAATTTTAAATACAATGGACACCATAAAGGTATTAAAGCTCCGTGAACCGAAGCTGAGGGACCGTCTTGCGGTCCGCCACGGGCGCTATATAATGAGGGATGCCGATGATAAAAAAACATTCCGGTTTGTTCGGGATGAACTTGGACTGCTGGTCGATTTTATGGCAGAATTATTCAAGCAGGAAGGGCATAAGCTAATTGGCATCAGGGGAATGCCGAGGGTAGGCAAGACCGAATCGGTCGTCGCCTCAAGCGTCTGTGCCAACAAAAGATGGCTTTTTGTTTCCTCCACCCTGCTTAAGCAAACCATCAGGAACCAGCTGATTGAGGATGAGTACCATGCTGACAACCTGTATATCATTGATGGGATTGTCTCGACTAGGAGGGCGAATGAACGGCACTGGCAGCTTGTTAGGGAAATAATGCGGATGCCGTCCGTCAAAGTTGTGGAGCACCCTGATGTGTTTGTCCAGAACACAGAATATACGCTAGAGGATTTTGACTATATCATTGAACTCCGGAACGACCAGGAGGAAGAAATTCTTTACGACATTGTGCATCAAAACAACATGTTCTCAGATTCCGATTTTGGAGGCTTTGATTTTTAACAGTATTGGAAGGTGTTATCGTGAGTGAATTAGGAATTCGATTAAGAGAAGCGCGTGAAGCCAAAGGGCTTAGCCTCGATGAACTTCAGGAGGCAACAAAAATCCAGAAACGCTATCTTGTAGGGATTGAGGAAGGCAATTACAATATGATGCCTGGTAAGTTTTACGTTCGGGCATTTATCAAACAATACGCGGAAGCGGTTGGTCTTGACCCGGAGGAAGTGTTTGAACAGCATAAAAGCGAGATTCCAGCTACATATAATGAGGATATCCCCGAGCAGCTTTCAAGGGTACAATCCAGAAAAAGCTTTTCCCCGGCAGATTCCCGGATAATGGATTACCTGCCTAAAATTCTGATTGGCGTTGTTGCGGTAGGTTTGGTCGTTCTTATTTGGTGGTTCTTTGCCAAAAGCAATGGAGATGAGGCAGCCAAGGAACCTGTATCGCAAGAAAGCGAGAGCGTGAAGTACGAAGAGTCTGAGGACATTGTTGACAAGCAGCCGGCTGATGAAACTGGCGAAAATAAAGATAATGCGGACAAAGAAAAAGGTAAAAAGAAAGATAAAACCAAATCAGTACAGGAGCTTTCTGTCGTTGAGAATGGCGGCAACAAAATGGTCTATGACTTGAAAAACAGCGACAAGTTTGAGGTGAAGCTCGCCACCACTGAAGCTTCATGGGTAAGCATTGAGAGCGGGTCGGGAAAGTCCATATATCAGGGCACGCTCAACAAAGCACAAGGCAATGAAAGCCAGACTTTCGATCTCAGCAAGGAAACCGAAATCAGCATCATTGCGGGATTTTCTCCTGCCACCGAACTGTATATCAACGGGGAAAAAGTGGAAGATGCTTTCCCTAAGGAGAACACAGGAAGACAGGATGTAACCGTAAGATATATTAAAAGCGAATAATAGTCATCACTAAGGTGGCTATTTTTTCGCGCGCCATAGAGAAACGAGGCCCCCGTTTAAGTGGGTAAGGCACTTTATTTGGGCTTTCCGCACCCGGGAGGCCATAATTTTTTTGGAGGAAAGAGATATGAACTTACCTAATAAAATCACCATTTCCCGAATTTTCATGATTCCTGTTTTCATGTTGATCATGCTTGCGAATTTTAATTGGGGAAACGTTTCGCTGCTTGGCGCTGATATGCCTGTTACCCATCTGGTTGGTGCAATCATATTTATCATTGCTTCAACAACGGACTGGGTGGATGGCTATTATGCACGTAAATACGATCTTGTTACCAACCTGGGGAAATTCCTAGATCCCCTTGCTGATAAGCTCCTTGTTTCAGCGGCACTAGTCGTTTTAGTCGATTTAGGGTATGCAGCTGCGTGGATCGTAATTGTAATCATCAGCAGGGAGTTTGCTGTTACAGGCTTGCGCCTTGTTTTGGCAGGCGGCGGGGAAGTGGTTGCAGCTAACCAGCTCGGAAAAATCAAGACATGGACGCAAATTATTGCCATTTCGGCGCTACTGCTCCACAATATCATTTTTGAAATGATCTCGATTCCATTTGCGGACATTGCGCTATGGGTAGCCATGTTCTTTACGATTTGGTCTGGATGGGATTATTTTAATCAAAACAAACATGCTTTCAAAAACTCCAAGTAGGACATGGAAAGATAGGTGGAGATGGGATGAATGCAGAAATTATCGCAGTAGGGTCTGAATTGCTGCTTGGGCAGATCAACAATACAAATGCACGGTTCCTTTCAGCACAGCTTGCGGGGATCGGTGTAAATGTTTTTTATCATACAGTGGTAGGGGATAATCCAGAGAGGCTTAAGAAAGCGCTAGAGATTGCAGAAGGGCGCTCCAGCCTGGTCATCTTCACAGGAGGACTTGGGCCTACAAAGGATGATTTGACGAAAGAGACGATTGCCAGGCATCTGGGGATGCGCCTTGTGCTCGACGACGAGGCAATGGTATCGATCGAACAGTTCTTTAAACGGGCAAACAGGGAAATGACGGAAAATAACCGCAAACAGGCCCTGATTCTCGAAGGGGCGGACGTGTTGAAGAATGAGCATGGCATGGCTCCTGGTATGCTGGTCAGCAAAGGAAAGCATCATTATATGCTGCTGCCGGGACCTCCATCCGAGATGGAGCCGATGTTTGCGAAATATGGACTTCTTGCGCTGGCAGGGAAAATGGACGGCCGTGCCAAAATCGTTTCAAGAGTACTCCGGTTCTTCGGCATCGGTGAAGCAGCGCTTGAAACGCGCCTTGAACATCTCATCGACAAGCAGACTAACCCGACAATCGCGCCGCTCGCAGGTGAAGGAGAAGTAACAATCAGGTTGACTGCAAGAGCTGAATCAGATGATTTGGCCTGGCAGCTGATTGATGGGATAGAAACTGATATCATGGAGATTGCGGGAGAACATTTTTACGGCTATGATGACACTTCTCTGATGAAAGAGCTGTCAGGATTACTGGCCAGCCAGGGGCTTACCTTGGCAGCCGCCGAAAGCCTCACAGGCGGAATGTTCCAGCAGGAAATGACCTCGCTTGCAGGAGCGAGCAAAATCTTTAAAGGCGGCTTCGTCTGTTATACGAATGAAGCAAAAATCAACGTTGTAGGTGTGAATGCTGAGACGATTGACAACTATGGAGCTGTCAGTGAACAATGTGCGTGCGAGCTTGCGGATAATGCCGCCAGGCTGCTCGGAGCCGACATTGGCATCAGCTTCACGGGAGTGGCAGGCCCTGACGATTTAGAAGGCCATCCTCCCGGTACTGTATTCATCGGAATCGCAGCAGGCGGGCGTACATGGTCCAAAAAAATCACTCTCAGCGGTTCTAGGAAACTGAACAGGCTGAGAACGGTGAAAAATGGCTCGCATATTTTGCTTAAATACTTGAAAGAAGCGCAGGATGCCTAGGCAATCTGCGCTTTTCCTTTGAAAACTGTAGGGAGAGATTTTTCATTTTTGCTAGAGTACAAGGTTGGTATTGTCCTTTTTTTGGGGGGATTCAGTAAGTTAACTCCGGACGCATTCCTGCAAAAAGAAAGATAATGGGCGGAAATGCTGTTTTCTCAACATAAAAGCCCTGGGATTCCGGTTTTCCACCAAGGAAAAACCGTTTTTTAATTGTATTATGCTCAAGAAAAAAACGAATAAATGTTCGACTTTTTGCTGTACAAATGGTCTGAAAAACGGTATAGTAATGATAGGTTTTCAATATGAGAAACTGGCGAACAGGCGTTTTAGCTGAGTTCGTTTTGATATAAAAGGAGGAAATGCATTGAGTGACCGTCAGGCTGCGCTAGATATGGCATTGAAACAAATAGAAAAACAATTTGGCAAAGGTTCGATCATGAAGCTTGGGGAACAGACAGACCGGAAAATTTCTACTTTTCCAAGTGGATCCCTTGCCCTGGATGTGGCGCTTGGAATTGGCGGATATCCGCGCGGGCGTGTAATTGAAATATATGGTCCTGAAAGCTCAGGTAAAACTACTGTTGCGCTTCATGCGATTGCAGAAGTACAGGCAAGCGGAGGCCAGGCTGCATTCATCGATGCCGAGCATGCACTCGACCCTGTTTATGCTCAAAATCTCGGTGTCAATATTGATGAACTACTTCTCTCCCAGCCGGATACCGGCGAACAGGCGCTTGAAATTGCAGAAGCCCTTGTCCGTAGCGGCGCTGTTGATATCATCGTCATTGACTCCGTAGCGGCACTTGTTCCAAAAGCGGAAATTGAAGGTGAAATGGGAGACTCCCATGTTGGTCTTCAAGCACGTCTTATGTCCCAGGCGCTTAGGAAACTGTCTGGAGCAATTAATAAATCGAAAACGATTGCCATTTTCATCAACCAAATTCGTGAAAAAGTTGGCGTTATGTTCGGAAACCCGGAAACAACTCCAGGTGGACGTGCCCTCAAGTTTTATTCAAGTGTGCGTCTTGAGGTCCGCCGTGCTGAAGCATTAAAGCAAGGCAATGACATGGTTGGGAATAAAACAAAAATCAAGGTTGTTAAGAACAAGGTTGCTCCTCCGTTCCGTGTAGCCGAAGTGGATATTATGTACGGTGAGGGAATCTCCAAAGAAGGAGAAGTCATCGACATGGGTTCAGAGCTTGATATCGTGCAGAAAAGCGGTTCATGGTATTCCTACAATGAGGAACGTCTTGGACAAGGACGCGAAAACGCGAAACTGTTCCTGAAGGAGAATCCTTCTATTCGTCTCGAAGTTCAGAAAAAAATCCGTGAGCATTACGGACTTGACGGAGAAAAAATTGTAACTGAAACAGAAGAAGGGCAAGAAGAGTTTGACCTTCTTGACTGATAATTCTGAGCAAAGTCTGGAAACAGGCTTTGCTTTCTTCATTTTTCGGGAAAGGGATAACTTTGTTAATAGAGTAAGAAGGTTATCAGCTTTAGCGCCTAGTGGCACGAGTCATAAGCCAATCCATCAAGAAGGTCAAAGAACGACCTTCTCGCCGTCTCGTCTTATGCTTGTCGCCCCTAAGCAAGGCGCTTCCGCTTTTCATTTTCCTTTATCTCGTGCAGGTGTGCTCCAGTCCATACGGCGCTTAACGGGTGCTTCCGCTTTTCGTAGGACAAACCCTTGACAATGAAAAAGGTCGCAATTACAATTAAATATGTATATTTTTACTTTTTACAGCAATTAGTACCTTTGAAAGTCTTTGTGCTGTATGTTGATGCTTGGAACAATATACATGCCGACATGGAAAAAATTAACAGTAAAAAAAGTTGATAGCAAGAGGAGGTGAAAATGATGGAATTAACGATCATCTCCATTTTGCTTGGCCTAATCGTCGGTGCAGTTGTTGGCTATTTTTATCGTAAATCCGTTGCGGAAGCAAAAATAGCAGGGGCAAAGAATGCCGCAGAACAAATTCTTGAGGATGCAAAACGCGACGCTGACGCATTAAAGAAGGAATCCCTGCTTGAAGCAAAGGATGAAATTCACAAGCTTCGCACAGAGGCGGAACGTGAAGTTCGCGAGCGAAGAAACGAACTGCAAAAACAGGAAAATCGTTTACTGCAAAAGGAGGAGAATCTTGACCGGAAGGACGAATCATTGAACAAACGTGAAATTCTTCTGGAGAAAAAAGATGACTCTCTAAACCAAAGACAACAGCATATTGAACAGATGGAAAGCAAAGTGGACGAGATGGTAAAATCGCAGCAGGCAGAAATGGAACGTATCTCGGGCCTGTCGCGTGACGAGGCAAAATCCATCATTTTAGAACGCACTGAGCAGGAACTTGCCCATGATGTCGCAGTCATGATCAAAGAAAGTGATAACAGGGCAAAAGAAGAAGCTGACAAGAAGGCGAAAGAGGTTCTATCCCTGGCCATCCAGCGCTGTGCTGCAGATCATGTGGCTGAGACAACGGTATCGGTCGTAAACCTTCCTAACGATGAAATGAAGGGCCGTATCATTGGCCGTGAAGGCCGAAACATCCGGACGCTTGAGACACTGACAGGTATCGACTTGATCATCGATGATACGCCGGAAGCCGTTATTCTGTCAGGATTTGATCCAATCCGCCGTGAAACGGCAAGGTTGGCACTCGAAAAACTTGTGCAGGATGGACGAATCCACCCGGCACGAATTGAAGAGATGGTGGAGAAAGCAAGGCGCGAAGTCGATGAACATATTCGCGAGGTTGGCGAGCAGACTACCTTTGAAGTTGGTGTCCACGGACTTCACCCGGATTTAATCAAGATCCTGGGAAGATTGAAGTACCGTACAAGCTATGGTCAAAATGTACTCAAGCATTCTATGGAGGTTGCGCAGCTATCAGGATTGCTGGCTGCAGAGCTAGGAGAAGACGAGACATTGGCCCGCCGTGCAGGCCTGCTTCATGATATCGGTAAGGCAATTGACCACGAAGTGGAAGGAAGCCATGTTGAAATTGGTGTTGAGCTTGCAACTAAGTATAAAGAACACCGGGTTGTCATCAACAGCATTGCCTCCCACCATGGCGATACCGAACCAACATCAATCATCGCGGTTCTTGTTGCAGCGGCAGATGCCCTGTCAGCAGCAAGGCCTGGTGCGAGAAGCGAAGCGCTTGAAAACTATATTCGCCGACTTGAAAGGCTTGAAGAAATTTCAGAGTCCTACGAGGGTGTAGAGAAGTCATTTGCCATACAGGCAGGCAGGGAAATCAGAATCATGGTGAAACCTGAACAAATTGACGATTTGCAAGCCCACCGTCTTGCCCGTGACATCCGGAAGAAGATCGAGGAAGAACTCGACTATCCGGGCCATATCAAGGTAACGGTCATTAGGGAAACAAGAGCAGTTGAATACGCGAAATAAAAATAAAGCGGTGCATTCAGCACCGCTTTTTATAATGGCCTTCACAGTAAGCTGCAAGCAGAATGGTAAGGTGGACTTTTATGTTAGAATGGACAAATACGTTTTCAAACTATAAATGGACAGGAAAGTGAAGAATATGAAAATTTTATTTATTGGCGATGTTGTAGGGTCGCCGGGGCGGGATATGGTCAAGGAGTATCTGCCTAAGCTGAAGGAAAAATATCGACCGACCGTGACCGTGATTAACGGAGAAAATGCGGCTGGGGGTAAAGGAATCACCGAAAAGATCTACCGGCAGTTCCTTGAATGGGGGGGCCAGGCTGTAACCCTTGGAAATCACGCTTGGGATAATCGGGAAGTCTTCAGTTTTATTGATCAAGCTAAATACCTTGTCAGGCCTGCGAATTTTCCGGAAGGAACGCCAGGCAGCGGAATCGCCTATCTGAAAGTGAACGAGGATGAAATCGCTGTCATCAATCTTCAGGGAAGGGCCTTTCTCCCGGCGATTGACTGTCCGTTCCGGAAAGCGGATGAACTGATAGAAGAAGCATCCAAACGAACTCCAAACATTTTTGTCGACTTCCATGCAGAAGCGACAAGCGAAAAATTGGCAATGGGCTGGTATCTTGCCGGCCGGGCTACCTTTGTAGCTGGTACGCATACCCATGTCCAGACAGCAGATGCAAGAATCCTTCCAGGTGGAACAGCCTATATAACAGATGCAGGTATGACAGGTCCGTATGACGGGATTTTGGGCGTTAACAGAGACGCTGTGTTAAAAAGGTTTTTAACTTCACTTCCTGTACGCTTTGAGATTACGGAAGAGGGGGGGAACCAGCTCTCCGGTGCGCTGGTTGAATTCAACAATAAAACCGGACGTGCCCAAAAAATACAGCCAATCCTAATTAATAATGACCATCCATTTTTCGGCTAGGCAAAAACCTCTTTTTCAAAACTGTCTGGATTTTTGATACAGGCTGGCATATGCCAGGCTTCTCTCGAATATAGTAGAGTGGAACAAACTAACCTGATTATTATCAGGAACGCCATTCAGGGGCGGGATAATATAAGGAGGAGCCAGGAATGGAAATATTAAAGGTTTCAGCAAAATCTAACCCTAATTCTGTAGCTGGTGCGCTTGCAGGGGTTCTGCGCGAAAGAGGGGCAGCAGAGATCCAGGCAATCGGTGCGGGTGCATTGAATCAGGCCGTCAAGGCAGTAGCGATCGCACGAGGATTTGTAGCACCCAGTGGAGTTGACCTGATTTGTATCCCGGCATTTACGGATATTCTTATCGACGGCGAGGAACGGACTGCAATCAAACTTATTATTGAACCGAGATAGGCCGTTAGTCAAAACGGGTTAGAGGGGGGAAGCCATCCTTATGCGTGGTGCATAAGGGTGGTTTTTTTGCATGTTTGCTAAAAATCAACACACAAATGTTATTTTGATATAAGGAATAGGTAGTTCTTTTTCCTGAATCCAGGATTTCAGCTGGGATACAAACCTATAAAACGCCTGATATATCAATGTTTTCCTCTCTCTAAATTTTGAGAGAGAGTAAAGAGACGGACGTTCAAATAAAAATATAAAAAAATATTCACCTTTTCGTCGATAATTCGACGTAAAGGGTTGCAATTTTTATGTCATAGGTCTAGAATTGAAAGCGTTTAGTACCGACCAATTAGGATTCACGTCATTTTAAATACCCTTCATTTCTCGTGAAGACCTAGGAAAAGTGCTACACTGAGTAAGGAAATGATTTACATATTCTTTTTAACGTACCTAAAGGGGTGTAGAAGATGATCAATCAACTTTCATGGAAAGTTGGCGGGCAACAGGGAGAAGGAATAGAGAGTACTGGAGAAATATTTTCAATTGCCTTGAACAGACTTGGCTATTATTTATATGGCTACCGCCACTTTTCCTCAAGAATTAAAGGCGGCCATACTAATAACAAGATTCGTGTCAGCACGACGCAGGTTCGTTCTATTTCAGACGATTTGGATATTCTTGTTGCGTTCGACCAGGAGACAATTGATGTAAACTACCGAGAGCTGAACGAACACGGAATTATCATGGCAGATGCCAGGTTCGGACCAAAAAGTCCAGAAGATTCAAAAGCAGCTTTGTATGCGGTTCCATTTACTGAAATTGCAACAGAGCTTGGTACTTCCCTTATGAAAAACATGGTCGCAATTGGTGCGACAAGCGCTGTACTGGACCTTGATATCAATGTATTCGAGGAAGTTGTCCAGGAAATTTTTGGACGAAAAGGACAGCAAGTTGTTGAGAAGAATATGGAAGCCATCAAAACTGGCTATGAATATATGAAAGAAAAGCTTGGCGGAAGCATTGAAACAATGCAGCTGGAAAAAGCGGACGGGCAGAAACGCCTGTTCATGATCGGAAATGATGCGATTGCTCTTGGAGCCCTCGCCGGCGGCTGCCGCTTCATGGCTGCTTACCCAATCACACCCGCATCAGAAATCATGGAATATCTGATCAAGAAGCTTCCAGCGCTTGGAGGATCAGTCATCCAGACAGAAGATGAAATCGCTGCTGTAACAATGGCAATTGGTGCTAACTACGGAGGAGTCCGGGCGTTAACCGCATCTGCAGGCCCTGGGCTTTCATTGAAGATGGAAGCAATCGGCCTTTCCGGAATCACTGAAACTCCGCTTGTAATCATTGATACACAGCGCGGTGGTCCGTCGACAGGTCTTCCAACCAAGCAGGAACAATCTGACTTGATGGCGATGATTTATGGAACACATGGTGAAATTCCAAAAATCGTAATGGCGCCAAGCACAGTCCAGGAAGCATTCTACGACACAGCCGAAGCATTCAATCTTGCAGAAGAGTATCAATGCCCGGTTATCGTATTGACAGACCTGCAGCTTTCTCTTGGAAAACAAACTGTCGAGCCGCTTGAGTTCGACAAGGTGGAAATCCGCCGCGGTAAACTTCAAACTGGAGAACTTCCTGAAATTGAAGGAAAAGGCTACTTCAAGCGCTATGAAGTAACGGAAGACGGCGTATCACCGCGTGTAATCCCTGGTATGAAGAATGGTATTCACCATGTCACAGGCGTAGAACACGAAGAAACAGGAAAACCGTCAGAATCAGCAGCAAACCGCATAGCCCAAATGGATAAGCGGTTCCGTAAAGTAAGCAATATTAAGTTTAATACACCAGTTTACAAGAACGCTCCACACGAGGAAGCAGACCTCCTGATTGTTGGTTTCAACTCGACAAGAGGTGCGATTGAGGAAGCGATTGGACGGTTGGAGAAAGACGGCTTGAAGGTCAACCATGCACATGTACGCCTTATCCACCCATTCCCTGTCGATGACATTCTGCCGCTTGTTAAATCGGCGAAGAAAATCGCAGTTGTTGAAAACAATGCAACAGGACAGCTGGCAAATATTATGAAGATGAATGTCGGGCATGCAGAGAAAATTTACAAGTTGCTCAAATATGACGGAAATCCATTTTTGCCGCATGAAATTCACTCGAAATGCAAGGAGTTGTTCTAAATGGCTACATTCAAAGATTTTCGTAACAGTGTAAAACCGAACTGGTGCCCTGGCTGTGGCGATTTCTCTGTGCAGGCAGCCATTCAGCGAGCAGCTGCAAACGTCGGCCTTCAGCCGGAGAACCTTGCTGTCATTTCTGGAATCGGCTGTTCCGGCCGGATTTCGGGATATATCAACTCCTATGGTTTTCACGGAATTCATGGCCGCTCGCTTCCGATTGCGCAGGGCGTCAAGATGGCAAACCGTGATTTGACTGTCATTGCTTCAGGCGGCGACGGGGACGGATTCGCAATTGGAATGGGCCATACTATCCATGCCATCCGCCGAAATATCAACGTAACCTATATTGTCATGGACAATCAGATTTATGGCCTGACCAAAGGGCAGACATCTCCGCGTTCGGCTGCGGGTTTCAAAACGAAATCCACTCCGATGGGCTCGGTCGAACAAGCCATTTCACCAATGGAAATGGCACTGACAGCCGGAGCAACTTTCGTTGCACAGAGCTTTTCTACAGACTTGAAGGATTTGACTGCATTGATTGAAGCTGGCATCAAGCATGAAGGCTTCTCTTTAATCAACGTTTTCAGTCCTTGCGTCACATACAATAAAGTCAACACATACGACTGGTTCAAGGAAAACCTTACAAAGCTTAGTGATATTGAAGGCTACGATTCTTCAAGCAGGGAAACTGCAATGCAGACACTGATGAAGCATAACAGCCTTGTAACAGGTCTGATTTATCAGGACACAGAGCGCAAATCCTATCAGCAGCTAATCAGCGGATATTCCGAAACACCGCTTGCACAAGCTGACCTGACACTAGACCAGCAGTATTTCGACAAACTAGTAACAGAGTTCATATAATAAGAAAAGCGAAAACGACTTGTACAGGGGCGTTGCAGCTGGCCAATAAGTAAAGCAAAAACGCCCGTTAAGCGTGTTTACAAGGCACTAGACCGTTACTGCAACATATAATTTTTATTCTTCATTTTTGTATAATAAAGTCCCCAATCAAGCGGTTGGGGGCTTTGTTTTATAAAGGGGTCCCTCGGTCCAATGTTCCGTTATTGTTTGTCCGGCCATTACAGTTTATAATTAATAATTGTATGTTTCTTATTGATGAACGTAAGGATGGTCCATCCTTGAAAGGAGATATAGCTTATGAATGAAAAACAACGGCTCGAAAGCCAGCAAGTGCAGACTGTAAATTCTTCGGACAAAAAATCCGCCAAGGATTACAGTAAGTACTTTGAGACAGTATATACTCCGCCGTCTCTGAAGGAGGCAAAAAAACGCGGAAAAGAAGAAGTCTCTTACCATCAGGATTTCGATATCCAGGAAGAATTTCGTGGCATGGGCACTGGCCGGAAGTTTTATATTCGCACATACGGCTGCCAAATGAATGAGCACGATACAGAGGTCATGGCTGGAATTTTTATGGGCCTTGGATACGAACCGGCAGAAACAGTGGAGGATGCGAATGTCATCCTGCTTAATACCTGTGCGATCAGGGAAAATGCCGAAAACAAAGTGTTTGGTGAAATCGGCCATTTGAAGTCACTGAAAATGGAGAAGCCAGACCTTTTGGTGGCTGTCTGCGGGTGTATGTCCCAGGAGGAATCGGTCGTCAACCGGATTATGCAAAAGCATCAGCATGTAGATATCATTTTCGGAACGCATAATATCCACCGCCTGCCGAACATTTTGCATGAAGCTTATATGTCAAAGGAAATGGTAATTGAGGTATGGTCAAAGGAAGGCGATGTCATTGAGAACCTTCCGAAGGTGCGGAGAGGCAACATTAAAGCGTGGGTTAACATTATGTATGGCTGTGACAAATTCTGCACATACTGCATCGTTCCTTATACACGGGGCAAGGAGAGAAGCCGCCGGCCTGAGGACATCATCCAAGAGGTGCGCCAGCTTGCTGCGAAGGGCTATCAGGAAATCACCTTGCTTGGGCAGAATGTCAACGCGTACGGCAAGGATTTCGCCGATATTAATTACGGCCTTGGCGATTTGATGGAAGAAATCAGGAAGATTGATATTCCGCGTATTCGTTTTACAACAAGTCATCCGCGAGACTTTGACGACCATTTAATAGAGGTGCTTTCAAAAGGAGGGAACCTTGTTTCGCATATCCACTTGCCTGTGCAATCGGGGTCAACCGATGTTCTCAAAATTATGGCAAGGAAATATTCGCGAGAACAATACCTTGAGCTTGTCCGCAAAATTAAAGCAGCAATTCCGGATGCCGCGCTAACTACTGATATTATTGTCGGCTATCCAAACGAAACGGAAGAGCAGTTTGAAGAAACATTGTCTCTCTTTCACGAAGTTGGATTCGAATCGGCGTATACATTCATTTACTCACCGAGGGAAGGTACCCCTGCAGCGAAAATGCTGGATAACGTCCCAATGCATGTGAAGAAAGAGCGCTTGCAGCGGCTTAATGCTGTTGTAAACGAGCTTTCCGCACAGGCGCTGAAGAAATACGAAGGTCAGGTTGTAGAAGTACTAGTTGAAGGGGAAAGCAAGAATAACCCGGATGTGCTCGCAGGCTACACCGATAAAAGCAAGCTTGTCAACTTTATCGGACCGCGAACAGCAATCGGGAAAATTGTTAAAGTCAAGATTACAGGCGCTAAGACCTGGTCATTAAACGGGGAAATGATTCAAGAATTACAACCAGCAGAGGTGGAATAATGGTGGCTAAATATACTAAAGATGATATTATCGCACGTGCAAAAGATCTTGCCCGCATGATCGCGGAAACAGAGGAAGTAGATTTCTTTAAAAGAGCAGAATCGCAAATCCAGGAAAATGAAAAAGTGAAAATGCTTATTTCTTCCATAAAGGGCCTTCAGAAGCAGGCGGTAAACTTCCAGCACTACGATAAAACGGAAGCACTGAAAAAGACGGAAGAAAAAATTGCCTCACTTGAACAGGAACTCGATGAAATTCCGGTTGTCCAGGAATTCAAACAATCACAAATGGAGGTAAATGATCTTCTCCAGATCATTGCATCTGCCATTTCCAATACAGTTACCGACGAAGTAATCAGGTCAACCGGCGGGGATATCCTGCGCGGAGAAACCGGAGCAGCAGTGAAAAATGGAGACAGCTGCCACAGCCATTAATTGATAGAAAGTCCGGTTAGGTAAGGGATAGGTCGTCATTACTCAGCTAATTTAAGCTGGGTGATGATGACCTTTTTTTGTGTTATGGCAGTGGCCGTGTTTTTTTGGGCTCACTGCAAAAGCAGCGCATGGATATTCAATCTCCGCACCATAATCCGCCGATGGGCATACAATGAAATATACCTTTTAAGCAGCCCTGCATCCCAAAAATAATCGCACACTAGTCTAATGACCCGCATAGGATGAAAGGAAAATGATTGAGGAGGTTTCGCTGAGCAATGGGAATATACAGAGAGATTATAACGAAAGCCGTCGTAGCGAAAGGACGTAAGTTCACGCAGTCCCATCATACGATTTGCCCTGCGCACCATCCATGCAGCATCCTTGGCTGCTGGGTGATAAACCACAAATACAAGGCCAGGAAATCGGGAAAGACTGTTGAGATTATAGGCTCCTATGATATCAACGTCTGGCACTCCTATGATGATAATACAAAGACAGAAGTCGTTACGGAAAAAGTGACTTACACCGATGTCATCAAACTGAAGTACCGGGACCCTGACTGCCTGGATGACCAGGAGGTTATCGCACAAGTGCTTCAGCAGCCTAACTGCATCGAGGCTGTCATTTCTCCAAATGGCAACAAAATCATCGTTCATGTTGAAAGGGAATTCCTTGTCGAGGTAATCGGCGAGACGAAGGTATGTGTCGCCATCCACCCTGAAGGCTGCGAATGTGATGAAGAAGAAGAGTGGGGAAACGATATTTCCGACGAAGAGTTTGAGGAGCTTAATCCAGACTTTTTGGTGGAAGCGGAAGAAGAATAGGCGTCAACTAGGAGGGATCCTTCCTAGTTTTTTTTTTGAAAAAAAATCGGCCAGGCAATTGGCCGGCCGAATTATGAATTAGAACAAAAACCCATTCTTCTTTTTACTGCTGCAGACAATGCAGCTATCAGCATCGTTCCAGCCATAAAAGCTGGTTCCGCATTCTTTGCAGATGTTTGTTGTCAGGCTGTACTCTAGCGTTTCACTCTTATGCAACGATGGAACGACAGAAATTCCCTCATCCTGGCAAACATCGGTGCAGAGCAAGCAGCCAGAACATTTTCCGTTATCGACGACCAATTTGTCTCCTTCGATAGCAAATGCCTGTTCCGGACAGAGCTTGATGCAAATCTCGCAAATTGTACAAGAGTCAACGTCGAGAGCAATGTCAAAAAAGGACCATCCGGGAAATAGGCCAGGCCGCTTGAAGCAATCCTGGTTAAAGCGCCAATTTGCAGGCGTTACTGTTGATAAGGCAAGCTTTTTTCCTTCAAGGGAAATCTTTTCAAAAAACCCCCGGCGTGACAGCCTTTCTTCCTGCAGAAGTGTTTCTTGTGGAAGGGCGGTAGTGAACTGTAGACGAGCTAGCTTCATCCCTTCAAGTAAGCTGTTTGCAACTTCGGCAGACTCTATTGTGCACTCTTTATCATTCTGGTCTGGCTCCATATAGATTGTACGGATTCCACGCTTATATAGATACAGCAGCTCATTTTCTGTCGGAGCTGGTCCTTCATCGAGAACGAGGCATTTGCCAATGGTTTTCCTTGAAGGGGATTGTCCTTTTAGAGCAGAGACAGGACATATTGTTACACAGCGACCGCAGCCGTTGCAGGCACCATCAATAATTTCAGGAACGCCGTTCTTTAGCACAATCGCTTGTTCCGGGCAGCTGTCAACACAAATAGAACATGTGCTGAATGGACTGATTTTTTGCAGGCAATGATCACCAACTTCAAGTTCGTATCCTAGGCTTTCCAGCCAATTGGACAATAGCGACATACGAGTCACCCACTTTCAGAGCATACTAATATTATTGTATGGTTTATAACAATGAAAGAGGGGGAGTTCCCCAAATATACACACATTTTTAAAAAAAAGTTCACAAATTTAACAGTATGCCAAAGGACCTATTCCTGATTAGGTATAGGTTTGAAGCTGGTTTTCATTATAAAAAATGTGAAAATCCATAAAAAGTCAGAATGTTTTAGGGGAAATCCTTTACTTCATTGCTTGTGAATATACACCGTTTGTTTATTGTTTAACAATGTTATATCACCTATATTGTGACTATAGGGTCGCTTAAGGGGGTGGTATAAATGGACCAGCAGGATGAAAAAAAGCTTCACACCGCCAATCTTTTTAGCATGCTTGCTGAACTATACAAAGATCCAGACATGGAGTTTTGGAATGATTTTTGCAATAACAAGCTTCTGGATCAAATTAAGGAGGAGTTAAGCCTATACGGTGAAACAGCCCAATGGGAAGTTACCGATATACCGACAGAATTTTCCTCATTGAAAAAAATGTATGCTGACAGCCTTGGCAGTCAAGGTGTGGCAATCCCTGTTGAATCTCTTTACAAGCAGTGGACGGCAGATCCGTCGTGCACCCTTCCGTTTGCAAAGAGCAAAGGGTATTTGCTCGGTGATCCGGCTATGCATGTAAAGTTCATACTGAATGAGTTCGAAATGGAGATTCCTGAGGAGTATAAAAGCACACCAGACCATTTGGCCGTTTTATTGGAGCTGCTTTCATATTTTATCCTTCACGCTCCAGATGAATTTACTTTTCATTTCATGGACGACCATTTTGACTGGCTCGAGGAATTTTTGCTACGGCTTGCTGAAACCAATAGCAGCCCCTTTTATTATCAGATGACAAAGATGCTTGAAAGGTTGCTGGAAGCTGTCAGGAAAGAGTATATAATTATGGCTTAATAGGATGCTTGCACTTATCCAGCAATAATTTTTTTGCAGGAAATGATCCATATATATCAGCAGTTCAAAGGAGGGCAATACGACAATGCTAGAGTCAAAAATATCAAGGCGTGGATTTATCAAGGCATCAGCCACTACAGCTGCCTTGGCATCAGCGGGGACAGTGGGTTTCCAAAGCTGGACGAGCGAATATGTAAAGGCTGGCGGCCAAACAAAAATCACCGAAATACCGAGTACTTGCAATGGATGTTCCAGCAAGTGCGGCATCATTGGCCATGTAAAAAACGGCCGTCTGTGGAAATTGAGCGGCCATCCTGACCATCCTTATGCGAAAGGAAAGATATGTGCGAGGGGACACGGGTATGCCACTCTGGTTTACTCGAAGGAAAGGCTCACTCAGCCGCTAAAAAGAGTGGGAAGCGAGAAGTTCGAACCCATTTCATGGGAACAGGCTTACAAGGAAATTGGTGAAAAGTTAAATGCCATTATCAAAAAACACGGGCCTGAAGCTATATCCTTGACTGAAGACCCGCGCGCTTCTGGGAAAATTTACTCACCAAGATTTCTCCATGCGCTAGGTTCCCCAAACTATTACACACACCATGTTGTTTGTTCCAACTCCAGGGACGCAGGGTTCTTCCATACCCTTGGCGTAACTTCAACAAGCGCCGATATCAGTTCAAGCAAATATATCATGTTCATCGGCCGCAGCTATGGTGACGCAATCAGGCCTAGCTCGGTGCAATCTCTTGTAGAAGCAAAGGAGAACGGCGCGAAAATCGTCATGGTCGACCCGCGGCTGAATAACACCTGCAACCTCGCGACAGAATGGCTTGCCATTCGCCCAGGTATGGATCTGGCGATGGTGCTCGCTATGTCGCATGTCCTTATCCGGGAGAACCTTCACGATGCAGAATTTATCAAAAATTACAGCATCGGGTTCGAAGAGTACAGCAAAGAACTCAAAAAATATACGCCGCAATGGGCAGAAAAACTGACCGGCATTTCTGCAGATACGATTGAACGGATTGCCATCGATATGGGAAAAGCAAAACCAAAGGCATTGATAGAACAGTCATGGCGCGGAGCATTTGGGTGCAACTACGAAAACAGTACTGAAACAGGACGGGCCGTAGCTTTATTCAATGCCATGCTCGGTAATATCCAGCAAAAAGGCGGCAGTATTATTACGACAAAACCGGAGCTTGGAAAGCTGGATCCTGTAAAGCATCCAAGCCCAAAAGAGCCTGAATTCAAAAAGGCAGGGCAGGATGAATTTCCTCTCGCCTACGAAGAGCAGGGTGTAGCCACCATTGTTGCCAAACTAGCAATGGAAGGGAAAATGAAGGCAGCCATTTACAACCATTCCAATGCTGCTCTCGGCTACGGTAACCCTAAATACATGAAGGAAGCGCTCTCGAAAATGGATCTGGTTGTTACGATCGATGTCCAAATGTCAGAGACTGCACTTCTATCAGACTATGTTCTGCCGGATGTGACTTATATTGAAAGAGATGAAGCAGTTGAAGGTTTATCTGGCAAAACTCCAGGATTGGCTTTGAGACAGCAAATGGTGGAGAAAGTTCATCCGAAAACAAAACCAATCGATATCATTTACACCGAGCTTGCTAAAGCATGCGGCATTGGCCAGTATTTCAATTTCACTCTCGACGGGCTCAATGAACAAATGCTTGCACCTACAGGGGTATCTTATAAAGAGCTTCGTGAAAAAGGTGTCATCATGTTCGAGGATAAAGCGATTGTACCGGGAACGATGCCTGAGCTCAAGACTCCATCGAAAAAAGTGGAATTCTATAGCGAAACATTCAAAAAAGCAGGTTTCTCGCCAGTCGTTCGCTGGGTGGAACCTAAGGTAAGCCCAAGCGGGGAATCGTTCCGTTTGATTACCGGAAAGCAGGCTATCCACAGTCATACTCAGACTGCCAATGTTCCTATCCTGATGCAAATTTCAAAGGATTACGATCTCGAGAGGATATGGATGAACCCTGCCCGTGCGAAAAAGCTTGGCATCAAGGACGGGGACATGGTGGAAGTGAAATCGAGTGAGGCAACAAGCAAGGTACGCGTAAAGGTAACCGAGAGGATCCATCCCGAGGCTATTTTTGTCCCAAGCCACTACGGTATCACATCGAGCTATTTGAAAACGGCAAAAGGCATAGGCTTTGGCTTTATGGAGCACGTACCGTTCGATTTTGAAGCTTGGAGCGGAGCGGGAAACATCCATGAGGTGATCGTAACAGTGAGGAAGGTGAGAAGCTAATGGCACGTTATGGAATGATGATAGACACAAGGAAATGCGTGGGCTGCTATGCCTGCAGGGTAAGCTGCCAGATGCAGAATGAGCTTCCTGTCGAGGAATCTTTCATACATTTTTATGAAAAAGAAACCGGTGTTTTTCCTAACGTAAAGAATGAAATCATCCCGGTCCAGTGTCAGCATTGCGAGGATGCCCCTTGTGTGAGCGTTTGCCCAACTAAAGCTACGTATACAACCGAGGACGGAATCGTTCTGGTCGATGAGGATAAATGCATTGGCTGTAAATACTGTATGGTAGCCTGCACTTACGGTGCGAGGACACAGAGCCACAAAACCGGCGTCGTGGAGAAATGCCGTTTCTGCGCCGAGCTTGTCAAAGAAGGGAAACAGCCAGCCTGTGTCAGCACCTGTATAAGCAATGCAAGGATCTTCGGTGATCTTGATGACCCGAACAGCGATGTATCCAAAGCAATTGTCAAGTATAATGCCAAACCATTAAGACCAGATCTTGGTAAATCAAAAATCTATTACGTGAGGTGAGTTCAGATGATTTGGGGAACCATTATTGCCGCTTATTTGTTTTTGGCGGGTTTAAGTGCAGGGGCCTATTTGACATCGTCGTATGTAGCCCGTAAGTATCCGGAGGCGAAAGCAGTGAGGATTACCGGCAGGATCATCAGCCCTGTGCTAATGGCAATCGGACTGCTGCTGCTGATCCTGGATGCAGAAGCAGGTTTAAAGCATCCCCTCCGCTTTATTTACCTGTTCACAAATTTTAATTCAGTGATGACAATCGGTACTTATTTCATCAGCTTTTTCATGCTAGCAGCAGCATACACAGCATTGATGGAAATTTTGAAAAAGGAAACAAACAAATATGTTGAGTATGCAGGTATGCTGTTTGCTGTAGCAACAGCCATTTACACAGGCTTCCTGATTGGTGTTGTAGCTGCCGTGCCGATCTGGAATACAGCCATCCTGCCAATCCTGTTTGTTGTTTCGGCGATGTCAACAGGAATTGCAGGAACCATGCTTGTAGCTTCATTTTACGATAGCAAAGCTGTGCACAGGATGCTTGGAGTGAAGAAAATTCACCTTGGATTGCTCAGTGCTGAAGTATTCCTGATTTTCACTATGTTTTTGGTCACATCCTACTCGAATGAATCTGCGGCTGAATCGGTTGCAACGCTTGTGTCAGGCGAATACAGCACCATTTTCTGGATAGGTCTCATTCTTGTCGGACTCGTTCTGCCAATTGCAGTAGAATCTTTTGAGTTATACAATGATAAAAAAATGAAAGAGACAGAAGCTGGCATCATGATGGCAGCAGCAGGGCAAGGTGGAATAGCCGGAACCCTCGTAACCGAATCATCAGTGCTTGTCGGCGGATTCATCCTTCGATTCCTCCTGCTGGCGGCAGCAGTCCCTGTTCCTTTCTTATAAAAATCCCGAAAAACGAGAGGCAGTCTCAAGAATACTGAGACTGCCTCTTTTTTGTGTGTGAAAAAGACTTGGAAACATGTCGACGTTTTCACTCAATGTTAAAATCTATGCCGGGAAATGGGTTGATTACACGCTAAAATAAGTAGAGAGCTACACAAATTGAACGACCACTTGTCGTTGCGGAGTAGATTACATGGAATTTCCTGTTATGTTATTTGAAGAAATTATCAGCCGCTTGCCCGAGGGGATTATTATTATGGATAAAGCTCGGACTATCCTTTTTATGAACGAGTCAGCCCAAAATATGACAGGCTGGAAAAAAGGAGAGCGTGTTCCATACTGTGCGTACTGCCAGCAACGGATGACAAGTACGGATGAAGACTTCTGCATCATGACGGCAGATGACCCAATTCCTTTTTTTTATTCAAACTTGGCCGTTTCTTCAGGTGAAGAAAAATTTGAAATGTCGTTGAAAAAAATCATGCACGAAAAAGAGAAATTCTTCTTTCTTCGTCTGAGTCGCCCAGTTAAGAATGAAAATAGTGAAAAAGCAAAATTTCATGAACTGCTTGTGCAGGAGACAATGCTTGCGCAGGAAGCGGAGCGGAAGAGGATTGCTCGCGAGCTCCATGACCATATCGGGCAGAGTGTTTACAGTATTTTTCTTGGTCTTGAGGGAATTAGGAATCATCTTGACCATGAACGCTATGAAAACCATCTCGACAACATGGTTAATGTAATGGACAGAACCTTGTCTGATATTAAGCGCATGACTAAATCACTGAGACCCGATACGCTAAATCACTTGGGGATAAAGGATGCACTTCGCGAGGCTGTGGTTGATTGGATGGAATTATACCGAATTGAAATTGAACTCGAACTGGACATCGAGGGAGAGGAACATTTTGACCGGGAGAAGATTTTTCAGTTTTTTCGAATCCTTCAGGAAGGTGTGCGGAATGCAGTTATGCATGGAGAGGCTAGCCAGATTTCCATTGAGCTTAAATCATTTGGAAGCCAAGTATTCTTCTATATTTATGATAACGGAAAAGGCTTTGACACGCTCATCGGGAAATCGGGAGGGCTTGGTCTCAGGCATATGTATGAGCGCAGTAGGATTCTCGGGGGCGATATCAGGTGGTCCAGCAAGGAAGGCGGACCAACAAAAGTGGACGGGTACGTCTCAATCGAAAAAGTAGATGGGGGATGAAGATATGAACTTGATGATAGTGGATGACCACGAAATTGTCCGGGATGGTTTGTCTTTGCTTTTGGAGCAATCCTTTTGCATTGATTCGATCCTTTATGCCTCGGAAGGCTATGAAGCCATCAAGCTTGCCGAAACATTTTCGGCGGATCTTGTCCTACTGGATGTTTCCATGCCCGGCGGCCTTGATGGTATTTCAACGCTTGAGAAAATGAGGCAGCTCTTACCAAATGCCAAAATTGCCATTTTTTCCATGCATGATGATATTGGCTGCCAGCGGCAGGCATATGAAAAGGGAGCAGATGGCTATCTTGTCAAACAGCTGAAGCGAGAAGAACTTATCCATTCCCTTGACCAAATCCTTGCGGGTAGAAAAGTGTTCAGCAGCACAGTTCTCGATGAAGATACTGGTGCGGGGACATTCATTGATTTAGACCTTCCCATTTCGAAGCGTGAAAAAGAAGTATTCATTTTGACGGTAATGGGCTATTCACAGAAAGATATCGCTGAAAAGCTGGACATATCCGTGAAGACGGTCGAGAACCACCGCCAAAACATTGGTGAAAAACTTGGTACACACAAGCGTTACGACTGGGTTGATACTGCTAGAAAATACCAATTGTTCAGCGTGTAGAGTTGCGGAGGAAGACATCCTTTTTTTAAAAATAATTTGATGAAGAAAAAACCGGCAGCATTCCTTGTGAGGGCTGCCGGTTTTGTGTTATTAGCGTAATTAAGCGGGTTTTAGTTCGAAAATATTCCTTTAAGCGCTTAAAACGCTCCAAACACCAAGATAGAATGACATCCCAATAAGGATGTGCAAAGGAATCAATCCTCGCTAAACATGTTATCGAATTGCATAAATTGTGGTGCAGGAAAAGAAACCCTGCGTGATTTTATGCGTCTCTCGAAAAAGCGTAAATATGTTATAATAGATTCTTAGAAAAACCTATGAATACAGTTGATGATGGAGGATTTTATGGCAGCTTATACGCCTATGATACTGCAATACTTACAAATTAAGGCAGACTACCAGGATGCCTTTTTATTTTTCCGCCTTGGAGATTTTTATGAAATGTTCTTTGATGATGCCCTGAATGCCTCAAGAGAGCTTGAAATCACTCTGACGAGCAGGGACGGTGGCGGGACAGAAAAGATCCCGATGTGCGGGGTGCCTTATCACTCAGCTGCTGGATATATTGACCAGTTGATTGCCAAAGGATACAAAGTGGCTATATGTGAACAAACGGAAGACCCGAAGGCGGCCAAGGGAGTCGTCCGAAGGGAAGTTGTCCAGTTGATCACACCAGGGACGATGATGGAAGGCCGCGGCTTAAATGAAAAAGAGAACAATTTCATCGCCACTGTTACCGAATTTGAAGGCGGCTGTTATGGTTTTGGAACAACCGATTTGTCAACAGGAGAAAGCAGGATGACTCTTGTGAAAAGTCCTGAAGAACTTCTGAATGAACTATCGATTGCCGGAGCCAGGGAAGTGGTTTTGTCCAGCTCAATGCCTGAAATTCTGACAAAAAAAATGAGGGAGCGTTCTGTTCTTGCTTTTTCCTGCGAGGATGATTTAAGCACACGTGAAGGTGACGCTCCGCTTCTATCAGATCTTAAAGATGAAAGGCTGAGGATCACTGCGGCCAGGCTCTTAAACTATCTTCACCGCACACAAAAAAGAAGCCTCGACCACCTGCAGCCTGTCGCTGTATATGAAATCCAGCAATACATGAAAATTGATTACTATTCAAAACGGAATCTTGAGCTTACAGAAACCATCCGCTCGACGTCGAAAAAAGGGTCGCTCCTTTGGCTGCTTGATGAAACCAAAACAGCGATGGGCGCAAGACTGCTGAAGCAGTGGATCAACCGTCCGCTAATTAGCACGAAGGAAATTGGCCGACGTCAGGAAATCGTGGAGCTTTTCATCACGAGCTACTTTGAGCGCCATGACCTTCGTGAACAGTTGCGCGAAGTGTACGACCTTGAACGGCTGGCAGGCCGCGTCGCATTTGGGAATGTGAATGCAAGGGACCTCGTCCAGCTGAAAAAGTCGCTTCTTCAGGTTCCTGCCATTAGCCGGACGCTTTTAACATTGAATAATGAGGAAGCCAAAATGCTTGCTGAGAGGCTTGACCCCTGTGAAGAACTATCCACCCTCCTTGAACAGGCTGTCGTTGAAAATCCGCCGATTTCCCTGAAGGAAGGCAACATTATCAGGGATGGCTACGACAGTGAGCTTGATAAATTCAGGGATGCGAGCAGGAACGGAAAAGCATGGATGGCGGCCCTTGAACGGCAGGAACGCGAAAAGACTGGAATTAAATCGCTAAAAATCGGCTATAACCGTATTTTTGGCTATTATATTGAAGTGACAAGAGCCAATCTTCACCTTCTGGAGGAAGGCAGGTATGAGAGAAAGCAAACACTATCGAACGCGGAACGGTTTATTACCCCCGAGCTGAAGGAAAAGGAAGAACTGATTTTACAGGCTGAGGAAAAAATCGTTGAAGTGGAATATGGGATTTTCGTTTCAATCAGAGAGCGTGTGAAGGAGTACATACCTCGCTTGCAGTCTTTGGCCAAGGCAGTCAGCGAACTCGATGTGCTGCTTGGCTTCGCTGAACTTAGCGAGCAGCGCCGTTATATGAGGCCGGAGTTCTCTGCCGAACGGAAGCTCGTGCTTATGGATGGACGCCACCCTGTAGTCGAGAAAGTAATGGATGCTCAGGAGTATGTGCCAAATGACTGTTTCATGGACAGCGACCGCGAATTACTGTTGATTACAGGTCCGAATATGTCTGGTAAAAGCACATATATGCGGCAAATTGCCCTGACAGCCATCATGGCCCAAATCGGCTGTTTTGTACCGGCAACCCAAGCAGTCCTCCCAGTGTTCGACCAAGTGTTCACAAGAATTGGCGCTGCGGACGATCTTGTCTCCGGGCAAAGTACGTTCATGGTCGAAATGCTTGAAGCGAACAATGCTATCGCCAACGCAACGGAAAACAGCCTGATCTTGTTTGATGAAATCGGCCGTGGCACTTCCACGTATGATGGGATGGCCCTTGCCCAGGCAATCATTGAATACATCCATGACAGAATTGGCGCAAAGACATTGTTCTCAACACATTATCACGAACTGACGACACTTGATGAGGAGCTCTCCCATCTGAAAAATGTCCATGTCAGTGCAGTCGAACAAAATGGGAAGGTTGTTTTCCTTCATAAAATAAAAGATGGAGCAGCGGATAAAAGCTATGGCATCCATGTAGCGCAGCTAGCAGACCTTCCGGCCGACCTTATCAGCAGGGCTGCGGAAATCCTGGCAGCCCTCGAGATGAGCGAGAATGTCAGCAGTACGGGCAGCGAAGTTGCTAAGCCTAAAATGTCTGGACCTGAAGTAACAGAGTCCAAACTCGCTGAGCCGCAAATACAAAGGCCCGAAATTCAGGAAACCACCGAGGCTGCCGAAGTGCAGTTATCCTTCTTTGATGACGAAAAGCCAATAGTAAAAAAAGAGACTTTCGGTAAACAGGAGAAACGGGTTCTTGGAAAGCTGGACCAGCTTGATATTTTGGATATGACGCCGCTTCAGGCGATGAATATGCTTTATGAACTGCAGCGAACTTTGAGAAAATAGATGAAATGAGGTGGAGATATGGGGAAAATCAGACAGCTTGACGATGGTTTGTCTAATAGGATTGCGGCCGGGGAGGTCGTGGAACGGCCAGCCTCGGTCGTCAAGGAACTGGCTGAAAACTCCATTGACGCCGGCAGCACCGTGATAGAAATAGAAGTCGAAGAAGCGGGCCTGGCTAAAATCAGGATTACCGACAATGGGGACGGAATTATGGAAGAAGATGTTCCCACGGCCTTCTATCGCCATGCCACAAGCAAAATCAAAGATGAAAACGATTTGTTCCGGATCCGGACACTGGGCTTTAGAGGGGAGGCGCTGCCGAGTATCGCCTCAGTCTCTAGGCTTGAAATGAAGACATCTACGGGCATGGATGCCGGAAACAGAATCATGATTGAAGGAGGAACAGTATCTTCCTTCGAAAAAGCCGATAGCCGAAAAGGAACGGACATCACAATCACGGACCTTTTTTACAATACACCCGCACGGCTGAAATATATGAAGACCGTCCATACAGAGCTGGGTAATATCACTGATGTTGTCAACCGCCTTGCGCTCGCCCATCCCGAGGTGGCCTTCCGCCTCGTGCATAATGGCCGCAAGCTGCTCCAGACGAACGGAAGTGGAGACGTGCGCCAAGTCCTTGCAGCGATTTACGGCATGAATATCGTCCGGAAAATGGTGCCGGTTACCGCCGAATCACTTGATTTTTCAATTAGTGGGTGGATTACGCTGCCTGAATTGACAAGGGCTTCGCGGAATTATATTACGACGATGGTCAATGGACGTTTTATCAAAAATTACCCGTTGGTAAGAGCAATCCAGGAAGGGTGCCATACTTTGCTGCCAATCGGCCGCTTTCCTGTCTCCATGATGGATATTAAAATGGATCCTATCCTTGTCGATGTAAATGTCCATCCAGCAAAATTGGAGGTCAGGCTCAGCAAGGAACAAGAACTTACAAGGCTTGTCTCGGAGTCTGTTGCCGCAGCTTTTAAAACTCGTGAGCTGATCCCGGCTGGTTTTACTGCCAAAGCCCGCGAAAAAGAGAGAACGGAACAGGCGTATCTTGAACTCGATCATGCAGAAGGCGATGCTGTGCCTATGCCTGTGCCGCCCCCCCCCTATCGGCATGTCCCGGGCACGGGTGGGGAAGCAGTGATAACCAGGTATGAGCATAGCACTCCACCAGGCAGGCCAGAAGTGGAGAGCACAAGGCATGATGAAACCGCCAGAGGAGATATGACACAGTACAATGACTTCTCCGGCAATGCTTGGTCGACAGCGGACCAGATTGAAAGTTCGTCTGCTTTTGAAGTGGAAGAAGTCAGGGAAACGGGTCAGGATCATTTTGACACGGAAAAGGCGATACAGGAATCAAGCTCTGATGCTGGCACTTCGCGTTTGCCGGGTGAGGTGGCAGACAGTATTCCTTCCCGGGTCCCGGCGTTATACCCGATTGGCCAAATGCATGGTACGTATATCCTTGCCCAAAATGAAAGAGGATTGTATCTCATTGACCAGCATGCTGCACAAGAACGGATCAAGTACGAATATTTTAGGGAAAGAGTCGGAATGGTAGCAGACGAGCTTCAAGAACTGCTCGTGCCACTCACTTTCGAATACTCTGCAGATGAATGTCTGAAAATCGAGGAATATACTCATGAGCTGGAGAAAGTCGGCGTTTTTCTTGAGCCATTCGGCCATAACGCCTTTATCGTGCGCTCCCATCCGCAGTGGCTGCCTCGCGGTGAAGAAAAAGAATTGATAGAAGAAATGATCGAGCAGCTCCTCGCGATGAAAAAAGTCGACATTCACAAGCTGCGGGAAGAAGCAGCAATCATGATGAGCTGCAAAGCCTCTATCAAGGCAAACCGCCATTTACGTAACGATGAAATCCAGGCGCTCCTTGATGAGCTCAGAAGCTCGTCAGATCCATTTACCTGCCCGCACGGAAGGCCGATCATCGTTCATTATTCAACATATGAACTTGAAAAAATGTTTAAAAGAGTCATGTGAAAAAAGTAGGAGGTATTCCCGCCAAAAACGGGGCGCCTCTTGCTTTTTTTTAGGTTGCTGCCTGCGCTTACAGGGGAAGACAGCTGAGTTAAGCTGATTATTTATTGGACTTAATATCAGAGGTTTTGCAGATATTGTCCAAGTCTGGAGAGATATCAACCAAGTTTCGATCTATATCAATCAACCTATAAGTTAAATCAGCCAGCCATTGAGCTAAATCAACCAAACAATGCGTCATATCAACCGACGCGGCATAGAGACTGTATTTATTCCTGGCCTTTCAGAGGTCTAATGGATTTTGCATATGCGACACGATTAAAAGTGCCTTTTCCGCATATCTTATAGTAAGAAAAATCAAAATCTCTACCTTAATCCTTTTATCTCGGTGGAGTATATTAGAAGTAGAAGTATATGGGGGGTGATTAGTTGATTGTATTTTCACTTTTAACGTCTTTTTTACCAATGGTCATTATCATTTTTATTGTTTTTTATGCTGTGAAGAACAAAGAGAAAGGTGGAGAGCTCATCGTGAGGAACATTTACACGTACCTTGTCCTGTTTGCAACGCTGATGATGGTGATTGGCGGAGGAATTTCAATTTTTATGGCTGCGGCGGATTTTGTCAGTCCTAGTGGTTATTATCAAAGCTATGCTGAGTATAAAGAGACGACCCAGTATGACGGAAAAGACGAGGTCAAGAAAGAACAAATCAGTGAGAAAGAACTTCGGGAATCCTATGATGAAATGATAATAGAAGAAAAGGCACGCACGAAAGAAAACGCGGTAAATCAAATTATTAAAAGCCTTGGCTTTATCGTAATCCCATTGCCTGTTTTTCTATACTTCAACAAGCAAAGGAAGCGGCTGGTTGAATAGGGTTGAGGTGCACAAGGGAAAAAATATGACAAAAGGGAAGGATTGGGCGAAATTTATCCGCCTCTCCTTCCCTTTCTTAAAATATCGAACTTTCCAGTCCTGTAAAAAGCTATTTTACCAGCGAGTGCAGTCGATCGATATACTGAAGTGCCTTACCTGTGCCAATCGCTACGGATTCGAGCGGGTTTGGAGCCAGGTGTACTGGAACGACAATTTCCTCGCTCAGCCAATCCTGGATTCCGTTTAAAAGGGCTCCGCCGCCGCTTAGGATTACGCCTCGGTCAACGATATCGCCGCTTAGTTCAGCCGGACATTCCTCGAGAGTCGCCCTGATTGACTCTAGAATATGCAGGAGAGACTCCTTAATAGCTTCCTGGATTTCATAAGAGTTCAACTTAACGGTTTTCGGCAGCCCTGTCACGAGGTCGCGACCGCGAATCTCGGTTTCAAGTTTTTCATGGTCAACAAGCGCATAGCCAATTTCCATTTTAATTCGTTCGGCTGTACGCTCACCGATCAGTACGTTGTATTCCTTGCGTATATACTGGATGATATCCTCGTCCAGCCTGTCTCCTGCCACCCGGATGGAGTGGGCAGCGACGATTCCTCCGTATGAGATGATGGCTACTTCAGTAGTCCCTCCGCCAATATCCACTACAACATTGGCGACAGGCTCGTCTACCGGAAGGCCTGAGCCAATCGCAGCTGCAACAGGCTCTTCAATAATGTGTACTTTTTTCGCGCCTGCATTACGGACAGCGTCATGAATGGCTCTCCGTTCAACACTTGTCGCGCCGGACGGTGTGCAAACAACAACATTTGGCTTTCGAATGGTGAAACCAGCTTTTTTCGATGCTTTTTTCATAATTTGGATGAGCATATCTGTTGTTACGTCAAAATCCGCGATAACTCCGTCCTTCAGCGGGCGGATGGCTACAATTTTTCCAGGTGTCTTCCCGATCATTTCTTTCGCTTCCTTGCCGACTGCAAGGACTTTCTTTGTCTCTGTATCAATTGCCACAACGGATGGCTCGTTAAGGGCGACACCTTTATTCTTGCTGTAGACTAAAGTATTAGCAGTTCCTAGGTCAATTCCAATTTCTGATTGTGATAACATGTTTTCACCCTATCCTGTTTCGGTATAATTAACACCATAAGCTTCTATATAACCTACCATAATTAAGGGGGTCAACTTGTGTTTGTTATCAAAACGTTATTCAATTGTAAAAATCAAAGGAAATATATATATAAAGCGGAAAAATGGTGGTAAAATTATGGGGAATTTGGAATGGGCAGCCAAGATTCGGGGAAACATAATTAGATAGGTGCCGCTTTTATCAATGAAGAGAATAAGCTACAATGGTAGAAAGGCTGTGACAGCCAAGCGTAAAATGAAAAGGCAGTGTGAAGAGTTTGGCAGGAAAACAAAAATTACTCGTATTGATCGGCCCTACTGCTGTAGGTAAAACAAACTTAAGCATCAAGCTCGCCAAACGGTTTTCTGGCGAAATCATCAGCGGTGATTCAATGCAAATATACCGTGGAATGGATATCGGAACCGCGAAAATCACTCCTTCAGAAATGGAAGGAGTTCCTCATCATTTGATTGATTTCAAAGATCCGGAAGATTCCTTCTCTGCGGCCGAATTTCAGGGATTAGTCAGGAAAAAGATTGAGGAAATAGCTGCACGAGGTAAATTGCCTATGATTGTTGGTGGAACTGGACTATACATACAATCGGCTATTTATGACTATCAGTTTTCTGAGGCTGCGGGTGACCCAGAATTCAGGCAGAAGCTGGAGAGGGAAGCGGATGAATTAGGAACGGCGAGTGTTCATGAGATGCTGGAGAAAGTCGATCCGGAAAGCGCGGCTAAAATTCACCCGAACAATGTACGAAGGGTGATAAGAGCACTTGAAATCCACCATAGTACTGGGATGACCGCAGGAGAATATCAGGCAAAGCAAACGCCTGAAGTGTTATACGATACCGCGGTGATCGGCTTGACAATGGACAGAGATCAGCTCTACACAAGGATTGACCGGCGAGTCGACCTTATGCTGGATCAGGGACTTGTCAATGAAGTGAAGGGACTCTACGATGAAGGATTAAAGGATTGCCAGTCGATTCAGGCTATTGGCTATAAAGAAATCTATGACTATTTTGAAGGCAAAGTGTCTTTGGATCAGGCAGCCGATCAATTGAAACAAAACTCCCGGCGATATGCCAAAAGACAGCTTACATGGTTTCGAAATAAGATGGAAGTGGAATGGTTTGATATGTCGGCAGGGACAGATATGGGAAAAAAATTCGCTGAAATTTCAATATACATTGAAGGAAAGCTTAAAATAAAGGCGAATACATAATACAGAGATAAAAAGGAGGACTTGCAATGAAACAGATTAATATCCAGGATCAATATTTAAATCAGCTGCGTAAGGACAACACAAATGTAACAGTCTTTTTGCTGAACGGATTTCAGCTCCGCGGGCAGATAAAAGGCTTTGACAACTTTACTGTGATGTTCGAATCCGAAGGAAAGCAGCAGCTTGTATACAAGCATGCAATCTCCACATTCGCACCGCAGAAAAACGTCCAGATTGACCTTGAAGGACAGCAATAAACTCATAATCGGAATCCAGGCCCGCTCAATCCAGAGCGGGTTTTTCCTGTCTTTTTAGCCTTTGCAAGGAAGTTTGGGAATGGTTCGAGCTGTCCTCGCATATAGTTATAGGAGCCTTTCCTGCTGATGGAAGAAAATCCAGGTGCATTGAGAGGCATGGCGAAATACCACAGCAGCGCTTTTTTGAACAGAGGTGATAGCTTGGACCAGCCGATGCGCATGAAAAACAACGGCCAGATCAGCATAGTCCTGAATGGCGAAAAAAGGAAAGAACTGATGAAAGATCTTCCCGGAGTTCCTGCAATGCCATCAGCCATTACAACAGAGCATGCCGCTTTGAAAGAAATTGAAGAAGAACTCGGCACATTGGTCGGGATGGATGAAATGAAACGCATGATTAAAGAAATATACGCCTGGATCTATGTGAATAAAAAGCGGGAAGAAATAGGACTGAAGGCGGGTAAGCAGGCCTTGCACATGATGTTCAAGGGTAATCCGGGTACTGGGAAGACAACGGTGGCAAGACTGATTGGCAAGCTTTTTCTAAAAATGAATGTCCTTGCTAAAGGACATCTGATTGAAGCTGAGCGGGCGGACCTTGTTGGAGAATATATCGGGCACACGGCCCAAAAAACACGCGATTTGATTAAAAAGTCGCTTGGGGGGATTTTGTTCATCGATGAAGCCTACTCACTCGGGCGCGGGGGCGAAAAGGATTTTGGGAAAGAGGCCATCGATACCCTTGTCAAACATATGGAAGACAAGCAGCATGAATTTATTCTGATCCTTGCAGGCTATTCTCGTGAAATGGAATATTTCCTTTCCCTGAATCCGGGACTCCACTCCAGATTTCCGCTAGTAATTGATTTTCCTGATTACAACATTGAGCAGCTTATGGAAATTGGCAGGCGGATGTTAATGGAGAGGGAGTATAACTTGAGCCATGAGGCTGAACGAAAGCTCGTGGACCATCTTGGTTTCGTTAAAGCGTCTCTTGGCCCTGCCGGTTTTTCAAATGGCCGCTATATCCGTAATGTCATCGAAAAATCAATCAGGGCCCAGGCGATGAGGCTCCTGCTCCAAAATCAATATGACCGCCACGACCTTGTGACAATCCGCAGCAATGACCTCGTTATTTCCGAAAACTAGTGTATTTTAATAATGTCAGCATCTTTGTTGACATTATTTTTTCGAAGCGTTAATATACCCGTATAGGTATATTAACTAAAAATTACAGGAGGAAAAATCATGAATCAAATTACTGTCTATACAACAAGTACTTGCCCATATTGCGATATGGTGAAAAATTATCTTTCAGCTCAGGGGGTTGCTTATACGGAAGTCAACGTTGCTAAAGATCAGGAAGCAGCGAGAAAACTCGTTGCAACAACAGGGCAGATGGGTGTCCCGCAAACGAATATTAACGGGGAATGGGTACTTGGATTCGATCCTGAGAGGATTAAGTCACACCTTAAGTAATAGCAGTCCATAAGCCGGAAATAGAATGAGTTTATGCCGGGACCGTCCTTTATAAGGGCGGTCTTTTTTGTTTGAACTAACGTCAAAAAAGGCAGCAGTATGACTCTTTTGGGGAAAATTTTAGTTTGGGCTGAATTTTTGGTATGATGGTCTATACAAGACAACCGGAAAGGGCGGGATTGCATGGAACATCAAGCAGAGCTGGAAAAAGCGATACTGGTTGGCTGCCAGACTTATGATAATGATGACCTTAGGTTCCAGTATTCGATGGAGGAGCTTGGTTCCCTGACTGAAACGGCGCAGGGGACTGCGTTGATTTCTGTGATTCAAAAGCGGGACCGAATCCATCCGTCCACCTATATAGGAAAAGGAAAAGTGGATGAATTAAAGACCCTCATTGACGAATTCGAAGCGGATTTGGTGATTTTCAATGACGAGCTTTCACCAAGCCAGATGCGCAACCTCTCAAGAGACCTTGAAATAAGGATTATTGACAGGACTCAGCTCATCCTTGATATTTTTGCCCGCCGTGCACGTTCTAAGGAAGGTAAACTGCAGGTTGAACTTGCCCAGCTTCAGTACTTACTGCCGAGGCTAATGGGCCAGGGGACGGCAATGTCGAGGCTCGGTGCGGGGATTGGGACAAGAGGCCCTGGGGAGACGAAGCTTGAATCCGACAGGCGGCATATTCGCAGAAGGATTGATGAAATTAAGGGTCAGCTTGATACAATCGTTCATCACCGCGACCGTTACCGTGAGAGGCGCAAGAAGAACAAAACCTTCCAGATTGCGCTGGTCGGGTATACGAATGCGGGCAAGTCTACGCTTTTCAATAGGCTCACCGAAGCGGAATCATTTGAGGAAAATCAGCTGTTCGCGACGCTTGATCCAATGACAAGAAAAGTGGTCCTGCCAAGCGGCTTTATGGCATTGATGACCGATACGGTCGGGTTTATCCAGGATCTTCCTACAGCCCTGATTGCGGCATTTCGCTCAACGCTCGAAGAAGTAAGGGAAGCCGATCTTCTGCTGCATGTTGTCGATATGTCCAACCAGGATTATTTTTCACATGAGAAAACGGTCAACAAGCTGCTCGAAGATCTTGAAGTCCAGCAGATTCCCCAGCTGACGGTTTATAACAAAAGGGATATCGCACATCCTGATTTCGTGCCGACAGCAAAAACTGAAACAGTTTTTATCAGTGCATTTGACGGTGAGGATCGCGCCATCCTGAAACAAAAGCTTGAAGAAACTGTCATCAGCATGATGGAGCCTTTCCATGTCATGGTCCCATCGGGTGAAGGGAAGCTCTTGTCGCAGCTTAAAAACGAAACCATACTTCGCCAGTTGTCTTTTGACGAGGAGCATGATGGTTATGTCTGTATGGGCTATGCCTTGGAAGACCACCACATTTCCGGGCAAATAAAGAAATTTACAGTGGAATAGGAGTAATAACATGTTTTCGAAGTTAAAGAACGGCCCTGTGCTGGAGCCTGTTGTGAAGAAGATTGAGGAACAGGTTGCCAGCATCCATAAAGAGATTGAAGAACGAATCGATTCGAACCAATACAAGGTACTAAGCAGTTTCCAGAAACACAGGGTCAGCGATTCGCATTTTAACCCAACGACTGGCTATGGTTATGACGACAATGGCCGGGATACGCTTGAGAAAATTTATGCGGATGTCTTTGGTGCTGAAGCTGGGCTTGTTCGCCCGCAAATCATTTCGGGCACGCATGCTATCTCAATCGCGTTGTTTGGTGTCCTACGTCCCGGTGACGAGCTTCTATACATAACAGGTCAGCCATATGATACGCTTCAGGAAATTGTAGGTACGAGCGGCAGCGGCAACGGTTCCCTGAAAGAATTCGGAATTTCATATAACCAGGTTGATCTGACAGCCGAGGGACAGGTTAACTTTGCCGGCGTGCAAAACGCCATCAGACCGAATACAAAAGTGATCGGAATCCAGCGTTCAAAGGGCTATGGAGACAGGCCTTCGTTTTCTGTTAACGAGATAGGCGAAATGATCGCATTTGTCAAAGAAATCAAGCCAGAGGTTATTGTGTTTGTTGATAACTGCTACGGCGAATTTGTGGAAGAAAGAGAGCCTTGTCAAGTGGGGGCAGACCTGATGGCAGGTTCTCTCATAAAAAATCCGGGGGGAGGCCTTGCGAAAACAGGCGGCTATATCGTCGGCCGAACCGAGCTCGTAGAATCATGTTCATACCGGATGACTTCACCGGGTATAGGCGCGGAAGCAGGTGCGTCACTTTATTCCCTGCAGGAAATGTATCAGGGCTTTTTCATGGCTCCGCATACAGTCGGTCAGGCGGTAAAAGGGGCTGTATTCACGGCAGCTATGCTTTCTCATTTCGGCATGGACTCGCTGCCGGCCTGGAACGTGCCAAGGACGGATTTAATCCAGGCTGTCCGGTTTGGTAATCTTGATAAAATGGTTGAGTTTTGCCAGGCAATTCAATTTGCTTCCCCGATCAATTCGCATGTCACTCCATATCCAGCCTACATGCCGGGATATGAAGACGATGTAATCATGGCAGCGGGAACCTTTATCCAGGGGGCAAGCATTGAGCTTACGGCAGATGGTCCGGCAAGACCGCCGTTCACTGCTTACGTTCAGGGAGGCTTAACTTACTCCCACGTAAAAATGGCTGTCTGCATCGCATTGGACAGAATGATTGAAAAAGGTTTAATCCAAGTAAAATAGGAAACTATAAACAGGACGGAACTCTTATTCCCGTCCTGTTTTTTTGTTTTATTTTTTTATGTTAGAAAACCTAACATTGTTTTGACATATAAGTTAACACAGCATATAATAAAATTAATCAATCGGGAAAGGAGGAGAAATCGAATGGGCGGAAGTGAAATCCGAAGGAGCATGCCGCTGCTGACAATCGGAAGCGTGATGCAGCTGACGGACCTGACGGCAAGGCAAATTCGCTATTATGAAGAGCATGGCTTGATTTCTCCAGCAAGAACAGAAGGCAACAAGCGTCTTTTTTCCTTGAACGATATCGACAAACTCCTTGAGATTAAGGATTTAATTGATCAGGGAGTCAATATGGCAGGCATTAAAAAGATTTACCAAATGAGACAGCAGGCGTCATCTGCCGAGGAAACTAAGCATGCGGTGAGGTCTCGCCGTGAGCTGTCAGATGCGGATTTACGCAAGTTGCTCCGTAAAGAACTGCTACAAGCAGGGCGGTTTAACCGAACGGCCCAGCATGGCGATATGTCTAGATTTTTTCATTAATAAGAAATTAAATTATTCAGGAGGAGAACAAATTGTCGAAATTTACGAGGGAAGATATTTTCCGTTTAGCAAAAGAAGAGAATGTAAAGTTCATCCGTCTCCAATTCACCGACATCCTTGGAACAATCAAAAACGTGGAAATTCCCATCAGCCAGCTTGGAAAAGCGCTTGACAACAAAATGATGTTTGACGGTTCCTCAATCGAAGGCTTTGTCCGGATTGAAGAGTCGGATATGTACCTGATTCCAGACCTTGACACATGGGTGGTATTCCCTTGGACAGCTGAAAAAGGAAAAGTGGCTCGTCTAATCTGTGACATTTACAATGCTGACGGCACTCCATTTGAAGGAGATCCTCGGAACAATTTGAAGCGCGTCCTGAAGGAAATGGAAGAAATGGGATTCACGAACTTCAATCTTGGACCAGAGCCAGAATTCTTCTTATTCAAGCTTGATGTCAACGGAGAGCCTACCCTCGAATTGAATGACAATGGCGGCTATTTCGATTTAGCTCCAACTGATCTTGGCGAGAACTGCCGCCGTGATATCGTGCTTGAACTTGAAGAAATGGGCTTTGAAATCGAAGCATCCCACCATGAAGTGGCTCCAGGCCAGCACGAAATTGACTTTAAATACGCTGACGCACTTGCTGCGTGCGATAACATCCAAACCTTCAAACTTGTCGTTAAAACGATTGCCCGTAAACACGGACTGCATGCAACCTTCATGCCGAAGCCTTTGTTCGGAGTGAGCGGATCCGGTATGCACTGCAACCTATCACTGTTCACAAATGGGAAAAATGCATTCTATGACACATCGGATAAAGCGCTGGAACTGAGCGAGACAGCATACCAGTTCATCGCAGGAATCATCAAACATGCATCAGGATTCACTGCTGTCACCAACCCAACTGTTAACTCATTCAAGCGCCTTGTACCGGGTTACGAAGCTCCGTGCTACGTCGCATGGTCCGCTCGTAACCGTTCACCGCTGGTTCGTATTCCTGCATCCCGCGGCCTGAGTACCCGTGTAGAGGTCCGCAGTGTCGATCCGGCAGCAAATCCTTATTTGGCAATGGCAGTGCTGTTGAAAGCAGGCCTGGACGGAATCAAGAACAAGCTGACGCCGCCGGCTGCTGTTGACCGCAATATTTATGTCATGGACAAAGATGAACGCGAAGAAGCCGGCATTACTGATCTGCCGCCAACCCTCGCTGCAGCACTTGATGCACTGAAGAAAGACGAAGTTATCACCGCGGCTCTTGGCGGACACATCCTTGAGCACTTCCTAGAAGCAAAGGAAATCGAATGGGATATGTTCCGTACCCAAGTTCATCCATGGGAGCGCGAGCAATACATGTCTATGTATTAAAATGCTAAACCTCTTGAGCTGTATAGCTTCAAGGGGTTTTATTTTTCGGGTAATTTGGGTTGTAAATTACTTTTTATGTAGCATGCCCGATTATTGCCCGGTTTTATTTCAAAAAAATTTTACTCCTACACTTTTTTCACATACTCTTCGTACTTGTCCATCCAGTCTTTTTCAAGGTTTGTACTGATATGAGAATACACACCAGTAGTGATTTGCATGCTGTAAAAGGCTTTTAATTTTTCCTACACATCATATTCCTTCACAAATTCAGTAATATCCTGGTCCTCGTTTGTTACCACATCTTTTGAAAAACAATATAGAATACCGTGAATTATTATTTTTTGATGATTATACAAATAGTCATCATTATTGGAAGCGTTTGACGATAGCTTCAGAGAACGTTACTATTTTATTGAGTTTCCACTGTATTTGATTTGAAGCTGATGAAAGAAGTGAAGAGATTGGAGAACATATATAAGTTATTGATTGTCGAGGATGATCAAGATATGGCCGCTGCTTTGAAAAAACTCCTTGAGAAATGGGGTTTTAATAGTGTGATATGCAGGGACTTCGAAAATATATTGAAAACATTTGAAGAAGAAGCTCCGCATATTGTTCTGATGGATATTAACGTTCCGGCCTTTGACGGTTTTTACTGGTGTAAGAAAATAAGGGAACTATCAAGTGTCCCCATTATTTTTTGTTCTTCAAGAGACAGCAATCTGGACATTGTGATGGCCATTAATAATGGAGGGGATGATTACATACAGAAACCCTTTGATAGCCATGTGCTTATTGCCAAGTTACAGGCAATGGTTAGACGGACTTATGAATACAGAACAGTGGAGACCCCTCTGATCGAATGCAATGATGTATTTTTAAATTTAAATGATACAAAGATTTATTATCAAAACGAGAACTTGGAGCTTACGAAGAATGAATTTAAAATCATTAAAACTATGATGGAAAACAAGGGAAAGGTTGTTACAAGAGACAGTCTGATGAAACAACTTTGGAATGATGATATTTACGTGAATGAAAATACGCTTTCCGTTAATATTAACAGGCTCAGGAACCGGCTAAAAGAGATCGGGGTGCATGATTTCGTTCAGACGAAAAAAGGAATCGGGTACATAATCAAATGAAATTACGGGATTACTTGAAAATTCATAAATTGTGGATCCTCAGCAGTGCGTTTATCCTGATTATCATAAATGCCATTTTGTTTAGCAGTGTACCTATTAATCGAGGCGTTACGGATATTTTATATATGGACCTGCTGGCCATCACCATACAGCTTTTTACTATGTACTATGGATTCATTAAGCACAAAAGAAAATATGGGGACATTTTTTCAGATTCCATTGAAACGTTGGATAAAAAAGCCGCTAATGGACAAGACTTCTTTATCGATAGGGTATTAAGAGCATCAAGACAACAGCATAATAGATTTCTTGAAATTGAGGAGGGCTATAAGAAAGGGATTAATGAAATACAGGATTATACAACCCAATGGGTGCATGATATGAAAGTCAATTTAGCCGTGTGCGATTTACTGCTTGATGAAATGGAAGTTGGGATCAGTAAGGAATTTCGAAGCCAAATAGAGCAGATCAAATTTAGGGTGAACCACATTCTTCATGTAACAAGGGCCTCTCATTATGATCAGGATATCACTGCAGAAGAGGTTGATGTTTGCGAGCTGCTAAGGAATGCTATCAAGGAAAATGCACTTTTCTTTATTAATAAAAATATAGAAATAGAGACAGATTTGAAGCCCTTTAATGTTGTAAGCGATAAAAAGTGGATTTATTATATTTTTTGTCAAATCCTTAATAATAGCAGTAAATATACACCCGATGGAGGAACACTTCATTTATACATAAGAGAAGATGAAAAAGCCCACTATGTTCACATAAAAGATAACGGGATTGGCATACCTAAAGAGGAAATTACCAGAATCTTTGATAAAGGTTTTACAGGCAAAAATGGAAAAGTAGGCACAAAATCCACAGGTATGGGACTTTATTATGCGAGAAAAATGGCAGGAGTACTCAGCATTGGAATGGACATTAAAAGTGAAGAAGCAAAATATACCGAATTTACGATTGTTTTTTACAAACTATCAGATTATTATCACGTGTCATCACTGTAACCTTTGGATTTGTAACAGAACGAGTAAATCGAAATGAGGGGGAATGGAGGATGCTCCATTTCCCTTTGTTTTTGATGCTATTCATTACTTGTATTGCAATCTAACAAAAATGTAACTTTGGTTCCTACAAATGTAACCAAAATCGATAGCTGCTGGCTTATTTAATAAATTACCATAGAGATACAAGGGACGATGCGGAATTAAAAAATTTTCCTTGTATTAAAGAAATTGTTAAAGGAGGTTGCGCCATGAAGAAAATGGTTGAAGTATCAAATGTCATGAAAGAGTATGGAGAAGTCGGGAGTTCATTCAGGGCATTGAAAGATGTAAGCCTGGATATATATAAAGGAGAATTTGTCGGTATTATGGGACCTTCCGGCTCGGGAAAGACAACTTTATTGAATATTATGTCCACCATTGATAAAGCTTCTTCAGGAAGAATCTTAATAGATAGTGAACCGGTTAATAACCTTAAAGACAATGAATTGGCAAGGTTTAGGAGGGATGCGGTAGGTTTTATTTTTCAGGATTTCAACCTGCTGGATAATATGACAACAAGGGATAATATTGCTTTACCTCTTACTTTGAATAACATAAAACACCAGATTATTTTAGATAAGATAGATGAGCTCACTAAACTATTAGGAATTTCCCATCAGGTGGATAAATATCCTTATGAACTCTCAGGTGGACAAAAACAAAGGGCTGCTATATGCAGAGCGCTTATTACTTCGCCAAAGGTAATTTTTGCGGATGAACCAACCGGAGCGCTTGATTCCAAGTCTTCATCTGAAGTTCTAGAGTGCTTAAAGAATATTAATAAAACAATGGGGACCACAATCATCATGGTAACCCATGATGCAAATGCAGCCAGCTATTGTGACAGAATCATGTTCCTTAGGGATGGAAAAATACATGGCAGACTAGACAGTGACGGAAACAAGAAAGAGCTTTACAGGAAAGTTCTTAATATGCTTGCCATAATGGGAGGGACGGAAAATGAACTCCTTTAAAATCGCCTATAAGCTTCTTAAGAACAATTTGAAGGTTTACAGGTTATATTTTTTGGTTCTTTCCGTAACAGTAGCTACATATTACAACTTCATAGCAATACAGTACAATGAAACGTTCGTTCATTTGTCAGAAAGAATCCAATCAGCTGCTGTTGCAAGTACGACATCTGGATTTGTCCTGATCTGTACAGTCGTGTTTTTTATGTGGCATGCAAATGGATTCTTTTTAAAACAAAGGCAAAAAGAAACAGGATTATATATGCTGATGGGAATAAGCACATCCAAGATTGGAAGAGTGTTTGCGATAGAGAGTGCGTTCATAGGCGGATTATCTTTGTTGATGGGGTTAACCGCAGGAATATTATTTTCAAAATTATTCTTCATGTTATTAAGCAAAGCAATGTTTCTGGAAACAGAACTGCCATTTAACGTATCGATAGAGGCTATTCTAAATCTGGTAATCGTTTTTGGAATTGTATTTGCCGTATTGGGATTAAGAAACTATCGGATCGTAAAGAAAGCCCAACTTATCAATATGTTGAATGCCGCTAAAGAAAAGCCTTCTAAGCCCAGGTTTAGTTATAAGAAAGGAGTTCTTGGTGTCATTCTTATTGCGGCCGGATATGTACTTGCACTTAACTTCAAACATTGGAATCTCGATCTATTGATAGCTTCCATGTCAATATTGGTTCTGGTCAGTTTAGGAACGTATTTCTTCTTTGGGAGTTCCATGACTATTATATTTAGCAGACTGACAAAATCGAAAAGATGGATTTATAAAGATGTGAGACTGGTTAGTATAAGCAATATTTTCTTCAGGTTAAAGGCTAATTATAGAAGTCTGGCAATGACAGCAATCTTGGCAGCAGCGACTGTCACTGCTTTTAGTGTAAGCATTTCCTTTAAACAATTCGCAGAGGGACATGCGGTTATTGAATCTCCATATAGCATGAGTGTTGTGGGAGTTTCTCGTAATACACAGGAAAAGGTGAAAAATGTCATTCGGAAATCCAGCCATAAATTAAAGGGGATCAATGAAATCCATTTCTTTATCGGGCAGGTTGATTACCTTAAGGAGAACAAAAAGGTAGACAACAATGACGAGGCGATGATCACTGGATATTCCGAGGTGGAAAAAACATTGGAGTTTATGGAATATGAAAAAAAAAGAGTATTTTAAAGCAAATTAAGCCACGTCCGAATGAAGCTGTATTTATTTTAAATGCTAATACATTAGCTTCTCCGATAAATGTTCTTGACGAAAAGATAAGCTTAGGCGGGAAGAAGTTTCGTATTAGCGAATCCACACAGGTTCCCTTTACCGGTAACATCACTAAGTATGGCATGCAAAATATATATGTCCTAAATAATGTTGATTATAAAAATCTGAAGAAAATGTCCCCTGAGATTATATTATATGGAATGCGAATCACAAAAGAAGAAAAAAGCAAGGAACTTCTCAAAAAAATAACTGAAACTGTTCCAGGTGGGGCCGCTAACGTAAATGGTTTACTTCACCAATATATTTGGGAGTATTATGCTTTAGGCATATTTTTCTTCTTGGGGCTGATTATGTCAATCATATTTATGCTGGCAACCTTCAGCACGATATATTTTAAAATATTAAGCGATGCGCTTGCCGACAAAGAACAGTATTCGATTCTGAAAAAAGTTGGAATGAGTAAAAAAGAGGTCGGGAAATCAATTTATTTGCAGGTGGGAATAGCCTTTCTTCTGCCAGGTATTGTAGGAATCATCCATAGTGCAGTGGCTATAAACATACTGGAACAGATAATGGGTATGAGCTTTACCTTGCCGCTTATTTATGGAATAGGGCTATTTGTTATTGTAATGATCGCTTTTTATATCGGTATAAGTAAGAACTATACCAAGATGGTATATGAAAAATAGAAATATGTTTACTTGGTTTCATGAGGAAGTGAGGGAAAGCACTCATTTCGCCGGTTTGAAAATTAAGATAAAATTAATTGCAGGTGTATTTCTGAGTAGATGGGGAGGGGAACTAGAAATGTCTTGGTTTACAAAATGGTCATTTGCTAATAAGGCTGCGATTGCTTTAATTTCAGTATTCGTTATAGCCTTGGGAATTGTCAGCTACTTTCAAATGCCAATGGAGTTCTTGCCGCAAGCAGATAACCCGCAGGTTACGATTGTGGTTATGGGGCAAGGAACTGATTCCAAAACGATGGAGTCAGAGGTTACATCTCCCATAGAGCGTGCAACTGTTGCGATAAAAGGGAAGAGTGTAACTCTCTCAACAACAGGAGACGGTTTTTCCAAGATAGATTTATTTTTTGAAGCAGGCACGGATATGAAACAGGCTAAACAAGATGTTCAAGAATCACTTGGTACTCTCTCTTTGCCGCAAAGCGTCTCAAAGCCATTTATAACTCAACTTGATACATCAATGATTCCTGTTTCATTTGTTGCCATTACCTTTAAAGATGGGATCACACCTAAGAACATCCAGTTAGCAAAAGAAAAACTAGAACCAATATACAAAGACGTGAAGGGCGTTTCCCAGGTTCAAACAACCGGAATCGAAGAATCCTTTGTATCTGTAAAACTTGATACTGAGAAGCTAATGGAAAAACAAATTCCGGTTCAAAGTATTGTTGGAGCTCTTCAAGGCCAAAATGGGGCATTTGCTGTAGGTGAGGACCTCATTAATGGAAAAACGAGCAATATCAAAGTGGTAGGCGATCTCTCGAGTCTTAAAGAATTAAAGAACTTAAGGGTTGGGGGAAACGCAACGCTTGGTGATATCTCATCCATAAAAGAAACGAGGTCTGAAGGTGTTATCAATCGCTTTAACGGCAAAGATAGCATCGAGCTGGCAATCAGTAAAGATGGGCAATCAAATGCGGTGACACTTAATAAGGATATCGAAAAAGTTACTGATGATATCAACAAGAAATATGACAATGTAAATGCTGATGTTTTTTTATCAACTGCAGATATGGTAGAAACTTCTGTGCAATCGATGGTTAAGGAAGTGCTGCTGGGCGCTTTATTTGCAACGATTGTCATCATGGTATTCCTGAAGAATATTCGCTACACTTTTATAACGATTGTATCTATACCAATGTCTTTTTGCATCACCCTGATTTTATTGTCAAAATCGGGTGTAACTTTAAATATTTTAACCTTGGGTGGAGTAGCCGTTGCAGTCGGCCGCTTAGTAGATGATAGTATCGTAGTCATTGAAAATATTTATCGGAAAATGCAGACAGAAAAGTTTTCGGTAAATATGGTAATAGATGCAACCAAGGAAGTTAGTGTAGCGATTACAGCTTCTACTTTAACTACTGTAGCTGTATTCTTGCCAATAGGACTTGTAAATGGAAGTACACGAGAGTTTTTATTGCCTTTCGCCTTAACTGTCACATATGCACTCTTAGCTTCACTGCTAGTAGCGATAACAGTGGTACCCGTAATGAGCGCAGGTTTATTGAAGAAAGCAAAGCTGAAAGAGCATAAACCTCCTGTCCGTTTTGAAAAATTAGTTAGTTGGTCCTTGAATCATAAATGGATTGTTTTATCGCTATCTTTCTTGTTGTTCGCAGGTTCCATTGGGGCGTATTTTACGATGCCAAAAGGAGCTGTGGATAATTCGAGTCCTGACTATATTCAAGCTAGTTTAAATTATCCCAATAATACCCCTGTTAAGGAAGTAGCTGAGAATGCCCTTAAACTGGAGGGGGCTATTCAACAGATTGATGAAGTGAAAAGTGTTTTTACGTATTTAGGCAACTCTGCTTCCTCTGCTGAATATGGAGCTGTTGGTTCCCCAACAGAGGCGCAATTCAGAGTTTTTCTAAAAGACAAAGAGGATTACAAAAAGGTTATAAAAAAGATTGAAAAAGAAAATTTTCCTAATGCCGAATTAACTGTTTTAGCTTCTTCATTTATAGGTTTTACAGATACGAACATCACAATTGATGTGATTGGTGATGATTTAAAAGACCTTGAAACAGCGACAAATCAAATTAAGGATAAAATTCGGAATATAGAAGGTATTGAAAGGGTTTCAACTAACCAGGATGAAAAGAAAACAGTATATTCTTTTCTTGTTGACCCGTCGAAAGGAAACACTGGACAAGTAGCATCACAACTGGGCGTTATGTTAAATAAAACACCAATCGGTAATATCACCCTTGATAACAAGCAGACTGAAATTATACTTGAGCCAGTAATGAATACAGAAACGCCTGAGGATCTAAAAGCAATACCAGTCATGACTCAATCGGGCAGTACACCAATAGCCCAAGTCGCTAAATTAAGAAGTGAACAAGCTTCAACAACTCAGTTTCATAAGGATGGAGATCCATACTTGCAAGTAACGGCAAAAGTGGATCCAACAAAGCTTTCGGAAATAAATTCCAGGATAAAGTCGGCCATTTTTGGCGGCGAGAAGATGAAAGGAATTGACTTCCCCGACAACGTTGACGTCCATGTAGGAGGGGCCAGTGTTCAACAGGCTGAAGATTTTAATGATTTATTCATTACGATGCTTGTGTCGATTGGCATAGTATTCTTGATTTTAGTTGTTACATTTAAAGGGTTCAGGGCGCCAATTTCTATACTTTTTTCTCTCCCGCTCGCTGCAATTGGTTCAATATTGGGGCTCTTGGTCAGTGGAATATCCGTTGATGTAACTGTTTTACTTGGGGCATTAATGCTTATAGGGATAGTCGTAACAAACGCAATTGTTTTATTGGATCGAGTAAAGCATAATGAAAAGACAATGAGCATTCGGGATGCAATAAAGGAAGCATCTGTAAGAAGAATGCGTCCAATCCTAATGACAGCGGTAGCAACAATCTGTGCAATGCTTCCACTGTTAATGAAAGAAGCAGAAACTGGAAACCTCGTTTCCCGGAGTTTAGCAGTAGTTGTAATTGGCGGGCTGTCTGCGGCAACGCTGTTAACACTCATTGTTATCCCATGTGTATACGAATTATTACATTTTAGAAAATCTAAACAGCAAAGACTGCAGAATCAAGTTAATAAAGATTTGAGTAATTGATTAGATGTCTGCGAGATTGGTAGCATGATATATGCGTAATATACTTGATATAAAGCTTGTTTGATGTACATGATACCCCCCCGGAAGCCCGGGGGGGCTTATTACTATATTCCATTGATGATGGGATTGAATGAGAAATACATGATGGGGGACGATGGTTGTAGTTAGTCCGTTGAACGGTTGCGTTTCTTTGAAATGATGTATCCAGGTTTTTTTGTGATCGCCCAAAGTGTTGCTGCGAACGAAACACCAAGGACAGTTGGGATAATCCATGCTAATGATTCCATTTATTACTCCTCCTTCTTGCTGTCATGTTTAGAATATGCAGGGTTAGTTATTATTTATTACCCTGTTTTACTCGTCTTTAAACTTTGGGACAATGCGGGAATGGCAACTGGTGATCATGCAGGGTATGCTGGGGCGGAAAGCGTGCATCCAATGAGAGAAAGATTGAAGGGCCAAAGCCGTTGTGCGGATTGGAGACAAAAGAAAATCAAGCACGTTAGAAGCTGCTTGAAGGAAGAAGCAATCTTCTCGGGGGGTATCAACATTACTGTGCATGTTTTTTTTTGCTTTCTTCATTTACCTGATCATTAGGGGGTGGCGGCGCAGCCCCTGTCTTTAACAATTCGATACCCCTGAGAACGGCATCTCCCCCAAAACCAGCTGTTACAGATAGAAGTACGACCCTGAGAGCCGAGTCTGCATCAGCTGCAAGGACTAGCAGGACAGCTGCTAACGCTGCCATCAGCACATCCTCTAGAAAGCCCAGGTATATATATTGCTTTGTTTTTCTGGGCTTGACAATTTTCCCCCTTTTGCGAACGTGGCCAGCCAATCCGACAATTGAGCCAATCAGAAAAGCGCAAATAATATTCGTCAGCATTTTCTCACACTCCTAAAGTCGATTTATTGGTTGGAGCGACTTCAGGTTAAATCTTGATGTGTTACCATTATATAAAAAATACTCCTATAATAGTATAGGATAATTCACAGAATTTTCATAATTTGTCTATTGTTATTGCAAAGATAACTTTTTATAGAAAAGTTTCCCAACCCTGACAAATAAAGAAAGCAAGCAGGAGTATGCTTGCTTTCTTTTGCTTCCAATATTCCCCTGATAAATTAGTGCATATGGCGATATACGCCGATAACTTTTCCCAAGATGGATACATTTCGTAGAATGATGGGGTCCATCGTCGGATTTTCCGGCTGGAGCCGGACGAACTCTTTTTCCTTGAAAAACCTTTTGACAGTCGCTTCGTCTTCCTCTGTCATTGCAACTACAATTTCCCCGTTGTTTGCCGTTTTTTGCTGCTTGACGATAACATAATCCCCATCGAGAATGCCGGCTTCAATCATGCTGTCCCCCATGACTTCAAGCATGAAAACCTGTTCGTCGGAAGGGACCAGCCTATCCGGGAGCGGAAAGTACTCTTCAACATTTTCAATCGCTGTAATCGGCTGGCCTGCCGTTACTTTACCGACCACAGGCACATTAATGACATTATATTTAGGGATATGTGATTCCTGCTGGAGGTCAAGGATTTCGATCGCCCTTGGTTTTGTCGGATCCCGTCTAATCAATCCTTTGCTCTCAAGCCTGGCAAGATGTCCATGGACTGTTGAACTTGATGCCAGTCCGACTGCTTCGCCGATTTCCCGGACGGAAGGCGGGTAGCCTTTTTTCTTTACTTCTTTTTTTATGAATTCAAGGATGTCCTGCTGCCGTTTCGATAGCTTTGCCATAATTCAGCACCTCGTCTATTTTCTTTCGTTCATTATAACACGTATGTTCGTATGGTACAAACATAAGTTCGAATAAACAGGTTGACACGAAACAAGTGTTCGCTCTATAATGGAATTAAGGTAATGCGAACATATATTCGAAAAGAGGGTGTTTTTTATGAAGAAAATATGGGAAACTTACACCTATGCCATTATACTTTTAGCAGTCAGCATGTTTTTTTTCATCGTTTTTGCTGCCCAGGCCGGCCAAAAAGATGAGTACATAACCGTTACGGTAAAACAAGGGGAAACACTATGGGCCATTGCACAGGAATATTCCGAAGGGCAGAGTCTAACAACTACCGAGTTTATCAAAGTGATTGAAAGAAAGAACGGCATTGCCGGAGGGATCATTCGCACAGGAGACAAACTAGTTGTTCCGGTAGCGGCAGACAGATATAAAGGGCAGGTTGCCAGCTCGGAATGACAGCATACACAATTGAGAAAATCAGGAGAGATCAGCATGAAGGCAGTGATTTATTGCCGTGTCAGCACGACAAAGGAAACGCAGGAATCTTCGCTGGAACGTCAGGAGGAAGAATTATCCGCCCTTGCCGCATCTTACGGGTTCGAGGTAGCGAAAACCATTAGGGAACAGGCGAGCGGATATGACCTTGAAAGAGACGGGATTCTTGACCTTCTTACCATGATCAAGGATGATGGTGTTGAGGCAGTGCTTATTCAGGATGAGACCCGGCTGGGTCGCGGCAATGCAAGGGTTGCACTGCTGCACTGCATCCTGAAGGAAAGTGTTAAACTTTACAGCATTTCCAGCCGCGGTGAGCTTCAGCTTTCCGAGGCGGATTCTATGGTTCTCCAAATCATATCGATGGTAGAGGAATATCAGCGTAAATTGCACAATATAAAGATCAAGCGAGGAATGCGCCGTGCCGTCAAGCAAGGGTACAAACCCCAACAGAATTTAAAGAACCAGGGAGAACATGCAGGCAGGGAGCGGAAGGAAGCTCCTATCCGGGAAATCGTCCGACTCCGAAGCAATGGACTGACATTTGCTGAAATAGCCGCCACGCTACGGGGGTTTGGCTACAATGTTTCAAAAGCAACGGTTCACCGCCGTTTCAAAGAATACGAGGAGGAACAGCAGGACGATGTATAGACTTGTCCGTTGCCCTCCTTTTTGCTGTCGAAATGGCTATGCCTGGTTCTTGAAATAATGCCGGAACTCTAGTATGATGTCATGTGTCCAACATACTTTGGAAAGGAGCCTTGCCATGCTGCCAAAACATAAGATTGCCAGAATCAACGAACTGGCTAATAAGGCAAAACAGTCCAAGCTGACCGAAGATGAAGCGAAAGAGCAGACGAAGCTGCGAGCAGAGTACCTTCAGTCGTTTCGTTCTTCCATGCTGAACACGCTAAAAGGAGTTACCGTGGTCGATCCGCTTGGCAATGATGTGACACCTGAAAAACTAAAACGCTATAAAGATAAAAACGACCTACATTAAATTTGGGTGAAAATCAAGGAATACATGGCTGTATGTATCCTTTTTTTTGTTTTTGTTTTCTCCTTTAGACACCGGAGGATGAAAAAAAGTATTGATTTTTCACTGAATAGAGTGCTTGTTTTGTGTCAAAATATAAAACAAGCTTGCATTTTTTGTTGCCCTTAGGTACATTGTGTTGTATATCATTTGTTGTCACTATAATATTAATGTTGTAGTCAGCTCAATATAGAAAGGATGTATTACATGTTTGATAAAATTGACGCACTTTCCATTGACAGCATCCGTACACTGTCAATCGATGCGATTGAAAAAGCTAATTCCGGCCACCCGGGGATGCCGATGGGGGCTGCACCAATGGCGTATACTTTATGGACTCGTTTCATGAACCATAACCCTAAAAATCCCGATTGGTTTAACCGTGACCGCTTTGTCCTGTCGGCAGGACATGGATCAATGCTCCTCTACAGCCTTCTTCATCTTTCAGGCTATGGACTTTCTGTTGACGATCTAAAGCAATTCCGCCAATGGGGTAGCAAAACGCCTGGACATCCAGAATTCGGGCACACTGTCGGCGTCGAAGCAACAACAGGTCCTCTTGGCCAAGGTGTTGCAATGGCTGTTGGCATGGCGATGGCAGAGCGCCATATGGCTTCTGTCTATAATAAAGATAAGTATGAAGTCATCAACCATTTTACATACAGCATTTGTGGAGACGGTGACCTGATGGAAGGCGTTTCTGCCGAAGCTGCTTCACTTGCCGCTCACTTGCAATTAGGCCGCCTTGTCGTTATGTATGATTCAAATGACATCTCACTGGATGGGGAGCTTAATAAGTCATTCTCCGAGAGTGTCGCTGACCGTTTCAAAGCTTATGGATGGCAATATATCCGTGTAGAAGACGGCAACAACCTTGATGAGATTGCAAAAGCAATCGAAGAAGCAAAGTCCGACCTGAACCGCCCAACGATGATTGAAGTAAAAACAGTTATCGGATACGGCTCACCTAACCTTGCTGGTAAATCTGATGTCCATGGCGCTCCGCTTGGCGCAGATGAACTTAAGCTTACAAAACAAGCCTATAAGTGGACATTCGAAGAAGACTTCCATGTACCTGAGGAAGTTTACAGTCACTTCAATACGCAAATCGTTGAAAAAGGCCAGGGAACTGAAAAAGAGTGGAACGAACTTTTTGAAGGCTACAAGAAAGACTTCCCTGAGCTTGCAGCTCAATTGGAAGCTTCTATCAAAGGTGAACTTCCTGAAGGATGGGAACAAAGCCTGCCTGTATACGAAGAAGGAAAAAGCCTTGCAAGCCGTGCTTCCTCTGGTGAAGCGCTGAATGCAGCAGCCCAATCCGTTCCATTTTTTGTGGGAGGATCGGCAGACCTTGCTGGTTCCAACAAAACAATGATCAAAGGAAGCGGTGACTTCTTCCCAGGACAATATGAAGGCCGGAACATCTGGTTCGGCGTTCGTGAATTTGCAATGGGTGCTGCTATGAATGGTATGGCTCTGCACGGCGGCGTCAAGGTGTTTGGAGGTACATTCTTCGTATTCTCCGACTATCTGCGCCCTGCGATCCGTCTGGCTGCTTTGATGGGTCTTCCTGTGACTTACGTCTTCACGCATGACAGTATTGCAGTCGGCGAAGACGGCCCGACACATGAACCAATCGAACAGCTTCCGGCATTGCGCGCTATGCCAAACCTTTCCGTCATCCGCCCGGCAGATGGCAATGAAACGGCTGCTGCTTGGAGAGTCGCAATTGAGTCAACAAACAAACCAACAGCTTTGGTGCTGACACGCCAAAACTTGCCAACAATCAAAGGTACTGACAAGAATGCGTACGAAGGTGTTTCCAAAGGAGCATACGTAATTTCCCCAACTGGCAAAGAAACAGCAGATGCACTTCTGCTTGCAGCAGGTTCAGAGGTAGGCCTTGCTGTTAAGGCACAGGAAGCATTGGCAGCAGAAGGAATTCACGTTTCGGTTATCAGCATGCCGGCATGGGATCGTTTTGAAGCACAGTCCAAGGAATACAAAGAATCAGTACTTCCTAAGTCTGTTAAGAAACGCCTAGGCATCGAAATGGCCGCTTCTCTAGGCTGGCACCGTTATGTAGGCGATGAAGGCGAAGTCATTGCAATCGATCACTTCGGCGCATCTGCTCCTGGCGAAAAAATCATGGCAGAATTCGGCTTTACAGTTGAAAATGTCGTTGCCCGTGTAAAAGCAATGCTGTAATAAATCTATAAATAAAGGAGAGCAGGCCTAGCCTGTTCTTCTTTTTTGTGGAGAGAATGATGATTTGTGATTGGCTTTGCATAAGGCAGGTCGTTTCCTGTTTTTATAACCGCGTTTTAAATTGGTTTGAGCTTGAAGTGCGTCTAATTTGATGAAGTCACCTGTAGAAACGGTGCATCGCGGCCTGGAAGGGAGTTCAGCTGCTGATTTTAGTCGCAGCAGAATCGTGATGTCGACCAACAAACATGATATTTCGACCAACGATCTCGACAAGCCGAGATGATGTATAAGCCAAACATCGTACTTTATCAACCAACAAACCCGATATATCAACCCAGGCCATTCCTACCCACTGATTTGAGTACCATGTTTAGTGGAAAAGATCATTGGTCTTAACTTTGTGAGTTTCTTGGAAAAAATCATTCCCCAAAAAATATGCACAATCCTAAAGGCGCAAAAAAGCCGATACAATAAGTACCGGCCTTTTTAGCGTTTGTAATTTAAAATTTATTTGCATGCTCCCGCGCCTTCCGGATCGCTTCTTCCTTGATTAGCTCTGCTTTGTCAGGCTCCGCAGCCATCCCTTCGATTGCAATGGTTTCAATCGTCGGTATACCCAGGAATGTCAAAATGGCGCGAAGGTATCTGTCGCCAAATTCAAAATCAGCACCTGGCCCGTCAGAATAATATCCGCCCCTTGATTGAATGTGCAAGGCTTTCTTCTCTGTAAGGAGGCCAACAGGGCCTTCAGCTGTATACTTGAACGTTTTTCCAGCAATCGCGATGCAGTCAATATACGCCTTAAGCATCGGAGGTGAAGCAAGGTTCCACATGGGTGTTACGAATACATACTTGTCTGCGTTCACAAATTGGTCGGTAAGCCGGCTGATCGCCTCTGTCTTGTTCTTTTCACTATCGCTAAGCTCCTCGTATGCTTTTCCTTGCTGCAGCTTACCCCAGCCATTGAATACATCGGTATCGATATAGGGGATATCTAGACTGTAAAGATCAAGTACAGTGATATCATCATCAGGGTGACTCTCACGGTAGGCTTTTAAAAATTCTTCCCCAACCGAGAGGCTGAAAGATTCAGCGGGTGTTTTGGGATTCGCAGTAATGTATAACATATTTGTCATAAGACCATTCCTTTCCCCTTTGGGTGAATAAAGCTTATTATTCCCTTTAAAGGACATAAAAAACTGTTGACAATTTCCTCGCAATCAATTATTTCCCGTGACACAGCATTCAAACACATTTATACTAATAGTAAGAAAAGTTTAAATATGACAAAAATAGTTTATTTTTTCAACAGCTTTAGACAACGATAAAGCCTGTCATTTTTTATAATAGCCATAATAGCTGTCTAAAGAGGAGGGGATCAGCATGAGATCCTATCAGCTTTACCTAATAAAAGATGAATTTGCGGCCCATTATTTTGGCAGGGAGCAAATGTTTTATCATTTATTCAAAGATTTTAGAGAATCAAAAGGGGAAATGAAAGTAATCCTCGAAAAACAGATTAATTATATAACAAGGCCTGTTCCTGTCCTTAGAGTCCACCAGCTGCTTCACCAGCAGCTTTCGAAAATGAACGGATTCAGGGCGGACCGGGGTGTTTACTATCTGGAAAAAAAGAAGTCGGAAAGCACCGCTGGTCTGATGGTGGACGAACGTGTATTAAAAGTGGAGTCTGCAGGGAATGTCGATGCTGAGACCATTTTTTTCGAGGTGTTGAGGAAGTGTGAGACTTCTTTTTTGGCAGTTGACCTCGAATCTAACAAGTATGGCTGGCTAAAACCAATTAAAGAAAGAAAATTTGTCTAAAAGACAGGCAAAAAATTTGAGAATATTGTATAATAACGAGTGGTTTAGTACACTGTATGTAGACAACATGAAGGAGGAAATATTGTATGTGGCAACTCATTCTAGTTGGTATACTGGCACTTCTTGTCGGTGTAGCGCTAGGATTTTTCATTGCTCGTAAATATATGATGAGCTATCTGAAGAAAAATCCGCCAATTAACGAACAAATGCTTAAGATGATGATGATGCAGATGGGAATGAAACCATCCCAGAAGAAAATCAATCAGATGATGCAGGCAATGAACAAGCAGATGAAATAAAGAGGACAAGCACCCAGCCGATGGGTGCTTTTTCTTTTGCCTTCCATAAATTTGGATTGTCCTTGAATAGTCACAATTAGAGCCGCTGCTGTCCCCCGATTCCATTTAATATGGATTCATGTGGAGGTGTTACCATGTTCAGGATAGAATTTATCGACCAAAATACCAATGTGATTTTTAGGGAGAAAACTTTCGGAACAGCAATGGAGATGCACCTTTTTATTAAAAATTTTGAGCTTAAAGAGGGAAAGAAGTTCACTTTCTTTAACAGCCAGCTCCAAAGGATCAATGCCACGTTCTTTTCCCTTGCTTCTTTTTCAGGGAAAACGGGCAGGGGATTCCGACTTTATTTTGATATCTCGGAGGATACAAAAGAAAACATGAGTATGGAAGACTGCATCTAGTGGTAGGAGCTGATAAAGCCCCGTGCAATTCTGACTTTTTTGCCCGTATCGTAATATGCTGTCATCAAGATTTAATACTTGAATTGTTTACAGGAAAAAGCTGAAGGTATAGGAGAACTAAGCAATAACAGGGCTTTTGGCAACTATGGGTGTGAGTGTACTATTGAATGCAGAAGGCACCTTTGTGAAACCATACTATTGAAAAGGTGGTGAAGCTTATTCAATATAAATCTGAGGAACAACTCGCTCATGAATTGGGCACCTATTTGATTGCACCCCAAAAAAGAGCAATGGAGCGAAAACCAAGAAGCAAGCCTGACAGGACAAAGAGCAGGATACAATAAATACAATGAATGAAGCAGCAGCAGAAATGTGTGCGGCTTCATTTTTTTGTGCGTAAATAACAATTATTGGGGATTTGTGTTAAAATAAAATTGTGAAAATTCTAAACTTAATTATGTTGAGGTAGAAAATGAATATTAGCAAATTGTCGGAAACGTTTAGGAACTTTGCGGAAATTGAATGTAAAGGTTCTAGCCCTTTATATGAACGGCTTTCCATCGATATATCCGCTGACAGGGAAATGCTCCAGTTTGCTTCGTCTGCCCGAAGAGGCCAGCCTGTTCCAAATTTACTATTTGGTTCTGTCCATTTCCTTTTGCAGAAAGGTTCAGAAAGCCCACTAAGAGAGTACTTTGGCAGCCTAACCGAAAATCCGCGGACACCTGACGGCCAAGCGTTCCATCATTTTAAACAATTTTGCATGAAAAATGAAGGAGATGTCAGGACGATTCTACAGACAAAGCTAGTCCAGACAAATGAGGTAAGGCGGTGTTCATATCTTTACCCTATATTCTGCTATATCCAGTCACTGATAGACCAGCCTTTGGCACTGATTGAGATTGGAACAAGCGCAGGGTTTCAGCTTTTGTTTGATCAATACAAGTACTCTTATGATTGTGGAGAGACTTATGGAAATCCATCCTCAAATGTCATGATTACTTCCGAAATAAAAGGGGAAGGAAGGCCCATTCTTGGAATGAGCACCCCGCAGGTTGCGTCAAGAATAGGCGTTGATCTCCGCGTGAATGATTTCTCGTCGGATGAAGATGAACTTTGGCTAGAATCGCTCATATGGCCGGAACACCAAGAGAGGCGAAAGTTATTCAAACAGGCAGCGAAGATTGTCCAGGAGCACGAATTGAAATTGATTGAAGGGAATGGGGTGGAACTGCTTCTTGAAATTTCCAGAGAGGTGCCTAAGGATGAGGCACTTTGTGTATTTCATACGCACGTTGCCAACCAAATGTCGTTGAAATCAAAGATTGGCTTGCTTGAAACAGTTAGTGAGATTGGAAAGGAGAGGGATATATTCCACATATATAACAACATACAGGACCGGAATCTTCATCTTGATTCCTATATTAGTGGGAAAGAAGTCGCCCGGACTATCGGAAAAACCGATGGACATGGGAGATGGTTTACATGGGAAGGTTTGCCCTCAATAAAGAATAGGTAAGGGAAAAACTGTTATGTCAGGTACTGGGGGAAGAAATAAATGAAGGTTTATCTTGATTTGATGTGGTTTTTTAAACAGGAACGTAAGGCATACATATCAGGAATTTTCCTGCTGATCCTTGTTGCCCTGCTTCAGCTTGTTCCCCCAAAAGTAATCGGGATTGTCGTCGATGGCATTCAGGGACGGACACTGACTGGGATGGCCTTGCTGAAATGGATTGGCGTGCTGATAGTTTCCGGCCTTGTCATGTACGGACTTCGCTATGTGTGGCGCATTTTGATTTTTGGATCGGCGGTCAAGCTTTCACGGCTGCTGCGCAACAGGCTGTTCAGCCATTTTACCGAAATGTCACAGGCTTTTTACCAGAAGAGGCGGACAGGGGATTTGATGGCACATGCAACAAACGACCTTCAGGCTATCCAGATGACAGCAGGGGCAGGAGTTCTGACGTTTTTTGACTCCCTTTCCATAGGAGGATTCGTCATTGTGGCAATGGCAGTCACGATCAGCTGGAAGCTTACGCTGATTACCTTGATCCCCATGCCGCTGATGGCGCTGCTGACAGGCTGGTATGGAAAAATGCTCCATTTCCGTTTCAGGGTGGCACAGGAAGCTTTTTCCGCCTTGAATGACAAGACACAGGAAAGCATTGCTGGAATTAAAGTCATTAGGACCTTTGGCCAGGAGAAAGAGGATATTGAGGATTTTCGGAGACTTTCGGGAGAAGTTGTGGAGAAAAACATGCGGGTTGCCAAAATTGATTCTTTGTTCGATCCAACGATATCAATCATCATCGGTGTGTCTTTTTTTCTGGCGATTGTGTTTGGATCGAAATTAGTCCTAGCAGGCGAACTGACAATTGGGGAGCTCGTTTCTTTTACCGCATATCTGGGACTCCTTATCTGGCCCATGCTTGCGTTTGGCTGGTTCTTCAATATCGTCGAGCGGGGCAGGGCGTCTTATGAGCGTGTGTCACTCCTGCTTAGCGAAAAGGTTGATATCGAAGACAGCAAGGATGCCATCGATATCGCTCCGCGAGGTAAGATCGAATACAACGTGGAGCGCTTTACTTTTCCAGGCGAAGAGAAACCTGTCCTTGAACAAATTCGCTTCACCCTTGAACAAGGAGGGACACTCGGCATTGCCGGGAAGACGGGAGCGGGAAAAACAACTTTGCTGAAGCTATTGATCAGGGAGTTTGAAGGCTATGAGGGTGAAATTAAGATCGGCGGCAAAAAGCTGCCGCAATACAAGATGGACCGGCTGCGGGAATCAATCGGCTATGTTCCCCAGGACCACTTTCTGTTCTCGGCGACAGTCGGAAAAAATATCTCTTTCGGTCGGCCTGGTGCCTCAAGCGAAGATATAGAAAAAGCGGCGGAAACGGCCATGGTGAATGAGGATATTCTTCAGTTCTCAAACGGCTATGATACCGTTGTCGGGGAAAGGGGCGTATCATTATCCGGTGGGCAAAAGCAGCGGATTTCCATTGCACGGGCCGTTATTCTAGATCCAGAAATATTGATCCTTGATGATTCCCTGTCAGCGGTTGATGCAAAGACAGAAGAAAGCATCCTTTCGGCATTGAAGGAGAACAGGAAAGGAAAGACGACCATCATTACTGCTCACCGGCTGAGCGCTATTGCACATGCTGATCTGATCCTCGTGCTTGATGAAGGAAAAATTGGCGAGCGGGGCAGCCATGAACAGTTAATGAAAGCGGACGGCTGGTACCGAGACATGTTTTTGCGGCAGCAGCTTGAAGAACTCGTCGAGAGAGGGGGATGATTGAATGGAAGAAATCACGGCTCTTGACAGCAGGCAGCAGCGGAAAGTCGTAAAGCGGCTGCTGTCCTACTCCAAGCCTCATATAAAAAAAATACTTCTGGCATTTCTGTTCCTGCTGCTCGCGACAATCGGGGATGTAACCGGTCCGATCCTCGTCAAAATTTTCATTGATGACTATTTGGCGGCAAACACTTTTCCGCTGCAGCCTCTTTTGCTCCTTGCATGCGGATATCTTGGTATTGCGGTACTTAATATGTTTGTTTCTTATTTTCAGCTTTTCACCTTTCAAGAGATCGCCCTGAAAATCATCCAGCAGCTTCGTGTAGAAGTTTTTTCCAAAGTGCAGTCGCTCGGTCTGAAATACTTTGACAAAACACCTGCCGGCTCAATTGTCTCGAGGGTGACCAACGATACGGAAGCCATCAAGGATATGTTTGTCACGGTCATCGCGACATTCATCCAGAGCGGCTTTCTGCTTGTCGGCATTTTTGTAGCTATGTTCATCCTTGACATAAAGCTAGCTTTGTTCTGCTTGCTAGTTCTCCCGTTGATTATGTTCATCATGAATACTTACAGGAAAGTCAGTTCCCGTTTTTACCAGGATATGCGCGAACGGCTGAGCCAACTTAATGCAAAGCTCAGTGAATCGATCCAGGGGATGGGCATCATCCAGGTATTTCGTCAGGAGGAGCGCTTCCGTAAGGAGTTTGGGGATATCAATGAACAGCATTATCAGGCAGGCATGAAGAACATCAAGGCAGACGGACTGCTCCTGCGGCCGGCAGTCGACCTTGTGTATACATTTGCTTTAATTCTTGTACTCGGCTATTTTGGCGTGGCTTCTTTTGATAGCCCTGTTGAAATCGGTGTTCTATATGCGTTCATCAATTACCTTGACCGCTTTTTTGAGCCTGTGAACAATATGATGATGCGGCTTTCGATGTATCAGCAAGCGATCGTTTCAGCTTCTCGAGTATTCATGCTTCTTGATAATACCGAGCTTGCCCCGCCGCAGGAGCTAAATTCACAAGCGGGAATAAAGAATGGCAAAATCGAAGTCCAGGATGTGACATTTTCGTATGATGGTAAAAGGAATGTGCTGAAAAACATTTCCTTCACAGCCCAGCCTGGAGAGACGGTGGCCCTTGTCGGGCATACCGGGAGTGGGAAGAGTTCAATCATTAATTTGCTTATGCGTTTTTATGAGTATGACAGAGGAGAGATTTTGATTGACGGCATATCCCTGAAAAAATATCCCCATGAAGAACTTCGCACAAAAATGGGGCTTGTCTTGCAGGATCCTTTCCTGTTTTACGGAACCGTCAGAGACAATATCCGGCTGTATAATGAGGAACTGACAGATGAGGAGATAGAGGACGCAGCAAGGTTTGTGCAGGCTGATCATTTTATTAACGAGCTTGATGGCAAGTATGACAGCCTAGTGGTGGAAAGAGGTTCGACTTTCTCGAGCGGCCAGCGCCAGCTCGTCGCATTTGCAAGGACAATCGCGGCAAATCCGAAAATCCTCGTCCTTGATGAAGCGACTGCCAATATTGATACGCAAACCGAGGAAAGCATTCAGGAAGCACTGTCGAAGATGCGAAAAGGGAGAACAACGATTGCCATTGCCCACCGCCTCTCGACTATCCAGGATGCTGATTTGATCCTTGTCCTCCATCAGGGGGAAATCATTGAGCGGGGGACGCATCAAGAGCTTCTTCAGGCAAAAGGGTTGTACCACAAGATGTTTCTGCTACAGAACGGAATGGGTGCCATGCTTGAGGATGCTGTTCATTAAAGTTCTATATATATGAAAAACCAGCTAAAAGCTTTGGCCTTTAGCTGGTTTTTAGTGTACAGAAAAGCTTTGTTGAAGATATGAACGGTTATACTCATTCAGGAGACTATCGAGCTCCTGGCTATAGTGGATCGCTTGCGTCGATGTAAATCCATACATGGACGCAACACGGATGAGTTCTGCCCGTTTTTTTTCGATTAGGGTGACCAATTCTTGTTTAGACACAAAACTCGATTCCTTCCTCTGTTATAATATACACATATATGTAAACTAATTTAAAAAATAGGAAATATTTCAAAGGTCCTGTTTAGTATAATAGAATCAACCAAAATATTCAAAAGAAATATTCCGACATTGACAATTTTTATGATTAACCTTTTTGTAAGTTTAATAAATTAATTAAAGGGAATAAGTATTGATTTGTTCACAGTCTATTTCATATCTTTTCTGTTAGAGTTTTGTTAGAATGATAACGAATTGATGTAAATACAGGAGTTGTTACAATGACTGATGTTAACGTGTTCATTGCCCTTGGCGCCGGGTTCCTCAGCTTTATCTCGCCGTGCTGCCTGCCACTCTATCCTGCATTCCTTTCCTATATTACCGGGATGTCAGTCGGCGAAATTAAAAGCGAAAACGCAATGCTTCAAAGACGCAGCATGCTGCATACACTTTTTTTCCTTTTAGGGTTTTCATTGATATTTGTTGCGCTTGGATTTACCACTTCATTCATCGGACAGTTTTTCAGTGAGTACAATGATATCATCCGCCAGATTGGTGCCATCTTCATTATCTTATTCGGTCTGATGGTAGTAGGTGTCGTGAAGCCTGAATGGCTGATGTCTGACAAACGGATTGAATTTAAAAACCGTCCGTCGGGATACATAGGTTCTATCTTGATTGGTATGGCGTTTGCTGCAGGCTGGACACCCTGTACCGGTCCTATCCTCGGTTCGGTCATCCTGCTTGCAGGTTCCAACCCTGGATCCGGTATGGTTTACATGCTAGCTTATACGCTTGGATTTGCGATTCCATTCTTCGTCCTTTCGTTCTTTATTGGCAAGATGAACTGGATTCGCAAGAACAATGTCGTGATCATGAAAGTTGGCGGCTATTTAATGATCCTGATGGGGATTATGTTGTTCTTTAACTGGATGAATACCATCATTTCATTCTTTACAATGCTGTTTGGCGGTTTCACTGGTTTTTAATACGATATAGTGGTTCGTGCCATCTGGAATTTTTCTGGGGGCTTGCGCATTAAAAATTTCCCAATTGCCAGCTCTTGACCTGATAAGTTATCATTTGATTAAGTATGTGCTTTTGGCCATGGCTGGGAAGGGGATTTATACCTTATTATTTTTGCTGTGTTTGTCAGGGGGATACTGGGATGGCCAGAATATTGATTGTAGACGATGCAAAATTTATGAGAATCACCTTGAGCAATATCCTGAAGCAGGCGGGTCATGAAATAGCCGGTGAAGCCGACAATGGCAGGATTGCCATAGGCCTGTACCGTGAGTTAAAGCCAGACCTTGTGACAATGGACATTACGATGCCTGAAATGGGCGGCCTTGAAGCTGTAAAAGCAATCAGGGAGGAATTTCCTGAATCCAAAATCATTATGTGCTCGGCCATGGGGCACCAAAAGATCATAGTGGAAGCGATTGAGGCGGGGGCAAAGGACTTTATCGTTAAGCCGTTCGGCGAAGCGGTCGTGTTAGATACTATCAATCGTGTACTATAAAGGGGTAACAGGCGGGAGTATTTTCCGCTTCATTTATTTTAGTAACCATGTAAATCTCATTTAAGAAGGTTGAAAGAATGAATTATGTTCTGTTATCCACAATAGGCGCCGTATTCATGGGTACCTTTGTCATGTTTGTACGTATGAAGGCTGCCAAGAAACCGGCCTCAGTGAAAAAAATTATCCTGCCGCCAATTTTTATGAGCACGGGGGCGCTGATGTTCCTGTTCCCGATGTTTCATGTGACGTTCATGGAAGTGGTTGAAGCTGCCGGAGTCGGAATGATTTTCTCCATCCTGTTGATCAAGACGTCAAAGTTTGAAATCCGCGAAGGCGACATTTATCTGAAAAGGTCAAAAGCCTTTGTGTTCATTCTTGTCGGATTGCTTATAGTAAGGCTTGTCGGTAAATCGTTGCTTAGCCACAGCATTGATGTCGGCGAACTGAGCGGCATGTTCTGGATCCTGGCATTTGGCATGATTGTGCCGTGGAGAATTGCTATGTATAGGCAATACACAAAGCTCAAGCACGACCTTGGCAAATACAAAAATCCTGAGATGGTATAGGATAAGGGCTCCCCGGGCATATGGTTCGGGGAGTTTTCCTATCTCTTTCAAAGAAAAGCAAAAGGCTGCCGGATAACGGCAGCCTAGAATAAATGTTCATATGGTGCGATATTGATCTGGCTTTCAGCAAGCTTCTTGCGAAGGAACTTGTGATCGCGTTTAGGTGTAGCCAGAATATAACCGCGAATGACCAAATCCTGTGTAATGGACGAAGCTTTTTCCTTCAGTGCAAGTTCACCAATTTTCCCGGCAATTTTATGCCGCGCCACATCACGGAACAATTCGGGAACCGGGCTTACAAGGTCCTCAAGGAAAGCCTTCTCCTCAGCAGGCCAAAGCTCTCGCGTCTCCTGCACATAATGCTCTTCCCAGTCCATATCCGACCGGCCGTCCTCTTTCGGAAGCTTTTTCAAAAATTTGCGGAACATAAAGAAACCGCCAATCGCGAAAAGCCCCGCCATCACAACCACCCAGAACAAAATAAATACCAAAAACCAACCATCCAGCATAGCATTCACCCAACCCAAACTATTATCTTAATCTATTATAGTATCACCCTCCATTATAAGACAAGCAACGTGTTTAAAGGAACTAAAGACAACACCTTGAAAAAAAACAAAAATAGAGTATAATAAAGAAGTCCTAAACACGGGGCTGAATGGGGTACTGGTGTCCTCCACGGTCTTCAAAACCGCTTGTGACCTGCGTGCCAGGTCAGGTGGGTTCGATTCCCACGCAGTCCCGCCAAAATTCTTACTCCCGCAAGGGAACCGGTGATTGAGTGCGCTGATTGAGCCGCTCTCCCGCACGGTTTTCGGCCGGTCTAAGGAAAGACCGTGTGAGACTGGCGAATAAAACCGTTTGTATAGTCGGCTAAAACCGTTACTGTTTGTCCCCTACGCTATTAAATATGCGGAAGGGGATTTTTATTTTGCGAAAAGGTTTAGCACGTAAGTATAAGCGAGGTACAGCAACCGATCATGCGTTGACAATGTCGGAGATGGTTGGTATACAGTACCACTTGGGTGAATAGAGGGTGGAGCTACTACTTGTTTATTATCGGATAGAATATCTATGCTATCCCATAACTTCGTAGAAGGAATAGTGTTGTTGTATTTAAAATAAAGATGAACTCCTCTGTTTGAACGAACCCTCCAAGTTAAAGGTAAATCTCCCATTTTTTCTAGTTTTGTTAATGTTGCAAGATTATCAACATCTAATACAAAACAATTTGAAACCAAACCAGTTACTATCCCAATATTTTTATTACTGTAACTTATAATTTTTCCATCTTGATCAATTATTCCGTTCACTACCTCAAGGGGGTGAATTCTATAATTGGATTGTCAACACTAAACTAGACAATTTTCTTAAGAAGCTTAAGTTTATATTCAACCGGACTTAATGGAGGATTTTATAAACGAAGTAATCACAGTTGATGATTTTGAACGTGAGTATCTAATTACTTTTAAAAATGAAACAGAAAGAATGGGCACACATTATTCGAAATCTTAAACGGAGTTTTGAAGCAGTTGATTGTTATTGGCACGAATGTCTTCCAGGACAAGAAACTGCCTTTGAAATATCCGAACAGCAACTAAGAAAAGAAGTAAATGAAGCTTTGGTTAAATTAAATAGTTTATTGAAAAACCTTTAAATTTTTCCAACTAATGGGGTGCTTATGTTAAAAAAGTTAGTTTTCTTAACCGTGTTTTGATATTTTTATAGTACTATTGGGGCAGCTGGTAACAAAGGATTCTAGCTCATTACAAGAAATATCTAATAAAAATAGGGATTAACTGATTAGATAAACTTATAACCTTCGGTAAAATTGATTAAATTTTCTAATTAAAAGAAATGTGATAGGCTTGAAATGATTAGAAGGGAGAGAGAGAATGAAAGCAGTAATTCAAAATGAATTTGGTGATGCTAGTGTCCTTACATATACAGATGTTGCTTTTCCGAAAATAGGGAAAAATGAAGTGTTGATAAAAGTAGCATATACGAGTGTTAACTATGCAGATATTAAAAAACGTAGAGGGAATAAAGGGAAAGGTAATTTTCCTTTAATGCTTGGGTTGGATGTCGCAGGAACAATTGAAGAGGTCTCTCCTAAATCAAACTTTTCGAAAGGAGAACGGGTAATTGCTTTCCCGAAAGATGGTGCCTATGCAGAATATGTAGTAGCAAATGAACAATTAGTTTTTAAAATTCCTGATAGCCTATCATTTGAACAAGCTGCATCAATGCCAACGGTTTCTATTTTATCCTATATGGTTCTTTACGAAATCGGTCAAGTCCAAAAACCTGATACTATTGTAATACATAGTGCTGCTGGTGGTGTAGGTTCAATGCTCGTACAATTAGCAAAATTAGCTGGTGTTCAAAAAATTATTGGAACTGTTGGAAATTTAGATAAAGAAAATTATGTGAAAACATTAGGAGCCAATGTTGTTTGTACCTACGATACATTTGTAGAGGAAGTATTAAAAGAAACAAATAATTTTGGTGCTAATATTATCTTTGACTCGGTTGCTGGTGAAGTTACCGGTAAAAGCTTAGAGTGCTTAGCATTGTATGGAACACTTGTTCAAATTGGGAATAGTAGTGGAAAAGCTGGTACTTTTAAAACAAGCGATGTCCATAGTAGTTGTAGGAATATTAAAGGCTTTAGCTTAGGGACAACGAGAAAGCACTATCCAGAGCGATTAGCACCTGTTGCAGAAAAAGTTTTGGAGCTATTTGTTGCGAAGAAAGTAACTCTTCCTGTTGCACGGGTATTCAATTTAAGTGATATAGCACTTGCTCATAAACTAGTTGAAAGTCGTAATTATGAAGGTAAAGTATTAATTGAAGTTTGAATTATAAGAGCTTCTCATAAAAATTAACTTGTTCAACCTTATCATTCAATCACTCGTGTTTTTAGTATGTAAAATCATCTTTATATCATAAAATTAGCTCAAATGAATAAGCGTTAAAACTGAAAAAAAGATTTAAATACATCACACTTTATTAGCAAAATCACTTAAGTTTGTGAAAAGATATACTTAAACTTAGCTTACCAGAGCTGTCTTTAAGGCAGCTTTTTCTTTATGCAACTATCGGGGAGTTTAGTGCAATAAGGTAATAAATTTTCCAGAGAGAGTAGAGGTTGAATATGAATCAATTATATTTGTCATTAAATGAAGCAGGCTTGATGTTTAAGGGGCATACAGATCAGGGAGAGGTTGATTTCATTCTTCTTGAAACCTATGAGGATGGAACAACACAATCAGTGGATGTAAATACATTCGAAATGCTTTTCGGGGATGTAAAAGGGAATCCGACTTATGAAGCCTTGTCGGGATCTCATACTTTTAAATTGGAAGATACGCAATACACTATGACTGCTGGGGAAATGGGTTATCAAAAGTATTTCGACCAATGGAAAGAGCAAGGATTGTTTAAATCTTAGTCAACTAACAGGTGCAAGAGTTCCAGATCAAGCTGTCAGTTTGGCAGCCTTTCTTCATTCACTAAACCAGCTAATTCAATAGTTAGTATGTTAAACAAAAATTTGTGATAGGGTTGATTGGAAGGAGGATTATTAATGCAGAATACAATTCGAGTATTGTCAGAAAAAGAATTAGAAGAAGCATCAAACATTTTCACCAATGTTTTTAGCTCCAACCCTTGGAACGAACCTTGGAGTTTTCAAACATCTTACAAACGATTGTTAGATATAAGTAAGACTCCTGGCTATATAGGAATAGGTTATTTTAATTCTAATAAACAAATGATTGGCTTTTTAGTTGGAAATGAAGAGCAATGGGCTGATAGCAAAAACTTTTACATAAATGAAATCTGTGTTCTAAATAATATTCAACAAAACGGGGTTGGTACGAGTTTACTAAAATATTTAGGGAATATCCTTATACAGAGAAAAGTCGATTTGGCATATTTATCAACCGCGAGAGGCAAAGGTAAACCTGAGTTATTTTTCAGGAAAAATGGCTTTGTGACAAATGAGTATCGAATATTAATGACACTGAACGTTTCTTGAATTAAATACATAAAATCTTTAATTCTTCTTCAGCTAAACCAGCTAATAGTTTGTCAATATTTTTCATTAAAATCTCGAAATCCATCGTGCTATACTAAAAAAGGGTATACCAAATAACCTTCTTATTCTCTCTGAACTGGAAGGTTTTTCGTTATTTAGTTAGGTGTTGTTTCTATGCTATATCTTGGAAAGTTGTTCTGTTTCTTAATAAGGCAAATATCCAGTGTAAGAGCTTATTTACACAAGCAATTACAGCTACTTTAAATGGTTTTCCTTCCTCGCGTTTCTTATCATAGAACTCTCGTAATTTCTTATTTCAAGGAATGATCTCATCGCTTGTTTTGCTCTTGCGACAATCACGTATAGCACAACGAACAGCCATATATAAGGCGTGACGAAGCCTGCTAGATCCTCTTTTTGTGATTCGGTTTTTGGTGGCAGTAAACTTGCCAGATTCGAAAACACTAGGGTCTACTCCAGCGAAAGCCACCAGCTTTTTAGGGTCAGTAAATCGATCTATCTCCCCAATTTCAGAAATGATCGTTGCCGCGATCTTTTCACCGATACCAGGGATAGATTTGATAATATTATATTCTTCAACTTCTTTAGCGAGGGCATCTATCTCAGACTCCAACGTGGATAGGTGCTCTTTGTATTGAAGAATAATGTTAATATACATACTTAAGCTTAAGATATGACTCTGATAGACTGTCTTTTCAAAGGGATTGCGAGCTGCCGCCTCTTTTAGTTGTAAGGCTTTTTCATTGGCCCATCTGATTGAGCGACTTTTACATAATTCATTGATCCTATTTGATAGTGTTTCATCACTAGCCTCTAATATGTCTTCAGATGACGGAAACTCCTTTAACGTTAAGAGTGATACCACAGAATATAAATCACCGAACACTCCTCGATATTCAGGGAATACTTGATCTAGAATAGCCTGGAACTGAAGCTTTGTCTGAATCATCACTCCTGTAATATTCTCGTGTTGTCTTGTAAGGTTACGAAGGTTTAAAAGATGAACCCCTCGCTTTTTATACGGCTCTAACTCTTCCTTGTAAAACAACTCGCAGAGGTGGTAAGCATCCACGGCATCAGTCTTTACTTTCCTTAAACTTGAACTTTTCGCCTTGTAGGAAATTAAAGGGTTAATAATAATTAATAAATACCCACGTTCCTCTAAATATTGAACTACTGCTGTTTGATAGTGTCCAGTTGCTTCAAGAATAACCGGAGGTTTTAGACCTGATTCTTTTTGTACTACCTCTAGAAACTCTACAAGGAAAGCAAGACCCTGAAGAGTATGAGTAACTTTGAAGCTCTTACGGAATGGTTTGCCTTTATCGACAAAAGCTTGAACCTGACTTTCCCCTTTAGAAATATCCAGACCAACGACTGGATTCACTACAATCATCTCCTAATTTTTAAATTTGCCCGGTACCCCTTATTCTCCTTGCAGTGTCACAGCTTCGCTTGTTAAACGGGATCATGGTCCCAACCAGCCTGAAACATGTTTATACAAGTAGGGGGTGAACAGTTTAGCTGACGGAATCGAGTTCCACGGGTGCGACGTTCTACCCCGACTACCGTAATAATAAGACCATAAACAAAAAGGTCAACCAGAAAAATCTGGCTAACCTTATATTACGAACTGGGTGCGATAGTTATATAACGTTTGGGAGCCGGTGATCGGTTCCTATTTTACTATTAGGCAGAATAGTTGAATAAGGATTCATTTATCTTATTATTGTAAATGGAGGAATAATTATGATGAAAAAAACAGCAGTTTTATTATATCCGCAATTCAGCGAGTACGAACTTAGTGTTGCATTATCTATATTAATGCAAGGAAATAAACCAATAGTTACAATCGGGGTAAATAATCAACCTATAAAAGGTGAGTCTGGTTTATCAGTAGTAACAGATACAACAGTAGATGAAGTTAATTTTGATGAAATTGATAGTCTATTATTAACAGGATGTATGGATATTTTTTCATTAACAAATGAAGACAAAATTATTAACTTTATTAGGAAAGTTGCTAAAGAGGAAACAATTATTGCAAGTATATCAAGTTCTCCATTTTTATTAGCAAAAGCAGGAATCTTAAAGGGAAAAAAATATACGGTTGGAATGACTCCGGAAAATATGGAGAGTTCAGGCATCTTTGAAAAAGAAAATTATTCAGAAGAATTAGTTGTGAAGGACGGAAACGTAATTACTGCAAGAGGAAGAGGGTTTATTAAATTTGGAAAATATTTTGGTAATGCTTTAAAACTTGAGTTTAATGAAAGATGGTATCAAGAATAAATAAATTGATATTCAACTAACAGGTGCTTGAGTTTAAAATCCATATGCCATTTTTGGTAGCTTTCTTCTTGTGCTAACGGCGCAGTTTAGTTGAAGAGAGCGAAATTAAACTTTTTATGGAAATTGTAAACTAAGAAAATAATCCATTTTGTTCTCAAAATGGATTATTTTTATTTACATTTTTTAAATTTCGAACTATAGTTAATAAATATTAACCGGTTAAAAAGGAGAATGAGTTGTGCAGCAAAAGTCGATATTCATTATTGAAAGTTATGAACAGTTAAAGGTTATTAGTGATCCCTTACGTACTAAAATGTTGATTTTTTTGGTCGAACAGCCCCATACAGGCCAAATGCTTGCTCAAGAGCTTAACTTATCTAGAGCAAAAATTCTTTATCATCTTCGTGAACTGGAGAAACACAAAATCATTCAGCTCGTAAGAAAAGAAGAGCGAGGAGGAAATATATTAAAGTTTTACCAAGCTGTAGCTAGGGGGTTCATTCCGGCGAATCATTTATTAAATTATGTGGAATCAAAAGACGCTACTAGACAATCATACTTAGAAGTGATTGATCATGCTAAAACAAGAGTGTTAACAGCTCCTGATAATTCCTTTGAATTAAATTCATCAAATGTAGAAGAATGGCCTAAACTCTCTATTCAAAAAGAATTTAAAGTAAGTAAAGAAAAATTTCAGGAATTTACGCGTAAGTATAGAGAGCTCTTAGAAAAACTTGAAGAAAAAGATACTGATATAGAGAAGCAAAATTACTATTTAATGACCACTGCTTTTCAAATCGAAGAGCCTCTTTTTAAAAACAAGTAATGATTTTGAGGGAGGGAATTCTATTGAGTAGAGACCAAGCGTTAATAGAAACGAAGAATGACGTTGTTTCTTCAAGTTTGTTAAAAAATCGGGCATTTGTTTTTTTATGGCTATCGAGTACAACATCTTATTTAGCGTTATCTACTTATTTGTTTGCTGAGCAATGGTATATCATCACAGTTCTAAATAAAGAAAGTGCTCTGGGGATTGTAATGATGGTGACTATGATTCCACGTGTAATCTTTATGACTATTGGCGGGGTGTGGGCTGACCGTTATAAAAGGTCTCAAATCATGCTTGTTTCAAGCCTAATAAGATGTATATTGGTTGTGGTTATGATCTTTTTTCTTCAAATGAGTATTCTCGAATTATGGCCGCTAATTTGCTTCGCATTATTGTTTGGTGTTCTAGATGCATTCTTTTCTCCAGCTAACACATCACTACTTCCATCCCTAGTTTCAAAGGATGTACTTACACGATCAAATTCATTTATACAGAGTTCAAATCAAATTGCTATGTTTTCTGGACCAATGATTGGTGGGTGGGTGCTTACTGTTGGATCTTTTAGCCTTTTGTTTTCAATCATCGCTATCTTCTTGACTATGACTTTCATTCTCTCGTTTTTAATAAAAGAAGATGTAAATACAATTCCACAAAAAAAGGGTTCGACAAAAGAGAAATTAAGAGAAGGATTAACCTATGTTTGGAAGATGCCCTTTCTAAAAAATATGCTCTTTATTCTAGTTATTATAAACTTTTTCTTTTTTGGTCCTCTACTTATGGGCATACCTCTCATAGTGGATAAAGTGATTCATGGAGTGGCTTTAGATTTAAGCTTCTTACAGAGTTCTTACCAAGGAGGGATGCTCGTTGGGGCAATAATTGTCGGGATACTTAACTTAAGAAAGAAAAGGGGATTGATCATCCTAGTAATGATAACTTTACTCGGAATTCTCCTGTCCCTACTTGGTCAAATCGGATTCCTTTGGCAAGGCATTGTCTTGCTTTCAATGATGGGTGTACTTTCATCCATTATTAATGTTTCACTCATCTCAACTATTCAAGAGCAAAGTGATGAAGAAAAAATGGGAAGAGTGATGAGCCTTATTAATGCCTCGTCTAATGGACTTGTTCCTCTCTCTTACGCTTTTGTTTCATTGGCTCTTGTCTTGAACCTAACAATCTCAAACATAATGCTTTTATGTGGAATCTTAATCGTGGTCATTTCAGTAATATTTACACTGAATTCAAAAGTAATAAAAGAAGTTAATTGATTTTTTGAAGACATAAGTAAAGGACCAATTAACAAATAGAAGACAGTTAATTGGTTCGGGGAATATTCAAAGAGAAGTTATCAATATTTGATAATAATGGGATCTATAAAGAAAAAAATTTATCAGTTAAAACTGGCTACAAAAAGAGAATAACCCTTTGTTCAACTATCGAGGGTGTAGCTTTTTCTTCTTGGAACTGTACAGTTAGCTCAATAATACAGGCTCTTGTTTTTCTTCTAATTCATATACTTCATTCCACTTTATTCCGCAAGCTGCCGCATGTATTTTAGGGTCGTATTTCTGGCCACTTCTTAAAATTGTATAAATTTAATTTGCAATTTTACCACAAAGATGACCAATTGCCTTTCTTCTGGAGCAACCCTCTTAATTAAATAATTGTGAACATGATAACGTATGGTATAAAGTGCTGGAAAAGAAAGATATAATTACTTTATAGGAATAATACCCCATATTTAGGAGGGTGACTTATGAAAAAGAAAAAATTCTGGCTTATTACAGTTATAGCAGTAGTTGGAATCGGTGCTAGTAGTGCCATCGCCTATAACCAAAAAGTGAAAGCAGATAAACAAGCTAGGATTGAAGCTTATCAAAAGCAAGGAGCTACGATAAATAAAATACAAGAAAAAGTAAACAAATTATATCGTGATAAGCAAAAAAAGCTTCTAGCAGAAGGAACATCCCAAGAAAAAATTGATGCTATAAAAAAAGATCTTGAGAAACAAGAAGGAAAAAAATTCAATGCAGACCTTGCAGCAAAATTAAATACTACACTCATGGATTTTGGACATGTAACCAATATGGTAGAGCTTCAAAACTTAACGAAAAATCTATTTGATGATAAAGGTGCAGTTGTAGACAATGCCCGTTTCGACGAGGTAGATAAAAAAATTGTTAAGCTGAAAGAAGTTAAACCTCAATTTGTAGCAGTGCAGCAAAAAATAGTTGACAATGCAAAGTTACAAGTAAAAAAGATTGAAGAGGCTACCAATAAAGTAAATCAATTATTTGCTGGGGCCGATTATAAAGAGGTCAAATCCGAGGTAAATCGTGGTGAATTTAATAAGGTTAAAAACCTGGTTAATGAAATTCGGCAAGAGAAAGCAAAAAGAAATCTTTCAACGTTGATAAATAAAGTTGATCAATATTTAACTGAAAAAGAAGAAGCTGAAAGAATAGCGACAGAAGTTCAAAAGCAATCCCAGGAAGCTCAATCTGATACAAATTCTTCATCCTCAGGATCACACTCAAACAGTTCAATATCCAATAATAATACCGGTTCCTCTCTTCCGAAAAGTTCAGGTAATAACAACTATCAAAATGGAAGTTCCCCTAAGACAAGCTCAGGAAGATCTTCAAATAACGGGAGAACTTCCGGCAATAACACAAGTCATGGCACATGGACACCACCACAAGATAAACCTGGTACAACATGGGAAGGAGAAGAAACTGATAAAGGACAAATGGATTCAGATAGTGGCCGTACATGGGGAACGATAGATTGGTAGTAATGATCCATGCTTATTTTAGAGCAAATGGACGGACTGAAAGATTACTAGTCGATTTAGGGAACACTACCAGCATTAGA
>NZ_QWVT01000009.1 GCF_003570705.1 Mesobacillus zeae
AAGGGTGCCTGACCCCCAGCGCTTTAAAGCGCTGGGGGTCAGGCACCCTTCAATGCGTTGGTCTGCTAAATTCATTCATTTTCCGGCAATGGAATCAAGGAATTGGGCCATACGTGTATATGCGACAAATTTATTTTTCATTTTTGAAAGCGAATGTCCTTCGTCTTCGAACCGGATATAGGCTACAGGATGTTTTCTTTTCTTCAGCTTTGCGGCAAATTGCTCCGATTCGCCAATCGGAACTCTAGGGTCGTTCGCGCCATGAATGAGCATCAATGGACATCGGATCCTGTCAGTGTAGTGCAGTGGATCAATCGCATCAAAAAACGCGCCATCCCTCTCGATCGTTCCGTACTCCGCTTCTCTGTGCCTTCGCCTCCAAAGGCTTGTGTTTTCTAAAAAACTTCTGATACTCGAAATACCAACAATACTGATGCCTGCTGACCATATTTTCGGATAATGGGTGACAGCGGCCAGCACAAGGAATCCTCCATAGCTCCCTCCCATTACAGATAACCTGGTCGAATCGGCTCCTCCTTCCGCCTTAAGCCATCCGGCAAGTGAAACAAGATCCTTTACGGCATCCATCCTTTTTCGCCTATCATCGAGATGGGTATATTGTTTTCCATAACCAGTGCTTCCGCGAAAATTGGGCGCACAAACACCATAACCTTTTTCAATTAGATGCTGAATGAACGAGTTATAGGCTGCGCGTGCCTGGCTTTCCGGCCCGCCGTGCAGATAGACAACGACTGGAAAACGTTTTTTAGCTTGCTTTGGCCTGTAAAAAATCGCTGGGATCATAAGGCTATCAAAGGAGCGGAATGATATAAAGCTTGGTTCCACGAGTTCCTTCTCCCTTGTGAGATCTCTTAAAAATCCTGTCAAACGCTCTGTCTGAACTGTTGCCACATCAACCTTCCAAATATCCTGAGGGTGCGCTGGCCCGCTGAATGAAAAGGCCAATTTTTTCCCATCTGCAGAAAAAACAATATCATTAATCACCCCCATAGGCGTATCCCATGTAACCATGCTGCCAGTCTGTAAATCAGCGATTATTCCCCGTGAGATGCCTCCTTCATTGATGCTGAAGGCAAGCCTATTTTTATCCCGATCCATGGCGAGACCTTCATAATCCCACTCCCCCTGGCTTAGCCAGGTTATTTCACCTGTTGCAAGACTTAAAGAAGCCAGCCCATAAAACTCTCTTCCTATATTTGTGAGTAAATAGAGCCGCGAAGCATCTTTACTGAAGTGCGGGTTTTTAAATCCAGCTTCGCCTTTATGTAGCGTAAGCCAGCGGAGTGAACGTAATGACAGGTGAAGCAGTCCGATATCATTATCCTGCGGGGAATTGGTTTTTCGTATGACTAAATACTCACCGTCAGGAGACCACATGAGACATTCGTAAGTCCCATTCCCTGTAAAAACAGGATGGATTTCTTGTGTATCTAGCCGCTGAATATATATATCAAAATAAGCCGGATGCCTCCGGTTGCTTGACCAGGCAATCCATCGGCCGTCAGGGGAACTCCCACCGTAGTGGTGGACATGCTCAGGAGAATTTGTCAGTGGAATGGGGTCTTTGTCTTTCACCAGTAAAAACAATTGCTGTTTTTCATCCCCGCCCGCGTCCATGCCAATAATGGCCATGTCACTATTGGCAATATATTTAAAAAGCGTGATTCTTTCTTTTGAGAAAGTCACTTTTACAGGCTGGCCATCCTCCCCTTGCTGCTCCCAAATTTGCGGAAGACCGTCATAATCGGCAATAAAACGCAGTTTTTGTCCATCCGGTGCATATACCGGACTGCTGGCTGCTGGTTCCTGGAAGATGTAATCCTCGGTGTCCATCGTTTGACCCCCCTTTTCAGCGAATCTCATCATTCGGCTCACAAATTAATATATTGATACGGTCTATATGCCATGCGCGTTTTTTTGTCAGAAGCCTGAACCACTTATTCTTTTTTGAAAGTGATTTTTTGGTAAATGAGTCTGGAATGCAACAGTGATGATGATTACATAATATCCAGGATAAAGTTAATTCCTCTCGGCTTAAATTTTATGTATCTTTTACCTGCTACTGTCGTAAATAGATTAAGTGGGTATATAATTGAGATGAATGTTAGAAATATTCAGAACCAACGTTAAGGGGGAAAAAATCATGCTAGTACTGATTGTGGTTCAATTGGTCATCATTTTATTATTCTTCATCATTGGATGGGCATTATTGAAAAAGAAAGCTTACTGGATGCTCTCGGGCTTCAGAGGCCGTCCCCAGGAAGAACAAAACCTGCTGATTGAGAACGGGTATCCCCAGAAAGCAGGGAAACTGATTGTCTATACTGCTGCTGGTATGACTCTTTTTCTTCCTCTGTTCCTGACTCCATTTACATACACAATAGAAGTCCAATTTGGATTTATGATCTTATTTTTGATGGGGGGCATGATGTACCTTTCAAAATACGAAGTACCTCATAAACGCAGAAGGAGCTTTATCATTACGTCCTCCTTATTTGTTGTGGTTTTGTCTATTATCAGTGTGCTTACATTTTTGGGGTACCAGGAGCCTGTGCTTGTCACAAGGCAGGATTCATTTGAAATCACTGGAATGTACGGCCGGGAGTGGTCATACAAAGACGTGAAAAAAGTTGAACTCCTCGATAAAATGCCGAAGGTCACATACAAAGAGAACGGATTTGGAATGTCAGATATGTCAAAAGGCCGCTTCCATGTAAAAGAATATGGAAGCAGCCTACTATTTGTCCGGAAACACTCGCAGCCTATTTTGTTTATAAAAACTAAGGATCAAAACATTTTTATCACTGCCATAACTTCGGATGCAACTCAGGATTGGTATAATAATCTCAAAGGTAAAGCAGGTATTTGATATAAACTACTTCCGCTTCCCTCTAGTTTCCCAGGCGCCATTTAACCCGTTTATACGGCATTTAATGGCGATTTTTTATTTTTTTTAATGTTTTGTTATTATTTTATTTTAAAAAGTTGAAATTATTTGAAACAAATTTTATAATATAATAGTTGCCTTGTGTGCACCAAAGTCTGTTAACTATGGTTAATATTTCTTAGGCTATCATACTGGGCGTATATAAACAGAAAAAGGGAGGACTTTTACATGAAAAAGTTTTGGTTACTGGCAATGGCATTGACTTTTGCAATTGGCCTAACTGCATGCTCTGGCGGCAAGAAAGAAGAAAGCTCATCAGAAAGCAAAAAGGAAACTGAAAAGGCGCCTGAGAGCAGTGCGAAGAGCACACTTTATAAATTTTATATGGACATGTCTAAAACCATCAATGATGCTGATGCAGACTTGAATGCATATGAAAATGCTGCACCTGAGGAGCAAACACCTGAAATGAAAACAAAGGCGAGCGAATCGGCAGCTAATGTTTCAAAGGCACTTGATCAAGTGGAGGTTCCTGGCGAACTTAAAGACCAAAAAGCTGATTTGGAAGCTGCAATCAAAGACTTCTCCGCTTCCTATAAAGCGAAAGCAGAAGAGCTGAAAAAGGACGAGCCTTCCCTTGATGCTGCTAATGCGACCTTTACTACAGGCGAAGAAAAACTTGGAAAAGCTTTCGAAAGCGTAAAAATGAAAAAGCCAAGCCTTGTTAAAGAAGTAGGCTGATAAAAAGAAGGGTGCCTGGGATCAGGCACCCTTTACTAATTTAACGCGCTGGGGGTCAGGCACGCGGACGTAGGGTGATACTTCATTGCGTCAGCGCGTTGGGGGTCAGGCACGCTTTTGTAAGGCACGCTTTTGTATGCTAAAGTGTGCTTTCGCCAGGCTTTCGAATTTTTCTTCAGTGATTTCTTCTTTGGTCATTTTTCCATTCTCCCACTTGATAAAGCTGTTCTTTGTCAGGATTATATTCCCGCCATCCGTGAATTTTGTCAGTAGCGGCTTTTTATTGAAGGGAGATTGCGGGTGCTCCACAATGATTTGCTGTACCACATTCAAATCGTCCCAGTTTACCATTTGCTGCCGCGAGTCGAAAGCATAACCTTTTCTCCATTCATCGTCCTTATGCTTTAACTTCAATTCAAGAAAATAATCCCCGTGCTCACTGTCCTCCTTGCGAACCCTAAACTCTCCATTCCAGGAACGGACTACCTTGCCATCAAATGGCACCAATACTAGAGGTAAATTACCTCCAAACCCTGTATCAATGAGATACCGCTCATTTCCATTGATCAGCACGGTTGCGACATGCGTTTTCCCCGTCGGGCTAAAACTTCCATTCTCTTTGTTATAAACAGTTCCACGAACAAGCTGAACATTAAGGCCGTTTTCCCGCAAAAACAAGTAAAGGATGGCATTTAATTCATAACAAAGCCCCCCCTCGTTATGTTGCAAGATTTTATCCACAAGATTAGTTTCGTTCATCACCATTACATTGTTGTTTATCACACAAATATTTTCAAACGGAATGGACTTCGCCGTCAGTTCAAGGACTACCTCTAAGTTATCCACAGTAATCTCTTCATCCTCAGGGAATCCTATTCGCTGACGAAATAATAGGTCTATATCAGGCATTTTAATCTCCCTCCAATCATCAGTAGTATTTTATCAGAAGGCACTGTTAACCGGTTTCGTCAAATTAGGACCTTTAGCTCTGTCTTCCTAAAGTGCTATGCTTAATATAAGCATAACTTAAAAATGGAGGAGTATTCCTTGAAAGAGCTTATCAAAGTCGTAGCTGCCATTATCGAAAATGACGAGCACGAAATATTGTGTGCGCTTCGTTCTCCTAACATGATCATGCCAAATATGTGGGAGTTTCCGGGCGGGAAAGTTGAGAAGAATGAAGACCTTTTTACTGCACTAAAGCGCGAAATCTTTGAGGAACTGGGTTGTGTGATTGAAACACAGTATATCGTCAATGAACATACCCATGAATACGATACATTTATCATTAACCTGATTTCAATAAAATGTGAAATTATAAAGGGCATACCGGAACTTAAGGAACATTCGAAGTTAATCTGGCTTAAAAGAGAAAACCTTACTTCAATAAAATGGGCTCCAGCTGATATTCCGGCTGTGGAGGAAATCATCCGGGAAAAATAGGTATCGAGTTAAAGAAGGCTGCCATCAATTTAAAGGCAGCCTTCTTTAGCAGTTTAACGCACCGGGGGTCAGGCACGCTTCATCGGTGCATTACTTTAACGCACTGGGGGTCAGGCACGCGGGGGCGATGTGCCGCTTTAATGTTTTAATGCAGCTTCAATTCTCCTTTTTTATTATAGGTTTTGAGGCTGTGACTTGTGATTTTCTCTGGCGATAAGGCGTACAGGGTATCATCAATATAAAGCAGGCGGTTGATGCTGCTCTCATATTCTTCATACACCGGCTTTTGCTTTCCGTCTATATGAGTGATTTTCGACCTTAATTCGAAGCCTTTATCCGGGTCAATTCCGTAAACATTTGCTCCCTGATACTCAAAGGTTTGCTCCATTTGTTCGCCGCCCTTCTTATTGGTATAAACGGCCACTGGGAAGGCAAACAAGTTTTTATTTTTATTAAACAGCAGGGCTCTATGATCGTTGTTAAGAGGTGAATTAGTCCCAGCCTCCCCTATTGTCTCCGTGAACTTTTCTTTTGGGTTAGTCATGTCACTGACATCGAACAACGATATTTTGACACCACCACTAATAATCTGTGGCTCTTCCTTCCCTTTCCCGTCAATTACTTTCGTATCCTGGCCAAATCCAATAAGATGATTTTCATCATATGGATGAAGGTAATTGCTAAAGCCAGGAATCTTCAATTCTCCGAGAACTTTTGGATTTGAAGGCTCGCTAGCATCAATGGCAAACAAGGGATCCGTTTCTTTAAATGTGACCATATAGATGCGGTCACCCAGGAATCGGGCAGAATAAATCCTTTCCCCTTTCGCTAGCCCCTCAAGCTTTCCTGCCAGGTTCAAGCCTTCATCGAGAATATAAAGCTGATTTGCCGAATTTCCTTTTTCGTCCCATGCATGCCCTTTTGTTGTGACTACCCTAAAATGACCATCATGTTCGTCCATTGAAAACTGGTTCAAGACCGTTCCTTGCACCTCAGCCGACCCTTTAAAAATAACTTCCATACCATCGATGGAAAACTTGTGGATATCGGTGTCCGGAGCAATCATCTGCCTGTCCTCTAATGGCTGCTCACCATACTTCGAGACAGCCAGGTATAAATGATTATTTGACATATACATCTGTCCGCCGCTTCCCAAATAGGTGGTGACCCCGGCTTTTTTTGAAAGATCATTAAGATCGAGTGCCATAATCATCGTGAAATCAGGCTCGCGTGATTCAGGAAAAAATTGAATTTTATCATAATCTACCTTCTGCTTTACAGGCTTGACCGCTGTATCTGAATAACCCGGCCTAAAATCAATATTTCGTTTTTCTTTCATAATCCAATAATCTGGGCGGTGCTCAGCTGTCATATAAAGAAAACCGTCAGCCTTCCTAGAAGAAGCGTAGGAACCCTCGAGTTCTGCTTCTCTCATAACTTCTGGCTTTTCTGGGTTCTCCACATTATAGACAATCACTTTTGCCGCTTGGGACATTGGTGCAATTATTGCAGCTTCCTCTTTGGAACTCCAGTCTCGGTATTTGGAACCGATGACAATCAACTGCTTCTTGTGCAGGAAAAGCTGATATGGTGTGAAATTATGATCGTAGGAAATCGTGGCAAGGAGCTTCATTTTATCTTCCGGAACTGCTTTTATGATTCGCACTTTATTTTGTTCAGCCTGAAAAATATGTGTCCCATCGGTTTTAACGATATCCGCTTCATCCACGCCTTCAACCTGGACATTCGTTTCAGAAAAATCACCTTCAGCGGAACTAAATTCTTTTTTCTCAGAATCATCACTAATCATAGACTTGGATTCTCTCGTTGTAGTAAAAAAACCTCCAGAAGTGTTCTCTTCCTCCAAAATAGTATCGAAGTAGTCAGCAAGTTTTTGCCGTGACCCCACGACAGGCAGCTCCTTCTGAACGGTGAATGTCTGTTTCATGGCCGAGACCAACCTCCGCCCTGATACTGAACGAATGCCCTTTTTGAAGTGGATTGTGTACGACTTTGAACTGGTGTCGTATCCAGATTTGGGAGGATAAATATAGACAGTCTTCTTGTCATCACTGAGAGATAATTTGTTCTCCTGTGTTTCTCCTTTGTCGTTCATAACATAAATCTTGTTTGGTTTTAAGCTCTTTGCGGATATCTTCTGGGAAAACTGCACTTTCCATACTTTGTTTGTTAAAACGACTGTCTTATCGTCAAGCTTGTTGGTGATTTTAACCTGGGTTGCAGAAAGAAAGATAATTCCAGCTAAAATTAAAAGCAAAACGGCGGTCCACAGACGCCAATATTTCATGATCACCCCTCCTGTAAGATTAGACGAAGTTTCATAATAGGGGTTTCAGGAGCGTCTTAAAATAGATGTGTTTTTCCCCTATCGCTTTTTGCTTGTTTTAAATGGACTATTTTCAGCGGAAGCGCGTCGAGTATGATTCATCAGTGCATTACTTTAAAGCACCAGGGGTCAGGCACGCTTCATCGGGATACTACTTTAAAGCATCGGGGGTCAGGCACGCTTCATCGGGATACTACTTTAATGCACCGGGGGTCAGGCACGCTTCATCGGGATACTACTTTAATGCGCCGGGGGTCAGGCACGCTTCATCGGGATACTACTTTAATGCACCGGGGGTCAGGCACGCTTCATCGAGATACTACTTTAATGCACCGGGGGTCAGGGGGCTTTGCGGTGATGAAATGAATCTTTTTCCGTTTTTTTTCGTAGTATTATTTGGTTTATATGACAGATTAAGATAGAAGGGATATTTATGGAAAATTTATTTTTATTTTCGCTTACCGTAGGAATTGTCGCTGCCTTCGGTCTTGTACCTATTTTTGGCGGAAACGTCAGAAACATTAAAAGCACAAAAAATACTAAAGCGGCTAAAGGTAATAATGCTGAAAAAGGAGGCAAAAGCCTTCAGGCTGGCGGCTTGGTCGCGGCAGCTATCATCTTGACGCTTATCATACTGGCAGTCTATTACTTTACGAACCTTGACAGGAACCTTTCTTCCTTGTGGCTTCCTGCCATCCTTGTCACTGGAGCCGGTACACTTTTCGCATCAGGAGCAGAAAGAACGGTTAAGTTTTCGCTCTTTTCAGCAAGCCTGATTATCGCCACCTATTTTCTGGCTGCACCACTGTTTAACTCCACTGAAAAATTCGAAAGCGCAAAAATGGCTCAGAAAGTGGAAATCAAAAGTTTCGATGAAAAAGAAACTCCGGCAAGCGTCCCGCCACAGTTTGCACGCAATAAAATGAAAAAGGCATTCGGCCAGGTTCCAAACACAAGTTATTATGAACTTGGTAGCCTGCAGATCCAAAAAGTCAAAGGGGATTATGTCTATGTTGCACCAGTAGAATTCTCTGGTTTTTTCAAATGGATGAAGGGCAACGAGACTCCAGGGTACTTTATGTTAAGTGCAACTGACTCATCTGCCAATCCGAAATTTTCTAAAACAAAAATGACATATACTCCATCTTCATTTTTCAATAAAAATATTGAGCGGCATATCCGCAAGAACTACCCAGAAGCTATTTTTAACGGAGACACTCAGCTTGAAATTGATGAAGATGGAAAACCATATTATATCCGGACTTATGGTGAATTTATTTCAGCCCGTAATGGTTTTGAAGCAAAAGGGGTTGTGATTGTCGATGCCCAAAGTGGGAAAGCAAAAGCTTACTCTCTTGCGGAAGCACCTGAATTCATTGATGGTGCAGTTTCTCCTGAGACTGTCAGCCTGCAAAACAGCTACTTCGGTAATTATGTGCATGGCTACTGGAACAGCCTATTCGGTAAATCGGATGTAAAGCTTCCTTCAGATCAGGGAACAGAAGCAAATGTCACGCCGATATTTACACCGAACGGGGAAATGTACTATTTTACTGACTTTACGAGTCCCAAGAAAGGTGTAGACTCCATGCTTGGCTATTCACTGACCAACGCAAGGAGCGGGAAAGCTACTTACTATACGGGAGACCCAGAAGAAGCCTATATGGATTCACAGGGTGCACTTCAAATTATCGAAAAGAAATTCATTGAGAAAAAATGGAAAGGTAAAATGCCTGTTCTCTACAATTTTTACGGTGAAGCCAGCTGGCTGACACCTGTCCTGGATTCCAATGGATTCCTGCAAAATTACTTTATCGTTTCAGCTGCAAACCAGGAAATTTCAGCGTATGGCAATACGCCAAATGAAGCCCTGAGGCAGTATAAAACTGCTTTGCAGCGAGGAGGCGGAAGTGTTGACGGAACTTCTAAGGCTGATGAAAAGACTACAGCTGGTGCAGTGAAGCGCGTTTATAAGGAAAAGACGGGTGATTATACCGTTGTTTCGTTCCTTCTTAATAATGGCCAAAGCTACATGATTTCGTCTGAGAAAGAGCCAATGGCCATCTACCTGAAGGAAGGAGACAAAGTAAAGATTGTCTACTTCGAAACTGGGGAAGACTTCCTCCCAGTAAAAAAACTTGAAATAGAAGGCCTTTAATTGGAAAGCAGAGCTATTAAAAGACTTTCATGACAGTGCCTGCCCCTTAAGCTAACTGAAGGGGCAGGCATTTTCTGTTGTGAGGGATACTTTTCCAATGTAAAGCATCACCGCCCCGGGGGTCAGGCACGCTCTATTTATTTACCACTTTACCGCACTGGGGGTCAGGCACGCTTTGGGGGAGGAGCGCTTTGTTGTATTGGCGCTTTATATTGATGAGGAGGCTTCTTTTCCCCATATATTTTTCATATATTTAGCGAGTCGAAGTATTACAATTGAGTGAATATTATGGTACTTTATAGAGACAAGTAAAAAGGATCGTGAGGACAAATTATGTGGCGAAATAAAAATGTGTGGATTTTATTGTCGGGCGAGTTCATCGCTGGTCTCGGATTATGGCTTGGAATTATTGGCAACCTTGAGTTTATGCAGGAAAAAGTACCATCAGACTTTCTGAAATCGCTTCTGCTCGCGGCTGGTTTGCTTGCAGGGATTGCAGTCGGACCCCTTGCTGGCCGACTGACGGATCAAATGAGCAAGAAGACCGTCATGCTTGCTTCCGGCTTTGTACGCGCCATATCGATCCTCTTTATGCTTATTGCCATCCAGACCGGCTCCGTTTGGTGGATGCTGGTGTTCCTGGTGTGCCTACAGATTGCAGCAGCATTTTATTTTCCTGCTTTGCAAGCAGCAATCCCGCTGGTCGTGGCTGAAAAAGACTTGCTCCAATTGAATGGTGTCCATATGAATGTCTCCACTCTTTCACGTATATTGGGAACTGCACTAGCAGGTATCCTGCTGGTACTTATTCCTTTATACATGCTGTATGTCCTTTCACTTGCAGCATATATCATCCTTTTCGTGTTCACGATGTTCCTTCAGTTCGAGGAAAAAAAGAAAGAGCTAGGAACGAACACTAAGAGTGCAGAAGGCGGGTTCAAGGAAGTGTTCCCTGTCATCAAGATGCTCCCCATTGTCTTTATGACCCTTGTCATGTCGCTTATACCCCTTTTGTTTATCGGTGGATTTAACCTCATGGTGATCAACATCAGCGAACTCCAGGACAGCTCGGCCATCAAAGGCTGGATTTACACCGCTGAAGGAATCTCCTTCATGACGGGCGCATTCATAATAAAACAAATCAACTTTAAATTTTCACCTTACAAAATTCTGTTCACAAGTTCGCTTGCCATTGGACTATCACAGCTGCTTCTTTACTTTGCTAATATCCCGCTCCTGACGATTGCCGCCTTCTCCCTTTTTGGTTTTTCAGTCGGCTGTTTTTTCCCGACCGCTGCAACTATTTTTCAAACGAAAGTGCCGAAAGACTTTCACGGTCGCTTCTTTTCGTTCCGTAATATGCTTGACCGAGTCACCTTCCAGGTCGTCCTGCTCCTAACCGGCTTCCTGTTAGACAGTGTAGGGCTGCAGCTCATGTGCGTCCTCTTCGGCATCCTGTCTATTGTCATGACCGGCCTATTCTTTATAAAATCCCCGCAGCTGCGCGCAGGAACTGAATCGCAGCAGAACGCCGGGTAGTTTATGCCTTATGAAAAAAAACGCCCGATGTGGCGTTTTTTTTGTTGTTGATAATTACCTTGCTTCAAAATTTTTTACCCAAAAAAATCGTTTCGAATTCAAAAGGTTTGACAAAAGTCACTTACTAATAGTAAGCTTTACTACACCACTTACTTTAAGTAACTTAGGGACTCTAAGCTAATCGTATAAACACTAAAATTACATTAGATTATACACATTAATTTTTAAAATCATGGGAGGAAATAGAATGTCAACAATTCAGCAAGATTTATCCACAGTTATCCGGGAGCGCCACTCAGTCAGAAAATATGACCCTAGCTTTAAAATTTCTCGCGAGGAAATCAGCGAAATGCTGAATGAAGCGATCCTGGCTCCGTCTTCGAGCAACCTTCAACCTTGGAGTTTTATTGTGATCCAGGACGAGGAAACAAAGAAAGAACTTCGCGGCATTGCCAATAACCAGGAACAGGTTGAGACTGCATCAGCGGTTATTGCCGTTCTTGGTGATAAAGAAATGTATAAAAATGTTGAGAAAGTCTATAACAGCGCGCACGCTGCTGGCCTGATCGATGAGGCTACGAAAAACATGATGATTGAGAATACGAACAAGCTCTATCCTGCTGCACCTGCCGAGGTAAGGACCAATATCGCGAACTTTGACGCCGGGCTAGTTTCCATGCAACTCATGCTGATTGCGAAAGCAAGAGGTTATGACACAGTGCCAATGGGAGGCTTCGACAAGCAGAAATTCGCCGAACGGTTTGACATTTCGGAAAGATACTTCCCGGCAGTACTTATTTCACTAGGCAAAGCAGCCGCTCCAGCATACAAATCAACCCGCATTCCATTAGAAGAAATCGTGACCTTTATCTAAAACAAAGCGTGCCTGGCCCCTTTAATTTACTAAAGGAGACCAGACACGCTTTATTATATTAACGCGCTGGGAGTCAGGCACGCTCTATTGATGCACTACTTTACAGCGCTGGGGGTCAGGCACGCTTTGGGGCTTTAATGCTGGAATCCCATGTCGCAGCCTGCGCCTGGCAGTTTTTCTTTTACAGGTTGAGCCTGGTTCACCTCTGACTTTTCGAGCAGGCTCTGGACGAATTTGCGGCAGCGCTCCCGGTCCTTCTGCTGCGGGCTCAATTCGATTTTCAGGGTCGCTGCCAACAATGATTGTACGTACAGCATGTCCCTGAATCTGTCGACCGCCCCGCAAAAATGAGGATAGAAGCTATCACCCGTTCCTGTGACCCCGGTCACAAGCCCTTTAGTATCACCCTCTTCAAAAGCCCTGAACACTGGCACCATCTCATTTGGGATTTCCCCGTCCCCCCACGTATATGTAGCAACGACCGCTAAGTCCAAATCTTCCAGCTGCTCGACAGAAAACTCTTCCGCTGTATACATTGCAGGCTCCACCCCTGCCTCCTCAAGAAAGCCACAGATGATCTCTGCAGCTTCCCGTGTATTCCCGGTAATTGACGCTAAAATAATGGCCGCTTTCATTACAGCTCGTCAAACCCGTTCGTCTGGGTCACTTTCGTATATGTCCTTGATTTTTGCTCAAAGAAATCGGATTTCGTTTCATTGATCATCTCATCGCTGAATACATGAATCCAAGGCATCGGATTCTCCCTCTCCTCGTAAAAATTGCGAAGGCCAAGCTGGCGGAGACGCTTGTTCGCAAGGTATTCGACATAGAAGCCGAACTCCTCCAGGTCGATTCCCGGAATATCCTTCAAAATAATGCCCGCCCACTCTTTTTCAAGCTCAACAGCCTCACCCACAGTATTGTAAATATACTGGATATTTTCATCCGTGTTCAGTTCAGGATTTTCTGTCAATAAAATCCTGATGAACTGCGAGATAAAGAACGCATGCTGCATTTCATCCCGCTGGATGTAGCTGATCATGGTGCTCGTTTTCAGCATCTTCTGCTGGCGGGCCAGATGATAGAAGAAAGCGAACCCGGCATAAAAATATATTCCTTCAAGATTGATAGAATTCACACCTAGCTTGAATAGATTCTGCGCAGAAGGCTGCTCCCGGAAAGCCTCATAAGCCTCTAGGATCAAACCGTTCCGTTTTTGAACGACGGGATCATTCTTCGCATCGTCAAAGCGGGCATTCTGTTCACTCAGCGGCACAAGCGAACTCAAGATATAAGAATACGACTCATTATGGACTGCTTCCTGTTGTGAAATCACGGAAAAAATGGCCTTGAAGCTTGAATCTGTCACATAATCTGCCACCTGGCTCATGGTCGGAGTCTGCAGGCTGTCGAGCGATGCCAGCTGTGTATTGATTCGGAGAAAAACATCCCTCTCCGTCTCCGTCAGAAAGTCCCATTGTTTAATGTCATCCTGCATATTAATTTCCTGGGCTTTCCAGAAGTTTGAAAGCAAGGTTTGGTAAAGCTCGTACATTTGCGGATAGGCAATGTCATTCCAGTTCAGCAAACCGGATGACTTCCCGTTGATGATTCCCGTCGATTTATTCGGATGCGCTGGATTCAGCAGCTTAATTTTGTCTAAAGGAGCATGGATATTCATTTTGGTCCTCCTGTTTCTCACTGTAAAAATAACCCATTAGCTATGGCAGGATTCACATTCCTCAATTTCAGCCTGGGACGTGCTCCTGACGTAATAGGATGTCTTCAGCTTTTGCCTCCACGCCTCAAGATGGAGGTTCAAAAGCTCCTTCGCCTTGATGTTATGCTTGACGTAAAGGTTGAAGCTGATGCCCTGGTCGACATGGCGCTGGCGGGCAGCATTCTGCCTGATGCTCCACACCTGGTCAAGCTCATGGCGGGCCCTTCGATAGTAATTATAAGTGATGTGGTTCAGGTCAGGGGCCGTCACTTTAAATTTGAAATTCTTCTTTTCCTCGGCGTATTCAATTGAATAGAGCGGATCGATACCGTCAGTGGACCCGCCAATTTTTGCCGTCGAAGAGTTGGGTGCAACCGCCATGAGCCAGCCGTTCCGGATTCCGTGCTCCCCAACGTCTGACCTTAGCTGCATCCAACGCCCAGACACATATTTTTTCCTGTCAAAATAACGGCCCGTTTGCCATTCCGAGCCGGAAAAAGCACTGTAGCTCCCTTTTTCCTTCGCGAGCTCCATCGAAGACTTGATTACAAAATAGGCGATATCTTCATACACCTTATCTGCGTATTCAACCGCGTCCTCGCTCTCCCAATGAATGCCCTCAAGCGCAAGCAAATGATGCCACCCAAACGTGCCAAGGCCGACCGCCCGATATTTCCGGTTGGTTTTTTGCGCCTGCCCGACAGAAATCGTATTCATATCAATCACATTATCGAGCATCCTCATTCCAATTGGAATAATCCGCTCCAGCACGCCAGCAGGAACCGCTTTTGCCAGGTTGATAGATGAAAGGTTACAGACAACAAAATCTCCGGGTTTCCTGACAATGACAAGATTCCCATCGCTATCCTCGTATTCTTTCACAATTTCAGTGGCTGACATGTTTTGGGCAATCTCAGTGCACAGGTTACTGCAGTATATAGAAGTGCGGCCTTCACCGGCAACATGCTTGTTCGGATTCTGCCTGTTTACTTCATCACGGTAAAACATGTACGGCGTTCCGGTTTCAAGCTGCGCGACCATAATGCGCGCCATGATATCCATCGCCCTATACGTTTTCCTTGGAAGTAAGGGATTCGCGGCAGCTTCTTCATACTTCTCGGTGAAGTATTTTTTATCATCTTCATCGTAAAAATCCTCAAGGCCGAGCGGATTCCCGTTTTCATCCTGCCAACCCATAAACTGCTTCACCTGATGTGGGCAGAAAGTATGCCATACCCCAACACTTCGACCCGTTTCGTCGACCTCCTGCAGTTTTTCCATAAACAAATCAGGCACAGACATTCCTGTAAAAATATCGTGGGCCTTGCGGCGTTCATCTCCATTATTCGTCTTCAAGTCGAGGAATCCGTTCATGATATCTTTATGGAACAAATCAAGGTAAATAGCAACGGCTCCCTGGCGCTGGCCGAGTTGGTCGACACTGACCGCTGTATCATTCAGCAGGCGGATCCACGGTACAACACCTGATGACATTCCCTTGAAACCTTTTATGTCGGAGCCGAGCGCCCGGACTTTGCCATAATAAATCCCGATTCCCCCGCCATCCTTGCTGAGCCTCGCGATGTCCCAGTTGTTAAGGTAGATTCCATCAAGGGAATCTGCCACTGTATCAATGAAGCATGAAGACAACTGTCCATAGCTTTTGCCAGCGTTGGCAAGCGTTGGAGTCGCAACCGTCATATAGAGGTGGCTTAATGCCCAGTAAGCTTCTTTTACCAGCGAGAGCCTTACATTAGCAGGTTCTGCCTGCATGAGTGCCATCGCGATCATCATGAATCTTTCCTGTGGCAGTTCGTATACATTTCGGTCATGGTCCTTCGCTAAATACCTATCCGCAAGTAGGAACAGGCCTATGTAGTTAAATAGTAAATCACGTTCAGGTTCAATTACAGCAGAAAGCTCTTCTACCTCTTCTTTTGAATAGGTTTCTAACAGTTTTGGTGAGTAAATCCCTTTTCGGGTCAATTCACTGATCAATGTAAAAAGGCTGCCATAATTTTTAGAACTCTCATACCCTCGGCTTTTTGCTGCTTTGCTGTATAGCTCATCAAGGTACAGCCTTGCTGCGATAAATGACCAATCCGGCTTGTCCATCGCGATATTGTTCAGTGCATACAGCATCGCCTGCCGGTTGGCTTCCTCCCCGGTTCCGCGATAATCATTAATTTTCGCAATGATCTCGGCGGAATCCATCCCGTATGCTGCACAAGCGCGTTCAACTGTTTCCAGAACACTTTTCAAATTTGTTTTGACTTCAGGACTCATAATAGATGTGCCTCCTTAAAAATAAACCTTGCACTATGGCAAGAAGCTCACGGGCGGAGTGTTCGACGCAAAAAAATCCGCCCAATAAATTGGACGGATGAAACGATGGCGGCAAAAGAGCAGGCAAGACCTAGACAATCCTGTCTTCTGCTGCCATCGCTCCACCTTCCCAATCCCCGAAGAAGCTGAAACATCTTAAGAAAGACAGGTCTCCTGACTCATGCGTCATTCTAGTCCGAGCCCTTCCCGTTACAAGCACCCAATTTATCATCAAGCACGCTGTACAGTGGTACGCTCATTTCGTCAGCATTTACAGTTGCGGGGGCAGTCCCGGTTTTTCACCGGATTCCCTTTTAAGCCATTTTGGCATCTCGTCTTAAGGCAACACGATATATAGTTGTTTTGAATTAGTTTCATAACAATATATAGTTTCCATGATATGCTTACATACTAATATATTAAAAGAAGGTTTTCAAGTTTTAGAACAGGAAAACCTTCTTTATAAGTCCCTTTAAGCAAAACTATATTTTACAGTGTTTCGGGCAAACCATGCTTTTCCTTTAGAGAATCCGGCGCCAATTTAACCATTCTCTCCAGGACGAATCCCGCAATCACGATATCATCTATTACACCGAAAAAGGCGAGAAAATCCGGAATGAGGTCAAATGGGAAGAATGCATAAGCTAAAATGAGTACTAGGCCGATTATTTTTTTATTAGCTTTTACTTCCCTGGACAGGAAAAAGTCCTTAATAAACGGAATGAATTTCCAAAATTTGAATACAAACTTGAATCTTTTAAAGAGTTTCCTCAATCGACTCCTCCTCCCTTGTTAGCGTCTCGTCTTTCCGCTGAAGGACTTTGATGATATCAAGATCCATGCTTTCCGCTCCCTTGGTGAAAGTAAGCTTGGTTTTAAAATGGTAGAATGCGGACTGATCATGTTCAGGACCAATCGCAGCAGGAAGCCTGAAGGTAACAGGAATTTTACCGTTTTCCCCAGCAGCAATCGTTGATGAGCTGAGAATGGTGATCGAGTCCAATACTTGCTCTATACCCGGAGAAGGCCCGCTTGCCACCAGGTCACAGTCAATTCGTTTAAGTTCTTGTTCGATTGTTCCTCCGCTTAGCAGAAAGTATCCTTTTACAAGTTCACCAGGATAATAGGTTTCTTTTTCTAAAACGAGGTCGATTCGTGCGGCTCCAATTCCTAAAAGGGCCATATATTTCCTTAGCAGCATGGGTCTCCTCCTTTAATCTATTGTGTTTGTGATAGTGGGTGCCGATTCTTATTTTTCCGTCCGGCATCGTCTTTCATCGATACGGCGTTCGATTGCAGCGATCCGTTCCTTATCCTGAATCAGTTCTTCCCTGCATATTTTAGTCAATTCTGTAATGGTTGTTTTTTTCTTTTTCATCAAGATCTCTCCTAGTTTAATAGATTTAGTTCACTCGCGGTATTGGTTTGACATTCATGATGGTTCTCGACACGCTTGATGTGCTGGCTTCCTCCATGGAAATAAAAAACCTTTGCCGTATACCGGCAAAGGTTTTTTTGTATAAAACAAAAGACCTCTACCGGCTGGTAAAGGTCTTGCTAACAACATACGTTGCCAGTAAAGCCGGGAGGAACGCCTCCGAAATGACGACCTTACTGTAAAAGCTACTCCCCTTTAGGAGAACTAGTAATTAATTTTCACACCCTTAACATACACAAATAAAGTGAGAGTGTCAAGGGATAGAGGCCCACTCTGCCACATTAACGCACTGGGGGTCAGGCACCCTCCTGCTTTGAATTTTTTTATTGTGCCCGCACATAAAGTGTTCTATAATATGATTCTTCGGGCTCTGTTCCCGCGTGGTTCGAGAACCTCCCACGATAAAAAACTAAGGAGAGATAAGGAAAAAATGAATAGTAGATCGATTGTCCGCAACGGGATTCTGGCAGCATTATACATTGCCATTTCCGCGATCATCCAGCCCTTTGGATTTACAAATGTACAATTCAGGGTGTCTGAGATGTTCAACCATCTAATTGTCTTTAACAAAAAGTACTTTTACGGCATCATCCTTGGTGTCTTCTTAACCAATCTGTTCTTCTCCCCAATGGTTCAGTATGACCTTGTTTTCGGAGTAGGCCAGTCGGTCTTGTCTTTGCTGATTACGATTTTTACAGCAAAATACATTAAGAACATAATAGCAAGAATGGCCGTGAATACAATCGTGTTCACCTTCACGATGTTCATCATTGCATTTGAACTGAAACTTGCGTTCAAATTACCTTTCCTGTTTACATGGATCACAACGGCCGCAGGTGAATTTGTTGTCATGGCCGCGGGCATCCCCGTTATGTATGCAATCCATAAACGTATCAATCTGGAAAAGCTCGTATAGCAAAAAAGCAGAAGCCGCCACCGGTTTCTGCTTTTTTCAATTCGTTTAATCATTTTCTCTGAAAAAATAAGCATGCTCAATAGTAAGGGTAATATGGGTAGCCATAGTAAGGATAAGGGTATCCGTAATACGGGCTAAACAATGCACTGCCTACCAGCCCGCCGAGTACGCCTCCGAAAAACGGGCCTCCCCAGCCGAACGGCCCTCCAAACCCAAACGGTCTTCCGAATCCAAATGGCCCTCCGAACCCAAACGGCCTTCCGAACCCAAATGGCCCTCCGAACCCAAACGGCCTTCCGAACCCAAACGGCCTTCCGAATCCAAATGGCCTTCCGAACCCAAACGGTCTTCCAAAACCAAACGGCCTGATTCGCTCTTCACCAATGATTGATTCTCCTCCGCCATACGGCTGCATCTCTATACCATTATTCATTGGAACTCCTCCTCGAAATTTTCATCTCAATAAAGAATATGCAAATGCCTAATGGAATGGCTGGGTGTATACCCATTGATTGCTTTCACATTGAATTCCTGCTTGAAATCCACGAAAAAAAGCATACAAATACTGCATGCCCAGATTGTAGAAAGGCCCCCTTATTTTAAAATACCTTTTGAAAAGGGGGTTATTAATGTTTTATTTGTCTTCGACCACAATATACAAGTATCAAGATACTACCTAAACCACTATATGTTGTAGGTTGAATTTATAAAAAAGCTGTCGAGACTTTCTCGACAGCCTAAGCATGCAAATACTGCATGCCCTTTTCCGCTACAAAGCTATTCCTTTTTTTCCTCTCTTGCAGGCTCACTGGCTGCTGCCGTATATACGGGAGCCCCGGCGATTTCCGATGCCAACTGGTCGATGCTCTGGCGGACATTTCCCTTGCCGGAAAAATTCTCAATCAGTTCCTTCACGTCGATACCTGAAGAAGCTTTGAGAGATTCCTGGAGCCCTGCCATCAGGTTTGTCGCATAGCCTGTCACCCTGTTGGCACCGCTGTTAACTCCGTCTCCGCCACCTGTGTCAACAACCGTAATTTTATCAATATTTCCCATTGGCGCTGCCACTTGCTTCGCATATTCCGGAAGCATTTTCAGAATCATGTCGATAATGGCTGCCTGCCCGAATTGCTCGAATGCTTCAGCAATCTTCTCTTTCGCTTCTGCCTCGGCCACACCTTTCAAGCGGATGATTTCTGCCTCCGCTTCCCCTTGTGCCTGCTGGGCTTCCGCTTTCGCGAGACCGTCCATCCGTACCCGCTCGGCTTCGGCACGGGCCATCGCTTCAACCTGGTACTTATTTGCATCGGCTTCTGCCATCTGCTTCGCTTTATGCGCTGCCGCTGACTGCTCCACCGCATAGCGGTCTGCATCCGCTTTTTTCTTTACTTCCGAGTCATACTGGCGCTCACGGCGCAGTATTTCTTTTTCCTCAAGCTCAATTTGCTTTTGGCGCTCGATAATCCGAACCTGCATTTCCTGCTCTGTAACATCCTGTTTCGATCTTGCCGTTTCGAGATCGTACGCCTGGTCAGCACGGGCTTTCGCACTTTCCTGCTCGCGGCGGAATTCAGCCACTTTCAGCTTATTTATTTTTTCAGCTTCCGCAATTTCGGTCGCCCTCTCAAATTCTGCCTTTTTCGCTTCCTTGTCCGCTTCCGCTTTCTTGATCCGCGTTTCTTTATCCGCTTCCGCCGAAGCGATATCTGCATCACGTTTTACCTGAGCAATCCGCGGTTTCCCGAGTGAATCGAGATAGCCATTTTTGTCCCGGACATCTTTAATGGTAAAAGAAACAATGACAAGGCCCATTTTTGCAAGATCCTGTGAAGCCACGCGCTGTACTTCCTGGGAAAATTTATCACGGTTCTTATAGATTTCCTCCACCGTCATCGAGCCAAGGATGGAACGCAAATGCCCTTCAAGGACTTCCTTTGCCTCGTTCTCGCGGTCTTCTTTCTTTTTGCCAAGGAACTGCTCTGCTGCAGTGGCAATTTCATTGATGCTTCCGCCAATTTTTATAATGGCCGTCCCATCTGCCATGACCGGAACTCCTTGCTCGGTGTACACTTCCGGTGTTGTTACTTCAAGCTTGCTCGAAAGGAGGCTCAGCGGTCGTGCCTGTTGAAATACTGGAAAAATAAAAGCTCCGCCGCCCCTGATGATTTTTATTTTATTATTAGAATCATCCATATGTACATTTTTATTGCCAAGGAAGCTTCCCGTCACGATTAAGGCTTCATCCGGCCCAGCTGTTTTGTACTTTGCGACAAAAACCCCAATAAGCGCTAAAATAATAAAAACTGCAAATCCTGCTGCGATCCAAACCAAATTCATATTTTTGTTCCCCCTTCAATAAAGTTCTCCATTTCTTCATACAATTCAACCTGCAGAACTCCATTGGCAACATCAATGACGAGCACTTTTTTGCCATACGGAATTTCCCTTCCCGAAAAACTGGCTGCTGGCTTCGCGATCCGGCCGCTTACGCTCTCAATCAGCACTTCTCCAAAGCCGCCCCCCGGTACAGAGGTAATCACAGTGCCTGTCTTGCCCCTTAAGTCGCTTTCTTTATAGACAAGTGACTCTTCGGCTCCTGAAATCGGAATCAGCACAAACACATTCAACAATGTTACAAGAATGAAGGATAAAGCGGCTGAGGCTGCAGCTATAAGTCCGCTGTTGAAGCCCGTAACGTTCTCGGCTATATACCCTCCAGCTGAAAAAATCGTAATAAAGGAAAAGATAAGTACTGGATTGATGAATGCATCCATAATTCCATTCAGAATATCACCAAAAAACAAATATAAAACCGTTACTGCGCCAGAAATAATCAAGCCGTATAAATATAAGGTCTCAAGCGGCAAGCCAAATAACTCCATTACACATCTTCCTCTTCTTTTTTGCTCATTTCCCTGCTTTCAGGAATGTACCCGCCAATGAGAAAAACCTCTTTATAAAAGCCCATTGCACCAGTCCTTTCGGAGAATTTTCCTGACAATTAAATATACGGATAAAATGTAAATTAGTTTCATAATTTGGGATTATTTCTAATGAAAACAAGGAAAATCCACCTATACATATCCAATCTTTCAGTTTTTTCTATTTTAATATAATAAACCAGTTACCCTATTTACTTACTTCTGAGAAAAAAGACCCATTGAAAGCGTTTCAAAAAGAGCCAAAGTTTGTTCAATATTTCACAAACTGCTATTACTTCGATATGGTATATTTAAATCAGAAAAGGAAAACAAGGAGTGATAAACATGATTCTCTGTGAATGGAAGTCCTTCTCTACCGATACTGAAACATATACACTGGAAGCATTTGAAGAAGCTGTCGGTGATGAATTCGAAGCAATGCTGTTTAAGGACAATGATGAAATACCTGCCGTAATATGGACAGTAAATTTTGTGATCATCGTCAAGAAGTGTTCCACCGTCTCAAACGACATACTGTTTGATAAGATTCCTAGAAATCCTGTTTGTGAATAAAATTTTTATCAGTGTTTGTGAATAAATTCACACATGTTGTTTATAAACTTTGGAGGGATTACAAATGGCCGTGGATAAAAAAGCTTTAACCGAGAATGAACAGGTTTCAAAAATGGTTGGCAGCCTTGTTGAAAATGGATTAAAAGCTCTGCAGGAATTCAGGGGTCTCACACAGGAAGAGATTGATGAAATCGTCCGGGAAATGGCGCTTGCCGGCCTTGACCAGCATATGCCGCTTGCAAAGCTTGCTGTAACGGAAACAAAACGCGGTGTATACGAGGATAAAATCATCAAGAATATGTTTGCAACCGAATATGTCTACCACAATATCAAGTACGATAAAACGGTTGGCATAATCAGTGAAAACGAACACGAAGGCGTACTCGAAATCGCAGAGCCAGTTGGAGTCATTGCAGGTGTTACACCTGTCACCAATCCAACATCCACCACTATGTTCAAGGCCTTGATCAGTATCAAAACAAGAAACCCAATTATTTTCGCTTTCCACCCATCTGCCCAGAAGTGCAGCAGTGAAGCAGCGCGAATCCTTCGGGACGCAGCTGTGAAAGCTGGAGCGCCAGAAAACTGCATCCAATGGATTGAGAATCCATCCCTGCAAGCCACCCAGGCATTGATGAATCACGAAGGAATTTCCCTTATCCTGGCAACAGGCGGAGCCGGAATGGTGAAATCAGCTTACAGCTCCGGAAAGCCTGCACTTGGAGTCGGACCTGGTAACGTCCCTTGCTACATTGAGAAAACAGCTAAAGTAAAGCGTGCTGTCAATGACTTGATTTTATCAAAGACTTTTGACAATGGAATGATTTGTGCGTCTGAACAGGCCGTTATCCTCGACAAAGAAATTTACAATGAAGCTAAACAAGAAATGATCAGCAATAACTGCTATTTCCTAAACAAAGAAGAAACAGCAAAGGTCGAAAAACTTGTGATCAATGAGCATTCCTGTGCAGTCAATGCTAATATTGTCGGGATGCCAGCCTTCAAGATTGCTGAAATGGCCGGTGTGGCTGTACCGGAAGATACAAAAATCCTGGTTGCTGAATTGAGAGGCGTTGGCCCACAGTACCCGCTTTCCCGTGAGAAGCTTAGCCCTGTCCTTGCCTGCTACAAGGTGAATTCACTTTCTGAAGGGCTCACAAGGGCGGAGGAAATGCTTGAGTTCGGAGGCCTTGGCCACTCTGCCGTCATCCATTCAACAGATGACAGCACCATCAAACAGTTTGGCTTGAGGATGAAGGCTGGGCGGATCATTGTTAACGCTCCGTCTTCACAAGGAGCCATCGGTGATATTTACAATGCCTACATGCCATCATTGACACTTGGCTGCGGTACTTACGGCGGTAACTCTGTATCAACTAACGTTGGTTCCATCCATTTGGTCAACATCAAAAAGGTAGCGAGAAGGAATAATAATATGCAATGGTTTAAAGTGCCATCCAAAATTTATTTTGAAAAGAATTCCACGCAATACCTTGCGAAAATGCCAAATATCTCCCGGGCGATGATTGTGACCGATCCTGGGATGGTGAAGCTTGGCTATGTTGATAAAGTGCTGTACTACTTGAGGAAGCGTCCGGACTACGTCCACTGCGAGATTTTTTCCGAGGTTGAACCGGATCCAAGCATCGAAACAGTCATGAAAGGTGCAGAAATGATGGCAAGCTTCCAGCCGGATGTCATCATTGCCCTCGGCGGCGGTTCTGCGATGGATGCAGCAAAAGGAATGTGGCTCTTCTACGAACATCCAGATGCCGACTTCCATGGACTGAAGCAAAAATTCCTTGATATCCGGAAGCGGATTGTGAAGTATCCTACGCTTGGCGGTAAGGCGCAGTTTGTGGCGATTCCGACAACATCCGGCACAGGGTCGGAGGTTACTTCCTTCTCCGTCATTACCGATAAAAAAACGAATATGAAGTACCCGCTTGCTGACTATGAATTGACGCCAGATGTGGCCATCATCGACCCTCAATTCGTCATGACAGTGCCAAAAGGCGTAACAGCAGACACTGGAATGGATGTACTCACACACGCAATCGAGGCTTATGTCAGCTGTATGGCGAATGACTATACAGACGGCCTGGCCATGAAAGCTATCCAGCTTGTATTTGAATACCTGCCAAGGGCATACCGAAACGGAAGCGATGAGGTAGCACGAGAAAAAATGCATAATGCCTCAACAATGGCTGGAATGGCGTTTGCGAATGCGTTCCTTGGAATCAACCATAGCCTTGCACACAAGCTTGGCGCTGAATTCCATATTGCTCACGGCCGCTCCAACACAATCCTGCTGCCGCATGTTATTAGATACAATGCAGCGAAGCCGAAGAAGTTCACAGCATTCCCTAAATACGAGAGCTTTGTCGCTGATCAGCGGTACGCCGAAATTGCCCGGGTACTCGGCCTTCCTTCCAGCACAGTGGAAGAAGGAGTCGAAAGCCTTGTACAGGCAATTATCAAGCTAGCAAAAGAGCTTGATATCCCAATGAGCATCAAAGCGAACGGTGTGGATGCAGCTGAATTCGAAGCAAAAGTCGACTGGCTTGCAGATCGTGCCTTCGAAGATCAGTGCACCACAGCCAATCCAAAGCTGCCGCTCGTATCCGAGCTAGCCGAAATCTACCGTCTCGCCTACAAAGGAGTTTAAAAGACAAGCACGATTGTAACAAGACAAGTATCCATGAGTAAATGTAATTATACGCGAATGCTATAAGGGCTAATCGGAGTCCTCTAGCAACAGAAAAACGGTCCCCTTTTGAAGGGACCGTTTTTCTGTTGCACCCTGACGGGGGCGCGATTGAATTCTTCACCGCAGCACCGCGCCGGGGGTCAGGCACGCTCACACTCTTCACCGCACCACCGCGCCGGGGGTCAGGCACGCTCACACTCTTCGACGCTTTACTCTACTTACGAGAACAGGCTCTTGATGCCGTCGATTAGGTCTTTGAAGAAGTTGGAGACGGAATCGAGGAATCCTTTGTTCTCGCTCACTGCTTTTTCAATTTCACCTTTGATATCTTTCGACAGGTTATCAAGCTGGCTTTTAGCGTTATCGAAATTGATATTCAGGCCTCTCATCTTATCAAACAGGTTGACCAGCAACTGGCGGTCTTCCGGGCTAAGGCTGATTTCCAGTGTCTTCAGCTTTTCATCGATAATCTGCTCGATTTCTTCTTTGGTCGCCGGATTCTGTCGGGCAATTTCCTGCTTGATCTCCGTCAACAGCTGGCTCACCTTGTCCTGGTCCATGCCTTCTTTCTTCGCCAGGTCTGTAGCAAGGCTTAATTCTTCATTCGCCACTTCGGTCCGGGCTGGGTCAAGCTCTGCCCCTTTTCCCGCATCATACGCTTTGTACATCCCGACAAGGGCAGAATGCCCGCTTACTTTCAGCGGGGAAGCAACTTCGACTAATGCATCCTTCACACCTGCTGTGAGCAGCGCGTTAGCATACATCTCATCGGTTACTTCTGTAATATTTTCAGGCGTCACCTGTTTGATGACAATCCCCTCGCCTGTGTCTTTCCTTGAAATTCTAGCTGAGGAGTACATATTTGAATTCGGGTCACCCTTAATATATTTAACAAGGTCTTCTCCAGTCACAGTAATTTCCTTTACTTGACCAGCGTCCCTTACTTTAAGCAGATTTCTGACTTCATCTTTCTGTGCAGGTGACAGTGACTCTCCGTAAACAATGATTGGCGGTCCGTATTTCTCGTTGATACTTTCTTCATTGTTACCATTCGAGGCAGCAGCATTACCAGCGCTTCCTGTAAAAATAGCGAGGAACAATAACGCAGCAGCAGCCGCTGCTTTCACTACTCTATTCATTATCATAGTCGTATCTCCTTTTTTGTAAAAAAATATCTTGCTGAATTGTACCCTCTTTTTCATATATTGTATCCTATTTCCCGGCCCTTTCAACCAATAAGCCCATCCGGCGACTCCCCGTAACTATCCCACTTGGGGGAGATCCGAAAGAAAAGGAAGCTCCAGACTCCCCCCTTTGCCTTGCCACATTACTACGAAAAAAACAGCTTCCTGGTTTCATCATCCCCAATTCCAACTAAAAACAGATAGAAATTTAGGGTCTCACTCTTCATTTTTCCCTCTCCTATGTTACAATCGAGTTTGTGGCAAAACATGAAAATTGTCTATCTCGAATTCTATGATAAAGGAGTACATGAACATAATGGATTTCCTCATGATATTGAAAGCCATCATTCTTGGTATGGTGGAAGGGCTGACAGAATTTGCTCCAGTCTCTTCAACAGGACATATGATCATTGTTGATGATATGTGGCTCAAGTCACAAGAATTCCTTGGCAAATATACAGCCAATACTTTTAAAATCGTCATTCAGCTCGGATCCATCCTGGCTGTTGTCATCATTTTCAAAGCCAGATTCCTTGAAATGCTTGGATTTGGCAACCGCCATGAAAAAAAACCTGAGCAGCGCCTGAAACTGACACAGGTTCTCGTTGGCTTAATACCGGCAGGCGTTCTCGGCGTCCTATTCGATGATTATATCGACGAACACCTCTTTTCTCTTAACACAGTGTTGATTGGACTTGTGATTGGCGCCATCTTCATGCTGATCGCTGACTTCTTTGGAAGCAAGACACCGAAAACCGAAACGGTTGACCAAATCACTTACAAACAAGCAATCACAGTCGGATTGTTCCAGTGCCTGTCCCTATGGCCAGGATTTTCCCGATCAGGTTCGACGATTTCCGCTGGCGTCCTTTTCGGGATGAGCCATCGCGCCGCAGCTGATTTCACCTTCATCATGGCCGTACCAATCATGGCCGGGGCAAGCTTCCTTTCCCTTTTGAAAAACTGGCAATACTTCACGGTCGAATCGCTTCCATTTTTCATCGCCGGGTTTGCTGCAGCATTCGTATTTGCGATGATATCCATCCGATTCTTCCTGAAGCTGATTAATAAAATCAAGCTTGTGCCTTTCGCCATTTATCGCATCGTACTGGCTCTAGCCATTTACGTCCTATACTTTTAAGTAAAAAAGCAGCAGTCACCTCTTCAGTGAACTGCTGCTTTTTTCTATGGCCTAAATCAACTGGAAAAACACTGCAGCCTTCGCCACGATAAAAGTAACAAAAATCGCGATAACTGTCGGGATAAGGAAAGACAGGAAAGTCCATTTCACACTTTTCGTTTCCTGATAAATATTCACCATTGTCGTTCCACAAGGATAATGAAGTAGGGAAAACAGCATCATGTTCAGCGCTGTCACCCACGTCCACCCATGATCAAGCAATATTTGCTTCAGCCCACCAATTCCATCCACATCCACCATTGCCCCTGTGGATAAATAACCCATCAGCAAAATCGGTAGCACCACCTCGTTTGCAGGCAGACCAAGCAGGAACGCCATCAGGATATATCCATCCAGCCCGAGCATCTGCCCCATTGGGTCAAGGAACTGGACAATGTGAAGCAGAATGCTGGTGTCGCCGACCGTCACATTCGCCAAAATCCATGTCAGAACCCCCGCGGGTGCCGCTATCTTCACTGCACGGCTCAGAACAGCAAGAGTCTGATTAATGGATGACCTTATGACAACATCAAACACTTTTGGCTTCCTGTAAGGAGGAAGTTCAAGAGTATAGTGTGTCGGAACGCCCTTCAGCAAGGTTTTCGATAACAGCCATGACACGAAAAAGGTCACGAAAATCCCAAACAGGACAAGGCCGACGATCACCCCCGTCGCTGCTAGCAGCTGAGTTCCTCCCGCCAGGCTTCCTGCCATAAAAAGCGAAGCAAGGACAATCAGCGTCCCCCATCTGCCATTGCACGGAACAAAGTTATTTGTCAGGATTGCCAGCATGCGTTCACGCGGAGATTCAATAATCCTCGTTGACATGATCGCCGCAGCATTACAGCCAAACCCCATGGCCATAGTCAGAGACTGTTTTCCATGGGCCCCGACAACCTTGAACAAGCGGTCCATGTTAAATGCTACACGCGGTAGGTAGCCGTAATTTTCAAGAAGGGCAAATACCGGAAAAAAGATTGCCATTGGCGGGAGCATGACGCTAACCACCCAAGAGGTTCCACGATAAAATCCGAGCACCAAAACGCCATACAGCCAATCAGGTGATCCTGCTTTCTCAAACCCCACTGCGATATACCCCTCAAGCCAGCTAAAAAAATCGGCAAGCATTGCGGAAGGAACATTCGCCCCTGCAATCGTCAAGTAAAAGACAGCCCCCAGCAATGCAAGCATGATAGGAAACCCAAATACTGGCGATGTAAAAATCCGGTCGAGCTTTTCAGAATGCTCATCATGCCCGCTTTTCGTATAGGTCACTCCTGCAGCAGTCAGCTCGCTGCTTTTTTTATAAAGCTGTTCAACAACGTGGTCGCGAAGACCAGGCGTCGACAAGTGGCCGGCTTCCTTAAACAGATCTTCCAATCGTTGAGACGCTTGCTCTCCCTGCAAAGCCATCCTCTAACCTCCCTGCAAATCGTTTCTCTATTTCTTCTATCAATCTCTGGTCTCCGTCCAGCAGGCGGAGAGCGACCCACCTTGCTGGCAGCCTGCCTTGAAAAATATTTTCCGCCTTTTCTTCCAGCAGTATGATTTTTTTCTCCGTTTCTTCGTCATAGACAACTGTAACTGGCTCGGTGCTGATTTCTCCGGTAATCATTCGATCAATTGTATCAAGCAGCATGTCGACACCAGTCCGGTTACGGGAAGAAATTTTAATGACTGGCACCCCGAGACGCCTCATCAGAATTTTTTCATTAATAAGGATGCCGCGCTTATCCGCCTCATCCATCAGGTTCATTACAACAATTACGCGCCCGGTCATTTCGAGCACCTGCAAGGCCAGATTCATGTTCCTTTCAAGCGACGTGGCATCAAGGACAACAATCGTAATCTCAGGCTTTTCAAAAATAATATAGTTTCGGGCCAATTCTTCATCAGCCGAGTTTGAATAAAGAGAATAAGTGCCTGGGAGGTCGACGATTTCATACTTGCGGTCCTTATGCGAGAAATAACCTGCCTTCATGTCAACCGTCTTCCCTGCCCAGTTTCCGGTATGTTGTTTCAAGCCTGTTAGCAAATTAAACAATGTGCTTTTGCCTGTGTTTGGGTTGCCGGCAAGCGCAATCGTATGTTGTTCAATCATGAGTCAACCAACTCCCCTTCTATCTGTCCGCTTTCCTCTTTCCTCAATGCGATACACGTTTGACTCACCCTGAATGCAATCGGATCACCAAGCGGGCTTTTCCGCAGTACTTCGACAATCCTGCCGGGGACAAAACCAAGGTCAAGCAGCCTTCGCCTCATCACACCTTCAATGTGAAGCTTGCTAATCCTTATCCTATCCCCTTTTTCTCCATCAGCTAGAGAGATTGTTTTAGCCATTCCCACTTTTATTTCCCCTTCCCACTTTTGTTTACCTTATGCAACTTTATCATACCATATGTTTGTTCACTTATAATGGTTAAAGTTTTTACCATTAAATTTTTGCTTTTTGTTCTAAAAAAAGACTCTGCTTTTCTCAAAAGCTCCCAGCGCAGGCTAGACCTTTTAAGCATAGAAAAAAGGGAACCCTGTAGGCACCCACTTACCTTTAAGTTATAAAATTAAATCGTTTCATTCCCCTCGCACAGGAAAAATCGCCTTTTTTGCGGAAAAGTATTCATGACAGATACCTTTCGCTAGGCTGACTTATTCACCAGCGCCATTGCTGTTGTGTAACAATTAAAGCATCCTATTTCACCCACGCCAAAAAGAGCAATTATTTTTTTATTACCCTATTGACCTTCACGCTGCGTCAAGGTGTAAAGTGAATTTGTCAGGAGGTGACAACGAATGGAATATACGATTCAAAGGCTTGGGCAGCTGGCTGGGGTCAGCACCCGGACGCTTCGGTACTATGATGAAATTGGCATCCTTAAGCCGGTAAGGACCAGTTCGTCAGGATACCGGATTTACGGTCAGGAGGAAGTTGACAGGCTTCAGCAAATTTTGTTCTACCGTGAAATGGGAGTCAGCCTGGAGAAAATCAAAGCAATCCTGTCTTCGCCTTCCTATGACAGCGCCAAAGCATTAGAAGAACACCGAAAACAGCTCCTCGACAAAAGAAAACAGCTAGATTTACTGATCGCCAATGTTGAAAAAACAATCGCTTTGAATGAAGGGAGAGTGTCCAGCATGACTGATAAGGAGAAATTTGAAGGTTTTAAGCAAAAAATGATTGAAGAGAATGAAGCGAAGTATGGGGCGGAAATTCGAGGTAAATATGGTGATGAAACCGTCGACAAGGCGAATATGAAGCTTAAGAATATGTCTGAGGAGAAGCATGCAGAAGTAACGCGCCTCGCCTCTGAAATAAGCGACATATTGGCTGAAGCGGTTAAAACGGGAGACCCGTCAGGCAGCCTCGCACAAAAAACGGCTGACCTGCACAGACAGTGGCTGGGCTATTACTGGAGCACATACAGCAAGGAGGCGCACGCGGGCCTTGCACAAATGTACGTGGATGACGAGCGCTTCAAATCATACTATGATGCAAAAGAGCCTGGCACTGCCGAATTCCTGAGAGATGCCATCTTTATTTACACAGGCTTTAAGCAATAGCGTTAGAGGCAGCACCTTCCTAACAGGGGATGCTGCCTTATTCTTTATTAGAATGACTGTCAAACATCGAACCTTCCACCCTATATAACGAGTACTACATTTCGTAAAACGGAAGGGAACATATGTCGATTCGCAATAAACTATTGCTTCTTATGGGGCTTCTGATTTGTTCAATATTGTTTCTCGGGATATACTCCATCATTGAATTCACGGCATTGAGTCTCTGTCGTAAGCCGCTTCAAGAATCAGCACAATTACAGCATTGATTAACGATATTGCGGCCCAGACTAACTTTCTTGCCCTTAATGCTGCCATTGAAGCAGCACGTGCAGGTGAACATGGCAAAGGATTTGAAGAGCGCAAGAAAAAAACCCATCTGAATCATCAGATGGGTTTTATTGCGGATTCTGCCTCTCATTTTCAGCAGCCTTTACTTCCTTTACATTCTTTTCCCTCAATATACCAATCGGTATATCAAAAATCTTTCATCTGAGTTGCGGTCATTCAGACTGGGAAGTTCTATTTCTTTCCATAGCTGAAAAGATGTTTGTGATTCCAGATAATAAATATAATCCTCGGAAGGATAGTATAAAATCAAGTGGACTTCCCGAGGCTCTTTTTCCAGCGAAATCAAGATGTTGTTAATGACTTTGGTGAATATCTGGACCGAGAAGGGATTGAAAAAATAAAATCGGTTGTCCTTGGGGCCTATTTCAAATTCTTCTGCGAGCCCGCAATAAAAGGTGATTTTATCTTCCCCCTCTTTTACTTTCCTTGAATAATGTTCGAGGTTTTCCATGGCATCTTGGCAGAATTCTTCATTCATTTCCACTCCGAGAACGCTTGCGCGAAACATATAATGGAGCAGGAAAGCCAGTCTCCCTTTTCCGCACCCAAAATCAATGACAGTGTCACTTTCCTTCAATTGGTATTGTTCGAACAACTTTTCTAAATCAGCATATGGGGTCGGCTCATATCTGTGATAGTGAAAAGAAGAATAGAAACCATCCTGGCTTCCCCCAGTCCATATATTCAGCATCTCATCATAGCGATTTTCTTCCATTGATACCCTCCTGTCGGGCAAGCACTTGTTTATCTGTACTTATCATTCCATGAATAGATCAGTTTGTACATGCCTTACGGTAAATGCTTCGAAAAATAGAATTGTATAAGATCCATTTTTTCTTAAGATAGTGGCTGTGATTCGCCGGGGTCTTGTTTTATCACCATTTTTCAGCCAATTTGCAATAAAAAAATTCCTACGCTCGAAAAACACAACAATTTTACAGTATATTTAAGAGTGTAACCGGTTACCGGACTGCAATTTCATCAGCCTAAAATTTCTAAAAATAGATATTCCTAATTACGACGGATATATTCCCGGTAAACTCCTTTATATTCCGAATCACATGCGGTATATTCCCAATTAGCGCAACTATATTCCAAGTAGCTGTATCAAGTTCCTACAATTGTTTTTATAAGGAAACACCATCTTTCCTCAACATAATAAAAGCCCATCCTTTTTCTTATGGATGGACTTTTATCCGCTACTCGCCTGTACCGCTGTGCACAGTTTTTACTGCAATTGGCTCTTCTGCCTGATTTGCCCGTTTGATAAAGAAGGCTAGGACAAAAGCTACAACAGCTATTCCAGTGGCGACAAAGAATGCCTCATTGATGCCTTCAAGAGTCGCTTTCATGATGATCTGCTGTTTCATTTCAGCCATGGCTGCTGCAGTCGGCTGGCTGCCAGCTGCCGATTCCATCGCGGATTTTGTCATTTCCCCAATATGCGTCTCTGTACGGTTCGTCATAATCGAGACTAACAGCGCCGTTCCGATCGCTCCGGATACTTGGTTCATCGTATTATTCATAGCCGTTCCATGCGGATATAATTTCGTAGGTAATTGATTAAGCCCGTTTGTTGAAACAGGCATCATAACCATGGACATCCCAAGGCTCCTCACAGAGTAAATCATGATTAAGTGCATATACGAAGTTTCCAGGGTAAGCTGGCTGAATTCGTATGTGGTGACCACAATGATTGCCAAGCCCAGCACTGCAAGGACTCTTCCGCCAATCTTGTCGAACAGCTTTCCTGTAACAGGGGACATGACAGCCATCAAAATCGCTCCTGGCAGCATCAGAAGCCCTGCATCCATTGGTGAAATTCCCCGTAAGTTTTGTGTGTATATAGGAAGAAGAAGCATACCCGAAAACATGGCCATATTCACTGACATGGAAATGGCCGAGGATAATGCGAACATCGGATATTTGTATACCTTAAAATTCAGCATCGGCAATGGCTGGTTGATCTGGCGGATAATGAAAAGGACCAGGAAGACAACGCCAAGAATAATCGTTCCGTATACCTCGAAGCTGTCCCAGCCCTTGCTTCCAGCCGAGCTAAACCCATAAAGAATTCCGCCAAAAGCCACGCTCGACATTAGCAGTGACACTAAATCAAGACGGAGATCCTGCTTTTCTTTTATATCTTTTAATTTAAAGAAGCCAACCAGCAATATAATAATGGCAATTGGTGTTACAAAGTGGAACAGCATTCTCCAGTCATAATGCTCAATAATCCATCCTGAAAGAGTTGGGCCGATGGCTGGTGCGAACATAAGGATTAGACCGAAAAAGCCCATCGCCACTCCTCGTTTTTCAATCGGGAAACTCACCAGCATGACATTCATCAAAACAGGCATCAAAATGGCCGATCCGGAAGCCTGGAGCATACGTCCTGACAGCAGTACCGAGAATACATCGGCACTCCCTGCCAAAACAGTTCCAATGGTGAACAAGCACATCGCTGCCAAAAATAAATTCCGGACCGAATATTTTTGAATCAAGAAGGCGGTCGTCGGAATCAAAATCCCGTTCACCAGCATAAATCCAGTAGTCAGCCACTGAACTGTTGATGGACCTATTTTCAGGTCTGCCATGATGGAAGGCAGAGCGATATTCAATAATGTATTATTTAAAAAAGCAATAAAAGCGCCGACCATTAAAACGGCAATTACACCGTACGGCGGCCGGACATCTTTTTTTACGGTATGTTCCATATATTCTCCTCCTGTATACTTCGAGTTCATTATTTTATACCATCGTTATACGCAAACACTATAATATACTATCAGTATAATTTTTTCAATCATAAAAAACCTATATTATTAAGGTTTGTGTATTAACAAAATATAGGTTAGTATAAATATTAGACTCACAGTCCAATTTATTCAAAGGTGATTATATGAACGATAGAAAGCATCATGTTATCAAAATGGCCCACCAATTATTTATCGAGAAAGGCTTCCAGGCCACTTCAATCCAGGATATCCTTGACTACAGCGGAATATCCAAAGGGACTTTTTACAATTATTTTTCGTCCAAAAATGAATTGCTGATGGCCCTCTTTAAAAAAATTTATAAACAGCTTGAGCAGGATCGAAATGAGCTGCTTGTCGGCCAGGATCATGCTGATATAAATATCTTTGCACAACAGATGGAATTAAATTTAAAAACGAACAGGACAAATAAGCTGATCACTCTTTTCGAAGAAGTCATCTTCTCCAATGATCCCGATCTGAACCAGTTTATCAAAAGAGGACACCTTATGATGCTTCGCTGGCTGTATCAGCGCTTCTTGGATATCTTTGGCGAGGAAAAACAGCCTTATTTGCTCGACGCTGCCATCATGTTCCTTGGTATTCTCCAGCACCAGCTGAAGTACAACGCCCTGGCGCACGGCGGAAATACTGACTACCGCAGAATTGTACGCTACAGCGTGAAGCGAATCGTGAAAATCGTCGAAGAAGTCGCAGCCTCTGGGGAACAGCTTCTCCAGCCAGCCATTATGGAACAGTGGCTTCCTGACAACAGCAATTCCCGCCAGGCGTTACAGCGAAAAATTCATCATGCTACATTGCAGCTTAAAAAAGATTCCAACCACCATGTTCAACAGGCGAAATACAATGAACTGCTCGATTTTCTGCAGGACGAGCTTCTTCATACGAAGCACCCAAGGAAATTCCTTATTGGAAGCACTCTTTCAGCACTTGAATCAGGAAAACACGGCCTGAATAAAGACCACTTGCAGCAGCTGAAAATGCTGATTGCTGATTATTACAAAGTGCTTGAGGAGACGCAGGAACAATAGCTGGCATTATTTCAGCATGTACCCGTTTCAATGTAAAAAAAACCCCGGCCCTACTGCTATTGACAGCGGCCGAGGTTTTTTTTTATATTAAATAGTCTTTACAAGTCTTCCTGCTCCATTCTTGTTCCGAACATAGACAGGAATTCCCTGTATCCTTCTACCTCAAGACGGTCTTTCGGTACAAATCTGAGGGCGGACGAATTGATGCAATAGCGAGCCTTGTCAAGTCCAGGCCCATCGTCAAATACATGGCCGAGATGGGAATCCGAACCCTTTGCCCGCACTTCTATCCTTCGCATTCCATGGCTTGTGTCAAAACTTTCCGCAATCTCCTGACGGCGCAAAGGCTTTGTAAAGCTTGGCCAGCCACAGCCCGCATCATATTTATCAATTGAACTGAACAGCGGCTCCCCTGAGATGATGTCTACATAAATACCGTCCTTGAAATGATCCCAAAACTCGTTCAGGAAAGGAGGCTCCGTCGCATTCTTTCTTGTGACTTCATACTGCAGCGGAGTTAGTTCTATGCGCAGCTGTTCATCGCTTTTCCGCGGTTTCCAGGTCTCCCTGATAAACCTCGCCCTGCCAGACCCTTCCCTGTAAAGATTATAATGGAAAGGATTTTTTTGATAATAATGCTGTTGCTTTTCCTCTGCTCTCTGAAAGCTAGCTGCGGGAAGAATTTCCGTCACAAGCTCTTTGGAGAATTTTCCACTTGCTTTCAGTTCAGTTAAAGAAGCCTCCGCAGCAGCCTTTTGCGCCTTGTTATGATAGAAAATAGCTGTACGGTAACGATTTCCCCGGTCAGTAAACTGACCTCCGGCATCTGTCGGGTCAATTTGCTGCCAATACAGCTTTAGCAGCTTTTCATATGGAATGACGGACGGATCAAACAAAATCAGCACAGCCTCATAACGATCGTCCGGGCCATCGGCATAGCCTGACACAATTTCCTTTATGCCAGACAGGCCGTCAAACGGAGGCACCATGCACCAGAAGCAGCCTCCGGCAAAAACAGCTCTTTCAGCATTGTCTCCCATCATCCTTGCCCCCCTTAAAAGCCGGCGTCCTCGCCACTAAATTTGGAGATGACTCTTTTAACTTTCAACTAAGACTTTAGACGATTTTTCCAGCATAGCATTCATTCCTTCAATTTCTTCCTCTAATTCAGCCTCCATTTGCCTGAAAGCTTTTGACAGAGATGCCGCGCTGACTCCATAGTCTTCAGCAAGATCTTTTTGCGTATGGAAACTCATTCCCGGAATATTCATTTCAAGAAAATACTGGAGCCCGGCCGCATACACTGCAGCCTTTCGGATGGATGGCTTTGTCCTTTGACAATATAAATTCCAAATCATTGTCCCTGCACTTTCAAGCGCATCGGAAATACCCTCCAGACTCTTAATGTTGCGGCTGAATAATTCCACTACCTCCTGATAAACAGGGCTTTCCCAGACAAATCCTTCCACGTTAACTTCCTCAGCAGCAAGCGGCTGTGAAATCAAAAGATTGATGATGGATGGGTATTCCACTGTCAAGAACTCCGTAAAGTTTTCCATTCCACTGTTTTTGAACATTGCCGTGAGAGTTCCTAATAAACTGGAGGCTTCTTCTGGAAGGAGGTCCAGGGCAAATCTCATGTAGGAATAATAGTTTCCATACGGGAGCAGGAAGCCAAATAGCATGAGCCCCTCTTTCATTTCCGATTCTTCAAAAAGTACCCTTACCTTTTTGATTTCCTTTGTGGCGAAATCTTCAACTTCAATCCACTCATGATCAATTATCTTTGTAATCGTTACAAAGCTTGGAGGTGTATCTTTCCATTTCTCAAGCTGGACCATCGTTGATGGCCTTACCTTGTTGCTCTTGCGCTTTTCCTCGATAAACTGTTCAGCCAGTGTACTGGTACTGTGAGGCTGATGGAAAGTAAACCAGATAACCAGCAGGAAAGACACGAACCTTTCTACTTCTGTATTTTCAATTTGGCTGAGGGTAGTCTTGTCCGCTAATTTTTGATAAATCGTATCAGGATCATTTTTGCCTATATAGTCGAATAGCTGCTCCTGAAGCTGGTCAAGTTCTGGACCAATAACAGTGTTGAGCGAAACCACTTTATTCATGCAGCACTTCTTATATTTTTTTCCGCTGCCGCAAGGACATTGGTCGTTTCTTCCTATATTCATTGTATCCTTCTCCCTTCTAACAGAACTATATTACATCTTTTTCACTTGAAATTGAACCCTTCCAACATTCTGTCATTCTGTTAACCTACCAAACATTACGCCACAAAGCCTATTTCTCATGCTAAAAATACGACACAATTTCGCCGGCAAAAAAAGATTATTTCTATTTTCCCCTTAAATGTGAAAAGAAATGAACGATATATACAAAGTACCAACAGTGCATTCTACTATATAAAGGAAAGGCAGGATCATCAGGATGAACACAAGAAAAACCGAAATGCAAAAAAACAAGTTCACAATGACTATCAAAAGAAAGCTGATTATCTCCTTATTAGCGCTATTGATCATACCAACATTGACAGTAGGGTTCATGTCTTACAATAAAGCCGCTAATGAAATTGATAAGTCAACCTTAGCCAGCGCTACGGAAAGTGTTAAAGTACTGGATCAAATCTTGAGTAATAGTCTTGAACCAAAAATGGCTGACGCGTATTACTTTGCGAATAAGATAGACCGAACCTCATATAGCGGAGACAAAAAAGAAGAAGCCATTAATTCCTTAAAAGAGTATTACGCACTCCATCCGGAAATTGTCGCGATTTATGTTGGAACAGAGAAAGGAGAAATGCTCCGTGCTCCTGCTAAACAATATGACCCTGGATACGATCCAAGAAAGCGGCCATGGTATACATTTGCCATGGAGAACAAAGGAGATACTGTAATCACTGAACCATATTTAGGTGCATCCACTGGAAGCGTATTGGTCACAGTTGCGCAGACCGTCAAAGACGGTTCCGGAGTCATAGCGATTGACCTTAACATGGACGCCATTAAGGAGTCAGCCGATGACATAAAAATTGGCAAAAAGGGATATCCTTTTGTTGTTAGTGTTGAAGGGAATTATATAGTCCACCCTACTGAACCAGCTGGTAAAAAAAGCAAAATGTTCACCCATTCAATGCTAGGAAAAGACCACGCTATTCATTCTTTTAAATATAAAGAACAGTCTAAGAAACTTACTTTTGTAACTAATAAGATTACAGGATGGAAAATTGTTGGATTGATGGATGTGTCAGAAGCCAAGGATCAGGCCAAACCTATCCTTTACACCACGCTCATTGTAGTAGGAATTTTCATCGTGATTGGCGTCCTTATTTCGTATATGACGGTTCTATCGATCACGAAACCGTTAAAGGCCTTGGCCGAGTTGACCGACAAGGTGAGCAAAGGCGATTTGACGGAGAAGTTCGACAATGGCAGAGGCGATGAAATCGGACTCCTTGGAAAGAGCTTTAACACGATGATTGATTCCTTGAGGGACTTGATTCGCCATGTAAGCGAAAAGTCGCATGCTCTGGCTTCTTCCTCCGAACAGCTGAATGCAAGCTCTGAACAAAACAACTCGGCAACAGAGCAGGTGGCAACTGCTATCCAGCAGGTGGCAGCAGGCACCGAAAAACAAACAGATATGGCGGCTGAAAGCGCCCATGTTGTCAGGGAAATGTCTACAGGGCTCGTATCCATTTTGGAAAACGCTGAAAATGTCTCAAGGACATCTGTTGAAGCAGCCGAAATTGTTAAGAGTGGCGAAGGGGCCATCACGCACTCCATTCAGCAGATGACAAATATACATGACACTGTAAACGACCTTGGTAGAGTAGTCCATACACTTGGTGAACGCTCCCACGAAATCAGCAAGATCATTGACGTCATCTCTGAAATTGCCGGGCAGACGAACCTGCTGGCATTGAATGCCGCCATTGAAGCAGCAAGGGCTGGGGAACAAGGAAAAGGATTCGCCGTCGTTGCCGATGAAGTAAGGAAGCTTGCGGAACAATCCGCGAAAGCGACCGAAACCATCCGTAGTTTAATTTCTTCAATTCAAGTCGAAACAGGTGCTGCGGTCGATGCGATGAACAAAGGAACCGACGAGGTGGAAAAAGGAATTACTGTTGTAAACGAAGCTGGTATTTCATTTAAAAAAATACAGGAATTCGTCGATGCCGTCAGTTCCCAAATACAGAATGTCGCTGCCTCTGTCCAGCAAATGAACCGGGGCACAGAACAAGTTGTAGAAATGGTCACCGGGATGGATGAAATCTCGCAAAAGACTGCCCATGAAACCCAGGAAGTATCGGCAGCAACCGAAGAACAGCTCGCATCCATGCAGGAGATTGCTGCATCTGCAGAATCACTTGCTAATATGGCAGAGGAGCTGCAGGATTCCATCAGCAGCTTTAAAATTTAGCATAAGGATCGTTTTGATCATTAAGGCTGCAAACGAAAAAAACTCCCAAAGGGACTGTACCCTTTGGGAGTTTTTTGTTTTATTGACAGCTTTTCTCTTCCTGCACTTTTAATGGCCACAGGCTGTATTTCCCTAGTTTCACCATGATGGCAGGAACTAGTACGGTACGGATCAGAAATGTATCGATCAGAACCCCGATTGCCACCGTTGCACCAAACATATACAGCTCCATGATTGGCTGGGTGACCAAGACCCCGAAAGTAGCAGCAAGAATGAGGCCGGCTGACGAGATTACACCGCCAGTATGGGCAAGCCCCTCTTCGATTGCTTTTTTGATTGGGTAACGTCTTGCTTCTTCCTTGATTCTTGAAATCAGCATGATATTATAATCCACACCGAGCGCAACCAGGAAGATAAACGAATATAATGGAATCCTGTAGCTGATTTCTTCAAAGCCAAAGATCTTATCAAAAATAAGGGAGCCCGTTCCAAGCGCCGTAAAATATGAAAAGATAATCGTGAGAATCATATACAATGGTGCTATATAGGATTTCGTCTGGATAAACAGCAGAACAGTGATCAAAATAGTGATCAATGTGACCAGCACCCATGTATCACGGCTATTGGCTTCTCTCGTATCAAGTTGTTTCGCCGTTTCACCTGAGTAGTAAAGCTTGGCCCCTTCGAGACCAGCATCTTCAACAATTTTGCCGGAATCCTCGCGAAGCTGTGATAATTCATTCAATGCAGCCTTCTCATAAGGGCTGCCTTTAAACGTCAACGTCAGCTTTGCTTCTGTCCCGTCTTCCGAAAGCCAGGTATTCTGCATCGGTCCGTTCTGAGCAGACAATTCAGGTGTAACTGACGCAACACCTTCATGATCCAGCAGTTCTTCCCTCAGCTTCTTTATATCACTGCTTTCAAGCTGATCTTTCCCCTCAACAATTACTGTAGCGGGAGCCAGATCGCCAGGAGAAAAGTTATCTTCAAGAATATGGTATCCTTGACGGGACTGAATATCATCAGGGAACGATTTGATCAAGTTAAATGAATATTGGACGTTCAGCGTATTCAAAGCGAGGAGCAACAATGGGATGAACACGATTAATGCGCCAACAATCGGCCGTTTGACAACATTTTTTGCGAGCTTTTCCCAAATAGTCGCGCTTCCTTTTGCAGCAGATCCAACTTTCGGGATAATCGGCCAGAAAGATTTCCTTCCAAGCAGGACAAACAATGCTGGAAGTAGAGTCAGGCCACCCAGCAGGATCAGGACCATCGCAATTGAAAAGACAGGTGCGAAGTTGCGGTATGGCTCATAGATGGCAGCAAACAGAACAAGCATGGAAGCCAATACCGTACTGCCGCTGAAGAAAATCGGCTCAGTTACTTCCTCCATACAGCGTTTCATCGCTACATACTTATTCTCTTCTTTTCTCAATTCTTCCCTGAACCGTGAAAGAATGAGCAATGCATAATCCGTTAATGCAGCAAACAATAGAATGGACATGATAGAAAGCGATTGGCTCTCAATCCCCATTCCTCCCTCTCCAAACAAACCGATCGTCTTATTGACAACCTCGTAAACAATTCCGGCTGCAATCAGCGGAACAATGGAAAGGATAGGCGACCTGTAGATGAGAATCAACAGGACAAAAATCAAACCGACGGTTCCCAGTAGCAAAACGATATCGGCATTAGAGAAAATTGAAATCATGTCGGAAACGATACCGGCAGGACCAGTAATTTTCAAACTAACAGCATCTGCTGCTTTCAGTTCATCTTTCCCGAGTTTCTCCAAATCCTTAATCGTTTCGTTGATGACTTCTCTTTCAAGGTTGTCCTTCAGGCTGACAGGCAAAAGAACCGTTGTTTTATTTTCAGAAACAAACGAGGTTTTTGCCACTGGCGGCATTTTATAAAGAGGGACGACTTTTTTTACAGCAGCTATTTTTTCGTCCTCTATCTTCTTGCTGACGCCGTCAATGATTTTCATTTCCTCTTGCGTCAAAGCCGTTTTCTTATTGAATACCAATATGGCAGGTGTACCTTTTTCATCAGGAAAATACTCGTAAACTTTCTTTTCGGCAATCAGTGATTTTGCATCGCTTGGCAGGCCTGTTGCATTGATGCTTGTCGCGAACTCTTTTGCACTTGGGGCAAAGCCGCCAAGAAGGACGGATGCCAAAACCCATATGGCCAGTGTCCATTTCGCTCCTTTTTTGGAGCTTGCCAAAGAGGTTAATTTTTTCATGACTGTGAGCATAATATACCCTCTCTTTCAAATAGCGGGTGGAGACCACCCGCTGCCTGTATCTTATTCATCTTCATTTGAAATCATGAAAGTTGTAACAAGGAATAGAACGAAGCTAACCAGCAAAATAGATCCCCCGGCAATATAGAACACGAGCGCAAATCCATCAGGTATGCCGAATGGTTTAATGTTCTGGAACCACATTCCGGCAGTCAAGCCAATGGTGCCTGTAATAGCAGTCCATACATGGATGCTAGCCAGTTTCTTTGATTTTATTGTGAAGAGTTTATAGTAAACTCCCCATGAAAACAGTGTCAGCCAGCCGACAACTAGGATATGGGCATGGATGGGCCGGAATTCATAAGCCCCCGATCCAGCCATATGTGAACCTATAAATGCGCCGATTGCCGCAAAAATGGCTGAGAAACGAATAAGCAATAAGCTGTGTTTTTTCATAAATATCCCCTTCCCTTTATTCATAAGGATTAGTTTCTTATTTTCAAAAAAAAACCGTTCACCTTTACCACATTGTATGGTGTAAAGATGAACGGAAGGTGAACACAATATTACATTTTCGGAAGGATCACAGTAAAAGCGGAACCTTCCCCCTGCTTGCTGTCTACATGAATCCGCCCCTCATGCATTTCCACGATACTTTTGACTATGGATAATCCCAGGCCTGTCCCTTCCACTTTTGTCCTGGAGTTATCGGCCCTGTAGAATCGGTCAAATATCCTTTTCTGCTCCTCTGGTGACAATCCAATCCCCGAATCCTTGAATACCACCCTGATGTGTTCTTGTTCATCGGTCAGAAGGATTTCAATCTCTCCATTCTCTTTGTTGTATTTCATGCTGTTGGTCAATAAATTTTCCCAAACGTTATAAAGCAAAGTCGGGTCGCCATGAAAAATAAGATCTGGAATCGAATAATTGACACTGATTCCTTTTTCGTCAAGAAGCCACAGATACTTCCAGATAATGTCCTTGATTTGTTGTGAAACCTCGAAATAGGCGGGTCTCAGAAAACCCTTTTCTTCTTTGTCGACAGTGGTCAGGACCAACAGTTGCTGCGTCAAAGAAGAGAGTCTGTTTGTTTCTTCATCAATCACCCGAAAATAATGTCTTTTTTCCTCCTCGGTAATATCCCCCTTTTCCAGCAGCTTTGTATAGCCCTGAATGTTCAAGAGAGGTGTCTGGATATCGTGCGAGACATTCGAAACAAACTCGCTTCTCAATTCATCGAGCTGCCCCAGCTTCGTGAGCATTTCCTTAAAGCTTTTTGCCAGCTGTCCAATTTCATCCTCTCTGTTGATATCAAGCTCAACATCGAAATTTCCGCCGTGGATTTCTTTAGTGGCAACCGTTAATTGCGTAATAGGGTTCACCATATACTTGGATGAAATCAATACAAACATAATCGTAAGCACAGCCATGATTCCGGTTATCCAGCCAAGCAAACTATGAACTTCATTAAAAAGCAGCTGTATATCAGGCCTGATGAAAAGTGCGTAATTCCCACCATTGTAATGGAAGGGCACTCCAACAGTATTGGTAAGCTCATTGGCGAAAAACCCAGTGACAAAAAGCTGTTTCGGGAAGTCTCGCATTCCGTGATAGACCTTTCCGGATAGCACCTTCTGTCTTGCATCATTTGAAAGATTGTTATTGCGGAAATCTGCGCCAAAAAACTTTTCCTCGCCGCTGTCATTGATCATATAAATCTGGTAACCCGATGCCGCAGCGTTTTTTAAGTATCTTTGAACGCTGTCAGGTTTTTCGGATTCTATATAGTCCGCAAATTCTTTTGCAATTTCCGTGTTCTTCCTATCATTATTGTGCTTGATTGCGTTGTGGTAATAGCTGTTGGCTGCCATCAGACCGAGAATGAAACTTAACAGCATGATGCCAATTGTGGTAAGGACAAATCTCGAGTACAGTGATTTCATTCCTGCCTGTCCTCCAGCAGGTAGCCAAGGCCCCGGACCGTTTTAATGGTGATATCGTCTGTCAGGGACGAAAACCTCTCTCTTAGCCTTTTGACATGCACATTTACCGTTCTCTCGTCGCCGTTAAAGTCCAGACCCCAAACAGCCTCGATGATTTGCGGCCTAGAAAGAACCTGGTTTGGATAGGATGCCATGTAGAAAAGAAGCTCGAACTCTTTCAATGGTAAAATCAGCGTACGCTCCCCTACCTGTACTTCATAATTTTTGCGGTTGATAGACACTTCCCCGATTGCAATGACTGAATCGCTTGGTTTGTTGTATCTTTTCAATATCGCCTGTATGCGAAAGAGAAGCTCTTTCGGATTGAAAGGTTTGACAATATAATCATCCGCGCCAAGGCGGAAGCCCGTTTCCTTGTCGCTGATTTGACCCTTGGCGGTAAGCAAAATAACCGGAATTCCGTAATTTGATTTAACCTGTTTCGTCAGCTCGAATCCATCCATTTCAGGCATCATTACATCAATGACTGCCAGATCGACCTGATTGTTACCGAGCAGTTCCAGCGCTTCAGGCCCTCCGCTGGCCTGAAGGACGTGATAGCCCTCCTCCTGGATATTCTTGTGAACCAGGAATCTCACATTCTTATCATCATCTACCACCAGTATCGTGGCCATCGCATTATCTCCCCGTCAGAAAAGTAATAGTAAAGCTATCATGACTCCACTCAAATTTACCATAAAATCCGAGTTTGTTTGCGTCAACCGCGGGAGAAATCTTCATAACGCAGCGTCGTGCAATTCCAGTGCTTTCCAACTGATTTCCTGCCTTTCCAGCCGGTTTTCATAAGCTCTTCTGCTACAAGCCGGTTAAAAAAACCGTGGCCTACAAGAGTGACGGACTGGTACTCTTCCGCATAGCCGGCTAACAGATGTGCTGCTGTTTCTGCTCTCTGCCTTGCTTTCTTCAAAGACTCACAGCCCTTTGAATACCCTGACAGCCATAAACATCTAAGGATAACGGCCCAAGTATTCGGACGCAGTTTTAACTGGAGCAAGTGGAGCATCGGGCTAGGCAGCTCCGCTTCACGAAAAATCGGGTCAGGAATTACTCTGTCATGATCGCCGAGCAAGGCGGCTGACTCAATCGCCCTGCTATAATCGCTTGTCAGCACAACATTGGCCAACCGTAGCGCATGTCGGGCAGATGCCGGGTAGACCTCCTCAGGAAAAACCCCAGAATCATCATACCTTTTTACCCAGTTATGAAATTCACGACAGGTTACGCGCCCGCGATCAGTACATAGTGACCGTCCATGCCTGATTAAAGATATTTCCATCCCTTACTCTCCTGTTTCCATTTCTTGTTGTTCCGTTAAAACTGCCGCAATCGTTCCCTGATGGAAAAACATGCGCCACTGTCCACTTTCCCGCTTCCAAATCGAACTCCTTAATGTTTCAAGTTTTCTCGTACAGTCTATGACCCGGTATGTAGCGAGTACTACGTTTTCGGAAAGGAGACTGATTTCAAAATCGTTCAGCGACATTTCCCGGACACTTAACCCGCTTTCACCTACGCAATCCTCCCGGTGAATCACCTTGCCTGAACTGCCGAATTCAAAAAAATCCTTTGATAGTAAAAGTTCAATTTCCTCTGGCGAAATGCGTACTTGAGGCGATAAAAGCCTCGCTTCCAAATGGCATAACACTTCCTTTAATGACTGGGTATTTTCCATCTCTTCCCCACCTTTTATTTTTCTTATCAAGGGATATTCTAGAAGTGAATAAAAATACCTTCCCTAATAGAAAAAAGTCCGCTCCCTAGATAAACAGCAAATGTTACAGACTATAGACAAATCCAGTAAAACAAAGGATTTCCCTATAGTTTTTAGTATAATAAAGTGAGTACATATATTTACGTTATGAAGGATGCTAATTAAAATTTCAAGATGAATATTGACCAATAAATGCCAATTATAGTTGAACAATTATAATTGACTTTGTATTCTACATCGACATTAACTAGGTATAAATACCTAGTTAATTGTGTGAGAATTACGACAAATGATAAATCAAGAATTTCGCTAACTCAGTTTTATTTCACCACAAATATCCAAAATATTGAAAGCGCTATCAATATTTTGGTAATTCCCCAGAATAATATTATTGCCATTTTCAACCAACATTATTGTTAGCGAACTGCAAGGAAGAATACCTACTAATTCAAGTCCTGATCATATGCAGAAAAATACAGCTTCACTAATGCAACTTCCTATAAAAAACATCAATGACATCGGGTGATAAATTTATGAATTTCTTCATTGTAGATGATTCCACTGCTATCAGAGCAATGTTATCAGACATTATTGAGTCAGAAAAATTAGGTACTGTTGTTGGAGAGGCAACAGATGGAGTCGAGGTAACCTATGAACAGCTTCACAACAAGGAAATTGATTTCCTGCTTATTGATTTATTAATGCCGGAACGGGACGGTATAGAAACAATAAGAGAGATTAATCCTCAGTTTACAGGGAGAATAATCATGATTTCTCAAATTGTCCCAAAAGACATGGTTGCTGAAGCATACTTGCTGGGGATCAATCATTTTATTACGAAACCAATCAATAAGTACGAATTCATTAGTGTGATTAAGAATGAAACGAAGCATTATTTACAGGAAAAATCTCTTTTAAAAATTCAACAGTCATTATTATCTTTGACTCACCATCACTATGAAGTCAATAAAGCCAAAATACTTGAGCCTACTCCTGATTCCCATCTTTCAATACTCATAAATTCCGGAAAGAATCTATTAATGGAATTAGGAATTGTTGGAGAGAATGGCTATTACGAATTGTTGGAAATTATCGAATATTTATTTCACAAGGAGAATAATACTGAATCTAGATTTCAATTCCCTTCCTTAAAAGAGCTTTTTGAAAAAATTGCTGGAGAGCATTGCAAGGCTTCCAACCGTGAGAAAATCTGCATTAAGAAAGAAGCTAAAGCAAGCGAACAGAGGGTTCGAAGAGCGATACAGCATGCATTGAACAATCTTGCATCCTTGGGATTGACTGACTATGCAAATCCTATATTCGAAAGCTACGCTTCTTCATTTTTTGATTTTACCCAAGTAAGAATGAAAATGCTTGAATTGGAAGGGAAAGAAACGAATCTGGCTCCTCTCAGGTTAAATATAAAAAAGTTTATTGAAGCATTATACATAGAGGCTAAAAAGTCCATGATTGAATAAAGTGAAGCTTCAATTACAGGATTCACCGCATCATCCACTGAATATTGGCGATTGCTATTGGCTGGAATTTCAGCCAATAGCAACTAAATGCACATAAAATAATAGGTTGGCAGTTGTATACTATAAATAGTTTACAACTGCCAACCTAAAAAATTGATTAAATTAAGAACATCGCCGAATATCAAGCTATTGCCCTTTTCATTATTGGTCTTCCATTGCTAGTTTATAAAGACTTGCATATAACACATCCGCGCCGTTGCAAATATCCTCCATTTCAGTAAACTCTTTGATGTTATGGCTGATGCCGTCAACACTAGGAATGAAGATCATGCCTACATCAGTAATTGGAACTAAATTCATGGCATCGTGACCTGCACCACTATGCATAATTTTATATGGATAGCCTAATGATTCAGTCGCTTCTTGTATCGTGTTGATGATCTTGGCTGACATTTGTACAGGTGTATCATTTACTAGCAGCTCTCGTTCAATGATTAAATTACGTTTACTCGCTACTTCATTTATTGATTCAATAAATAATTCATATGCTTTTCGTTTTTCATTCATATCAATATCACGAATATCTACAAGTAATTCTACTTCACCAGGAATTACATTCATTGCACCAGGGGTTACTCGAACATCACCAACAGTACCGACAGTATGTCTTCCTGCCTCTTCACTCGCGATTTTTTCAAGCGCAAGGATAATTTCACTCGCGCCAGCTAATGCATCTCTTCGCATGTTCATCGGAGTATTGCCAGAATGGTCAGCTTTTCCTTTAATATTTATTTTCATTCTTGTTGGTGCAGCTATGAAAGTTACAATACCGATAGGCTTCTTTTCAGCTTCAAGAACAGGACCTTGTTCAATATGCAGCTCGATGAACGCATGATAATCACCGATGTATTTCTTTACAGAGTCCAATTTATCAGGCTCAAATCCCGCTTGTGAAAGTGCATCGTAGAAAGAATTGCCATTCTTATCCTTCAATGATTTAATTTTATCAATTGTAAGGGAACCCTTCATACATTTACTGCCCATAGTAGCTGTTAGAAATCTACTTGATTCTTCTGCGGTAAAATTGACTACCTCAATAGGACGTACTGTCTCGACTCCTTCATCGTTTAACATTCTTATAGTCTCAAGAGCAGCAATAACGCCTGCAATGCCATCATAATTGCCGCCACATGGGACAGTGTCAAGATGTGAACCTATCATAATAGGGGCTAATTTTTTCTTTCCTTCTCTTCGCCCGATAGTATTGCCAACGGCATCAATAGTGACATTTAATCCAGCTTCTTTCATTTTTTCAATCAAGTACTTCCGTCCATCCATATCTTCCTTAGATAACGCTAGTCTCGTAACGCCACCCTCAGACAACCCCCCAAAACGGGCAATTGTTTCGATATCTTCTTTGATCCTGGTGCGGGATGCTTTCACAATAGTTGCTTGCATTATAATCCACCTCGTATAGTAATATGATTCTTATGATCATTATTTATAAAAGAATAAACATTGGTGGTGCCTCGGGAAGAACCATGTCTCTCGAGCTTTTCAATTTTGTGTTCGTCAGAAGCAAAACCTTTATGCTCTTTTAAAATAAAAGCAACAATTCCCAAACCTATTGCTCCAATATTTAATCGTATTTCTCCCCCTTTTAAAAAGTCATTATGTGAAATACTTAACAAAAATAATTTCAAAGTACCCTTTTTGCAAACATGATACTTTATATATTTTTGATATTTTAAACATAATGTTAATTTGACGGAATCCTACAAGAAGTGACAATGGTGGTAATCGTATACAAAGAACTGTCATAATTTAATTATCCCAAAGTAACAAAAAAACCCGCAGTCAAATATGAACTGCGGGCAAAATTTAGAGATATAGTTTTATTGGTATGCTTTTGGCTGACTTAGATAGATGGGCTTTTGCATCTCGTTATCATAGCCCTTATGGAAAATATGTGTGGCAGCCGGAGAAACAGGCGGAATGAGCCAAGTCCAGTCACCTGTCATTTTGCGCTCTTTCTCCTTCTCTCTATCTTCAAAAACTTTAAACTGGCTTGCGGCAGTGTGGTGGTCCACAATTGTAACCTGGTCTTCGTTGAAGGAATGAAGCACACTTGCATTTAATTCAATGATGGCGCGGTCTTTCCACAGTGACGAGCTCTTTTTCATATTAAGGCCCATCCGTTCCGCCACTTCCGGCAGAAGATTATAGCGGAATTCATCCGCAAGGTTACGGGCACCGATTTCCGTTCCCATGTACCAGCCATTAAAAGGAGCGGCCTTATACTGGATGCCGCCAATTTCCAGCATCATGTCGGAAATCAATGGCACCCCATACCATTTCAGGCCTAACTCGGCAAACCATTCATATTCCGGGTGGCGGAGCGGAACTTCCAGCACCAGGTCTCTCGGTATCTCGTACCACTTGGGAGCTTCGCTGCCAATCTGGATGACAAGAGGAAGTACGTCAAACCTGGTGCCCTCCCCTTTCCACCCCAACTCTTCACAAGCACGCGTCAATTCAAGCGAGGCCGGATCGCCCAGCACACCATTTTCAGTATTATAGCCTGCATAGCGGATGATTTGGTGATTCCAGAACCGGATTGTCGGCTCATCGTTTCGCTCTTGCCGAAAAACAGTGATTGTCGGCCGGATCTTCCCATTGTTTGTCGTATAGTCAAGATGGCTGAAAACTGCATCCCTTATATCTTCTTCCCGGGATAAGTTCCGCTGGTCAAAAACGGTCAGGCTTTCCCAAAACAGCCGGCCAATACAGCGATTGCTGTTCCTCCATGCCATCCTCGCCCCATGTTCAAGTTCTTCAAAAGTATGATGATAGGAACCAGACTCGCTGATTTCATTGCGGATTTCCGCGATTCGCTGCTCAGCTTCGTCCTCTGTCTTATTCAGCTCATAATAGGCTGTTCGGATAAATTTTTCGGCTTCATTCAATATCATTTCCGTCAAACTCAGCCCCTCCTATTGTATTATTAAATGCTTTTGATGATATAAGTATGACATATGTATTCAAGGCAGCCTGCACCATTATTATATACTTCAAAAGTATATTGCCCTAATAAAGAAACCGCCCTCGGCGGCTTCTGGTTTGTTCAAATCCAGTTTTTTATGTCTATATTTATTTTCCGTCAGCAACTTTTTTAGAAGCAAACTCAAAAATCGCGGATGCTTGTTCCCCAAACGGATCTATTTCTTCTGAATGGAGGACCTTTCCATTTTTATCCAAAACTGCAAATCCTCGAAGTGCCTTCGGAAACTGTGGATCCACCAACTCAACTTTGCGAATAAGCTTTAAGTCTTCATCGGACAGGACTGGATAATCAAGACCAAGCTCGTCCTTCATTTTACTATGTTCCTTTACAGATGCCACACTAACCGCGTATACATTCCCCGGGAACTGGCTGAATAGTTCTTTATTCTTTTGCAGCTCGACCAGCTGCGATTTACAATAGTCTCATTCAACGCCCGTAAAGAAAAACACGAGAGCGGGCTGATCCATATTTTCAAAAGCAACATCCTTGCCCTTGTCATCCTGGAGAGTAAGAGAATCGTCCCCGGAACATCCGCTAATCAATACCCCTGCCATTACAAGAAAAATAAGCAACAATGATTTACGCATATCTTCACTCCTTTGTCCTATACTCCATTAAGTATATAATTTTTTCCAGTGCTGGTTTAAAAGCATCTGTGGAGATTTTGTAGCAAGTGTGCTCTTTATTTCCTATTATGGTTAATGAATTACTTTTATAGTTGTTAAAAGCATGACGTTATTTATAATTGCAGCTTCATCCCTTCATGAGTAGCCTTAAATCCAAGGCGCTCATAAAAACGGATTGCTTCTTCTCTTTTTTTGTCTGTAGTCAATTGAACCATTCTGCACCCTCGTTCCTTTGCACGCTGTATCCCAAACTGTATAAGCTTGCTGCCCACACCCTGACCTCGCTGGGAGGCGGCAGTCCTCACTCTCCACCCGCCCTGATGCGTGAGATAAGGCGTAAACGTGATTTGCTGGACTCCGATGATTTCTTTGCCGCTGCATGCTACAACCAATTCATTATTCGGATCAGCATCAATCGCTTTAAAAGCTGATTTATAGCTTTCGGGTAAAGGCAATACAAATTGTTCCCTTTTATCCCCAAGAATATCGTCAGCAAGCATTCGAACAATCTCTTCTAAATCATTTTCTGTCGCAATCCTAAATGTCACCTTTGTATCCATTAGTTTCCACCTTGGTAAAAGTGGTTGATTCAACTTGATTTAGTGTAAATTCTTTTTGTTAGCATGTTCAAATCATACACAGGACTCAAGACTTTTTTTCACAGACGTTTCTAAATAAGTTTGTCTGCATATTGAATTTCGTCTTATAATGAAGTAATATTAGATTACTAATTTGCGGAAGGGTGACAAGGGGCGATGATCTACTAAACCTGTATTAGAAAAACATTCGTAAAGCAACTCGTACGATTACTTTTCTGGATAGGATTAGTATAGCCTTTTGGAATCACTAAATTGAAATGAAACGCACCCGAGGTGTGTACTCTTCTTTTTTGTTTCCCGGCTAAATCCTCCTGTCCAGAAATGGAAATGGAGGTTTTTTTGTGGCTGAACATACAGAGGATCAACAATTAAGCATGGGAAGTTTGTTTCATAATCAAGTGATCAGGACGATATTATTATCCGTCTTTTTCCTTCAGATTGGCATTTGGGTACGGAATTATTCCATCCTCCTCTATGTGATCGAAAAGACGAATGAAGACCCGGTTGCCGTTTCGATGATCTCCGTGGCCGAATTTGCCCCAATCTTTCTCTTTTCCTTTATTGGCGGTACGTTTGCCGACAGATGGCGGCCAAAGAGAACAATGATTTGGTGCGACTTGTTAAGTGCGGTCTCGATATTTGCTGTGCTTCTGACTTTATTCTTCGGAAGCTGGAAGGTCATTTTCTTCGCCACCCTGGTTTCTTCGATTCTTTCACAGTTTTCCCAGCCATCCGGCATGAAGCTTTTCAAGCTACATGTTCCTGAGAAAATGGTACAAATGGGGATGTCCATGTACCAAACAGTATTTGCGATTTTCATGATTTTAGGTCCTGTTATCGGAACTTTTGTCTACCAGAACTTTGGCATCATGGCGGCAATTGCAATCATGGGCGTTGCCTTCCTATTATCGGCCGCTGCACTTTTATTGCTGCCGCCGGACCGGGAGCTCGAAGAAGATAAGCTGAAGACAACATTAACAGAGGAAATGAAGGCTGGCTTCCGCTATGTGTGGAACAGTAAACCATTAACCCTGCTGGGCGGCTGCTTTGCCGCTGCCGGCCTCGGAATCGGGCTGACCCAGCCTCTGGGTGTATTCCTGATCACAGAGCGCCTTGGACTGCCAAAGGAAGATTTGCAGTGGCTCATGGCGGCATTTGGCATTGGCATGATACTTGGCGGCGGGCTGGCAGTGGCCTTTTCAAGAAAAGCACTGCCGCAGGTGCTGCTCGCAATCGGAATGGCAGCCAGCGCAATTGGTTTTATTGGAATGGGCTGGTCCACAGCCTTTTGGCTCACGCTGACGGCCCAATTCTTCTCAGGCCTGTTCATGCCGTGCATCCATATCGGAATCAACACGATGATCCTGCAAAACACGGAAGCCGACTTTATCGGAAGGGTTAACGGAATACTGAACCCGCTCTTCATGGGAGCCATGGTCATCACGATGAGTATGGCTGGCTTGCTGAAATCAAATATCTCTATCGTCTTTATATATGAAGCTGCAGCGCTCCTCCTTATCGTCGGTATCATGACGATGATTCCCCTCATGAAAAAGGGGCAGGCCCGTCAGGCAGTACGTGAAGAAGTGTAAAGACTTACGAAAATTTTCATAAGCTAAAGTAAAAATCCTTCCGCTCTCCCTGAGAGTAGGCGGGATTTTTTGTATCGCTCAAAGTGCTTAAAACAGGCTGATGTCCTGTCATAATTCATGCTGTTTCCACACAAATTTTCAAAAGAAGAAATGGAAGCCGCCTATCGGTACTATGAACCGATTACAACACATGATTCTTCATTGTCACCATCATGCCATTCGATAATCGCAGCATGGATCGGCAATAAATCCGCAGCAGAACAGTATTTCATGAATGCGACCGCCATTGATACCGCCCCAGAAAAGCTTGGTTCTGCGGAAGGCATTCATATCGCTAACTCGGAGGAATCTTGCAGGCCATTGTCCTCGGGTTTGCAGGAATCCGAAACGCGGTTCAAAGCCCCACACTCGAGCTGCACCCAAAAATGCCGGCTTTTGCGGAAGAAATTTCTTTTTCAATCATATGGAAAGGCTCCCCGGTAGGAATCCTGCTGAAGCAAAACTCAGTATCAGTACAAAATAAAGGAAATCTGCAACTCTCCCTATCTATCTTTGATCAGATACTCCAATCTATCCCTAGAATCGGAGAAAAAATCGAGGCAATGATTATTTCTGAAATTGGAGAGATAGATCGGTTTAATGATGCCAAAAAGCTCGTTGCATTCGCTGGAGTAGATCCTAGTGTGTATTCTTCTAGTAAGTTTACTGCATCGATTAACCGAATTACCAAACGAGGGTCTTTTAGACTTCGCCATGCCTTGTATATGGCTGTTCAAAGTGGTATTTGGGATGCCCGTAAAAAGAAAACGACTGATGAAATCATTCCACGCAATAAAGAACTAAGAGAGTTTTACGAAAAAAACGAGAAGAAGGAAAACCCTTCAGAGTAGCCATAATTGCCTGTGTAAATAAGCTCTTACATTGGATTTACGCCTTACTAAAAAGAAGAACAACTTTCCAAGATATAGTTTAGAAACTAAATCTATCTAAACAATAAAACCTTCCAGTTAGGGTTTAACGGAAGGTTTATTGGCATGAATATTTTTAGTATATTATGAGGTTATTAATCTTTTTATTGAAAAATGTTGACAAACTATTAGCTGGTTTCGTAAGTACATTATTTCACAATCTCTTCTACACTTTAAATGTTTTTAAAGAAAAATAAATGAGTTACTTTATTTCATATTATAAGAACATTTCATCTTAACTACAAATATAGATTATCCTCTTAATCTTCTATACAATTTTGTATTGAAATATAAAGCAAATACTCCAAGAACCGAAAAAGAACCTGATTTGCAAATCAGCACAGGTAAAGTTATCTCATATCCTGATAAAGATTGGCATATCGTTTGAGAAATCATCATCACTCCTACAATCATACAAACCTTAAAAAGAATCGCTAATATTAAAGTTCCAAGATTATCTTTCTTATTCAACAGATAAAGGCAGACTAAACATAATGGGCCAATAATTCCCATATCTAACACGTAAGTTATCTCTGTTGTATATACTTCAATAAGTGATAATGTTCTCCCTTCAATAATGGAAGGTATAATGTCTGGCATCCATGCAACAATAAGTGCTATACCTGTTAAAACAAGAAAAATTTTTATCCCTAATGTTATTTCAAAATTCAATTTATTTATCTTTATTTTACGTATTGTGGAAAACATTCCGAACAAAGAGCATGAAAATAATGCAATATATAGCAGGTGAAATAGATTATATGTAACTCCAAACGAAATACTTGCAGCATAATATAAAGCCACTGCATACACGGACACCAATTGAACTTTTGTAATATTTGTATCCGCTCTCATATTTTTAACAGAAGTATATATAAATAGCGGAACTAAAACAAATAGAATACAAATATCGGAACCAATTGAAATTGGAGCCTTAAAATATGAATCATGTGCATAAATACCATTTCCAAACATTTTCACAATATCACCGTATTGATTTGTTGCATCATAACTTTTTGAAAAATCCATAGAAAGTATTCCTGCAAGCGAAATAATACATAATAAAAAAATAGTTATAATATCTAAATAATTTATATTCTTTTTCATACTTACCCTCCTTTATAAAATTTCCCAGTTCGTAGTTTCCTACAAATGTGTAGCTCTGAGCATATTATTTAATAATATTATATACCTTTTATATCACTTGTCCTATTCTTGACTTTTTTAACTATTCTACCCGTTATTAGCACAATAAGGAATTAAACAAAAAAGGCGTTAATCCTTCTTGGATCAACGCACCCTATAGTTGAAAAACAATTACGCACTTTTTTTACTCCTAATAACTAGAAATGAAAACAGTTCTTGTTGTTTCTTTGTCCGTACTAAAATTCTCTGGGATGTTATTTCCTATAACTTGCAGGTAAAAACCTGTTCGAGGTTTTGTATTATCGATTTTTTGCAGAGTTTTATTCATTAAAAGATAATTATTTCCCTCTAATCTTATATTTTCAATCAACCCAGATGAAACGATTAATTCGTATGCATATTTTTTATTTTCAAAGAAACCCCCTTGTATTTTTAAAGCTAATCCTAAACCACCGGATAGGAACCACATTTTTTTAATTTTAGCTGGGGTGTTTGAAATATTGCTTCATCATCGGCCAGCAATATTCTCCTGCCTCTTTGTATGCTTGAATAAGGGACTCCAGGCCCTCTTCACCAATATTCCGTAGTGAATTAACTTTTTCCGACCCATAAGATACTGAATTTCAAAACCCAATCTCTACACTCCATCTCCAATGTGCACTTGCATATAATAGCTAAATATTTTTTCAAGTTCCCCTATGGCCTCTTCAAAGCCCGGCTGAATGATGGATAACTGCATAAAATCGTGTTCAAGCAAATAGTTGCTTTCACAGTGCACATACAGTCCATTCAGCTTTAAGTCATCGCTAAAATGGCATAGTCCCTTAGGCATTATAAGCGTTACGATCATTGGATAACCTCTTGTTTTTAGGGCAAACCTTTTCATCACTTCTGTTGTCTGAAGCATTTCGTATCTAAGCTGCAGCTGGGCGTAGCGTTCTGGATAATTCCTTAATGCCTTGGCCACATTATCTACAAGCGTTGCAGGGATTGTAAACGGGATACCGATAGCTTGATAGTGCTGGAGGTTCAAATAAGCCGGTATTCTCGCAGGCTTTGCAAGCTCCTGTGAAAAAACAAAAGCCAGACCGCTTACGGCTCCGATTGCCTTCCCACTAGTAGACGTCGCCAAGTATAACTCCTCCATCGAATAGGGAAGGGCGCCAAAAGTGCTGATGCAGTCTGCGCATAGCTTAACTTGATACTGTTTCGCCATTTCTCCCAGCGTCTCTAAATCATTGTAGGTACCTGTCGATGTTTCTCCATGCACGAATAGGAGCCAGCCGAATTTTCCCGTTTTTAATTTCGCTTGTATTGAATCCAAATCAAAGGCTTGTCCCCAGTCAAACTGCATTGCTTCAAAATCAAGCGTCCACTGCTCTGCCTGGGCAATCAACCGTCCTCCGAATTCGCCATTTGACAGAATCAATCCCCTCTCACTTCTCTCTTTTAACTGACCAAGCATCACATCGTTCGCAAGCGTGCCTGAACCAACCAATGCCGAAACATAATTTGCATGAGATAGCTCTAGGAGCTTTTCGTTCATTGTTCGTAATAAACGCTGAAATGTGCCTGAACGGTGGGATAAGCCTGTTTGTTCTAACGGTTGCAGCTGTCTTACCGGGCCAGGATAAAAAGTTGTACTGTTAGTGACAAGGCGCTCCTCTAAATGCTTCTGAAATCGTTCTCTTGTCAATACCATAGGCAAAAACTGCGCATCTGCAGTACCCACCGCTTCTGCAAACTGTACAAACCCCATTTGGGTATACAGTTTTTGTTCGCGGGTTGTACCCGAAATCACCACTGCTGTATAGCCTTGATCATAAGCAAAGTTGTATACTGCCTGGGTAAGCCGCAAAAATACTCGGCCGGTACGGTATTCTTTTTTAACAGCCAATAGCCTCATTTCACATAGTTTCACACACACTTCTTGCGGCAAATGAGTCTCGACTGCACCAATTTTTTCATCAAGTGAAAACGGCCGCTGGTCGCGAAATGTCAGCATAGCAACCATTTTTGTATTTTTATAAACTAGAAGATAAGTATTTCCATCATGAAATCGGTCCACTTTCCGTTTCGTTTCATTTGGTTCATGCTGCGGTATTTCTTCTACAAATGTTGCATAATTCAATTGCGCAATTTCATCGAATTCCTGCGGTGTCCTTGCAATTTTGCACCAATACATTTTTAAACCTCATTTCTGTCGCTTCAAATTCAAAGCATCCTGCAAATTTTGGCGGTGTTTCCATAGCATGAAGACAATAGCAAGGATGACTGGAATGTAAATAATGAACTTGCCTGTGGCGATGATAGCCGCTGTATAAAAAATAAACCCTCCAACCATGCTGAGTGTCAAACTCCGTGCAATGGGCATTGCGACCGCTGTGCCTATGATCATCCATAAGAAAAGAAACGGATCAAGTGCAATCCCAGCTCCGATAAAAGTAGAAATTCCTTTTCCTCCCCTGAACTTTAGCCAGAAAGGATACAGATGCCCAAGTATAGCGAAAAAAGCAGCAGTTACTACAGTCCAAAGCTCCAATTGCATCCAATATCCAAGGATGACAACAAGACTCCCTTTCAGGGCATCCCCAAGAAAGGTAAGAACAAAAGCTCTCTTCCCCAGAACACGGCCTGCATTCCTGGCACCAAGGTTCTGGCTGTGATGCTGTTGCAGGTCGATGCCCCTATATTTACTAACGAACCAGGCTGCCATCAGGTTACCTGCCAAATAGCTAAAGATCCAGTAACTCAGAATAAGCAATGTCATTTGTATCAACCTTTTATATGAATTTAAAGAATTTTCCCATTACTATTTTACTTCTTTTCACTCGACAATAGTACTAGAAAAAATCCCGCAGACCTTTTGTCTGCGGGATTTTTCACTGATTGCCATTTTCTCTTTCTTAGGTTGTTTACTTTCAATTGACATTCCAACATAATATACTTAGCATATATTTTAATTAGTAAATATTATAGCGGGCTGTGATTCTATGGTAAATGATAGTCAAACGTATAATTTGGAAATGATTATGAAGGAAATGCTGGAAATACAGCAAAAGTCAAAAATGTTCGTTAACCTGCTCTCTGAAGGAGAGTCTCTCTCCCAAAACCAGCTGATTCTTCTTCTCCAGCTGAAAATCAACGGCGGAATGAAAGCAACAGAAATTGCTGATTTTTTCAATGTCACTCCCGGAGCTATTACATCTATGTGTGACAAGCTGGAGAAATTGAATTTGGTACAGCGGGTAAGGGAAAGCGGCGATCGGCGAGTGGTGAAAATGGTTTTAACGCATCATGGTGAAGTAAAGGTCAATGACGTATTTTTGAAATTCCCGCAAGAAAAATTAACCGATATTGCAAAAGTACTTAAAGAAGTGAATAAGTTAATGAGCACAATTTTTTAAGGATTTCATTAATTGAAATCCTTTTTACTTTATTATTGACAGAATAGCTGGAAAGTATTTTAATTAATATATAGTTTAATAATTAAAATATATATTAATTAAAGTTGGTGGTGTGATTAATGACAAGTAAAAAAAGTCAGAAACTAAACAGTATTACTTTTACCTACGGTAATATTAAAGACCTGGCAGCGGAGTATGAAATTATAAACATTCGCGGCTCTGTGATTTTACATCAGGATATCCACGTAAAGAAAATCTCTTCCCACGGCCACAGCACCTTCCAATCCAACGTCACAGCAGAAGTTTTAAAAAATGCAGGATCCTGTGTCATAAAAAAGAATTGTAACGCAAAAGAAATTGTAAATTCAGGTAATTTAAAAATGAAGAACGGTGAAGCAACATCCATCACCGGCTCAGGAAAGCTGACGGTAAACCAATCGCTGCACACCGAAAAATTGGATTGTCTAGGCATTATTCATGCGACAGAAATCCACGCCAGGCACTTCCAGCTTCAATTATCAGGTGAAAGCAGAATCGAACGGCTGATTACAGATGAAGCGACTATTGAGCGGGAAAAGAAAACTCTATCATTATGGAAGAAAAAGCTCCTCTGTAAATATATCCTGGGAAGAAACCTGCACCTTTCATGTACAAATGCGGAAACAGTTGAAGGGAATATCGTAGAAATCGGAAAGAACTGCAATATAAAAACACTTTATTACAAAGAAAAGTACACCATTTCTCGGGATGCGAAAGTCCAGCAAATCATAAGGAGTGAACAGTAATGACTGTGAAAAAGCTACTGTCTGCCTTTTTTTACTCACTGACCATCCTTGTCTTTTCCGTCCTTTACGCAGGTCTGGTTTTGAGCTCGTTAATAATACTGCTCTCTGGCATATTGCGCACCATCGGTTTTGAGCAAATAAAAATGAATATTTGGTATGGTGTTGAACTCCCCGTAGTTTTAAGCATTCCAGTAGCGCTCCTATTTTCAATCTTTCTCTTCTACTGTTCAAAATACGTGAAACGTTCAATTAAATTTTGCGTCGAGAAAGCTAAGTTTTAAAAACCGATCAGCAAAAAAATTCAACCCTAAAAGGTACCCCACTTGGATGGATGGGGTACCTTTTAGGGTTAAAGCAGTTTTTCGAGAGAGTCGTTTCCTAATATCCATACTTGATACTGTCCGACGGTGGGGTTGACAGAAGCCATCAAAAAAAATAAATTCTAATGATAGAACTTTTTTGATATAGTTTCACGTCTATGAATAGAGACCAGGAGGTGAAGAACGGTGAAGAAAAATTCCATGGAAAAATTGCTCACAGATCTAATATTAGAGAACAAAGAAAAATCTTATAGATTAGCTTTCAGCTATGTCAGGAATGAAGAGGACGCATTGGATGTGATTCAGGAATCCATCTACAAAGCTTTAAAAAAGGTACATACCCTGGATAATCCCCAGGCCTTAAAAAGCTGGTTCTTACGGATCGTTGTGAACACTTCACTCGATTTATTGCGCAAACGGAAAAAGGAAGTCATTGTTGACGATGATACTTTAGAATTTGTCAGTCCCAATAGCAATGATACGTATGAAGATGTTGATTTAAAAAAACAGCTCAATGAGCTGCCGCTTAAGTACCGAACTGTCATCATTCTTAAATTTTTTGAAGACTTGAAGCTTCGGGAAATAGCAGAGATCTTACAGGAGAGCGAAAGCACGATTAAATCACGCTTATATAGAGGTCTTAAAATGATGCAAGTGCAAATGAGTCATGACTTTATTGAGGAGGAGGTCAAATAAATGGATGATAGACTCGAAGAATTAAAAAAAGACTATAATAATATCCCCATACCTAAAGAATTAGACTATATCGTAAGAAAGGCTTTAAAACAAAAGCCCAGAAAGCGCAATCGTGCGAAATTGACTACCGGATTGGCTGCAGCTGCCGTTATCTTTGTGGGAGGGTTAAATGTAAGCCCTGCGTTCGCCCGGTCTGTAGCTGAAGTTCCGGGCCTTGAGAACATTGTGAATGTATTGACCTTTACAGAATATAAAGTAGATGAAGACACCTACCAGGCTGATATCAAAGTGCCTGCTATTGATAACCTGGATAATAAAGAGCTCCAGGCAACCTTGAATACTAAATACCTTGAAGAAAGCAAGGCTCTCTATAAGGATTTCACGAAGGATATGGAAGAGCTGAAAAAAGACGGAAATGACGGTCATATGGGCGTTGACAGCGGCTATGAAGTGAAAACGGATAATGAACAAATCCTATCCATCGGGCGTTATGTTGTCAATACAGTCGGCTCGTCTTCCACCACATTCCAGTTTGATACAATTGATAAACAAAAGGAGCTACTGATCACTTTGCCAAGCTTGTTTAAGAACAAAGCCTATGTCGATGTGATCAGCGAAGAAATCAAAAAACAAATGATCGCCCAAATGGAGAAAGATCCTGATGATAAGGATTACTGGGTGAAGAATCCCGATAATCCAGAAAACGATCCAATGGATACGTTTGAAAAAATTAAGCCAGAACAAAGTTTCTATATTAATAAAAACCACAAATTAGTCATTGTTTTCGATAAGTATGAAGTCGCTCCTGGTTTCATGGGAGTCGTTGAATTCACGATCCCGACCAAAGTGATGTCAGACATCCTTGTCAGCAAAGAGTATATTAAATAATAATACAGCTGCAGATTGAAGCAGCTGTATAAAGGAGAACAGCCTCTGTTGACAGTTGCTCAACAGAGGCTGTTTTTTATCGTGGATCAGTTTCCTGTCCTGTTTTCAAATCAATGACCTTTACCGGGTTATCAGGAGTCCGGACGGTCTTGCTGTTCGGCGGGGCACTTTCATTTTCCACCCAGTCCACCAATAACTGAAAGGCTTGGTGGGCATAAGGAAGCAACGGCTGGAGCTCCTTTTCCCTGTCTGTTGAAGGGCTCCAGACGAGACTGTCTACATGATTCCCTTTTTCAACCGTGTAAAGGCGGTGAAGCTTCTGTTTTCCCGCTTTTTGAACAAGCTTCCGATAGCCTTCCGCATGGATTTCAGGGAATATAAGCGCGTCAAGCGAACCAGTGATACTGATCAGCGGCACATCGATATCGCCAGTATTCGAGATGGCTTTTATCTTGTCTTTGACGGTTTTAGGCCTTGTTGCATACTTATAGTTTTTGAATATATGGTCATAGGAGCGGTCTCTTGTCCCGTTGATAAAGTTCAGGTAATCAGGCCACCCGATCCGTCCCGGCGCCTCCGGGTCAAAATGGTCCCGGTAAATATTAAGGGTAACAAACCAATACACCTGGTCGTGATAGGACCATAACTTTTCTGAACCTTTTGGCAAACCTGCTTTATACATTTCCTTTATCGCTTTTTCCTTGGCTTTCCCTGTTCCATTAATCGCAGGTTCCGCATGGTTGACAACTTTGGTCAGGGAACTAATCATATTTGGCGTTTTTTCATTCCAGAGAACACCCTCCCAATCTACTCCGCCGTCAAACAAACGAGTCTCTCCCGTTTTTTCTGGATCATCGTTTTCCAGTGCGAAGCGGACTACATATCCCCCGTTGGAAATTCCCATTGCGTATGTAGGTACCCTATGGTCTGTTTTAACCAGATCACTTGCAGGATTGGAAGCATCTCCCGAATAGATCAGCTTGTCCCCGAACTGTTGGACCAAATAGGCCTGGGCAGCCTTCGTAATTTGGCGGAACCGCATATTCCATTCGGCGACGCTGTCGTCTTTACTCGCAAGCGCATTTTTCACCTTTCCCAGCGGATCGGAGGGCACGATTTCACCTTGTGTCCCTTTATCGGTTGCAGCAAAGGCATACCCCTTTTCAAGCACAAAGTCGCTGAATAAAAGGTCGGTTGCCGTTTCATTCCTTGTCGCCGGAATACCGGATACAACGAGTTTCCCATTCCAATCGTCCGGAACACGGATAACAAACTGGGCATCATCAAAAGCCCCGTTCACTTGCGTCCCTTTTATCTGTGCCGGCTTGTACATCCTGTGCCAGCCCGTCCCTTCCGTTGCATTTCCCCACTGATAAGGGACCAGGCCGATATTACCGTAAAGCGTCGCCTGGGAGAATTGCGCAGGATTTTTCGTTGTCAGCCAATTTTGATTCTCCCCGTTAAAATAAGTAACCTTCATAGAATGAGCGCCAGGTATCAACTGTTCAGTCTCGCTTGCCCTGACCTGATGCGAATCACTAAATGGGGCAAAACTGAACAACACAGAAGAGGATAGAGCAATTGCCAGCATTTTCAATTTCAGAACAAACACCCTCCTTCGTCATCAATCCCCTTTATTTTATTTAAGGCAGGATCGAAAATTAATATGAAAAAAGCAATGCAGAAATCGGCTCTTTACGGATTCATACTGGAGATAGCCATTTCTATACGCCTATACTACAATCTATTAACCAGTCTTCGACTACGTCGTCCTCATACTGCGTTTGGGCGTTTGGGGAATGTTCATTGGTCTATTCGTTGGCTAGAGAATATCCGAATCATACACCACCGAGGAAAAAATCAACTGCAAAAAACAAACCATATTGAACTCTTTGTGGCAGTATTACTGCTTTTCATTAGTTTAGTCTTTTTGAAAACAGCAAAAAATTTACACTTCCCCTGGTCTTTTAAAAACCCCTGTTTATCGAAGAACAGGGGTTTTTGACATAGTAAATATTCGCTTCGGAATCAGTGGATTCCGGTACTGTCCGCAAGACGGCTAAGAAAATTCCACCCTGCCAATTAAAGACGAAACAATAAGCCAGACAGGACTTGTTCCATTGTCATTGAACAAAAGCGATCATTGTTAGATAGAAGGCAGTTATTGAAAACTCATATCCAATAACTACCTATACGTTTTGTGTAGTACCTATTTCTATCCTGCATCTTGTATTTCAAAATATATTGATTCTATTCCATCTTCAACAAATGTCTCAATTTTTTCAAATCCAGTCTTCTCTAAAAGCCCTATCGATCCGTGATTATTGGAGTATGTGAACGCTCCAATTTTTTCTATATCATACTTATTAAATACTTCTTTGAGAAAAACCTTTACAGCTACTGTGGCTATCCCTTTACCCCACAGCGCTTTCTCAAAAATGACAGCACTTAGCATCGCCATTTTTTCATTACTTTCGTCTATCCCATAACACCAAATATCCCCAACATATCTGCCTTCAAAATATATTACTTTGCCGTAACTCGAGGCATCTTCCTTCAAGGATTCTTCAAATAAGATGAATGCTTGTTCCATAGACTCAATGCTAAAAGGAAATAACCTTTTTATTTCTTCATCTTGAGTCCTTTCCCAAAAGAGCTGAACATGATCCCTCATTCTTGTCTTTAGCATCAGGTCCATAAAAATCTTCCTTCCAAAAGCACTGTAACTCTGCTTGCTGGCTGCTTGCATTTTTTATTACACCCTACACTAACAGCCAGTCTTTCCACCCCATTCTTGCTTAAGACCTTATTATTTGATCTGCTGAAGCTTCTTCAGCAGGTCGTCAAGGCACTCGAATTGTGAGGCGAATCCCTGGACAACGCCCATGTTCATCACTTGCTGAAGAGTTTCGGGTGACGTAAATTGAGAGCGCGTGATGAGATTCGTCTTGCCTTCATGTTCAGCGAAATTCATCGTTACCAGTATCTCCGGCATTCCATCGACAGCGTTACCTTCCTTGTCTGCAAACGTATCGGTAAAGACAATCTTCTCGGGCACAATGATCTCATGATAGACAGCTTTACCCCAGGATTCCTGGCCATAAAATTCTCCCTGGTTTTCATCTGTGCAACGCATGCAATAATGCCATATACCTTCTGGCTGAAACTTAAACTTGAGGTTCTCTGTTTGCCACCCTTTTGGTCCCCACCAGTCTGCCAATTGTTCGGGCTCCGAAAATGCCTTAAATACAAGACTCCGGGGCGCGTTAAAGATTCGCTCCATGACAAGAACCCGACCTTCTACGTTCACCGTTATACCGTTTGCTGCTTGTTTTTCGGACATTTTAATTCCCTCCGCCATTATTCATAATATTTCGTTATTAATTTTCCGTAATATACTTTTTCGTCAGCATATCAATCTTTTCCTTTTTAATTTAAGTAATAAATGGACTAATGATTAACTTTTCATTCCATACACTTGATCAGACAGATCATGTCCTTTCATTTATTTATTTAAAAATTAAGTTATTTGACACAAAGCCTTCACAGTTAAAAAAGAAATTAATTCTGGACATCCTCTTCTTGAGAGAGTAATATGAAGTTAAGTTCACGTGAAACAAACTTCATATGCCGTATGACAGGAGTGATTTTTTTGAAGAATAGATTTTTACAGCTTTATCTATGTTCCTTAGCCATGATAATAATGGGGGGGGTTGAAATAAATTTCGATTACATAAAAGCTAATAATACAGAAGGAATCTACTCTGCTACTTTAAAGTTAGTCATTGGAGCAATGCTTTTAGTTTTCGCTATCACTTCCCACATTAAATTTAATGCTAATCGAAAACAGCTAGAAAGAGAGCTCTCAAAAGAATATGATGAACGAGATGATCTAATAGAAGGAAAAGCTTCACACTTTACCATGAGTATCTTAATGATTGTGACCTTCCTTATCATGTTTCTTTTAAATTGGATTTCCATCCAGACAAATACTGCTCTATTTTCCATTATTATAATGAGTATGGTTACATACCCGTTAGCGAAAAAATATTATAATCACTTTCTTTAATTAGGAGTATTCTATGAAAAACAGAATTAAAGAATTGCGTTTGGATATTGGAATGACACAACAGGAGCTAGCTGATAAAGTATGTGTATCTTCAAGAACAATCATCTCTTTGGAAAAACAAAAATATAATCCATCTGTTTTATTAGCATATAAAATATCTTTAGTTTTTAACTTGCCGATTGAAAAGGTCTTTATCTTTGAAGAAGAAGATCGATGATCACAATGATATACAAATATAATTATTGAGAAGGATTCAATATTATATAAATAAAATACTTATAAAAATGGGGTAATCTCTAATGATTCTTAAACTATTATTTATTCTTTTTGGTGTAGCCTTGGTATTTTGGGGGGTATATAGAATGAAAACGGATGAGGCCTTTATAGGAAAAACCCAAAAAAGAAGAAACATTTTTAATTTCTTCTTATTAGGACAGGCTTCAGGACTCGGACAATTTTTAAGTGGAATCTTGTGTATCATTATAGGAATTGTATCTTTTATCATTAAGTAATTTGTAGTTTAAAGCAAGGGCTGATGGAACCCCATCAGCCCTTTTTGTTATTTTCCACATTCACGTTTAATTGCAAGGAGGGAGGGATCTTTGAACTCTTCCTGTTTTTCTAAAATACCTTCCTCTTTTCTCACTCAGCACAGCATTCCTTATTGAAGGAAAAACCATTTTCGCCTGACTTTTTTTCGAATGTTGATATGTTGGGCTTGGAGGACATTTTAGCCATGTTTTTTCGCACAATCTTTATTCGCACTGTTGATAAGCTGTGGATAAGTATATTTTGATTTTTGCTATTTTTTTACCGATACCGTAAATGGTTTTAATTTTTTAGCAGGTCCAACCATGCTCGAAAAAATTGTAGTATTGTATGTCAAGCTTAAAGCCTTCTGTGCTTCTTCTCCGTTAACGTTGAATTCGGAAAAGAATAAAATAGCAAACGATGTAAATAGTATTACAAGCCCGATAATTGCAAGGATCAAGGCACTTTATGATCCAAGCAGTAGCACTCCTTTGCTTATAAAATAATGATTGTAATGGCGCACTGTTTTATTCGACTTAATAACGTTACAGCAAAATCTGAAAAAGTGTTATTGCGTTCTATTTAACCTAAAATCTTCATCGCTTCAAATAAACCATAGATGAAGGGAATCACCGTAAAATACAAACCAATTAAAACTGGACTTTGTAAATAAGCAAACTCCGGATACCTCTCACCTGTGTATTCTGCCAGTGACGGCAAAGCGAAGATACACAGCTAATCACTATAATGCCAATGGTAAAGCAGATACTTTCAATAAGACTGTTGTCCTTTGTTCCATAAAGCATCTCATTATTTATCAGTATCTGTATCCTATAGGTTTATATATCGGGATTCTCACTACCTCGTGTTGTAGGTCAGGTACCTAACAAGGAAACTTCATTAAAAGTTAACAAATAATTTGTAAATCCAATGGAGATAAAGGAAGGATTTGCTAAACTTAAGATATATTAATCTACAGGGGTGAAATCAATGGGTAAAATGACAGGGAAGGTTGCGGTTGTAACTGGTGCAGCGATGGGAAATGGCTTTGGTATTGCTAAAGTATTGGCCAAGCATGGAGCAAAGCTTGCATTGCTGGATATTTCGGAGAAGGTTTTTGAAGCTGCTGAAGAATTGAAACAAAACGGTCATGAAGCAATGGCGGTTGTGACAGACATTGCGAATATGGCTCAAGTGAAAACAGCAATTGAAGAAGTTATTGAAACCTATGGACAGATTGATACCCTCGTGAACAATGCAGGCGTAGTAAGATTAGCAAACTTCTTAGACATGGAAGATTCAGTGCGGGATTTTCAATTTAACATTAATATCGTTGGCACATGGAATGTAACGAAAGCGGCTCTTCCGCATATGGTGCAACGTTCCCAAGGGCGAATCGTCAATTTATCTTCCGTTACAGGTACGATGGTAGCGGACGAAGGAGAAACGGCTTATGCAACGACAAAGGCTGCTGTACTAGGCTTTACGAAATCACTGGCCCGGGAAGTGGCCCAGCATTCAATCACCGTAAATGCAGTTCTGCCAGGCTATATACATACGCCGATGGCGGAGCAAATCGCTCAGGAATCCAGCCCTGACAACCCGCAGTCCGTCATCGATGGGATTGCGGGCGGGGTTCCGCTCGGAAGGCTGGGCAAAATCGAGGAAGTCGGCGAACTGGTGGCGTTCCTTGCCTCCAACGAATCAAGCTACATCACCGGGACGCAAATTGTCATTGACGGAGGAAGCACATTGCCTGAAACTGTATCCGTTGGTGTATGATTCTCTCATATTTTATGCGATAGTTCTCAGCCCCTTCGTACTTTGTGTACAGAGGGGCTGATTATTTTAGTGGTTACATTATTTTCTCCATTCGTTTTGCCTCTTCAAAATGGGATTATTCCACGTTTGGGGAATACCCCTGTCATGGATTGATAAAGCGAGGATTACTTTTTTATAAAATTCTTTACATTACATAGCCAGATTAAATGATCAGAACCTGGTCCCCAATAGTCCTTTGCCACTTTGTATGGTTCTCCGAATTTCCTTAGCCATCTTTTTTGAGCAAGTTTATAGCCACTGTCCAAACAAAATTGTTCAATATCCTGTTTATAAAGGTGCTCGACCATAGCATTGATCAGCGCTGATCCAATCCCTTGGCCTTGATGGTCTGGTAATATGTATAAACTGCCGAGTTCACCAACATGTTGGAGTTGATTGTCCGTGCAATCCCTTGTCTCTTCGCCACATGCTCCAAAGGATATCGTACCTACGACCGTCTCACCCAGCTTTGCAACTAAGAAATGGGTACCCGAATCAGGCAGGTCCAGTGAGTCGTTAAGCAAATTCTTTTTATGCAAGATTTCTCTTTGAATATCTTCTTTTAAAAATCCTATCTCATCTTTTTTAAACGCATCGGGAATCGATGTTTTAAAGACCTGATAGGCTGATTTCATGTCTGTCCGGGTAAGATCACTTATTATCAAATCATGAATCATTGTATGAGAAGCTCCTCTCATTCTAGATACTTGTGTCTGCAGTCCTGTTGATTATTTTTATTACGTTTTTCCAGGGTAATCAGTAATTTCCTGAACAATAGTTTCTTCAGTTAAAACTGTAACGCCCTAAGATAGAAATACTTGTTGATCATATTAATTATTTATCTTCATTTCTATAAGGATGTAATACTTCGACAATCCATTTGCGAAACATGGCGTATGCTTCCTGATTCGTTCCCGCACTGCCGATATATCCGCCTTTGACTTTTTCATAGTAATAGCCCTTATAAAGAAACAGCTTTTGAATTTCAATCTCTGCATCAAATTCCTCAAAGAATAAGTCCATGGAACCATCCTGCCTTTCCCAAGCAATCCCTTCCATAAAGGGTGTCGACTCATCCTTCCAGTTATCAACATGCAAATGATTCCCTGTATAATTGACTGTATGGAAATATTCTCTTTCATTCATTCGTATGCACCTCTCGCAATTGCTGCAATAGTGTTTATGGAAATTCTACCTTTTTTTTCAAAAATAGAAAAGAAAATAGATATATCCAAGTGGACTGCCCTATCCCGCTGCTCTATCCCTTACTTTAGAAAAGAAAATAAACCACCACAGGAATAAAAAAGAAATACCCAAAAGAATAAACACAGCCCAAACAGAACCCTCTTGTAAACAGCTCACCAAATATTCAAGTTCATCCGTTCCTTCCCCCCTGCCAATACTGTTTATGAATCCCACGACCGGGACAGATAAACAAATAACGATGGCCACAACTGACATAAGCACCATTCTTTTTCTTAAAACACTAAATATCGAGGCACCTAATGTTATTAGTAAAAAGGTGTAATAGATTGCCCATATCCAGCCAGGAAGAGTCTCCCAATGCATGACGACACCACCTCAGTTGCTAAAAGTAAGGAAAATGTTACCCTCTAAAGCAATAGCATTTTCACTTCTTTTCCCAAACCTATTCTTAATCTATTCTCTAAATATGCAGTTGTTTTCTATGGTGTTATTTGATATTATAAGTGTAAATTTACACTTAAAAGGGAGGGATTCCTATGAAAACAATGATCAACATCTTGATAATCGGTTTATATTGCTTTCCATTTGCTTATTTTTCAATGTACCAGGACTTTGCTAATTACTCAATGCTTGGCTACTTACTAATGATTACAGCGACTTCGGTTCTTGCTTTCATCTGCAGGTTCTTTAACAACTCATTTCCGCTCCTTATCGGTAATATACTATCTGGAATAATTTCATTTTATTTCACTGGTGAAATGTCGGGAAACGAACGTTGGGGTGGCTATTTTAAGCCATTTTCGGATTATCAGCTACTCGTTTTTGTTATTTTATTTAACATCATTCCGCAATGTATTGTCTATAAAATAACAGGAAGATTTAAAAAGTGATTCATGGTTTAATTACATATGCCTAATTTCTGTAAAAAAATTATTTTGAAGGTTATCTACCTTACTTTTTTTATTTTAACTGCTGTTAGCGCCGGGACAAAGAATTAGCAAAATATGAATACCAATTCGTAAATACTCTGCCAAAATTGAAGACGGCAGGGTTTTCTTTGAAAAGAGAAAATCCCAGGATAAAATTTATGAAACTCATCATTACAACCTCGCCAATCCGCTTGAGAAAACAAAAAAGACAACTACCCTGAGGGTTAGCTGCCTGCGAAGAGCCTTCGTTTTCTTTTTTCCAAAATCATTCTTTAACTCTTTCTATCACTCAGATGGTACCATCACGGTTAAGTTCAAAAAGAAGCTCAGGAGATGTCCCCCTCTTTTTTGATGAGCACCTATCCCCTATATTTTATCGCCAATCCTTTTAAGAAGTTTCTAGCGTATTTATCACCGCACTCTTTATAATTCTTATGTCCTTCTTTTCTTAAAATTGCACTTAATTCTCCTTTAGTTACAGTGATTCCTGCTTTGTTGAATATATCAAGCATATCCTCACTTGTTAAGGCTAGTGCTATTTTCAGTTTCTTTAGAAGGATATTATTAATACTTTCTTTTGACCGGGCTGGACTATCAGGCTGTCCTGGCTTGGGATCTTGTTTTCCTCTTTTAAAAATAATGTAGCCATTTAAAAAGGACTCTAACTTAACATTATTGCAGTTTATATAATCCTCATCGTCGTCAGCCTCATGATCGTAACTGTCTTTCGGTTTTTTGAGCATCTTCAGCACTTCTTCTTTTGTTACTTCAACGCCGCCAAGTTTAAATATCTCTACCATATCTGTATTTTTAATATCCTGGGCGTATCTTAGCCTAATTAATATATCATTGTTCTCCATCTATAAGCCTCCTATAGCATTACAACTATTTCGTTTCTAAATACTTCTTCCACGCAGTAATACCACCATCTAAAACAACAACATCATACTCCCTTTCAGAAAGAATCGTTGCACACTTTGTGGCAGAATTCCCTGTTGTACAGGTAACGATTATTTCTTTGTCTTTCGGCAAAGATTCAATTGAAGCTTCTTTATCCTCGGCCAGGGTAAAAATGTCTGATTTATTGATGTTTATATTTTCCATACCAGCCTCTTCTATATGAAAGGCTTTATATTTCTCCTCTGCTCTTACATCTAAAAGCACTACTTTTTCCTGACCCTTCATTTTCTCATATAAGCCCTCAGGCGATATCTTTTTTACTGTCAATGTTCTTCCCCTCCGTTAAAAAGCCTAAAAACGCAAGTGCATTATTGCTGCTTCAACTCCATTTTTGCCACTGTTTGACGATGCCCTTATTGTATGTAGTTACAGTTTATTATATCAAATATCAAAGGAGTAGCCTTCCTGCATTTTGAAGACAAGATACTTTATCCTCCAATGAATAAGTGTTTACGAACACCCAAAAAAGAAGCTGGGGAAGAAAGTATGAAAAAATTTTTTCAAAGACTATAATAAATAAAAAGTGATGAATTTTTTAAAACTACTATAAATAAGGGAGAATGAAAATGGCATACTTATTACAAGTAGATTTCAAAATGAATGGACCATTCGGAGATGAAATGGCAGAGGCTTTTTCTGATTTAGCGAAAAGTATTAATGAAGAGGATGGCTTCATATGGAAAATCTGGACGGAAAGTCCCGAAACAAATGAATCCGGTGGAATTTATCTTTTCGAAACAAAAGAAACAGCTGAAAAATATATAGATATGCATTCTAAAAGATTAGCCGGCTTTGGGATAACAGATGTAAACGCAAAGATCTTTGCCACCAATTCTAAACTTACTGAAATTAATAAAGGTCCAGTAAAATAAATAAAAAACCTGTAAAAATCAAATAGAAAGGGAGTAGCTTTATTGCTACTCCCAGTTTGTGGAGAAGGGCTCTTTCCAAAATGGAAGTTTACGTACAATAAAGAACAGGATGTATATTTTTGCCCTAATGGCCAGGAATTAGTTTATCGCACTACAAAAAAAGAAGGTTATCGTGATTATAAGTCGGATCCAAAAGAGGTGTTCTGAATGCCCACTCCTGAAAGAGTGTACGAGATCTAAGAATAAACAAAAAGTGGTAACCCGCCATGTGGGGATTTAATACCAAATGTGGAAACTTACGATACCCTTAGGTTACAGGTTTCACGATTTAAATTGTTTCTTATTCAACAACGGACAGGATTCTTGAGGCGTATATACAAGAGTAATGTGAATGAATTTGTTATGTTGTTACCAACAGACATTACATGTGATTTATGTACAAGTATTAAATTTGATAAATGAGGGATAATCATGTCAGTAGTGAACCTGTTAGCTTCACAGTTAGGTCGAAATGATGAAGAGCCGAATATTGAGTTAGCACATAAGTTGGCTAAAGAAGAAAATCATGCAGCGATAGAAGAAATAATTGAAAACCTCTCTTGCAAGGATAAAAAGATTCAACACGATTGTATTAAGGTAGCGTACGAAATTGGACAAGTTAAACCAGAACTCATAGGCAAGTATGCACTAAATTTTATAGAGTTGCTAAAAAGCCGCAATAACCGTTTGGTGTGGGGCGGAATGACGGCATTATCTACGATTGCTGAGGCAGCATCAGAAACCATTATGGAGCATCTTGATACATTAAAAAGTGCCATGAAAATAGGTTCGGTTATTACCATTGATAAAGGTGTCCTAACTCTTGCGAAGCTAGCAGCCGTCAGTAAGGAAAACAATGATATGATTTTTCCATTCTTACTCCACCACCTTGAGAATTGTAGACCAAAGGAAATTCCTCAGCACTCTGAAAGCACGCTTTTTGCAGTAACAAATGAAAATAAAGAGGAATTTTTGAAAGTGTTACGGAAAAGAGAAAAATATCTAACTGTTCCTCAACTGAAAAGAGTCAAAAAAATTTATAAAACAGTACAAGCTTAATTGAAGCTCAATATGAGGTGATAGTATGAAAGAATATAAAAAATGCCAAAGCTGTGCCATGCCATTAAAGAAAATAGAAGACCGTGGTACGGAAAAGAATTTAGATAAAAGTTTAATGTATTGTAAGCATTGTTATCAGGAAGGAGAATTCATTCAAAAGGACATTTCTGTAAATGAAATGAAACAATTTGTAAAAGATAAATGTATCGAAATGGGGTTTCCGAAGTTTTTGGCAGGAATGTTTGTAAAAAACCTTCATAAATTGGAGAGGTGGAAATAGACATTGCAATTAATATAAGTCTTCAGCTAACAGGTACGTTGAAGACGCCAATAATGCAAAAACAGAATTTCCAATTATATAGAAGTTCTCGGATTGTAGAGTAACCCCCTATTTTTTATTACTGATTTTGAAAATGGGAGTTCTGGAAGTTTTATTGTCTCTCGGACCAATATATAGACATTAACCTAAGACTTAAACCACAATATATTGTAGTGTATTTATTTTAAAAAGCTGTCGAGACTTTCTCGACAGCCTGGGAGTAGCTTTATTGCTACTCCCTTTCTATTCAATCATAATGGCTTTTCTACTAACTTAATTCTAGCTGAACGATGGTAATCACTTCGTCCTCATCAATCGATAAGAATACAGTTGTAGAGTTGATATAAACTGTGAAATTAAAAGGTGTCCATAGTGGTAGCGTTAGTTGGATATTCATTCTTTTATATATTTTTTAACTCTTGCACCCGTTGTTAAACAACGGAGTGGCATTCAACTTGGAACTCAATCAAAATAGACAGGTTCTTGTGGATTGTGTAAATGTTTAAATGCTAATTGAATTTGTGATTCTGTATTTCTTGCGATAGATAATGATGGCAGTTCATTTTCAGCAAAGAACTCAACTGCATTGGTTTCAATGCCTTCTTTTGGTTGACCGCCAATGATTTCACATTGGATAAACATTTTATAAACGTGATATGGAGAAGGAGGATGAGGGTGGCATTTCTTGTCGAGTACACCTATCAATTTTATTGCTTTAACATCAAACCCTGATTCTTCTTTTGCTTCCTTGACCGCAACTTCACTTGGAGTTAATCCAATATCACCCCACCCCCCAGGTAACGACCAATTTCCATCAGTGTTTTCTCGCACCAATAATATTTTATTACCCCTAAATATAACAGCCCTAATATCTACTTTTGGCGTTGCATAACCAGTTTCATTTGCAAAAAGTTCTTTTATTACTTTAGTGTCCACACTTGTTTGCTGTGACAATATTTCAACGCTTATATTTCTTATTAATTCAAATCTTTCTAAGTCATAAACATCTTTAGAATAAGTTAATCCTACCTGAGCAATGGATTGAAGTTGTTTCGCCCATTCTAGCCATTTAGGTTCCAATCTATCTTCACCACCAATTCATTTATACCTAATTTTACAACCCCATAATCAAAAACTAAACTTTCCCATGTTAAACTAAACCGTCTTGTTAGTACAACAAAACAACTCCTTAGTTAATAAACCAATCATTTGCTTTAAGGGAGCATATCATGACAATTATTAGCTAATTGCTGTAACTCCTCCATAAATATACCGGCGTGATATCCATCTCAAACAACATGATGCATTTGTAATGAAATAGGCAACACGTTTTATCATTCTGATTTAAATATTCCCCCCCTGTAATAATGGGTAATAAAAAGTCTTTATCATTATTTATATTTAGGTAACCCATGGAATACTAAAAAGAACGAAGATTACTTATGCCTTGCCGATGGCAACAAAAGGTTTGGCTATGGATTTCAAGAGTGGTTAAATAAATATATTCTTGCTCAAGGCACGGAGTTTTGGTTGTTGGATGCCCGTTATTAAAGGCAAAAGAAAAGACTCCATTGGGGTCTTTTTGTTAACATTTTTAGTCGGACTGGGATTTACCATTACCATAAATCAGTTCTTGTACATAAATATTTTTAATATTATAGTCTTTTTTTAATTCCCTATATTTCTTATAGTTAACCTTATAAATTCTGAAGGAGTGTATTCTTTTGTTTATCAAAATATCTAAAGACCAACAAGAAAAAATGATTCATGATATCCAATATTTCTTTTCCAACGAACGAGATGAAGAACTATCAGAGTTTGCGGCGGAAAGGGTATTGGACTTTATTAAAGAGTCCATTGCACCCCACTTTTATAACGCAGCAATTACAGATGCTAAGATAGTCGTTGAACAGCAAGTATCATCTATTGAGGATGAAATTTTATCCTTAGAACGACCAATCAAACGTTAATAGTCTATGAGGGTGAATAAAAGTACATTATTCACTCTCCTTTTGTTCTAATGTCGCATTTTGGTCTCACTGTCCATTATTTTTCCAGTGTTTCTATTGAACTAATTGTTTAAGTTCAATGATCATTACGGTAGTAAAACCCACAATCAAAATTTAGTTAGTTCCTAAATGTCTCTTAATAAAGTGAACATATATACCCAAAGGAGTCAAAAGTATAAGGTTCCCTCCGACATTTTTAAACTCTATGCCGAATGTTTTATGTGTGAAGCATTTTTAATTGAATCAACCACTGTCATGGGAGGAATCAAATTACACTTATATCGAGGGTCAGAATCCCGAGTGATTCATATTTACTTTTGAAACAACATATCCTCCGTCCCGTTGGTTTTCACACGATAGATGGTGCTATAATCGCTCAACTGGTAGTAAATCCAGTCCCCGTGTATATTTATGTTGTGTACATTTTTTTAAAGAAGTATCATTTTATTTTGCCCATCTTTTGTAGCTTTATATAAATAACCCTGCTTATCATCTTTAATGTAATAGATATAATCGTCTTCTATTACAACGATTATTGTAGAAGGAATTATCAGCCTTTTCTTTTGACCATTATTCTTATCAATTCGGAATAAGCCAGATTCTTCTTGATAATAAAGAAACTGACCATCTACTCCCTCTATACTCATG